>NZ_JBXAVX010000007.1:0-334317 GCF_057291295.1 Janthinobacterium sp. 1L-D-8-B-C4
GAATCGACATGCGCGATTCGCCGTAAAATGGAAGCCCAATGTGTAACCTATGTCTCCCGACAAAGTGTTACCCATGTCTGCCGACTAAACACCCTCAGGGTCCGACCCCGGCATTTTCGCCGTTCGGGTGAGTATGAAAATCGCAGCCTGGATTACTGTGCCGCCACGTGGCCGTAGCAGGTTTTCAGTTTGGCGTAGTCATAGTAGTGGCTGTTGACGGCATGGCGGGCGCCGTCGCAGGCCGCCTGGAAGTCCGTTTCCTTTTCGTTGTACAGCATTTTGACCAGCACCTCGCCGGCGCTGTTGCGGTACACATCCCATTGCATATTGGCCGCCATCGGTGCCACGTACAGGCCACGCCAGCTGTTGTTGTCGTAGCTGTAGCTTTGCGCCGCGGGCAGTGGCACCGTCACGCCCTTCAGGCCCATGGCGGTGGCCAGCGGGATGATCGCTTCGGCATGCGTGAAGCGCAGCTTGGCGCCGTGCGACAGGTTGCCGCGCACGATGGCGTCCACCTCCTTGAAGAAATCCTCGCGCAGCGCCCGCACGTAGTTGTAGGTAACGCCCGCGCTTTCCGTGGTGCCCGGCCCCTTGTTGTAAAAGTCCTGGTAATCCTGCACGAAAGCCTGGTACTTGGCCGCGTCCGACGGCATGTACTGCACGAAGTCGGCCTTCACTTCATTGCTCATGCCGGCCACGATGGCGTACAGGTTGTACAGCACCGAGGCCGCATCGGCCAGGCCCTTGATGGTGGTCTTGCCGTCGCCCGTGACGGTATTGGCGAACTTGCCGTCGTCGCTGCTGAAGGTATAGGTGCCGGTATTGGCAAAGCTGTAGCTGCCGTTGTCGATCTTGTCGACGAATGTTTTGGCAAACAGGCGTTCGAGCACTTCGCGGCCCAGGGTGCGCGCGGTGGCATCGGTATCGATCGCCGTGTATTTGGCGAGGAAGGCCGGGCTTTCCAGGTAGGCCTGGTAGGCCTGGCTGTCCTGGTAGGTGGCGTGGAACGGATCCGACGCATTGCTCGCCAGGTCGCTCTTGGGCACCAGCTTGTGCGAGTACAGCAGGAAGCGGTTGGTGCCGGCCGGCTGGATCACGGGCTTGTCATTCGGGTAGCCGGCAGGGGCGGGCGGCAGGGTAATCAGCGGTGCGATGGCCGGTGCGCTGGCGGCCAGCGACTGGGCGAAGAAAGCCGCGCTGTCCTTGGCGCGGTCCACGCCTGAACTGATGGTGACGATCTGGCGCGGCGCGCTGGCGGCCGTGGCGCCAAGCTGCGTGAACAGCGCGGGCAGGCGCGCCAGCATGCGCACGGCCAGCTGCTTGTGCTCATTGATGCCGGTCTGCGACAGGTTGCCGTAGCCCGGTGCGCTGATGCCCTCGACGCCATAGCCGAGCAGGGCGTTGGCCTTCATCAGCTTGAGGATGTCGGCGCCCAGCTTCTGGCCCAGTGGCGTCAGGGCGTCGTCGGCGGCCGCCTTTTGCCAGACGTTGTAAAAGGCCGCGTCATACTTCATGCTCGACAGGCCGCGCGAGCCGTGGCGCGCCACCAGTTCGGTGAAGATGGGCGCATAGCCGGCCGGCGCCGCCTCATAGGTGGCCGCCTCCTGCTGCGGCGTGTACGGCGTCTTGGTCTGGTAATAGGTAGCGGCAGCGGCGACGGGTGGCGTGACGACAGCGGCAGGGCTGTCGTCGCCGCCACCGCAGGCGGCAAGGCTCAGCATGATCAAAGAAAGCGGGAACGGCAGACGGCGTGCGTTATGCATGGTGTTTCCTTCAGATGTGGGGGCACAGGGTGCCCGCATCAGGCGGCGCACCCGGGTGGAAAGACGATGTGGATGGGTTTAGAGCTTGAGCGCTTTGGCCAGGCTGTTGGCCCGGGCGTCGCGTTCGCTCAGTGGCGCCAGGCCATGGCGCTCCTCGATGAATTTGAGGATGGAGACGGTTTCATATTCGGTATGGTCGATATGGCCGCCTTCGCTGAACGGCGAAATCACCAGCGCAGGAATGCGCGTGGCCGGGCCGAAGCGGTCGCCCTTGGGCGGCGCCACGTGGTCCCAGAAGCCGCCGTTTTCATCGGTGGTGACGACGATTACGGTGTCCTTCCACTGCGGGCCTTCCATGATGGCGTTGATGATGGCCACGCCCTCGTCGTCGCCGGCGGCCACGCTCGATTTGTCCATCCCCGGATGCATGTTCTTCTTGCCCATCGGCTTGTAGAACGAGACCGGCGGCAGCTTGCCGGCCTTGACGTCGGCGATCATGTCCGAGCGGTCTTTCAGGTGGGTGGCGCGCTGCTGCGCACTGTCGATAAAGCGCTTGAAGTAGGTGAACGGCTGGTGGTGATATGAAAAATCGTCTGCCTTCTTGCCCGACTTGGTCGAGGCCACGGCGATATCGTAGCCGTCGGCGTAGTACACCCACGAGATGCCCTTGTCGCTCAGGCGGTCGCCGATGGTCGGCATGGTTTGTGGCGGCAAGAAGGTCTGTTTCTTGGTCGGATCGAACAGCAGCGGCCCTTGCATGGTGTTGACCGCGTAGCCGTCCTGCGTCACTTCCGCTTCCTCGCCTTTCTTGTGGCCGGTGCCGCGCTCGTCGCGCGCGACGAGCGATTCGGGCGCATTCGGGAACACGGGCGTGCAGGCGCAGGTCAGCCACATATGGTTCAGGAACGAGCCACCATAGGCAGACTGGAAGAAGCGGTCGGCCAGCGTGTAGCGCTGCGCCAGCGCCCACAGTTTGAGCTTGCTGCCGTCAAAATGGCCCATCGGCAGGGCGCCGGTATTGCCTTCGACCACGAAGCGGTCGTTCTTGCCATCATTGATCTGGCGCTTGTGGGTCCAGAACGCGTGCACCGGGCTGGCCGTCTTGTCGCCCAGCGAGACGCTCGGTTCGAGCCGGAATACATTGTTGGCGATATCACCCTTGAAGCGCTGGTCGAAACCGCCCTTGTCGAGCGCCACGGCCGGCAGCAGCACATATGGCTTGCCGTCCGGGCCGGTCTGGGTGGTGGTGTCGGGCGAGCGGCCATTGGCGATGCCGTCGGCGCCGGGAAAGGTGCCGAACAGATGGTCGAAGCTGCGGTTTTCCATGTAGACGACAACGATCTGGCCGATCTTCGCCAGCTTCGGATCGGCGGCGGTCTGCTTGCCTGTGGTACCGGTGGCGTGAGGCGTGGTGCAGGCGGCCAGGCTGATGGCGCCGACGCCGGCCAGGGCGAGTCTGAGTACGTGATTCAACATTGCGGGTCTCCTTGCGACGCCTCCATGGCTGGGGCGTCTTTTTTTGATTGAATGGCCAGAACTGGCTTCATGAAGAAATTGCACACGTGTGCATCACGCGTGTGCAAACCTTAACCCGGAATTTTTTTGGTGTCAACAAGTACAGGAAAGGGGAGGATAAGTGTGGAAAAACGCAGACGGAGCGCGCTGGCGCCGTCTGGTGTCGAAGGCCTTAGCGCGTGCTGCCGCGCCGCACCAGCGTGACCGGCACTTCCTTCAGCCGGCCCGGCATGGAGAATTTTTCCATCCGTTCGACCAGGCTTTTCACGGCGCGGCGCGCCAGTTCGCCGGCGTCCTGCCGGATGGTGGTCAGGCCATAGGCGTCCAGCGACGCCATCGGAATATCGTCGAAGCCGATCACCTGCAATTGCTCCGGCACCTGCAGGCCGTATTTGCTGCGCGCCGCATCGATAAAGCCGCAGGCGATCAGGTCGGTCGCGCAAAAGACGCCGTCTGGCAGCTTGCCCGAGGCCAGCAGCGCGTCGGCCGCTTCCTGGCCCGCCTGGTAGCCGATGGCGCCGGCCAGGTATTCGGTGGCGCTGCAGCGCTTTTTGGCAATCGCCGGCGCCAGGTGTTCAAAAAACGCCTTGCCGCGTGCGATGCCGCTGAAACTGCTGGACTGCATGTTGACAAAGGCCAGGCGTTTGGCGCCGCTATCGAGCAGGGTGCTGGCCGCCAGTTCGCCGCCGCTGCGGTTGTCGCTGTTGACGACGTCCACGCCCTTCAGGTCGCGCGCGCGGTTGATCATCGCCACCGGTACTTGCCGCTGCAGGTATTCGCTGGCCACGGCGGACGGCGGCGAGCCCGATGTCATGATCACGCCCGAGATTTTATAACTGAGCAGGATGCGCAGCAGTTCGCTCAGGCGTTCCGGGTCTTCCGCGTTCATCAGCAGCGGCACCAGCGCATGCTCGCTGAGGCTGCGCGTGATTTCACCGAGCAGGGCCACGCGGAAAGGGTCGGTAAAGCCCGTGATGACGACGCCGACCAGATTGCTCTGGCCCTGGTTCATGCTGCGCGCCAGCATATTGACCTGGTAGCCCAGCGACTGCGCCGCCGCCATCACGCGGGCCCGCGTTTCCGGCGCCACGCTGGCGCCCGGCGTAAAGGTGCGCGAGACAGCCGAACGCGACACGCCGGCCCGTTTGGCGACGTCGACCGAGGTGACCCAAGACTTGTCTTTTTGATCCATGGAAGGTGTAGAGAATGGTAGGCTGATGCACAACATTGCACGGCGGCTTGCCGCGCCATCATCTTAGCCGAAAAACAGGCGGCGCGGCACAGGCAAGATGCCCGCGCCGTGCCGCCGTTTGTGCCGCCTGCCCCTCAGCCTACCACTTCGGCGTGTACTTCAAGGTGAGCTGCACGCTGCGCGGGTCGCCGAAATGGTTGTTGCCACCGGTGTCGTTGTACGACGGGATCACATAGCGCTTGTCGAACAGGTTGTTGACGTTCAGCGCCAGCGATACCTGCGGCGTGGCCTGCCAGGCCAGGCGCGCGCTCCACAGCGAGAAGCCGGCCACGTCGAAGCTGCGGCCATAGTCGAGCGTGTGGCTTTGCATGGTCACGCCGCCACCCACGCTGAACTTGTTCCACGCGCCGGGCAGGGTGTAGCCGGACCACAGGCGCAGCATGTGCTTCGGCGTCCAGGTCGAAAATACCTGGCCCTGGTTGTCCGGGTCCTCAAGGTAGGTGGTGGTGGTGTAGGCGTAGCCGGCCGACAGCTGCAGGCCCGGCGCCACTTCGCCCGACACTTCCGTCTCCAGGCCCTGGCTGCGCACCTTGCCCGAGGCGCGCGAGCAGTACCAGCCGTCGCAGGCAAAGCCGGCGTCGTAGTCGGTGACGGCGCGGTCCTTGTGCTCGTAGCGGAATACCGCCAGCGAGGTGTTCACTTTGCCGTCCAGCAGTTCGCCCTTGATGCCCGCCTCGTAGCTGTTGCCGGTGATCGGTTTCAGGATCTCGCCGGCCACATTGCGGTTGGTCTGCGGCTGGAATACGCCGGCATAGCTGAGATAGGCATTCCACTCTGGCGTGAGCGCATAGATCAGGCCGGCCGATGGGCTGAACTTGGCCGATACATCGGTGGTGTCGCGGTAGTCGTCGCGGGTGGCATACACGAAGTCATACCAGCTGAAACGCCCGCCCAGCACCGCTTTCAGCTGGCTCGTCAACTGGCCGTTCCAGCTGCCGTACAGGCCTTTCTGGCGCATGTCGTAGGTGCTGTAGCTGGTCACGCCGCGCGCGGCGATGGTGTCGAAGTCCTGCCATGGGCGGTGATGGTCGATATTGAAAATCTGCGCGCCCTGGGTCCAGGCGCGCGCATAGCGGTCGTCGGAATGGAACGTCACGTAGCTGGCGCCGAGCACCACTTCCTGGTCGATGCCAAGACCATCGAATTTGCCACGCACAAAGGCGTCGATGCCGCGCTTGCGGTTGTCGAAATCGGTGGAAAAGTCGCCATACATCGAGCCGCTGCCGTCCGCCTTGATGGTGCCGGCCATGCGCTGGTGGGTCGAGCTGGTTTTTTCATTGGTGGCCAGGGCGGAGGCCTTGAAGGTCCACTGGCTGTTGAAATGGTGTTCCAGGTCCGCGTTCACGGTGGTCTGTTCGACCTTGCTGCGGTTCCAGTCGGCGCCCGTATAGGTCGAGCGCGGCAGGCCCAGTTCGCTGCCGTCCGCATAGCGGCCCACGCCGATGAATGTCGGCCGGCCACGGCTGTTGACATTGCTGAGCGCCAGGCCCACGGTGGTGCTCGGGCTCAAGTCGTAGTCGAGCGCCGCATAGGCGGTGCGCGTTTTGCTCCATACCTGGTCGATGAAGGAGTGCGTATCGTCCTGGTCGAGGATCACGCGCCCGCGCAGGCTGCCGTCCGCGTTCAGGGGGCTGCTGACATCGACCTGGCCATTGTAGTGATCCCAGGAACCGGCGCGGCCCATCAGGCTGACCTGGCGGCCGGCCAGCGGGCGCTTGCGCACCAGGTTGACCGAGCCGCCCGGGCTGCCAGTGCCCTCCAGCAGGCTGGACGCGCCGCGCAGCACTTCCAGGCGGTCGTAGATGACCATGTTTTCCTGGCCCCAGTTGCCCAGCGCATAGGTATTGCGGTCGATCGGCACGCCGTCGTACTGCCACTGGTCAATCTGGAAGCCGCGCGAGGTAATCACCACGCCCGGCCCCACGCCATGCACGCCGACCACGCCGGTGACGTTGTTGACCGCTTCGCGCAGATCGGTGATGCCCTGGTCGTCGAGGCGCTGGCGCGTCAGCACGCTGACCGACTGCGGCATGTCCTTCATCGATTGCTCGCCCTTGCCCAAGGTGATCTTGCGCGCCGTGTACGAACCGCTGCCTTCGGTGGTGGCGCCCTGTTCAGCCTGGCCGACGATGGTAATGGCGGGCATGGTGCGGTCGACGGCTGCAGTCGTCGCAGGTACGGCAGGGGTCGCCGGGGCGGCCACCAGCACATAGCCGGTCGGCGTCTTGCCAATCGCGTAGCCGCTGCCGCGCAGCAGCACCGCAAAGCCTTCGTCGACGCTGTAGCTGCCCTGCAGGCCGGCGGTGGTCAAGCCTTGTACCCTGGCCGCGTCGATCACGATCGCCACGCCGGACTGCTGGGCGTAGCGGTTCAGGGCGCCGGCCAGCGGGCCGGCGGGGATCGTGTAGTGGATGGCCGCGGGCGTGGACTGGGCCAGCGCCGGCAATTGGGTGCCGGCGCAAGCGAGCAGCAGGGCGGCGACAGCCAGCGGACGCAAACGTGTATTGAGCGTGCGTGGGAATGGAGCAGTAACGGACATGGGGACAGCCTTTTGTGAATGATCTCAGCTGCCTTGACGCACGAGATGCGACTACACGAACCTGCGTAGGCAATTATTTTTTTGCGGAGCCAGTGTCTGGTACATCCACCATCACCAGATAGCGCGTCAGCATGCGCACGCGCAGCTGCGGGAAATTATCGAGCAGCAGCTGCAGCGCCTTGTCTGTGTCGTCCAGCGGCAGCACGGCCGCCACGCGGATATGTTCGAGTTGCGCGCGGTCGTAGCGCAGCTGGCCCGGACGGTGGCGCGCCAGTTCGTCGAGCACCTCGGGCAGCGGCCGGTCGTCGACCACCAGCTGGTGCGCGCGCCAGGCGTCCTGCAGGCTGGCCGCGTCAAACGTTTCCAGCTGCCCGGTGCCAGCATTGGTGATGCGCGTGCGCTGGCCGGCCGCCACCACCGTGTCCGCATGGCGTGGCAGTTGCACAGCCACTTTCGATTCGAGCATGCTGAGGATGGTGGCATCGTCCTGCTGGCGCACCGTGAAGCGGGTACCGAGCGCGCGCAGGGCGGCATGGTGGCTGTCGACGATAAACGGACGCCGCGCATCTTTCGCCACCTCGACCAGGATCTCGCCTTGCACCAGCTGCAGATGGCGCTCGCCTTTTGTAAAGCGCAGATTGACGGCCGTGTCGCTGCTCAGGGTAAGGTGGCTGCCATCGGCCAGCGTATGCGTGCGCCACTGGCCGGTCGGGCTGCGCAGGTCGGCCAGCAGGTAGGCCGGGCGGTCGCTGGCGGCCAAGCCCACTGTTAGCACCAGCATGGCAGCGGCAACGCCAGCCGCCAGATGGCGCCGACGCCTGGGTGCGACGGTCGCCAGCGCGGCGCGCGCCGGGCGCGTGTCGCCACCTGCCGCGTCGCGCACGGCATGCACCTGGCCCAGCAGGCTTTCCATGCCGGCGGCGGCGCTGGCGTGCAACGGGTCTTGCGCCTTCCAGGCTGCGAAGCCGGCATGGGCCGCCTCGCGTTCGCGCGCATCATCGGCGCTCAGCTGGACGATCCAGTGCGCGGCCTGCTCTGCAATGCTGTCCGCCTGCACGCGATTCATGCGGGAATCGTCAGGATGCCTGGCGGCAGGCCAGCAGCGCCTGCACCAGGTATTTCTGCACCATCCGCGTCGACACGCTCAGCTGCTGCGCCACTGCAGCCTGCGGCTGTTCGTCCAGGTAGTGCAGCAGGAACGCCTCGCGCGCCCTGGCCGAAATGCCGGCCAGCGCGCCGGCAATCTGTTCCAGCGCCTGTACCGCCATCAAAATCTCGTCGGGCGACGGCGCGCCTTCCGTTCCATCCATCACCAGCGCCAGTTCGGCCAGGTAAGTGCGCTCCAGCAGCTGCCGGCGCGCCCGGTCGACCAGCAGCCGCTTGGCCGTGGTGGACAGATAAGCGCGCGGTTCGCGCATGCCGAACAGCGCGTCGCGCGACGCGATAATGCGCACAAACGTATCCTGTGCCACGTCGGCCGCGCTGTGCGGGCAACTGAGCTTCTTGCGCAGCCAGCCATACAGCCAGCCATGATGCTCGCTGTAGAGCGCGTGCACTTGCTGTTGCAGGGTGGGTTGAACGGCGGACATGAAAGAACGGATGGCCTATGAATGAGAATTATTCTCATTGTAAGCGCCAGCCATGCTTTGCCACAATCCCAAAAGCGACTGCTTGCCAGCATTGTTGCTTTCAGGCTGCACGAGCCCCCTAAGGCTTGTGCGCAGTGCCCCTCTTTTTGGCGATCTGATCCAGCCGGTGCAGCGCCTGCGTGCGCAGCATTTCGTCGTTCGACGACGCGCACTCGCGTATCACGGCCAGCGCTTCCTCGGTGCCGATCGTCTGCAGCGCCCACAGGCATTTCTTGTAATAGGCGCCGTAGTCGTCATAGTCGAGGTAGGCCAGCGCTGGTTTCAGGGCAATCGCGCTTTTCAGATAGGGCACGCTGGCAGGGTCCGGGTAGTCCTGCAGGTAGCCGACGATATCCTCGTGTTCGTCATGGTCAGGATCGAGCAGGCGTTCACGTTCCGCCGCGAAGTCGGATGGCAGGTCACAGGTCATGGTCAAGTCCGGGTTGCTGCGCCGTGAAGGCGCGATAGTGCCAGTGTGACGGCAAACGCGGGCTGGATCAATCGTCCGGCGCGCGCACAAAAAAACCCGCTGTTGCGCGAGGCAAAAGCGGGTTCTCAATGCTGCAAATTCTTGGTGGTGATAGGTGGACTTGAACCACCGACCCCAGCATTATGAATGCTGTGCTCTAACCAACTGAGCTATATCACCAAACAGACCGGTCAGACCGGATGCTGGTTTTGACCAGGGGAAAACCTGATCGATGTTCTTTGGTGGTGATAGGTGGACTTGAACCACCGACCCCAGCATTATGAATGCTGTGCTCTAACCAACTGAGCTATATCACCCAACAGCCGAGCATTATCCAGTCTTCCGATTTCCTTGTCAATGCTGGCCGCAAAAAATCTGTGGGTTTTTCGCGTGCTCTTATTTTAGCAACGGTTTTATCTGCGCCAGCATCTGCGCGGCCGGGTCGGCACTGAGGCAATCGATAACGATGCGGTCCGGCATGGCGCGCAGCCAGGTCAGCTGGCGCTTGGCCAGCTGGCGCGTGGCGATAATGCCCGTTTCGCGCAGTGCGGCGCGGTCGATGCGCCCGTCGAGGTAGTCCCAGGCCTGGCGGTAGCCGACGCAGCGCATCGATGGCAGGCCCGGGTGCAGGTCGCCACGGCGGCGCAGTCCATCGACTTCATCTAACAGGGCGTCGTCTTTCAGCATGGCGTCAAAACGCGCGGCGATGCGCGCATGCAGCACGGCGCGGTCGGAAGGTTCCAGCGCGAACGACTGCAGCCGGAACGGCAGCACGGTCTTTTCGCGCAGCGCCAGCAGGGCCGACATGGGCTGGCCCGACAGGGCGATGATTTCCAGCGCGCGGCCGATGCGCTGGGCGTCGTTCGGTGCCAGGCGCGCGGCCGTGGGTGGGTCGAGTTCAGCCAGGCGCGCATGCATGGCGGGCCAGCCGATGGCGGCCGCGTCCGCTTCGAGCTGCACGCGCAGGTCCGCGTCGGCGCCCGGCAAATCGTCGAGGCCGTCTGCCAGTCCCTTGAAGTACAGCATGGTGCCGCCGACCAGCAGCGGCAGCTTGCCGCGCGCCGTGATGTCGGCCACCAGGCGCAGCGTGTCGTTGCGGAACTGCGCCACCGAATACGAGTCGAGCGGGTCGATGATATCGATCAGGTGGTGCGGCACCGCCGCCAGTTCTTCAGGCGTCGGCTTGGCCGTGCCGATATCCATGCCGCGGTAGACCAGGGCCGAGTCGACCGAGATGATTTCGGATGGGATCGCTTGCGCGATGGCCAGCGCGGCGGCGGTCTTGCCGCTGGCCGTGGGGCCCATGATGGCGATGGCGGGGGGGAGAATGTTGGTCATGATGCTTGATGGTGGCTTGCTATGCAAACCCAAAAGCAAGGGCCGGGATCAGACCCTCAGGGTCTGACCCCAGAATTTGCGGTTGGGGTTAAAAGTTATTGTCCGCGCAGGAAGAGCTTGTCCAGCGCATTGATCTCGACCTGCACCCAGGTGGGTCGCCCGTGGTTGCACTGGTCGGCCCGTTCGGTGCTTTCCATCTGGCGCAACAGGGCGTTCATTTCCTGTACCGACAGGATGCGGTTGGCGCGCACGGCAGTGTGGCAGGCGAGGGTGCCCAGCAGTTCGTTCTGGCGCTCGATCAGCACGCGCGAGCCGCCGTATTCGCGCACGTCGCGCAGCACGTCGCGCGCCAGCGTCTGCGCGTCGGCGTTTTTCAGCAGGGTCGGCACGCTGCGCACGGCCAGGGTGGTGGGCGACAGGGCGGCGATATCGAAGCCCAGCGCTTTCAATGTGTCCTGGTTTTCATTGGCGGTCGACACTTCGATCGCGTCGGCATAAAACGTCACCGGGATCAACAGCGCCTGCACCTGCATGTCGTGGCCCGATACCTGCGCCTGCAGCGCGTTTTTCAGCTGCTCGTAGAGGATGCGTTCGTGCGCCGCGTGCATGTCGACCAGCACCAGGCCCTTGGTATTTTGCGCCAGGATATAAATGCCGTGCAGCTGGGCCAGCGCAAAGCCGAGCGGATATTCTTCGCGCGCCATCGCTTCGGGCGAGGCGACATACGGTTCGACCTGGGTGATCGGCGAAGCGGCGCCGGCGCCGAACAGCGCGCCATACGATGCCGTGTCCTGGGCCACGCCCGGCGCCTCGGCAAAAAACGGGCGCGTGCCGCCAGCAGGCGGGGGCGCAAAGGTATTGGTGAACTGCGCGCCAAACGAGGTCTGCGTCTGTTCGCGGCGCCACAGGCCAGGTCCACCCAGGCCCGCGCCGGTATCGCCGCCGAGGCTGGACGCGGCAGGCAAGGGCGCCGGCACGCTGCCGAAGGCGGTGGCCGAGGTTTGCGCCAGCGCGCGCTGTACCGCGTGGAAGACGAACTGGTGCACCGAGCGGCTGTCGCGGAAGCGCACTTCGATTTTCGACGGGTGCACATTGACGTCGACCAGTGACGGGTCGAGGTCGAGCGCCAGCACATAGGATGGAAAACGGTCGCCGTGCAGCACGTCCTGGTAGGCCATGCGTACCGCATGGACCAGCAGCTTGTCGCGCACGAAGCGCCCGTTGACATAGAAGAACTGGCCGTCGGCGCGCGCTTTGGACGCCGTTGGCAAGCCGGCAAAGCCGTGCAGGCGCAGGCTGCCGGCCGTCTCATCCAGTGCCAGGCGCGCTTCGGCAAAGTCATTGCCCAATATATGGGCGCTGCGTTTGGCCAGTTCGCTGATGTTCCACTGGTCGATGGTGCGGCCGTTGTGCGACAGCGAAAACGACACGTCGGGCCGCGCCAGCGCGATGCGGCGCACGACTTCGGCGCAGTGGCCGTATTCGGTCTGTTCCGATTTCAGGAATTTGCGCCGCGCCGGCGTATTGAAATACAGGTCCTGCACGTCGACCGTGGTGCCCGGCGCACCCGACGACGGCGCGACCGTGCCATTGTGCGAGCCGACGATTTCCCAGGCATGGGCGGCGTCGGCCGTGCGCGAGGTGACGGTGACGGCGGCAACCGAGGCGATGGAAGCGAGCGCCTCGCCGCGAAAACCCAGAGTGCCGACGTTTTCCAGGTCGTGCAAGGACGCGATTTTCGAGGTGGCGTGGCGCGCCAGGGCCAGCGGCAACTGGTCCTGGGCGATACCGCGGCCGTTGTCGGTAATCGCGATGCGTTTCACGCCGCCTTCTTCCAGGCGCACGGTGATCTGCGTGGCGCCCGAGTCGAGCGCGTTTTCCAGCAGCTCCTTGACCACCGCCGAGGGCCGCTCGACCACCTCGCCGGCGGCGATTTGCGAAATCAGCTGGTCAGGCAGGGCCTGGATCGGACGGTGGGGCGTGATGGGAGCGTTCATGCCGTGATTATAGCGTGGCTGGCGTGGCGCTTATTTCCCCGCCTCGCGCACCGGTATCGGCGCATTGCACAGGTCGAGATGGCCGGCCTGCACCTTGCTCCACGGCCCGCCCCGGTTGCGCTGGGCTTCCAGCACCGCCTGGTAGGCGGCGCTGTCGGTACGCATCACCTCCATCTGCACGCGCTGCTCGACTGGCACATCTGCCGCCAGGCGTATGGACTTGATCGGCACGTTTTTGTCCGGGCTGTCATAAAAGCCCATCGGCGCCGCGCCGCGCGGCAGGGTCGCCAGCAAGGGCATGCCGGAAACCACGCGCCCGACTACCGTGATGTCGCGGTCCAGGTGGCGCGGCGACTGGCCGATGACCGCGTACAGTTCGGTGCCGCCGCCGCTGTCGCTGCCCACGTCGCGGCCCACGCCGACGGTGGCGTAGCAGTGCGTCAGCCAGGCAGTGCCGCTTTTCGGGTCGCGCGCGGACGGAAAATCGTTCGAATGGCCCACTTGCGGCGCGTAGCCGTCAGCGTCGGGCAGGCGCGTGAAGCTGGTGATGGTTTTCAGTGGCACCGTGAATTCGCCGGGCAGGGTGCGCTGCGCATGCTTGATGGCTTTCGGATTCTTTTCGTCCGGATCGCCCCACTGCGCGACCCAGTTGTCCTGCGCGCGTGTGATCGCCAGGCCGTCGTAGTACTGCTCGGCCACCAGCGCCTTGATATTGGCCACGTGTTTCGGCGCGAACTCGGGCGCCAGTTCAATCACCACGCGGCCCAGCGCGGTGTCCATGTACAGCGTGTTGGCCGGATCCAGCGCGCGCCAGTCGGCCGGCGTGGAGGCCTTGATCACGTCGGCCACCGTCTGTTTGGCGGGCAGTTCGGCTGGCGCACGGATAGTGGCGGCATGCAAGGACGGCAGCGCGGCGCTGATGGCGGCGGCGATTGTCAGTGTCTTGAGGTAGTTCGGTCGCATGGAGTCTCCTGGCTGGCGCGGCTTGCGCCCGGCGGAAAGTTTATAACGGAATGGCAATATTTCGCAAAGAAAAGCATGGCGCAAAAGTGCGCTTGCATGTCGCGCCGCAAGGCCGTCGCCGCCGTGTTTCCTTAACCTGGCCTTAAATTGTGATGCCGCATGCCACACATGCCGGGGCGCTGAAAAATTAATCATAAAATATCGGGCCCGGGACTGCCGTCGCACAGGCCCGGTGGTGTATGATTCCGCCGCTACCTTTAGGGAAAAAAATATGGATTTTGTGCAATTCCTCGACATGATTGTCCATGTCGACAAGACACTCGGCATCTTGATTGAACAGTACGGCACGCTGGTGTATGCGGTGTTGTTTGCCATTATTTTCTGTGAAACAGGCCTGGTAGTATTGTTTTTCTTTCCTGGCGATACTTTGCTGTTTATTGCCGGCGCTTTTTGCGCGACCGGCCAGATGCACCTGGGCTTGCTGATTGCGCTATTGGTCACGGCCGCCGTGACGGGCAATACCCTCAATTACTGGATAGGCGAGGCGATCGGGCAAAGGGTGTTTACCCATGATTACCGCTGGATCAACAAGGACGCCATGCGCCGCACGCATGAGTTTTTTGAAAAGCATGGCGGCAAGACGATTATTCTGGCCCGCTTCGTGCCCGTGGTGCGTACCTTCGCGCCGTTCGTGGCCGGTATTTCCGACATGACGCATACGCGCTTCCAGATGTACAACATTACGGGCGCCCTGCTGTGGGTGGTGGGCCTGGTGACGGCCGGCTATTTCTTCGGCAATATCCCGTGGATCCGCGACCACCTGACCCTGATCGTGCTGATCGGCGTGGGCGCTGCCGTGGTGCCGGTGGCGCTGGGCGGCATCTGGAAACTGTACAAGAAAATGACGGCCAGGTCGGCGTAAAATCGACGTAAAGCAGCAAACGGTTCCAGGGCAATCGCGCCCCGGAGCCGATTTTTCCCTTCCATCAGTCCTGTTGTTCTTCGACTGCGATTCAAGTTTTGGATGTTTCCAGCCGTAAACCAGGGAGTACTCTTACTTTCTGGATTTCCATGCGACACTTGAGCGCCCTGTTAGCTTGCAGCCTGGCCGTGATGACGGCGATGGCAAGCGCCAAAGATGCCCCCACGCCGCTGGTCCCCGCCAAGACCCCCGCGGCTGCGTCCGCTCCCGCGTCGGCCTCCGAGCGCGCGGCCGCCATGAAAACCCTGACCGAGTCCGTCAAGGGCAAGCCGTCCGTCACCGTTGCCCCCACCGCGCGCGACAAGGAAGAGGCGGCCGAAGTCGACCTGTCCGAACGCATCGCGGCGCGCCTGGCGGAAATGCGCGCCACCCAGGCCGCCCGCGCCGCCGCCCGCGCCAGGCATGCCGCCGTGACCAAGGCAGTGCCGCCACCGCCGCCACCGGTAGCGCGCGGCACGCACTGGTCGTACGAAGGCGACAGCGGCCCGGCCAACTGGAGCAAGATCAATGTGGACTGGGGCAAGTGCAGCACCGGCAACCGCCAGTCGCCGATCGATATCCGCGACGGCATGAAGGTCGAACTCGAACAGATCAGCTTTGACTACCACCCTTCGTCATTCAACGTAGTCGACAATGGCAATACGGTGCAGGTGGCCGTAGGCAGCGGCAATTACATCACGGTGCAGAACCGCATGTTCGAACTGCAGCAGTTCCATTTCCACCGGCCGTCGGGCGACCGCATCAATGGCAAGACTTATGAGATGGTGGTGCACCTGGTGCACCGCGACGCCGAGGGCCGCCAGGCGATCCTGGCGCTGATGCTCGAACGCGGCACGCCGCAGGCGACCATCCAGACCGTGTGGAACAACCTGCCACTGGAAAAATTCGACACCATGAGCCCGTCGATTTTGCTCGACCCGATGGAAATGCTGCCGACGCGGCGCGATTACTACACCTACATGGGATCGATGGAGCAACCGCCGTGCAGCGAGAACGTGCTGTGGCTGGTGATGAAGCAGCCGGTGCAGGCATCGGCGGCGCAGATGGCGCTGTTCAGCCGGCTGTATCCCTTGAATGCGCGGCCGATTCAGGCGACCAATGGCCGCATCATCAAGGAGTCGAATTAAACTGTAATTGCTGGCTGCCGTGCCACTCGGCGCCGGCGGCCAGCAAATCGGGCTGGATCAGCGCCGCTTCGATGCAAACAAAGCGCGGGTATTCATCGTCGGCCAGGTCGGGCAGGGCGGCTGCGTCCTGCGCGCCCGGATTCCATACCACCGCATCGGTAAAACCCTGCTGCGCCAGGCGCAAGGTGTCGGCGCCCGATTCAAGCTGCAAGGGGCCGGGCAACTGGTGATAGATGCGATCGAGCTTGTCGGCAAATTGCAGCACTTCTTCCGCTTGCAGCGCGTCCGGCGGTGTCTCGTCCGAATAGCGCACGCGCTGCAGGCCGGTAATGCGCGCCTGGTCCAGCTGTTCGATGGCGAAATAGCTGTGCAGGGCGGCCGAGAACGGGAACGGCTGGCTGCCCGTGTTGCGCACGGCGAGGCTGATCTCCAGCGCCGATGCCTGCACTGTCACGCGCAGGCGCAGCGCGAAGTCGAACGGCCAGGCGGCGGCGATCGCCGCTGGCAGGTCGTCCTGGTCGAGGCTGAATTCGGCCCAGGCGGCGCCATTGTCGGTTCCGCTGGCCGCTTCCTGCCAGGTCGCCACGCGGGCAAAGCCGTGGCGCATGCCGGCGCCGCGCGCACCAAATTGCGGGAAGATCACGGGCACGCCGCCGCGGATGGCGCGGCTGCCGTCAAGAGCCGAATCGCGGCTGCAGAACAGGCGCTCGCGGCCATCGCTGCTGCGCCACGATACCAGGTGGCCGCCGTACAGCGTTACCGTCGCCTGCGCGCCATCGGCGGCGCGGATGGTCACGGCCGGCAGCTGGCCGAATGTGTTCTTGCTCATGCTTGTATTCCTGTCAGGTCATGCGGCTTTTCGCCAGCGGCGGATTTTTCGCAAAATAGTTCTTGATGCCGGTGACGATGGCGTTGGCCATCTGGTCCTGGTAGCCGTTGTCGGTCAGCTTGGCTTCTTCTTCCGGGTTCGAGATAAAGGCGGTCTCGATCAGGATGGAAGGGATGTCGGGCGCTTTCAGCACGGCGAAGCCGGCCTGCTCGACGGAGCCCTTGTGCAGGCGGTTGATGCCGCCGATTTCGCGCAGCACGGCCGCGCCCAGCTTCATGCTGTCATTGATCTGCGCCGTCGTCGACAGGTCGAGCAGCACGCTGGCCAACTGCTTGTCGTGGTTGCCCACATTTACGCCGCCGATCAGGTCGGCCTGGTTTTCCTTGTCGGCCAGCCAGCGCGCCGCGCTCGACGAGGCGCCTTTTTCGGACAACACGAACACCGACGAGCCGCGCGCGGTCGGCTGCACGAAGGCGTCGGCGTGGATCGAGACAAACAGGTCGGCCTGCACCTTGCGCGCTTTTTCCACGCGCATGCCGAGCGGCACGAAGAAGTCGGCGTCGCGCGTGAGCATGACGCGCATGTTCGGCTGCAGTTCGAGCTTGGCTTTCAGGCGCTTGGCAATCGCCAGCACCACGTCTTTTTCGCGGCTGCCCCTGCCGCCCGTGGCGCCCGGGTCCTCGCCGCCGTGGCCGGGGTCGAGCGCGATGGTAATCATGCGCACCACTTTCTGGCCCGGCTGCGGGCGCGCTTCCGGACGCTGTTCGGGGCGCAGGTCGGGCCGGATCGCCGGCAGCGACGGCGTGGCCGGCACGCCCGGGATCACCACCACCAGCGGCGGCTTGCCGCTCTCGGGCAGGGGCAGGGCCGGCGGCGGCGTATGCGTGTCGGACATCAAAGGCTTGGCCGGGTCGCTCGACCAGTCGCCCTTTTCGATCATCTGCGCGATCAGGTCCTGCTCCTGCACCGGGTACAAATCGAAAATCAGGCGGTGGTTGTAGGAGCCGGCCGGCGGCAGCGTAAACAGCTGCGGGCGGATTTCTTCCTTCAGGTCGAACACCAGGCGCACCACGTTGGGCCGGTTCTGGCCCACGCGTACCTGCTTGATATACGGGTCGTTCGACTGGATCTTGGCCACCAGGCCCTTGAGCGTGGGATTGAGTTCGAGTCCCTCGATATCGATCACCAGCCGTTCCGGGTCCTTGACGATGAAATGGGTCGCCTTGAGGATGCTGTCGTTTTCCAGCGTGACGCGGGTGTAGTCGTCGGCCGGCCAGACGCGCACGGCGAGGATTTGCGCCGCCATCGCCGACATCGGCGCGAACACGGACAACAGCAGGGTGCCGCCGGCCTTGAGTACCGTGCGCCGGCTTACCGGCGAGGCGATCAGAGGTTCGGGGCGAATTTGAGACGGTGGAGGCATGACAGACCCAATTCAGAAGACGCTTGCAATTCTACATCACGGCCTGTGCCGGCCACGCTCAAATAAATATCGAGATCGGCCTTCGGCAGCACCGGACAGGCTTTTTCCGGCCACTCGATGATGCAGATGTTATGGCCGTCGAAGTCTTCGCGAAAGCCGGCGTCGAGGAATTCTTCGGCGCTGCCCATGCGGTACAGGTCGAAGTGGATCACCTGCACCGCCTGGCCGTCCAGTTGCACCGTGTACGGTTCGGACAAGGTGTAGGTAGGGCTTTTCACATGGCCCGCATGGCCGGCTGCATGCAGCAGGGCGCGCGTCAAGGCCGTCTTGCCGGCGCCCAGGTCGCCGTGCAGATAAATCGCCAGCCCCGGCGCCAGCGCGCGCGCCAGGGCGGCGCCCAGCGCGGCCGTGCCGGCTTCGTCGTGGAGATGGGCTTTGAAGTGTTCGGTCATAGTCTTCGGTATCGCATAAAATGGAGGCTGCATGCGCCTGCGCGCATCAGTCATTGTAACCGCCAGCGCTTCTGCCGCACTTCGTAAAGTTTCCTATGTCCACCACCATCACCGATCTCGCCGATCTCGCCGCTTTGGCGCACACCATCAGGCAATGGGGGCGCGAGCTCGGTTTTGCCGAGGTGCGCATCACCGACGTCGACCTGTCACACATGGAGGCGCCCTTGCAGGCCTGGCTGGACGCAGGGTATCACGGCGAGATGGAATACATGGCCAGCCATGGCATGAAGCGTGCGCGTCCGGCCGAGCTGGTGCCAGGCACGGTGCGCGCCATCAGCGCGCGCATGAACTACCTGCCGCCGGCGCTGGGCCCGGATTGGCGCGAACGGGAAGCGGCGCGCGACGCCGATCCGTCGGCCGCCGTGATCTCGGTGTATGCGCGCGGCCGCGACTACCACAAGGTAATGCGCTCGCGATTGCAGCAGCTGGCCGAACGCATCAAGGGCGAGATCGGCGACTTCGGCTACCGCGTCTTCAGCGATTCGGCGCCCGTGATGGAAGTCGAACTGGCGGCCAAGGCGGGGCTGGGCTGGCGCGGCAAGCATACCTTGCTGATCAACCGCCAGGGCGGCTCCTTCTTTTTCCTCGGCGAGATCCTGGTCGACGTGCCGCTGCCGGTCGATCCTCCCGAAACGCCGCATTGCGGCCAGTGCTCGGCCTGCATTACCGTCTGCCCGACGCAGGCCATCCTGGGGCCGTACCAGCTCGATGCGCGCCGCTGCATTTCCTACCTGACGATCGAACTGAAGGGCGCAATTCCCGTCGAGATGCGCCCGCTGATCGGCAACAAGGTGTATGGCTGCGACGATTGCCAGACCGTCTGCCCGTGGAACAAGTTCGCCCAGCGCGCGGTGGTGCCCGATTTCGACGAGCGCCACGGCCTGGGCAGCGCCAGCATGGTCGACCTGTTTGCCTGGACCGAAGACGAATTCAACCGCCGCATGGAAGGCAGCGCGATCCGCCGCATCGGCCATGAACGCTGGCTGCGCAACCTGGCCGTCGGCATGGGCAATGCGGCCGCCACGGCCAAAGGCCAGAGCGATATCGTGGCGGCCCTGCTGTCGCGGCGCGAGTATCCGTCCGAGATCGTGCGCGAACACGTGGCGTGGGCGCTGGCCCTGCACGGCATCGCCTGAAACAGGGTACGCATCTTTTCCTTGACTTATCGATATATCGTTATAAAATGACGATACCTACTAACGATATATCTTTAAAGAAGAGAAAACATGAGAAACTCACATTACACAGAACAAGGCCAGGGCGGCCAGCACCATCATGGTCATTGCGGCCACCATCACCATCACGATCACCACCATCACCATGGCCGCATGGAAATGCACGGCCGTGGCCCGCGCGGCGGCGGTTTTGACGGCGGCGAACGCGGCGACGGCATGGGCCGTGGCGGTCCGGGCGGCCGCGGCGAACGTGCCGAGCGCGTGTTTGGTCGCGGCGACCTGCCATTGATCGTGCTGGCGCTGATCGAGATCAGCCCGCGCCACGGTTATGAAATCATCAAGGCCATCGAAGAACGTTGCGCCGGCGCCTACGCCCCCAGCCCAGGCGCCGTCTACCCGACCTTGACCTTGCTCGAAGAGCAGGACCAGGTGACGGCGTCCGACAGCGGCAGCGGCAAGAAGCTCTACACCATCACGGAGCAGGGCCACCTTCATCTCGACGCCAACCGCGCCCAGGTCGACGGCATTTTCGCCCGCCTCGACATGGTGGCTCGCATGCAGGCACGCCGCGCGCTGCCCGAGCGCCTGCACCAGGCCATGCACACCCTGAAGCATGCGCTGCTGCTGAACAAAACCAGCTGGAGCGACGAGCAGACCGACAGAGTCGCCGCCATCCTGGAAAAAGCCGCCAACGAGATCGTCGACGGCCACTGAACTCACCAGATAAAGGACAGAACATGACTGATGCAGCAAATACTCCTTCGCGCACGCACACCATCGAACGCCTGCGCCATGACTTGAAACTGCGCGTACTGACCGTTGTGCGCACCGAAGAACTGACGGCGCACATGCGCCGCATCACCCTGGCCGGCGGCGACCTGGAAGGCTTTGTGTCGCCCTCGCACGACGACCATGTCAAACTGTTTTTCCCGGCGCCCGGCGACACGCAGCCAGTGTTCCCGGTGCTGGGCAATGGCGCCAATCCGGTGCAGCATGCCGAGGGCGCACGTCCGATCGCGCGCAACTACACGCCGCGCCGCCACGACCCGGTGAAGGGCGAGCTCGAGATCGACTTCGTGCTGCATGGCGACGGGCCGGCTTCAAGCTGGGCGGCGCAGGCGGCGCCGGGCCAGACCCTGGGCGTGGGCGGGCCGCGCGGCTCGATGGTGGTGCCGCTCGACTTTGACTGGTATGTGCTGGTGGGCGACCAGACGGCCCTGCCGGCAATCGCCCGCCGCCTGGAGCAATTGCCGGCCGGCGCGCGCGCGATTGCCGTGATTGAAACCGTGGACGACGGCGAGCAGGTGGCGTTGGAATCGTCAGCGCAGGTCGAGATTCACTGGGTCGGGCGCAATGGGCGCCAGGGCGCGCTATTGCTGGAAGCGCTGCAGCGGATCGCCTTGCCGCAGGACGGCGATGGTTTTGTGTGGGTGGCGTGCGAGCATGCGCAGGTAAAGGGTTTGCGCAGTCACTTTATCGATGCAGGCGTGCCCAAGGAGCATTTGCATGTGGCCAGTTATTGGAAGCATGGCGCGGCCGAGCATCATGAACACCATGACGAGTAATCAAGGCCAAGATCAACAGCGGGCCGGCGACGCGGACCTGAAGAAATGCCGATGGCGGCGTTGCAGCTCCTCGCCGTACATGCGTACTGTCTTCGTCGCTGCGCCTTGCCCTCGACATTTTTCAGGCCCGCTTGGCCCGATGTTGCCCGTGCCGGCGACCAAGGTTTTAATTCGCTTTGCGGGTGTAATCAAGGCGCAGGGACGCTAATTTGACGGCCAAGGGTCTACTTCAACAACCCCGCCAGCTCGACCGCTGTCTTGACCTGCATCTTGTCGAAGATATGCGCGCGGTGCACTTCCACCGTGCGCATGCTGATGCCCAGCTTGTCGGCCACCACCTTGTTCATCTTGCCGGCCAAAATCAGGTCCAGCACTTCGCGTTCGCGCGTCGACAGGGTGGCCAGGCGCGCGTGCACGGCGGCCAGTTCGCCGGCCTGGCGCGAGTTGGCCAGGCCCTGCTGCACGCGATCCATCAGGTCGTTGTCGTTGAACGGCTTTTCAAAAAAATCAAAGGCGCCGCGTTTCAGGCTGTCGACCGCCATCGGCACGTCGCCGTGGCCGGTAAGGAAAATCACCGGCAATCGCGCCGTCAGGTCGCGCCTGACCAGCTGGTCGAACATGGCGATGCCGTTCATGTCGGGCATGCGCACGTCGAGCAGCACGCAGTCACCCTGTTCGTCAAACGTGCCGTCCAGGCTGTCGAGGAACTGCTGTCCGCTGGCGTAGCTGCGTGCCTCGATGCTGCGCGAGGCGGCCAGCCAGGACAGGGAATCGCGCACCACTTCTTCGTCGTCGATAATATGCAGCATGGTCTCTCCGGTTACTGTCGTTATGCGTGTATTTGCTGTGAATTGCCAGCCGCGCGCGGCACCGCCGGCACGCTGAAGGTAAAGATGGTGCCGCCGGCCGGATTCGCACTAAAGGTCAGCGCGCCGCCATGGAACTCGATGGCGGTGCGGCAGATATTGAGGCCCATGCCCATGCCTTCGGCCTTGGTCGAGAAAAACGGCGAAAACAGCCGTTCGGCGACATCGGCCGGGATGCCATGGCCCTGGTCGATCACGTCCACCGTCACCATTTCCTGCTGCGCGTCGTAGCTCGCCCGCAGGCGCATGATACGCCGTCCGGGCGCCGCGTCCTGCATCGCTTCGATGGCGTTGCGCGTCAGGTTCAGCAGTACTTGTTCGATCATGACCGGATCGGCATGCAGCAGCGGCAGTTCCGGCGGCAGTTCTTCCAGGATGGTGACATAGAATTTGCGCGCCTGCAGGTCGATCAGCGCGCGGATGCCGTCGACCAGGCTGCGGATATCGACATCCTGGCGCTGTGGCTCGCTCTTGCGCACGAAGTCGTGCACGCTGCGGATGATCTGGCCGGCCCGCTGCGCCTGCGCGCTGGCCTGTTCCAGTGCCGGTTTCAGGGTATTGGGCTGCACCGGCTGGCCGCTGTCGCTGGCCCGCTTGATCAGGTTCAGCGCGCCGGTGGTGTAGCTGGAAATGGCCGCCAGTGGCTGGTTCAGTTCATGCGCCAGCATCGACGCCAGTTCACCCATGGTGGCCAGGCGCGAGCTGGTCTGCAGCTTTTCCTGCTGCTGGCGATTGAGTTCTTCCACTCGCTTGCGGTCCGAGATATCGAGCACGGAGCCCATCCAGCCGGTCTGCTTGCCGTTCTTGTCGACCAGTGGCGCTTCAAAAATGAGCACCGGCACGCGGGTGCCGTCGGGGCGCTGGAAATAAGTTTCGAACTGCGGCGTGGCATTGCCGGCCAGCGCCTTGACGAAGCGCTGCTGGTATTCGTCCATCGCCTCGGGCGCCCAGTAGGGCATCGGCGGCAACCGGCCCAGGATTTCTTCCGAGCTGTAGCCGACCATCTGGCAGAACGCCGGATTCACATAGGTCACGCGCCCCTCCAGGTCGCGCGCGCGCATGCCGGTGACCAGCGAATTTTCCATCGCCGTGCGAAACAGCATCTGCTGGCGCAGCGCGCCTTCGGCCGTCAGGCGGCGCGAGATATGGCGCCACAGGGCCAGCAGGCTCCACAGCAAACCGAGCGACAGGGCGATGACCGAGCCGACCAGCAGGTTGGGCAGCAGCTTGGGCTGGCTTTTCACGCTGTCGGTAAACAAGGTGATGTTCGCGCCCGGTACGTCGAGCGCGCGCTTGTGCGTGTACACGCCGTGACCGGGGCCGGCGGCGGCGCGCCGCGCCAGCACCTTGTCGTCGCGGTCGATCAGCGAAATCTGGTTGTCCTGGGCGAACCACCAAGGCACCATTTCATCGAGCAGGCTGCTGACCTGGTAGGTGGCCACCAGACTGCCGATATAGTGCTGGCCGTTGTACAAGGGCTGGTGGTAGTCCATCAGCATGGCGCCGGGCGGGGCGTCGGGAAAGCCGCTTTGCTGCGCCGGCTGGGCGTACTGGCCCCGGTGCAGACGGCGCGCATTGTCGCCGGCCGTCAGCGACAGCGCTGAAAAATGCGTTTCCTGGCTCAGGGTATGGTCGCTCGAGGCGCGCACCTGGCCTGCGGTGTCGAGCCAGATCACGCGCTGCAGTTCGCGCCCGTTGCGCAGCATCTGCTGCAGCCGTTCGTGCACGCCGGACGCTGGCAGCGTGCCCTTGGCGATATCGGCGCCCAGGTTGAACAGGCTTTCCTCGTTGCGCGCCAGCTGGAAGCGGATGGTCTGCTCGACCCACAGGGTATCGGCGATCAATTGCTCCTGGCGTTCGTTGCTTTCCATCTGGCGCGCCTGCCAGGGCAGCCAGAACAGCACGGACAGGAACAGCAGCAGCAAGATCACCGGCAGCAGCCAACGCACGGGGCTGGTAAACTGCAGGCGGCGCGCGAAGGTGGGCGGTTTTTTCATGGCTCGCAGGGTAGCGCGTTATCGGGGTGATGCCAGTGTGGTTAACCACACTGGCTTTATTCCATTATTTCGCACATTATCGGCGCAGATCCATAATAAGGCATCTGTTTTCGCCACGGAGACTGCAATGCACATCAAATCCATGCTGGCCCTGTTATGGCTGGCGATCGGTGCCGGCGCGGGCAGCCATGCCGGCGCGCAAGCGACCATCGTCATCAAGTTCAGCCACGTGGTCGCGCCCGACACGCCGAAAGGCCAGGCCGCCGAACGCTTCAAGCTGCTGGCCGAAAAGGCCACGCGCGGCAAGGTCCGCGTCGACCTGTACCCGAACAGCCAACTATATAAAGACAAGGAAGAACTCGAAGCTCTGCAACTGGGCGCGGTGCAGATGCTGGCGCCCTCGCTGGCCAAGTTCGGCCCTTTGGGCGTGAAGGAATTCGAGGTATTCGACCTGCCCTACATTTTCCCCACCAAGACGGCACTGTACAACGTGACCGAAGGCGATATCGGCAAGGGTTTATTGAAAAAGCTCGAACCGAAAGGCATCACCGGCCTGGCGTACTGGGACAACGGCTTCAAGGTGATGTCGGCCAACCGCCCGCTGCACCACCCGGCCGACTTCAAGGGCCTGAAAATGCGCATCCAGTCGTCGAACGTGCTCGACGCGCAGATGCGTGCGCTGGGCGCCAATCCGCAGGCGCTGGCGTTTTCGGAAGCCTACCGCGCGCTGCAGACGGGCGTGGTCGACGGCACCGAAAACCCGCCGTCCAATATGTACACGCAAAAGATGCATGAAGTGCAAAAGCACCTGACGGTGTCGAATCACGGTTACCTGGGCTATGCCGTTATCGTCAACAAGAAATTCTGGGACGGCTTGCCGTCGGACATACGGGCCCAGCTGGAAAAAGCCATGAAGGAGGCGACCACCTTTGAAAAGGCAATCGCCCAGAGTGACAACGACAAGGCACTGGAAGCGATCCGCAAGAGCGGCAAGACGCAGATCTATACCTTGAGCGTGCAGGAGCAGGCCGAATGGCGCCGCGCGCTGGCGCCGGTACAGAAAAGCATGGAGCAGCGCATCGGCAAGGAATGGATTTCGGCGATCAACCGCGAGAGCGCCAAGTAAATGTCACGCAAATATGACAAGAGCGTGACATACCACAATTTGCGGCGCTTGCGCCAGTGCCTTTTGCATGGCGAACACGGCTCCCTTTGATGGTGCAAAAAAAGTCGATCCAGAAGATTAAATACGTTATGATGAGCAGCGTTACGGGGAAACACGTATAAGCTTATACAGCCCGGTAGCAAGACGGCAACACAGAATTGGTCACAAAGTTGGTGGGGGAGTGGCTATAAAAACGGTATTGATACCGGGGATATATTGAGGAGACACACGTTTCACAGAAGTTGTTGAGTCATAGCTGTCTGCGGCCACAAGCCGGCACCGGCGGACCCAAACGACCGGGAACGTGAAGCAATATTTGAAGCGCACCAGCTGGTGCGCTTTTTTTTCGTCCGCCGCAAACAATCACCGGCCCGGCCGTGGTGCATGCATAATCGTGCGTACGCCACTTTCTGGTGCACGGGAGTTGTATATTTGCCACATTTAATATTTTGATCGCGACCGCGCCGATGATGAACAGCCTGCTTGCGCCCGACAACGCCACCCTGATCGACGAATTCTGCGACAGCCTGTGGCTGGAAGACGGCCTGTCGAAAAACTCTCTCGACGCCTACCGGCGCGACATGCGTTTGTTTGCGCGCTGGCTGGAAGTGAACCGGCCCGGGCGCGACGGCCTGTACGAGGTCGCCACCGCGGACATCGAAGCGTATTTCACCGCCCGCCACGACGACAGCAAGGCGACTTCATCGAACCGCCGCCTGTCGGTGCTCAAGCGCTTTTACCAGCTGGCGCTGCGCCACAAGCACATCGATGTGGACCCTTGCCTCAAAATGGTCTCGGCCAAGCAGCCGACGCGTTTTGTCCATACCTTGAGCGAAGCGCAGGTGGAAGCGCTGCTGGCCGCGCCCGATGTCGCCACGCCGCTGGGCCTGCGCGAGCGCACCATGCTCGAATTGATGTATGCGAGCGGCCTGCGCGTGTCGGAACTGGTGGAGCTGAAAGCGGTGGAACTGAGCCTGAACGATGGCGTGCTGCGCATCACCGGCAAGGGCGACAAGACACGGCTGGTGCCGTTCGGCGCGCAGGCGCGGCGCTGGATAGAGCGCTACCTGAAAGAGGCGCGCGCCGTCATCCTCGACGGCCAGATGGATGACGCCCTGTTCGTTACGCGCCGTGGCGGCGCCATGACGCGGCAGATGTTCTGGGTGATCATCAAGAAACATGCGATGAATGCGGGCATTACCTCGCCCTTGTCGCCGCACACCTTGCGCCACGCGTTTGCCACGCATTTGCTGAACCACGGGGCGGATCTGCGCGTGGTGCAATTGTTATTGGGACACTCCGATATTTCCACCACGCAGATCTATACCCACGTGGCGCGCGAACGCTTGAAACTGCTGCATGCCGCGCACCATCCGCGAGGCTGAACATTTTTGCATTTGCCCCAACTGCGTCATAATGTGGCTAGTGCGCTTATCTGTCACAACAAAACATTAAAGAGGTAGTAAATGGCCAAGACAAATTTCCAATACGAAAAACGGCAAAAAGAGCTGGAAAAGAAGAAGAAAGCCGAGGAAAAAGCCAGGCGCAAGCTGGAAGCGAAAAACAATCCGAAGCCGGCCGATGGCACCGAAGAAGCCGAGGATGATGACGCCGATGAGGCCGATGACGCCGCCGAAGGCGACGCGCCAGCCCAGCCGCAGTAATTGTGATTGCCGCCGCGTCGTCCCCGCCAGTGCGGGGACGGTGAAGGCGATCTTGCGCAGCGTCAGTGGACGCTGCCGATGGCGCTGACTTTGCCGCTGTCTTCCACTTCTTCCTCATGCTGTCCTGCGCCGCCAAAAAAGCGCGCCGCGCGCTTGCCCAGGCTGTCCAGGTAGGTGTACGCCACCGGCACCACCACCAGGGTCAACAGGGTCGAGGTGAGCACCCCGCCGATCACGGCGCGCCCCATCGGCGCCTGCGATTCGCCGCCGTCGCCCATGCCGATCGCCATCGGCAGCATGCCGAACACCATCGCCAGCGTCGTCATCAGAATCGGCCGCAAGCGCACCTGTCCCGCTTCCATCAGCGCCGCGAACTGCCCCAGCCCTTCGCGCTGGCGCTGGTTGGTAAAGTCGACCAGCAGAATCGCGTTTTTCGTCACCAGCCCCATCAGCATGATAAAGCCGATCACCGAGAAGATATTCAGGGTGCTGCCGGTGATCAGCAGCGCCAGCAGCACGCCGATCAAGGAGAGCGGCAGCGACACCATGATCGCGATCGGCTGCAAAAAGCTGCCGAACTGCGAGGCGAGCACCAGGTAGATGAAGATCACGGCGATCCCCAGCGCCATCATCGCGCCGCCCATGGTTTCGGCCATCTGCTGTGCATTGCCGGCCACGTCGAAGCGCACGCCCGGTGGCAGCGCGATCGACTGGATGGCTTTCTGTACATCGGCGTCGACGTCGCCGGCCGGGCGGCCCTGCGTCCCGGCATAGATCGCGACCCGGCGCTGCAGCGCCTGGCGTTTCAGCACCTGCGGGCTCGATGACGGCACGAAGTCGACCACCTGGCGCAGCGGAATCATGATCGGCGTGCCGTTGGCGTCAAGCTTGCTTGACGCCAGCGACAGGTCGGCCAGGTCGGCCACTTTCTGGCGGCCCGATTTGGGCAGCTGCACGTTGACGTCGTAGTTCTGTCCGTCGGACGCCAGCCAATGGCTGACGGTGTCGCCGGCAACAAACGGGCGCAGCGCATTGCCGATCTGCTGCACCGACAGGCCCAGGTCGCTGGCCAGTTCGTTGTTGATCTTGATGGTGGTTGACGGATTGGCGCCTTCCTGGCTGTATTCCATGTCGGCCAGGCCCTTGATGCCGCGCATCTTGTCCATCAGGGTATGCGCCACCGCATCGAGCTTGCCTTCATCGGTGCCCAGAATGGCGATAAAGATCGGCCGCTGCCCCACCGACAGGGTGATGCCGGCAATCGGCGCCAGGCGTTCGCGGATCAGCTTTTCCAGTTCCTGCTGCGAGCGGCGCTTGTGGGTTTTCACGTCCGTCAGCTTCAGGTTCACTTCGGCGGCATTGCGCCCATCCTGGGTGCCGATGTTGGCCACCAGGCTGTCGATCTCGGGGAATTGCTTCAGGGCCTGCTCGATCTGGCGCACTTTGCTGTCCGTGTATTCCAGGCTGGAGCCGACCGGCGTCTTGAAGCGCAGGTTGACCCAGCCCTGGTCGGTTTCCGGGAACATCTCGCCGCCGATCATCGGCACCAGCATCAGGCTGCCGGCGAACAGCGCCAGCGCCGTGGCCAGGGTGGTCTTGCGCCAGCGCAGGGCCAGCGCCAGCACCTTGCCATACCAGACGTGCAGGCGGTCGATGCCGGTTTCCAGCCAGGCCATGAAGCGGCCCAGCCACGGCGCATACTTGAAGCGGTCCTTGACCGGGTCGCGCCACACCGACGACAGCATCGGGTCGAGCGTGAAGCTGACGAACAGCGACACCAGCACCGCCACCGCCACCGTGATGCCGAACTGCAGGAAGAAGCGGCCGATAATGCCGTCCATGAAGGCCACCGGCACGAACACGGCGACGATGGCAAAGGTGGTGGCCATTACGGCCAGGCCGATCTCATTGGTGCCGTCGTTGGCCGCCTTGTAGTGGTTCTTGCCCATGCCCAGGTGGCGCACGATGTTTTCGCGCACCACGATGGCATCGTCGATCAGGAGGCCTATGCACAGGGACAGCGCCATCAGGGTCAAAAAGTTCAGGGTAAAACCGAACGCCTTCATGGCGATAAAGCTGGCCAGCACGGAAATTGGCAGGGTCAGCCCGGTGATAATGGTGCTGCGCCAGGAATGCAGGAACAGGAACACGATCACCATGGTCAAGATCGCGCCTTCGATAATGGTGCGCTTGACGTTATTGAGCTGGCTTTGCACGCGCTCCGATTCGTCGTCCAGCACCCGCAGCGAAATATCGGCCGGCAGCGTTTTTTGCAGGTCGGCCGCGACTTTCAATATGCCGGTGCCCACTTCGACCACGTTGGCGTCCTGCACCTTGGTAATTTCCATGGTTACGGCCTGCTGGCCGTTCATGCGCGAGATCGACAGCTCTTCCTGTTCGCCATCGACCACGGTGGCCACCTGGTCCAGGTAGACCGGGCCGACGGCGCGGCGCGCCACGATGATCTTGCCGAACTCGCGCGCATCCTTGATCTTGCCTTCCACCCGCACCAGCTGCTCGGCCGCACCATGGCTGATCGAGCCGGCCGGCAGATTGGTATTGGTGGCCTGGATCGCACGGATCACTTCATCGACGCCGATGCCCTGGGCATTGAGTTCGACCGGCTTCATGCTGATCAGAATCTGGCGCGCGCGCAGGCCACGCAGCTTGACCTGGCCGACCCCGGCCACGCTCTGGAAGCGCTTGCTGATCACCTGTTCCGTCATCGTCGACAGTTCGCGCAGGTCGTGCCCGGTGGAGGTCAGGACGATGGTGGCGATCGGACGTTCATTGTCGCCTTCGGCGCGCGCGATGAACGGGTCCTTGGCTTCCTTGGGGAAGCGCGGGCGCACCAGGGCCACCTTGTCGCGCAGGTCCTGCATCGCCTTGTCCATATTGGTCGACAGCTCGAATTCGAGGTAGACGCCGGCGCGTCCTTCCCACGAGTTGGCGCGGATGGTCTTGATGCCGCTGACGGTGTTGACGGCGTCTTCGATCGGGCGCGTGATGTCGTTTTCAACCGCTTCGGGCGAGGCGCCCGGGTAATTGACTTCAATCGCGGCAAACGGAAACTGCACGCTGGGCATGCTTTCCACGCCCAGGCCCCGATACGAGAACACACCCAGCACCACCAGCGCCACCATCACCATGGTGGCGAACACGGGGTTCCGGATACTGACTTTGGTCATCCACATGGCTCAGCCTTTCGGTGCCGGCGTGGCCGGCGGTATGGCGATCGCCGTTGCGGGTGCCGGCGGCGCGCCGAAGGTCACGCCATGGCCCGGTTTCACGCCATCGAGTTTGGCGATGATCACTTTGGCGCCCGGCGCCAGGCCATCTTTTACTTCCGCATAGCCTTCGTCTTCATTGCGCAGGCCGAGGGTCACGGGCTGTTCCACCACCTTGTTGTTGACCACCGCATACACCACGGTGCCGTGTTTTTCCGTGCGCACGGCCGTCAACGGCACCATCGGCGCCACGATCGAGCGTTCGGTCACGATGCTGCCCTTGGCGAACATGCCGCCACGCAGGGCGCCGTCGCCATTGTCGACGGCGATATACACCAGCATGGCGCGTGAGCCGCTTTCGGTGGTGGGGTTGATGCGCGCCACCTTGCCGGTAAAGTCGCGCACGCCAAAGCCGTCGACCTTGAAGCGCACTTCCTGGCCAATTTTGATGCGCGGAATTTCCGCGCTGGGCACCGGCGCTTCCAGGGTCAGTTGCGCCAGGTTGACGATGGTGTAGACCGGCATGTCAGGCGCGACCTTTTCGCCGGCCTGCACATGGCGCTTGCTGACGATGCCGGCCATCGGCGCGCGGATCACGGTGTCGGCCAGCGCGATGCGGGCAATTTCCACCATGGCGGCAGCCGACTTGACGCTGGCGCGCGCCAGGTCGACCGAGTTCTGCGTGGTGTCGTAGGCGGTCTGCGAGATGTATTTCTGCTTGAGCAGCGCCTGGCTGTTCGCCTCGTTCTTGCTGGCCATCGACAATCGCGCCTGCGCTTCGTCGAGCATGGCCTGCTGCTGCGTCAGGCGCGCGCGCTGGTCGGCCGCATCCAGGCGCAGCAGTACCTGGCCGCTGGACACCTGCTGGCCTTCCTGCACCGTCGTTTCGTGGATTTCACCGGATACCTTGGCCTTGATAGTGGCCTGGTTCAAGGGCGCCAGCGAACCGGACAAAGGCAGGCTGACGGCGAGTACGCGCGCGCTGATGGCGGCCACGTCGCCCTGCGCCAGTTCATGCACGGGGGTCTTGGCCTGTTCCTTTTTCTTTGCCGCCTGCGCCTCGGCCGCCTTGGCTGATTGTTGTTTCGATTGCATTACGGTCCAGCCACCGCCCGCCAGGCCCAGCACCAGCAGGATCAGCACGGGCGCGCGCCAGCGGCGCGGACGGCGGGTAGCGGCGAAGGGAAGCGGCGGTAACGGCGGGGTCGGGGGCGTTGTCTCGTTTTTCATAGGGTACTTTTATAGTAGGGGCATTCGGGTAGCGTAGCGCCGCGGCGCGGCAATGGCACGCCTGCCATGGCACCCGTTCACGGCGTTACGCATGTTGCCACTTTATGAAGGTTGCAGCCAGTGTGCCAGTCCCATGCGACAGATTGCACAAAAACGGGGCTGGAATGCATGGGCAAGCGACAGGAGCGGGGCGCGATGCTTGCGCAGTCTCAATAAGCCGATACGCTGGCGCGCAAGAATGGGGCGATGGTTGCGCCACCGGCGGGCTCGGCGCTCGCCGGTTGCAGCGCGGCCAATTGGGGGAGAGCATGGTTGACCGGATTGCCAGGCCCGCCGCGTCGCCGGGCCGTTTGCTCGCTGGCGCGCCCCTTGACACCGCGATGGCCACGCAGGCGCTCGATTTCCTGGCCATTATCGCCGCCGCTGTCGAGCAGGCGCCCGGCATGGCCGTGCGCGGCATCGACCGCGACGGCATCGTGCGCTACTGGAGCCCGGGCGCCGCGCGCCTGTACGGCATCAGGACCGAACAGGCCGTCGGCCAGGCCTGGGCCAGCGTTGCCTGCGCCGCCTCGCCCGAGTTTGCCGGCGAACTGGCCGGCGGTTTCGCACCGGAACTGGCGCTGGCGCTGGCCAGCGGCAAGGCCAGGCCGGCGCGCATGTGGCAAGCGGAGCTCGATGGCGCGGGGCCGCGCTGCTTCTGTTCCACCCTGTTCCCGCTGCTGCACGAAGGCCGGGTGCGCCACGTGGTGTGCATCGATGTCGATATCACGGCCGGCAGCCAGGACGGCATGCCGGTCGGTGCGCTGCTGCTGATGGCCGACCATTTCCGCCAGCTGTACGACAAATCGTCCGACGCCATCCTTTTGCTGCGCGACCAGCATATCGCCGAAGCCAATCCGGCCGCCGTGGCCCTGTTCCAGTGCGAGGACCGGCAGCGCCTGCTGGGCCGCCGCCTCAGCGATTTTTCGCCGCTGCGCCAGCCCGCAGGCGAATTGTCGGCCGCGCTGGGCACGCAGATGGCGGTCCAGGCGCATGCGGACGGCAACCACCGCTACGAATGGCGCTATCTGACTTGCCTGGGTGAACTGTTCTGGGGTGAAGTGCTGCTGACCTCCGTCACCGTGGACCACAGCTATCTGTTCTATGCCGTGGTGCGCGATATTTCGGCGCGCAAGCAGGCCGAGCGTTCGCTGCACCTGGCTGCGCAAGTGGTCGAACATGCGCACGAGGCCATCGTCGTCATGGATGAACAGCAGCATGTGCTGAGCATGAATCCCGCCTACAGCGAGATCAGCGGCTATCGCCTGGAAGACCTGCGCGGCCGGCGCTTTATTGATGTCGGCGGCGACGAACAGCAAGCGGTGCAGGCGCAAGCCTGGGAAACGGTGCAGCGCGAAGGGCACTGGCAGGGCGAATTCCTGGCGCCGCGCAAGACGGGCGCGCCGTATCCGGCCTGGCTGTCGCTGACCGCCATCCGCGACCATTCTGGCCAGGCCGGCAACTACCTGGCCATCCTGCTCGACATCAGCGAACGCAAGAAAGACGAGGCGCAGACGCGCCACCTGGCCGAACATGATTTCCTGACCGACCTGCCGAACCGCGTGCTGCTGCGCGACCGCCTGTCGCTGGCGCTGGCCGCCGCCCGGCGCAAGCTGCACATGCTGGCCGTGCTGTACCTGGACCTCGACCATTTCAAGCACATCAACGACAGCATGGGCCACCATGTGGGCGATTTGCTGCTCAAGGAAGTGGCGCGGCGCCTGGTGCGCTGCGTGCGCGGCGTCGATACCGTCAGCCGCCACGGCGGCGACGAATTCGTCATCCTGCTGGCCGAAGTGGGCGGCGCCGGGCAGGCGGCCCACGTGGCCGCCAGCGTGCTGCAAGCCATCACCCAGGTCTATCAGCTGGGCGAATACGAGCTGCATGTGTCGGCCTCGATCGGCGTGTCGGTATTTCCCGACGATGGCGACAATATCGACAGCCTGATGCATAACGCCGACGTCGCCATGTACCACGCCAAAAGCCGGGGACGCGATAATTTCCAGTTTTTCAACGCCGACATGAACGCCCGTATCGTCGAGCGCGCCAGCCTGGAACACGACCTGCACGCAGCGCTGGGCAAAAATGAATTCGTGCTGGAGTGCCAGCCGGTAATCGATATCGCCAGCGGCGCCGTGATCGCCGGCGAGGTACTGCTGCGCTGGCGCCATCCGCAGCTGGGCCTGCTGCTACCCGAGCGCTTCATCACCGTCGCCGAAGAATGCGGACTGATGGTGCCGATCGGCAACTGGGTCCTGCGCCAGGCCTGCGCCCGCGCTCGCGCCTGGCATGATGCCGGCCATCGACTGGCGGTGTCGGTCAACCTGTCCGCCGCGCAATGCATGCAAAACAATTTGCTGCAGGCCGTGCAGGAAGCACTGCAGGACGCCGGCCTGCCGCCCGCCTGCCTGCAGCTGGAAGTGACGGAAAGCATACTGATGAAAGGCGGCGCGCGCCTGATGGATGTGCTGGCGCAGCTGCGTGCGCTGGGCGCCACCATCAGCATCGACGACTTCGGCACCGGCTATTCGCGCCTTGCCACCCTGCGCCAGTACCCGGTCGACACCCTGAAAATTGACCCCTCCTTTTTGCAGGGCGACGACCACGCCATCGCCGCCACCATCATCGCCATGGCGCGCGAGCTGCAGCTGACAGTGGTGGCCGAAGGCGTGGAAACGGCGCAGCAGCTGGACTATTTGCGGCAGCAGGGCTGCGACCAGTACCAGGGCCGCCATGCCAGCGCGCAGGCCGAGGGCGACGCGGCAGGAAAGTTATTGGCGGGCTGAGGTGGCAATGCTCAATGGGGAACGGCGATTGCCTTGTCGCCGTCGGGCCTGGACCAGGCGGGACGCTGGTCTTCCGGCACCTCTGCCTGGACGATGGAATCGATATGTCGTAGCGTTTCCACGTCATGGAGCATCAGCGTGCCCGCAAAATGCCTGCCGCCACAATCAATCGCGATCTGCCGTCCTCCCATCCAGAACCAGTAATCGCGGATGAAGGGCTCGCACTTGATGTAGCGAAGCCGGCCATGTCGGTAAATGGCCAGCTGGCTGGCGCCTGGTACGGCATCTCCTGGCGCAATCCAGGAATTGAGCACCAGCCATGCCGCAGCGTTTTTGTCTGGCGCCAGGGTTGCGCCTGCCGCATTGCCGCTGCGGCTTATTTTCTTGTCCCTGCCATCATGAAGAACGATATGGACATTATTTGTCTTGTCGACGTAGACAGCCTTGAAGCCGTGATGGACGGTATCGCTGGCGTAGCCATGTGAAGCAACTATCATCAGAACGATAGCTATCACCTTTTTCGACAAGGCCATCATGCATCATTGGCCATGTGTAGCAGCCTGATGCGCGCCACCACCTGCCCGTGGTCCGAGGCCTGCGGCAGCGCCTGCAGCAAGTGGTCATTCACATACAGCACGTCCTGCACCGCGCCGATGGCGCGTGGCGAGGCGGGGTGGAAGTGCTCGGAGACGAGGATATGGTCGATCGTCATGTAGGTGCTGTCGTGCACATTGGTGTAGCCCACATGGCGCAGATAGTCCTGGCGCAGCTGGATGGCGTTGCAGTCGTACAGGCGCTCGCGCATTTCCGGCAGGTCGGCGCCCGGTTCGCACGGCGCGCCGGCGCCCATCACGATCGAGGTGGTGACGGCGCTGGCGATATCGTTGAAGTCGCCCAGCACGATGCAGGGCCGGCCGCTAGTGCCCAGGTCGCTGACCAGCACGCGCAGCGCCACCGCTTCGGCGCCGCGCCGCTGCAAGGAGCGCAGGTTGGCCAGCGCATAGCTGCGCGCGTCGGCGCCGTCGCCATGGCGGTAGTCGGGCCGGCGCGACTTCAGATGCACTACCAGCACGTCGGTGATCTGGCCGCCAGGCAGGATCACCTGCGCATGCAGCGGCGGGCGCGCAAAGCGCGACAGGGTGGCGTCTTCGGGGTGGCCGTCGGCCGGCATGGCCACGCCGGCGGGAAAGTCGGCATACGCCACGCTGGGGCCGGCCAGCGGCAGGCGCGACACCAGCGCCACGGTCGGCAGCAGGCGTTCGGGGCCGTCGGGCGCATCGTAGCCGGCCTGCACCGCGTCGCGGTAGTGGCGCGTGCGCGACAGCACGTCGCGCAGGGCGGCCTGCGAGAATACTTCCTGGAAACCGATCACGTCAGCATCGAGCAGGTCGACCTGGCGCGCCGTCCATTCGGCCTTGGCGTCGTATTCTTCCTGGCTCAAGGGCGCCAGGTTGTCATACAGTTTGGCGCCCGGCGGGGCAAGATTGCAGACATTGAAGGTGGCAAAGCGTATTTCTTGCTGCATAATTAGCACTCCTCACTGAACGATCAGCGTATCACGCATGGCTAAAAAAGAGCATATTTCAGAAACGCAGGCGACGCAGCTGCTGCGCAAGCACCAGGTCGCCTTCGACGAATGTCCGTATCCCTACGAGGAACACGGCGGCACCAGCGTCTCGGCGCGCGAACTTGGCGTGCCCGAACACGAGGTCATCAAGACGCTGGTGATGCAGGACGAGGCGGCCAAGCCGCTGATCGTGCTGATGCATGGCGACTGCAAGGTATCGACCAAGAACCTGGCGCGCGCCATCGGCTGCAAGTCGGTCGAACCGTGCAAGCCGGAAGTGGCGCAGCGCCATTCCGGCTACATGATAGGCGGTACTTCGCCGTTCGGCACCAAAAAGACCATGCCGGTCTACGTCGAGGAAAGCATCCTGGCCTTGCCGCGCATCTATATCAATGGCGGGCGGCGCGGCTTTCTCGTGGCGCTGGCGCCACAGGTGCTGCTCGATGTATTGAAAGCCAAGGCCGTGCATTGCGCCTTGCAGGATTAAGGATTTGCGCCGCTGCCCTGTCCTTGCTTGGTGCGCTGGTGTATATTCTGCTGCGCCAGCCCCGACGCCGGTAGCAATCATATAACAAAGGGAAGAAATGAATCCAGTAATCACAACCTTGGCGATGACAGTGGCCGCTTACTTGCTCGGCTCTATTTCATTTGCCGTGGTGATGAGCAAGGTATACGGCATCGCCGATCCGCGCACCTATGGCTCGAAGAATCCGGGCGCGACCAATGTGCTGCGCAGCGGCAACAAGGGCGCGGCCGTCATGACCTTGCTCGGCGACGGCGCCAAGGGCTGGCTGGCCGTATTCCTGGCCAATCATTTTGCCTTCGACCTGGGCGTGGACGACACCGCCGTGGCGCTGGTCGCCATCGCCGTGTTTTTGGGCCATCTGTGGCCGGTGTTCTTCCGCTTTGTCGGCGGCAAGGGCGTCGCCACCGCGCTGGGCGTGCTGCTGGGCATCAATCCCTGGCTGGGCCTGGCGACCCTGGCCACCTGGCTGATCATCGCCTACGCGTTTCGCTACTCCTCGCTGGCGGCGCTGGTGGCGGCGCTGTTTGCGCCGTTCTACTACGGCCTGCTGTTCGGCGTCGATGCGATTTTGTTGTCGGTAGTGGTCATGAGCGCGCTGCTGGCGTACCGCCACAGCCAGAATATCGCCAACTTGCTTGCTGGCAAGGAAAGCAGGATCGGCGCGAAGAAGGACGGCGCAAAAGCGGCGGTTGGCAAGAAAAAGTAAAATCAGGGGGTCTGGCCCGGTTTTCCTCTGGCCAACCACTAACTCGCGAAAGGTTGCCCCATGTCTGCTACCCCCGTCCGTATCGATTTTGTCTCCGATGTTTCCTGCCCCTGGTGCGTGATCGGCCTGAAGTCCCTGGAGCAGGCGCTGTCCACCCTGCAAGATACGGTGGCCGCCGAAATCCACTTCCAGCCGTTCGAGCTGAACATCAACATGGGTCCCGAAGGCCAGGATATCGGCGAACATATCGCCGAAAAATATGGTTCCACGCCAGAACAGATGGCGCAATCGCGCGAAGCGATCCGCGCGCGTGGCGAGTCGCTCGGCTTTACCTTTTCGATGGACAAGCGCGGCCGCATCTACAACACCTTTGATGCGCATCGCCTGCTGCACTGGGCCGAACTGGCCGGGCGCCAGCGCGAACTGAAGATGGCCCTGTTCGACGCCTATTTCACGCAGGGCCAGGACCCGTCCTCGCACGAGGTGCTGGTCAAGGCCGCCGACGATGCGGGGCTCGATCCGGATACTGCGCTGGACATACTGACATCGGGCAAATATGCCGACGAAGTGCGCGCGCGTGAACAGTTCTACCAGCAAAACGGCATCAGCTCGGTGCCGGCCATTATCATCAACGAACGCCACCTGATTTCCGGCGGCCAGCCACCGGAAGTGTTTGAACAGGCTTTGCGCCAGATCATCACGCAAGGGTAAGTTGCACCAGCGCACCAATGGCGCGCGCCGTTTCTTGATATTCAGGCTACACTTCCGGTTCACCGGAGGATAGCCGAATGCCTACAGCAACCTGGAATGGCGCCGTCATTGCGCAAGCGAACAGCGATCAGGTACAGATCGTTGAAAACAATGTGTATTTCCCTCTCTCTGCCGTCAGCCAGGACTACCTGCGCGCCAGCGGCCACCAGACGACCTGCCCCTGGAATGGCATCGCCAGCTATTACGACCTGGTCGTCGATGGCCAGGTGAACCAGAACGCCGCCTGGTATTACCCCGAACCGAAGGCTGAAGCGCGGCAGATCGCCGGCCATGTCGCCTTCTGGCGCGGCGTGGTGGTCGACCGCTGACCGGCAGTTCCTCTTTTCACTTCGAAAGCAGACGATGGATCTACGCCTCGCCGTGTATCAACTCGCCGCCAGCAATCAGCTTGACGCCGCGCAAACCCGGCAATTGCAGGAACTGGCCGGCTTCGGGCACGAGCCAAAAAGCCTGTCCTGGTGGCTGCCACGTGGCGTGGCCGTGCTGGCCGCCGCGCTGCTGGGCATGGGATTGATTTTCTGGGTTGCCGCCAACTGGGAAGACCTGGGCCGCACGGGCCGTTTTGCGCTGATCCAGGCAGTGTTTGCCGTATCTTGCCTGGGCGCTTTTGTGTTTCCTGCTGCACGCACGCCTTTGCTGCTGATTGCCATGCTGGCCATCGGCGGCCTGTTTGCCTACTTTGGCCAGACTTACCAGACCGGCGCCGATCCATGGCAGCTGTTTGCCGTCTGGGCCCTGCTGGCGCTGCCGCTGTGCCTGGTCGCGCGCAGCGATGTGCTGTGGACGCCATGGATGCTGGTGCTCGCCACCGGCATTACCTTGTGGATGCAGGCCCATTCCCGTCATAGCTGGCTGATACGCGCCGACGATATCGACATTCTGCTGACAGGCTGGGCGGCGCTGCTGGTCGCCTGTGCGCTGGTGTCCCCGCTGCTGGCGCGCTGGACCGGCACCGGGCCGTGGCCGCTGCGCCTGGGGCTGATGCTGGCCGTCATCATGATTAGCGGTTCCGGCCTGAGCGCGCTGTTCAGCAGCGATATCGCGTCGCCGTACTGGGCTGCCCTGGGCGTGCTGGCGGTGGCCGCCGGCCTGCTGCTGACGCGCCAGTTCTTTGACGTGTTTGGCCTTTCCGCCGTCGCGCTCGGCATCAACACCTTGCTGGTGTGCGGACTGGCGTCGCGCCTGTTCGACCGCGGCCACGATGAAATCGCCGGCATGCTGATGCTGGGCCTGGCCGCCGCCGTGCTGCTGGCGCTGACCGTGCAGGGCATTTTGTGGCGCACGCGCCGGGAGCTGGCATGACTGTTCAAAAAAACGATGCACTGGGCGAACTGATCCATGATGCCGCCCAGGCCGGTGTGCTGCCCGCCAACGTCACCCTGCCGGTGCAGGACGTAAGGCCGTGGCCGGTAGTGCTGATGACAGCGCTGGGCGCCTGGCTGGCGGCCTTGCCGCTGGTGCTGGCGCTCGGTTTCATGCTGGGCAGCTTCCTGGAAAAAGGCGGCGGCACCTATCTGGTGGGATTGATGGCCCTGGGCGTGGCCGTGATGCTGATCCGTCCGCGCGGCGTGTCGCTGTTTGTCGAGCAGCTGGGCGTGCCGATGCTGCTGGTGGGCGGCGGCTTGCTGGGCTATGCGCTGTTCCGTGACATGGACGACCAGTTTGCCGCGCTGGCGCTCAGCGCTGTCAGCCTGGCGTTTGCCGCCATCCTGCCGCGCGACTGGCTGCGCGTGCTGCTGGGCCTGGTTGCCTGCGGCCTGCTGGCGCTGGGCAGCATCGGTAGCCATTACAGCTGGTCGTATGGCAATGATTCGGCGACCCTGTACCTGGCGTGGATGCTGGCGCTGGGCATCTGGCTTGGCGCCCACTGGCTGCAAAAGACCAACTATGACGATGGCCGTGGCGCGCCGGTGGCGGCGTATATCGAATCGGTGTCGACCGGCTGGGTGCTGGCCGTGTTGCTGGGCCTGGTCAGCTGGTCCGGCAAGACTTTCATGATGAGCGCCAGCGTGGGCGATGGCTTGCTGGACGATTTCGCCAACGAACTGACCACCCGCCATGGCGGCAGCTGGTACGCGCAGCTGCTGCCATTTTTGTCGGTGGCGATGGCCGCCGCCGGCGCCTTCTGGATGCTGCGCCGCTGGCCGTCGCTGCGCCAGCTGCCAGCGGCCGGCGTGGCGCTGGTGCTGGCGGTACTGGCCTGGTTCCTGCCGGCACTCGGGCCGGTGCTGCTGGTGCTGGCATTCTGCGTGACCAGCGCGCGCCTGCGCGTGGCGGTGGCGGCCGGCGTGGCTGCCGCCTGGGTGATTGGCAGCTTTTATTATCTGCTGGCGTGGCCGCTGGCGACCAAGGCGCTGGTGTTGGCTGGCGCCGGCCTGGTGCTGGGCGTGCTGTCGTGGCTGGCCACGCGCGGCGCCTTGCTCAATCTGGCAGACAAGCCTGCCGGCGCATTGGCAAGCCACCCGCGCGCAGCCAGGGCCGGCTTGCTGGCGGGGCTGCTGCTGGTGCTGGTGGTGGCCAATGGCGGCATCTGGCAAAAGGAACAACTGATCGCCCAGGGCCAGCCCGTTTTCATTCCGCTGGCGCCGGCCGACCCGCGTTCGCTGATGCAGGGCGACTTCATGCGCCTGAACTTCCTCGGCTTTGGGGCCTTCGAAGATCTCGACAGCATGGACCGCCGCAGCGCGCGGCCCTTGGTCGTGCTGCAGCGCGACGCACGCGGCGTGTCGACCGTGCAGGGGCGCGACGATGGCAAGCCACTGGCGCCGGGCGCCTTGCGCATGGAGCTGACGCCGAAAGACGGCCGCTGGGTGCTGGTCACCGACGCCTGGTTCTTCAAGGAAGGCGAAGCGGCACGCTGGGAAAAGGCGCGCTTCGGCGAGTTCCGCGTGATGCCCGACGGGCGCGCCTTGCTGGTCGGCATGCGCGACGAAAACCTGGTGCCGTTGTAGCAAAAAGCATATGGCGCGGCGCGGCCGTACTGTAAAATTGCCCGATGGATAATATTACACATTCGGCGATCGGCTTGGGCGTGGGCGAGCTGCTGCACCGCAGCTTGCCACCCGAGCCGCAGGAAGCTCCCCAGCGCACGCGGCGCGCCCTGTTTCTGTTTGCGGCCTGGTTCGCCAGCAATGCGCCGGACCTCGACCTGTTCCTGACCCGGCTGATGCCGCGCCCCTTCGGCTACATGCTGCAGCACCGCGGCCATACCCACACTTTATTGCTGGCGCTACCGCAAGCGTTGCTGGTGCTGGCTTTGCTGTGGCTGCTGTGGCCCGGCGCGCGCCGGCTGCTGAAAACCAGCCAGCCGGCGCGTATCGGCCTGGCGCTGTGCCTGCTGCTGGGCCTGGGCCTGCACATGGGCATGGATTTCCTCAATTCCTACGGCCTGCATCCGTTTTATCCGTTCGACAACCGCTGGCTGTTCGGCGACATGGTCTTCATTGTCGAACCGATGTTCTGGGTGCTGCTGGGCGTGCCCGTGATGATGGCGCTGCGCACCAGGCTGCTGAAAGGCGTGTTGCTGGCCGGGCTGGCGGCGGCCCTGTGTTTCTTTGCCTATAAAAATTATTTGTCGCCGGTGGCGCTGGCCGTGCTGCTGGCGCTGGGCGCCATGATGGCGCTGCTGCAAGGGCGCGCCGGCGTGCGGGGGAAGGGCGCATTGCTGCTGGGCTTTGCGCTGTCGGCCACCTTTATCGGCATGCAGGGCACGGCGTCTGCACTGGGCCGCGCCCGGGTCGAGGCCGCCTTGCAGCGCACCGATCCCGGCACCCGCGTGTGGGACGTGGCGATGACGGCGTTTCCCAGCCATCCGCTGTGCTGGACCTATGTCTCGCTCGACAGCAAGACCGACTCTTATACTCTGCGCCGTGGCACCATGAGCTTGCTGCCGGCCAGCCTGGCGCCCGCCGCCTGTCCTGCCGGCCTGGCCGAAGCTGGCGATGGCGGCGGCCAGCTGGCGCCCGGTATCGCCATTTCGGCGCAAGCGACCGGCAGCCTGGCGGCCTTGCGCGCGCTGCAATCGACCAATTGCCACGCCGACGCCTGGCTGCGCTTTGGCCGCATGCCGAAATTGAGCGGGAGCAGCCTGACCGACGTGCGCTTCAACCCCGACATGCAGGACAACTTCACCACGGTGCAGCTGGAACAATTCAGCGGCAAGCCTTGTCCACGCCATGTGCCGGGCTGGGAACGGCCGCGCGCGGACATGCTGGGCCTGCCAGTTCATACGCAACCTTAGGGGGCCACTTTGGAAGAACAGCACGCCCTGCCGTATTTGCGCGAAACCTTGCTGTTTCTCGCCCTGGCCGGCATCTTCATTCCGCTCCTGCAGCGCCTGAAAGTCAACCAGGTGCTGGGCTTTCTCGCCGTCGGCGCGCTGTTCGGGCCTTTCGGCTTCGGCCTGTGGGCAGGAGACTTTACCTGGCTCACCTATTTCTCGTTCGTGCGCGCCGAACAGGTCAGCGGCCTGGCCGAGCTGGGCGTGATGTTTTTGATGTTCATGATCGGTTTGGAGTTATCGACTGAGCGGCTGTGGGCGCTGCGGCGCTGGGTGTTTGGCGCCGGCGTCGGGCAGGTGATCGTGAGCGCCTGCCTGATCGGCGCGGTGGCGTATTCTGTCGGCCTGTCGCTGGAAGCGGCCATCGTGCTGGGCCTGGTGCTGTCGCTGTCGTCGACTGCCGTCGTGATGCAGCTGCTGACCGACCAGCGCTCGCTGCAAACCCCAAGCGGCCAGGCCGGCTTTTCCATCCTGATGTTCCAGGACCTGATGGTGGTGCCGCTGTTTATCCTGATCGATGTGTTCGCCAGCGGACATAGCGATGAGCTGGCGTACTTGCTCGGCTTTGCGGCTGTCAAATCGGCCGGCGCCATCCTGCTGATCTACCTGCTGGGGCGGCGCGTGATCCGCCCGCTGTTCCAATTTTTTGTCGGCAAGCGCCAGCCGGACGTGTTCATGGCCCTGACACTGCTTTGCACCCTCGGCATCGCCGGCCTGACCTACCTGGCCGGCCTGTCGATGGCGCTGGGCGCCTTGCTGGCCGGGCTGCTGCTGGCCGAAACGGAATTTCGCCATGAAGTGGAAGTCATCATCGAGCCGTTCAAGGGGCTGCTGATGGGCCTGTTTTTCATGTCGGTCGGCATGCAGATCGACGTGCGCGAAATCATCCGCTCGCCGGTCTGGATACCGCTTGCCGTGCTCTGCCTGTTTGCCGTCAAGACGCTGGTGACCAGCGTGATCTTCCGCATCGGCGGCTTTCCCTGGGGCCGCGCGGTGGCGTCGGGCGTGCTGCTGGGGCAGGGCGGCGAGTTCGCCTTTATCGTCGTGGCGTATGCGCTGGGGACAAAACTGATCGCGCCCGAGCTGGCGCAGTTCGTGATGCTGGTGGTGGGCCTTAGCCTGTTCGCCACGCCGGCGCTGGCGAAAGCGGCGCGCGGCCTGGGTGGCTGGTGGGACCAGCGCCACCATCACCAGCTGGCCGATCTCGACAAGGGCGCGGCGCCCGTAGCGGGCAGCGTCATCATCGCCGGCTTTGGCAGGGTGGGCCAGCTGCTGGCCAGGGTGCTGACCGAGCACGATATCAGCTACGTGGCGATTGAAAACGATGCGCGGCTGGTCACAAGCTTGCATCCGCGCGGCTTTCCCGTGTATTTTGGCGACGCTTCGCGCGCCGAGCTGCTGCAAAAACTCCATGCCGACCGCGCCAGTGCGGTGGTGCTGACGATGGACCATCCGGCGTCCGTGCTGCACGCCGTGCGCTCGATCCGGCGCGCCTATCCGCAACTGCCCGTGTATGCGCGCGCCCGCGATGAAGCCCACGCGCTGGCGCTGGTGCAGGCCGGCGCCACCCTGGTAGTGCCCGAAGCGCTGGAAGCGGCGCTGCAACTGACGGCTACCGTCTTGTTGACGGCCGGCGTGAGCGAAGCGCGCGCGTTTGACATCGTGCAGGCCGAAAGGGAGCGCCGCAACGCCGTGCTGCAGGCGCAGCAGCCCTCTCAACCCTTCTAGCGTGTCGCCATGGTCGCCAGATTATCTATACAATAATTGGCATATGAGCACATTACCAGCATGAAGGCCGCACCCCTGACGCCGCAGCAGCGTTCTGCGCAGGAAGCGCAAAAACGATACGGCAAGCCCGAGGCGGGCTGGCGCGCGCACATGTACAACGTGATCTTCGAGTCGGAAACGCGGGCCGGCCGTGCGTTCGACCTGGTGCTGATCGCCGCCATCCTGGTCAGCGTGACGGTGGTGGTGCTGAGCAGCGTGGCCTCGGTGGCGGCCCGCCATGGCCCACTGTTGCTGGGGCTGGAATGGTTTTTCACTTTCCTGTTTACGATCGAATACCTGGCCAGGCTGTCGTGCCTGCAGCATCCCGTGCGCTATGCGCGCAGTTTTTTCGGCATTATCGACTTGCTGGCCATCGTGCCGACCTATATCGGCCTGCTGCTGCCGGGCGCCCATGTGCTGATCGATGTGCGCATTTTGCGCCTGCTGCGCATGTTCCGCATCTTGAAGCTGACGTCGTATGTGCATGAATACACGATGCTGGGCCGCGCGCTGCTGGCCAGCCGGCGCAAGATCCTGATTTTTTTGTCGGTCGTGATGATGGTGGTATTTTTGCTCGGTACCGTGATGTACGTGGTGGAAGGGCCGCAAAATGGCTTCAGCAGCATTCCCACCTCGATCTACTGGGCCATCAGCACCATGACGACGGTGGGCTTTGGCGATATCACGCCGAAGACCGATATCGGGCGCACCATCGCCTCGATGATGATGCTGCTCGGCTGGGGCATCCTGGCCGTCCCGACCGGCATCATCAGCGCGGAAATGACGGTGCAGCGCGGTGGCCGCCAGCAGGAGGGCCGCCGCTGCCCAGGCTGCGGCGAACGCGATATCGATGACGACGCCAATTTCTGCAAGCACTGCGGCGACTCCCTGCCGACACCCTGAACGACGCCGCATCAACATAACAATAAAGAGGCTTCCATGATTCCAGTACGCCTGATCGCGACCGGCAAGGCCGTGCCGCCGCATAGCGTGACGTCCGACAGCCTGGACCGCAAGCTGGGCCATCGGCCCGGCTACACCCTGCAAAAAAGCGGCGTGCTGTCGCGCTTTGTCGCCGCGCCCGACGAATCGCAAAGCCAGTTGGGCGCCGCCGCGCTGCTCGACGCCTTGAAGAACGCCGGCCTGCAGCCATCGGACATTGATCTCTTGATCGGCGCCTGCGGCGTGCCCGAGCAGGCCTTGCCGAACACCGCCTGCTTTATCGCCTTGCACGCAGGCCTGCCGCCCGGTACTCCCGCCTTCGACATCAACGCCAGCTGCCTCAGTTTCATGGCGGCGCTGCGCGTGGCCGCCTCGATGCTGTCTGAAGGTGGATACAAGCGCATCGCCATCGTTTCGTCCGACCTGGCCTCGCGCGGGGTCGACTGGAGCGAACCGGAAGCGTCGATGATCTTCGGCGACGGCGCCGCTGCCGTGATCGTCGAGCGCGGCGACGGCAAGGCCGGCATTGTCGCCTATAAAATGGGCACGTATCCGGAAGGGCGGCGCTACTGCGAGATACGCGGTGGCGGCACCGAGCGCAACCCGCGCAACGGCTGCGAACCCGGTGATTATCTGTTCCATATGGATGGCAAGGCCGTGTTCCGCCTGGCCGTCAAGGTGATGCCGGCTTTCCTCGACCAGCTGATGGTCGAATCCGGCGCCGGCCTCGATCGCATCGATGTGGTGGTGCCGCACCAGGCCAGCCCGCTGGGACTGGCGCATGCCGCGCGCATCCTTGACGTGCCCGATGCTAAAATCATCAAGATCTTCGAGACCCATGGCAACCAGGTGGCGGCCTCGCTGCCCACCGCGCTGCACGAGGCCGTGATGACGGGCCGGGCCGTGCCGGGCCAGCGCCTGCTGATGATGGGCACGGCCGCCGGTCTCACCATCGGCGGCATGATACTTGATCTATGAACATGATTTATGATTGTCGATCCATGAGGATGGTGCGATGAAGCGGATACTGGTCACGGGGGCGACGGGCGGCCTGGGGCGCAATGCCGTGCACTTCCTGCTGGCGCAGGGCGTGGACGTGCGCGCCAGCGGCCGCAACCTGGCCGTGGGCCGCGAACTCGAACGCCTGGGCGCGCAGTTCGTGCCGCTGGACCTGGCGCAAGCCACGCCGCAGCAGGTCGATCAGCTGGTGCGCGGCATGGACGCCGTCTGGCACTGCGCTGCGCTGTCTTCGCCATGGGGCCTGGAACGCGACTTTATCGCCGCCAACGTCACGGCCACCGGCCAGTTGCTGCGCGCGGCTGGCGCCGCGCACGTGGCGCGCTTCGTGCACATTTCCACGCCGGCCATCTATTTCGACTACCGCCACCGCCACGAGGTGCCGGAAACCTTCCGCCCCGATACTTATGTGAACGCCTACGCGCGCACCAAGGCGATGGCCGAAAAACTGGTGCAGGAAGCGGCCGACAAGCACCGCGCCATGTTGTGCGTGATTCTGCGCCCGCGCGCCATTTTCGGCCCGCACGACCAGGTGCTGATCCCGCGCCTGGCGCGCGTGCTGCGCGAGCGCCATGGCAAGCTGCCGCTGCCTGATGGCGGTGCGGCCACCATCGACATCACCTATGTCGACAATGTGGTGCACGCGATGTGGCTGGCCACCCTGCACAAGACGCTGGCCTCGGGCAGCGCCTTCAATATCACCAACTGCGAACCGGCGCGCCTGTGCGACATTTTGCGCAGCCTGTTCTGCGACCAGCTGCGCCAGCCGTTCGAGATCGTCAGCATGCCCTACCGGCTGCTGGCCATTGTCGCGCGGTTGATGCAGTTTGGCGCCCGTTTCACGCGCCGCGAACCGTCGCTGACGCCCTACAGCATCGGCGCGCTCAGCTTCGACATGACGCTCGATAACGCCAAGGCGCGCAAGGTGCTCGGCTACCGCCCCATCGTCAGCCTGCAGGACGGCATCGCCCGCACCGCGCAATGGATGCGCCAGGAGGCGGCCGCACACAAGGTGGCAAAGGAGCGCAATGGCTAGCATTACCGCCTTTCGCGTCGGCCACTGCACTCACCCGTCCTGCATGGTATTGAAAGGCAGCGGCTTTGCCAGCCGCTGCTTCCCTTCGCGCGCCTATCTGATCGAAACGCGCGCCGGCCTGTACCTGTGGGACACCGGCTACGCCGATCATTTTCGCGCCGCCACGTCAAAAGGCGTGTACCGCATGTACGCCTGGGTCACGCCGGTGGTGTTCGATGCGCACGAGTCGTTGCAGGGGCAACTGCGCGCGCATGGCGTGTCGCCCGGCGACATCCATACCCTGCTGCTGTCGCACTTCCATGCAGACCATATCGCCGGTATGCGCGACTTTCCGCAGGCGCGGCTGATGGCCTCGAAAACCGGCTGGGATGCGGTGCGCGGCTTGTCGGGCATACCGGCCGTGCGCCAGGCTTTTGTGCCCGAGCTGCTGCCGCTTGACATTGCGGATCGCCTGGCGTTCGTGGAAAGCGTGCCGGAAACTGCCTTGCCGGCCGCCTTGCAGCCGTTCACGACGGGGCGCGATGTCAGCGGTACCGGCGAAATCTATATTGTCGAGCTGCCCGGCCATGCGATTGGCCACCTGGGCGCGTTCGTGCTGCAGGATGGCGGCTGGACCTTGCTGGCGTCGGACGCGGCCTGGGTGCCGGAAAGCTTCCAGCAACTGCGCGGGCCGTCCGAGCTGTCGTTCATTATCCAGCACAAGCGCGCGCCATATTACGAGACCTTGCACCGCCTGCACCAGCTGCACCAGGGCGGCCAGGCGCAGATCCGCATCACGCATGAAGACACCGACGATTATGCGCCTGTGGCGGGCCGCTCTTGAAGCGCATCGTCTGGCTGCTGCTGGCCTACTGGCGCACGCGCCGCCTGCGCTTTGCCGGCCGCGCGCAGCTGGACGCTTATCAACAGCGCCAGCTCACAAGCTTTATTGACAAGTTGTGCGCGCGCAGCCCGTATTTTGCGCCGTTCCGCGCGCTGCCGCTGGCGCAGTGGCCAAGCATGAACAAGGCGCTGATGCTGGAACACTTTGATGCCATGAATACGGCAGGAATCGAACTGGCGCCAGCGATGGCCGCCGCCATGGCAGCCGAGCGCAGCCGTGACTTTACGCCCGCCGTGGGCGACATCACGGTGGGCCTGTCGTCGGGCACCTCGTCGCAGCGCGCCGTATTTACCGTGAGCCCGCGCGAAAAAGCCCAGTGGGCCGGCGTGATGCTGGCCAAGGCGCTGCCCGACGGCCTGTTTTCCGGCGAACGGGTGGCCCTGTTCCTGCGCGCAAACAGCAATCTGTACACGGCCGTGCGCTCGCCATGGCTGACCTTTGCCTTTTACGACCTGTTCCAGCCGTTCGATGCGCTGTGCGCCGAACTGGTGGCCTACCGACCATCGGTGATCGTGGCGCCCGCCCAGGTGCTGCGCCAGCTGGCGCTGGGCGTGATCGCTGGCAGGTTTGCACTGGCACCGAAAAAAGTCATTTCGGTGGCCGAAGTGCTGGAAGCGCAGGACCGCGCGCTGATCGTGCAGGCGTTTGGCGCCGTGCATGAAATCTACCAGGCCACCGAAGGTTTTCTGGCCAGCACCTGTGAACACGGCGTGCTGCACCTGAACGAGGAATACGTGCATGTCGAGCCGCAGTGGCTGGACCAGCAACAGCGCCGCTTCGTGCCGGTGATTACCGACTTTACCCGCATCACGCAACCCATCGTGCGCTACCGGCTTGACGATATCCTGCTGGCGCGCGCCACGCCTTGCCCCTGCGGGCGGGCCACGCGGGCGATTGACGGCATCGAAGGGCGCTGCGACGATATGCTGGTGCTGCCGGCGCTCCTCGACGGCCAGACGGTGGCCGTCTTTGCCGATGTGCTCACGCGCGCGTTTGCGCAAGCCCTGCCGGCCGATTGCGACTATCGCCTGGTGCAGCAGGGAGCGGCCACCTTGCAGCTGCATGCGGCGCAGGATACTGCGGGCCTGGCCGCGTTGAAAGCGCACCTGGTAGACGTGCTGCAAGGGCTGGGCGTGGCGCTCGAACGCCTGCACTGGACCGTCAGCCGTGACTTGCCCGCTTTTGATCCCACCATGAAACGGCGCCGTATCCGGCGTCTACTTTAACGATGACATTTTTCAAGCGTCTGCTGTATCTGCTGGCTGGCTGGGGCAGCGTGGGCCTGGTGTATTTTTCCAGCGACCTGCTGCAGGGGCAGGGCGTGATTTTGCCCGAAACCTTTATCGACCGCGCGATTGCCTACAGCGACGCAGCGATCTGGCTGTATTTGTCCTTCTTTATCCTGATTCCGTATACCTACCTGGTGGCCAGACCGGCGCGCGTGCGCTGGCTGGCGCGCGCCATGGCGGTGTCGGCGGTCATCTGCGGCGTGGTGTTTTTGCTGTACCCGACCACCTTGGCGTATCCGCCGGTCGGCGATGGCAGCGGCTGGAGCACGCAAGTATTGCGGATGCTGCAGACGATGGATTCCACCCAGAACTGCCTGCCCTCGCTGCATGGCGCCTTGACTTTACTGTGCGCCTGGGCGCTGCTGGAACGTGAGCGGCCCGTGCGCTCGCTGCTGGCCGTGCTGCTGCTGCTCGGCATCTGCTATGCCATCATCGCGCTGCGCCGGCATGTCAGCATCGACCTGGCAGCGGGCCTGCTGGTGGGCCTGGCGGGCGGCGCGCTGGCGAAAATGCGCGTATCCTCGGCAGATCGCCGCGATATTTTCCCGGAAATTGCACCATGACCCTCAATCCTTTTGCCCTCACTTTCGTGATCATGCTGGCCTTCGTGCTGGCCGAACTCCTGATACTCAAATGGGTACGCAAGACGCCGGTGCCATGGAAGGACGTGATCTTCAACCTCAATTCCGGCCATATCCTGATGTGGGTGTTTCGCGGCGTGGAAGTGGCGGCGTTTGCGCTGCTGCTGCGCCACGCCAACCTGCATGTGGTCGACCAGTGGCCGCTCGCCGCGCAATGGCTGTTTGCGTTTGTCGCCTGGGATCTGTGCTTTTACTGGATGCACCGCCTGCATCACAAGATCCCGCTGCTGTGGGCGGTGCACGTGGTGCACCACCAGGGCGAGCATTTCAACCTGTCGCTGGGCGTGCGCAATTCCTGGTATTCATCGCTGACCAATTTCCCGTTCATCGCCATCCTGGCCGTGCTGGGCCTGCCGCTGGAAATTTTTGTCGTCATCTCTTCGCTGCATTACTCGGTGCAGTTCTACAACCACAATGCGCTGGTCAACAAATCCGGCATCCTCGACAGAATCATGGTCACGCCGTCGCACCACCGGGTCCACCACGGCACCGACAAGCGCTATATCAACCGCAATTTTGGAGGAACCCTGCTGCTGTGGGACAAACTGTTCGGCAGCTTCCAGCCGGAACTCGACGGCGTGGAAATGCGCTATGGCGTGAAGGGCACGACGCCGACGAATAACCCGCTATTGGCCAGCAACGGCAAATTGTTCAAATGGCTGCGCGCGCGTTTTCCCGACTGGCAGTCGCGTGGCGTGTTCCACGTGCCGGAACTGTATATCGGCATCGGCGGCATACTGCTGTTTGGGCTGGTGATCTACTACGTCAACCATGAAGCGGCATGGACCGCCGCGCAGCAGGTGGCGCTGTTTGCGCTGATCTTTGCCGGCACGCTTGCCTTGGGCGGGCTGTCGGACGCACGCCGCTGGGGTGCAATGGCCTGGATCGCCATCTGCCTGGTGCTGCCGCTGCTGTTCCTGTTCTGGTACGGCGCGCGCGACGCCTGGGGCGTGGTGTTCATGGGCCTGTTGCTGGTGCATGGCCTCGATGGCGCGCGCCGGCTATGGTGGCCGGCGCAAGAGGGTAGGCGCGCATGACGGTTTCCTCCCAACGGCCGCCGCTACGTTTCCAGCCGGCGCGCTATTCGGCCTTCCGCCGCGAGCTGCGCGAGCGGGCCGACGCCTATCTGGCGGCGGCATCCACGCACCGCTTTGCCGACTGGCGCATGCATGCCAAGGCCATCGCCCTGACTGGATTGGCGGCGCTGCTGTATGTGCTGGCGCTACGCGCCGGGACCACCCCCGGCTTTGTCGCCAGTTATGTCGCTTGCGTGGTGACGGCCATGGTGCTGGCCATGAACAGCCTGCACGACGGCGCCCACAGTGCCATGTTCCGGCGTGGCGCGCTGAACCGCCTGCTGACCCGCCTGGTCAGCCTGCCGGTGGGCGTGGACATGGATTTCTGGACCATCCGCCACGTGCACTTCCACCACACTTATGCCAATGTCGAAGGCTATGACCTCGACACCGAACCGAATCCGTTTTTGCGCCAGACGCCATTCCAAAGCTGGTCGCCGCAATACCGCTACCAATACCTGTACTGGCCGCTGGTGGCTGCGCTGTCGCTGCCCTATCTGAACTGGTATGGCGACTGGCTGGACCGCTTCGGCAAGACACCGGTGGCCGCCCACAGCCGCTTGCAGGGCTGGCGCGGCTGGGCCGCGTTCCTGGGCTGGAAGCTGGGCCATGTGGCGCTGGTGCTGGCCTTGCCGATATGGGTGGTGCAGGGCCACGGCATAGGCTGGGGTGTGGTGCTGGGTGCGTACCTGCTGGGCCAGATGATTGCCTCGTGCGCGCTGGTGGCGCTGATCCTGGGCACGCACTGGGCCGAAGTCGATTTCTTCCAGCCGGGGGCAGACGGTACCTTGCCGCACGACTGGTACCAGCACACCTTTCATACCGCCTGCGACTGGACGCCGAAACCGCGCGCCTTGCGCTGGCTCGGCTACTGGCTCGGTGGACTCAATTTGCACCTGACCCATCATCTGTTCCCGACCTGGAACCACCGCCACTATCCGGCGCTGGCGCGCATCATCGCCGAACTGGCGCCGCGCCATGGCCTGACCTACCGCGAGATCGGCTACCTGCAGCTGCACGCCTCGCAGCAGAAATTCCTCAGGACCATGGGCCAGCCGCCACAATCTCTGTAACGAATCGCGCTTGACTCGGCTTGCGTAGCGCCTTACATTTCTGTAACGACAGAAATAAGAGAAACTATGGAACTGAGTCCGACCACACAGAAGTACATTCTTCACTGGGGCGAGATGGGCACCCGCTGGGGTGTCAACCGCACCGTGGCGCAGATCCACGCGCTGCTGTTCCTTGCCAACGAGCCGCTGACGGCCGAAGATATCGCCGCCAGCCTGAATGTGGCGCGCTCGAACGTCAGCAACAGCCTGAAGGAACTGCAAAGCTGGGGCCTGGCGCGCATCACGCATGTGATGGGTGACCGGCGCGACCATTTCGTGGCGCTGCAGGATGTGTGGGAAATTTTCCGCGTCATCATGGAAGAGCGCAAGCGGCGCGAGATCGATCCGACCCTCACCGTCTTGCGCGAGTGCGCAATCGAAGGCGAGCACGATGCGGCGATCCCGCCGGCCACGCTTGAACGCATGGGCGAAGTGCTGGCCTTCCTGGAAATGCTGAGCGCCACCTACAGCGACTACAAGAACCTGCCGCCGGCCACCTTGCAGCGCATGCTGTCGATGGGCGGCAAGGTCGCCAAGTTCCTCAGCCCCGAAGACAAACCTGAAAAATCCGCCAAAGCGAAGAAAGCCAAACCATGAACGGACCATCCGAAGGAGAGCTGTTCAAGAAAGTGATGGGCGATGCGTGGCAAAACCTGCACCCCGATATCCGCCGCCGCTTCGAAAAAAATCCGGCGCCGGGCCAGCCTTTGTACTACCGGGGCGAACTCAGTGAATTGAGCAGCTCGCGCCTGGGCAAGATGCTGGGCTGGATCACGCGGCCCTTCATCAACGGCGCGCTGATTCCGCATGACGACTACAATTTTCCGGTCGATATCGAGGTCTATTCGCGCCCCGGCTGCCCGCATATTTTCAAGCAGCGCACCTACCGCCTGCACGAGCGCAAGCCGATACGCTTCACGTCCTACATGGCCGAAAGCGAAAAAGGCGAGGTGCTGGAATACGTCGGCATGGGCCTGGGCATGAAGCTGGTGCTCGATATCCGCGAAGGCAATCTGTACTTCACCAGCGACGGTTATTTTTGGGACCTGTTCGGCTGGCGCCTGCCGCTGCCCGGCCTGCTCACGCCCGGCAAGACCTACCTGTGCCACCGCAACGACAATCCGCAGCAATTCAATATCCGCATCGAGATCCGCCACGTGCTGTTTGGCACCACCTTTACCCAGGTCGGCGTGTTTCGCGAAGCGGCAGCGCCACACCACGAGGACACACCATGAATACGCATCTGCTGGCCCTGCAACTGATGGCTTTCCAAGGCTGCCTGGGCGCCTTTGACACCATCTACCACCACGAGATCACCGAAGCGCTGCCGCAAAAAAAATCCGCGCGCCTCGAATTGACCATCCACTCGATCCGCGCGCTGATCTACAGCCTGCTGTTTGCCGGCCTGTCGTCCTGGGAATGGCACGGCGCCTGGGCCTGGGTACTGGTGCTCGTCTTCAGCGTGGAGATCGTCTTGACCTTGTGGGACTTTGTCGTCGAAGACCGTACGCGCCTGCTGCCGGCCACCGAACGGGTCACGCATACGGTGCTGGCAATCAATGCCGGCGCGTTTATCGCCTTGCTGGCCCTGAACAGCGCCGACTGGGCAAGTCTGCCAACGGACCTGGTGTGGCAGCCCTATGGCTGGTTGAGCGTGTTCCTGGCCCTGTGCGGCGTCGGTGTCGGCTTGTCGGGCGTGCGCGATGGCTATGCGGCCTGGCAGTTGGGCAAAAGGGTGGAACAAGAAGAGGGTAAGGTGGAAACCATCCATTTCGCCAGCGCGCCGCAGCAGGTGCTGGTGACGGGCGCCACCGGCTTTATCGGCCAGCAATTGGTCGCCGCCTTGCTGGCCGATGGCCACCAGGTGACGGTGCTGACGCGCCAGGCCAAGCAGGCGGCATGGACTTTCGATGGCAAGGTGCGCTGCATTACCGGCATGGCCGATCTGCGTGACCATGAGCGCATCGATATGGTGGTCAATCTGGCCGGTGCACGCATCGTCGGCGCGCGCTGGACGCAGGCGCGCAAGGCGGCCTTGCGCCGCAGCCGCATCGCCCTGACGCAGGAAGTCGTCGCCTGGATCGGCCGCACCAGCCACAAGCCGCGCGTGCTGCTGTCGGCGTCGGCGATCGGCTACTACGGCGTGCAGCCGCAGGGCGATGACCGGGAACTGGCGGAAGACAGCGCGCCGCAAGCGATCTTCATGTCGCAGCTGTGCAGCGAATGGGAAACTGCCGCGCGCGGCGCCGAAGTCCATGGCGTGCAGGTGGGCTGCATGCGCTTTGGCCTGGTGTTCGGCCACCAGGGTTCCTTGCCACAGATGCTGCTGCCGATACGCCTGGGCGTGGGCGGTCCGCTGGGCAGTGGCCGGCAATGGCTGTCGTGGGTGCATGTGCAGGACGTGATACGCGGCATCGCCCACCTGGCGCGCCGCAGCGAAGACGCCAGCGTCAGTGGCGCCTGGAATTTCTGCGCGCCGGAAGCACTGCACCAGGGTGACTTTGCGCGGCTAGCCGGCAGGGTGCTGCACCGGCCATCGTTCATGCCGACGCCGGCGTTCGTCATGCGCACCTTGCTGGGCGAGCAGGCCGACCTGCTGGTCGAAGGCCAGCGCGTGGTGCCGCGCCGGCTGCTGGCAGACGGTTTCGTGTTTCGCCACCCGGCTGTGGAAGGCGCGCTGCGCAGCCTGGAGTAATGGCGTGCAGGCGTAGAATGGCTGTCACGGGAGGAAAACCTGATGACTCATTATGCGCATGTGCTGGGAAGCATGGTCTACCGCTTCCGCGACCTGAAAGACCTGCTGGCCAAGGCAACGCCCTTGCGCTCGGGCGATGTGCTGGCGGGCGTGGCGGCGGCCAGCGCGCAGGAGCGCATCGCCGCGCAACTGGCGCTGGCCGAGCTGCCTTTGAGCGTGTTTTTGAACGAAGCCCTGGCGCCGTATGAAAGCGATGAAGTCACGCGGCTGATTATCGACACCCACGACCACGCCGCGTTCGCAGCGATTTCCCATCTGTGCGTGGGCGAGCTGCGCGACTGGCTGCTCAGTGACACGGCCGACAGCTCCGCGCTGGCGGCGGTGGCGCGCGGCATTACGCCCGAAATGGCGGCGGCCGTGTCGAAACTGATGCGCCTGCAGGACCTGGTGCTGGTGGCGCGCAAATGCCGCGTCGTGACCGCCTTTCGCAATACCCTGGGCCTGGCGGGCCGCCTTGCCACGCGCTTGCAGCCCAATCACCCGACCGACGACGCCACCGGCATTGCGGCGTCCATCGTCGATGGCCTGATGCATGGCAGCGGCGACGCCGTGATCGGCATCAATCCGGCCACCGACAATGTGGCGCAGGTGGTGTCGCTGCTGCACCTGCTCGACGGTGTGATCGGCCAGTACGACATACCCACCCAGTCCTGCGTGCTGACGCATGTGACGAACACGATAGAGGCGATACGGCGCGGTGCACCGGTTGACCTGGTATTCCAGTCGGTGGCCGGCACCGAGGCGGCCAACCGCAGTTTCGGCATCGACCTGGCGCTGCTGGCCGAGGGCCGGGCGGCGGCGCTGTCACTGGGGCGAGGCACGGTGGGCAACAACGTCATGTATTTCGAGACGGGGCAGGGCAGCGCGCTGTCGGCTGGCGCCCATCACGGCATGGACCAGCAGACCTGCGAGGCGCGCGCCTATGCGGTGGCGCGAGCATATGCGCCGCTGCTGGTCAATTCGGTGGTCGGTTTCATCGGCCCCGAATACCTGTACGACGGCAAGCAGATCATCCGCGCCGGGCTGGAAGACCATTTCTGCGCCAAGCTGCTGGGCCTGCCCATGGGTTGCGACGTGTGCTATACCAACCACGCGGAAGCGGACCAGGACGACATGGATGTGCTGCTGACCATGCTGGGCGCGGCCGGCTGCAACTTCATCATGGGCGTGCCCGGCGCCGACGACATCATGCTCGGCTACCAGAGCACTTCGTTCCACGACGCCCTGTATGCGCGCCGCGTGCTGGGCCTGGGTGCCGCGCCCGAGTTCGAAGCCTGGCTGGCGCGCATGCATATCACGCACGGCGATGGCCGCTTGTCCGCCGCACTGGCGCCCGCTTTCCAGGCGGCGCTGCGGCGGCTGGCCGGGTAACAGATGTAAATGGCGCCCTGGCTGGCCATGCGGGTGCGATAATCAACCCTCTATCTTAGCGACGCCATCATGCTGCCACCCGAACCCGATTCGCTTGATCCGCGCACTCCCGAAGAATGGGATGACTTCCGCGCGCAAAGCCACCGCATGCTCGACGACATGCTCGACTATGCGCAGCAGATACGCCAGCGGCCCGTCTGGCAAGCCGCGCCCGCCACGGCGCGCGCCAGCTTCACCGAGCCGCTGCCGCGCGCGCCCGGTGAGCTGGCCGACGCCCATGCCACCTTCATGCACGACGTGCTGCCCTATGCGGTGGGCAATGTGCATCCGGGCTTCATGGGCTGGGTGCATGGCGGCGGCACGCCGGTCGGCATGCTGGCCGACATGCTGGCGGCGGGCCTGAACGCCAATGTGGGCGGGCGCAGCCAGATGCCGGTGGAAGTCGAGCGCCAGATCGGGCGCTGGATGCGTGAACTGTTCGGCTTTCCCGACACGGCCAGCGGCGTGTTCGTCACCGGCACTTCGATGGCCAATTTGATGGGCCTGCTGGTGGCGCGCACCCAGGCACTGGGCGTGCTGGCGCGCCAGGATGGCGTGAAAAACACGCGGCTGGTGGCTTACACCTCGGCCGCCGCCCACGGCTGCATCGCCCAGGCGATGGATCTGTCGGGCCTGGGCACCGCAGCTTTGCGCCGCATCGCCGTCAACGCGCAGCAGCAGATCGATGTCAAGGCGCTGGCGCAGTGCATTGCGCAAGACCGCGCGGCCGGCCTGAAGCCCTTCTTTATCGTCGGCACGGCAGGCACGGTGGACACAGGCGCCATCGACGACCTGACTGCGCTGGCGGCGCTGGCGGCGCGTGAAAAACTGTGGTTCCATGTCGACGGCGCCTATGGTGCATTGGGCATGTTGTCGCCCGAAGTGGCGCCGCTATTGGCCGGCATCGAACTGGCCGATTCGCTGGCCTTCGATTTTCACAAATGGGGCCAGGTGCCCTACGACGCGGGCTTTTTGCTGGTGCGCGACGGCGCGCGCCATATGGCGGCGTTTGCGGCGCCGGCCGCCTACCTGCGCCGCGAAGCGCGGGGCCTGGCGGGCGGCTCGCCGTGGCCCTGCGACTTCGGCCCCGACCTGTCGCGCGGCTTTCGCGCTCTGAAGACCTGGTTCACCTTCAAGGTGCATGGTGCAGCACGCATCGGTGAGTCGATTGCCCATACCTGCGCGCTGGCGCGCTACCTGGCCGAGCGCGTGCAGGCAACGCCGGAACTCGAACTGCTGGCGCACGTAACGCTCAATATCGTCTGCTTCCGCCATCGCGGCATAGCTGGTGGCGACAGCGACTCGTTCAATGGCGAGATCGTCGCCGACCTGCATGAATCGGGCATCGCGGCGCCGTCGTCGACCACCATCAATGGGCAGTTGGCGATCCGCGCCGCCATCGTCAACCACCGCACACGCGCGCAGGATATCGATGCGCTGCTGGCCGCCGTGCTGCGCTTTGGCGCCGCGCGCCTGTCTTGATTTTTGGAAACACCATGACTGATTTGATGCAACAGGCTGGCACGCCGTATGCGCCGCTGATCGGCCTGGCGCCGCTGATGCGGCTGGCCTTTTTACAGCAGGACCTGGCGCCCCTGGGCGAAGCGCTGCTGGCGCGGGCCCAGGCGCACCCCGATGACGCGCATGCATACCTGGATTTTTCCACCGTGCTGCAACTGAAAGGCCAGCGCGAGCTGGCGCTGGCGGTGCAGGCGCAGGCGATCGAGCTGCAGCAGTGGTACAGCCTGCCCGCGCAGGCGCCACAGTCCGGCCCCGGCCTCAAGCTGCTGGTGGTAATGGGACCGGGCGACCTGATGTCGAATACGCCGATCGAATTTTTGGTCGAGCAGTCCGACGTGGCGATGGACTTGCTGTACCTGACGGCCGATAGCGACTTTCCCGAAGAAGTGCCCGAGCATGATGTGCTGCTGGTGGCGGTGGCCGAATCGGATGCGAACCAGCCCTTGTTGGCGCGCCTGGCGACGTTACTGGAAGGGTGGCCGCGCCCGGTAGTCAACCTGCCGCAGCATATTGCACATACCTCGCGCGACGGCCTGTGCGCGCGGCTGCGGGACGTGCATGGGGTGGCCATGCCGCGCACGGCGCGTCTGGAACGTGCGAAACTCGAAGCGCTGGCCAGCGGCGAACTGCAGGTCGGCTCACTGCTGCCCGGCGACGATTTTCCGCTGATCGTGCGCCCGCTCGGCTCGCACGCGGGCCATGACCTGGAACGCATGGCCAGCGCCGCCGACTTGCAGGCGTATCTGCAAAAAGTCGACGCCGAACGCTTTTATATCGCGCGCTTTGTCGACTATCGCAATATTGATGGCCAGTACCGCAAATACCGCATCGCCCTGATCGACGGCCTGCCATATGTCTGCCACTTTGCCGTCTCGTCGCACTGGATGATTCATTACCTGAACGCGGGCATGGATGAAAGCGCGGTCAAGCGCGAGGAAGAGGCGCGCATCATGGCGCACTTTGACGACGAATTCGCGCGCCGCCATGCGCAGGCGTTCGCCGCCATCGATGCGCGCATGGGGATGCCGTATCTCGGCATCGACTGCGCCGAGACGCGCGACGGCGAACTGCTGGTGTTCGAGGCCGACAACGCCATGATCGTGCACGCCATGGATGCCGAAGAGATGTACCCGTACAAGCGACCCGCCATGCAGAAAGTGTTTGCGGCGTTTCGCACCATGCTGGCGCGCGCGGCAAGCGGCGCCTAGCCAAGCAATCGCGCCAGCAGGGCGCGTTTGGCCGCGCTTCGCGGTGCATCCCAGTAGCCGTCGAACTGCAGCAGCAGCTGGCCATCGCGCTCGATGCGGATCGCTTGCGGCTTGCCCAGCATGACGGCGTGCACATAGCTGGCGAACGACTCGGCAAAGTCCTCGTGCACGCTGGTGGCGGCGTACAGCGTGGCGAAATTTGCGCCTTGCAGCCGGCGGTAGGCGTCGGCCATCTGGCTGCCGGCCAGCCTGGCGCCATGGTAGTAGACGATGTCGCTGCGCAGCGCAAAGTCGTTCTCTGCCAGCGGCACCACTTGCCGGTTCGCGTCGATCTGCCAGGCCAGCGGCAGGTAGTGATACTCGTCGGCGCCGCGCAGCGATTGCGCGTCGAGCCACCAGTCGTGCAGCAGATTGCGGCCCGCCGACAGCACATGGCCGAATTCATGCAGCAGCAGGTATTGCAGCGCGCCCCGGCGGTTGTCGTCCTCGGGCAGCGCAATCTGCGCCGACAAGGAAAAACCGTCTTCCGCGGAAAACGGGGTATTTTCCTTCCAGCTGGCCCATTCATTTGCCGTGCGCGACTCGAACGCATCGACGTCGAGCGCCACCACCACGCCCAGAATCGCACCCTCAAGGCTGACGACGATATCGCTGATGGCCGACGATCCCAGCTGGCGCGCATAGCGTACGCCCAGCAGCACGCCGTCGAGCAGCGCCTGCACGGAGGCCGGCATGGTGGCCATCGCCGCGCGCACGTCGGCCTCAAAGGCGGCGTCCACTTCGGTCGACGACGGCCGCTCGGGCACGTCCATGGCGAGATTGACCTGCGTGACATGCGCGATGATTTCATCCTGCGCAGGGCCGAGCCGGTCCAGCAGGGGAGTATCGTACAACTGGTCCCACAGCACGGCATCGGCGGCGGCGATCATGGTGCTCCTTGGTGATATGCTGATGCGCAGTGTAGCAAGATTCCATTACCGCGGGAGCATGCCATGGCCAGTAGCGATACCGTTGTCACCGAAAATCCCTGGCAGGAACTGCGCCGCCATACGCAGGCGCGCATCGCGCTGGGACGCAGCGGCGTCAGCCTGCCGACATCACGGCAGCTGGCCTTCCAGCTGGCCCACGCGCAGGCACGCGATGCGGTGCACCTCGAACTCGATGCGCAAGCGCTGGCGGTGCAGGAACCGGGCAGCATCGTCTTGCACAGCGCCGCCACCACGCGCGCCGTCTATTTGCAGCGGCCGGACCTGGGGCGGCGTCTCGACGATGCCTCGCGCGAGCGCCTGGCGCAAGCTCCGCAAAACATGGACCTGGCGCTGGTGGCCTGCGACGGCCTGTCGGCGCTGGCGATCGAGCGCCATGCGGTGCCGTTCCTGGCCGCTCTGCGCGAACGGCTGGCGCTGGAAGCGTGGACGGTGTCGCCTTTGGCGATCGTGCAGCAGGGGCGGGTGGCGGCCGGCGATGAGGTGGGCCAATTGCTGCAAGCGCGCGCCGTGCTGGTGCTGATCGGCGAGCGGCCCGGCCTGAGTTCGCCCGACAGCCTCGGCCTGTATCTGACGTGGGCGCCGAAGGTGGGCCTGCTGGACGACCGCCGCAACTGCATCTCGAACGTGCGCCCGGAAGGCATGGCGTATGCGCAGGCAGCGTACCGGCTGCATTATTTGCTGTCGCAGGCGTTTGCGCGCCAGTTGTCGGGGGTGGCGCTGAAGGATGAGACGGTGGAGCAGGAAGGCGCGGCCCTGGCGGGCGCGCGCAATTTTCTCCTGGAGTGAATCCGATCTCGCGAGTTAAATTTCTCGGATTTCGTCCAGCGGCCACCGCGGCCGCACATTGAACGCATAGTCGCGCTTGGCCGCTTCGGGGTTGATCTGCAAGCGCATGGCGCCGGCAAAGGCGATCATGGCGCCGTTATCGGTACAGAATTCCAGCTCCGGGTAATACACCTTGAAGCGCTTTTTTGCCGCTGCCGCGTTGAGCGAGGCGCGCAGCTGGGCGTTGGCGCCGACGCCGCCGGCGATCACCAGCCGTTTCAAGCCCGTGTGCTTGAGGGCCGACACGCATTTGGCGGTCAGCACTTCGACGATGGCGTCGACAAAGCCGCGCGCAATATTGGCCTTGTCCTGCTCGCAAATATTGGCGATGACCTTTTCTTCGTGGTTCTTCACCACCGTCAGCACCGCCGTTTTCAGGCCGGAAAAACTGAAATTGAAGTCCTTCGAATGCATCATCGGGCGCGGCAGCTTGTAGGCCAGCGGGTCGCCGAATTCGGCCAGGCGCGAAATAGCCGGGCCGCCAGGGTAGCCCAGGCCCAGCAGCTTGGCCGACTTGTCGAACGCTTCGCCGGCCGCGTCGTCCAGCGTTTCGCCCAGCATGGTGTACTGTCCCACGCCATCGACGCGCATCAGCTGCGTGTGGCCGCCCGATACCAGCAGGGCGATAAACGGGAATTCGGGCGGCTCGGACGCCAGCAGCGGCGACAGCAGATGGCCTTCCAGGTGGTGGATGCCCAGCACCGGCTTGTCGATCGCCAGGCCCAGGCTGCAGGCCACGGACGAGCCGACCAGCAGCGCGCCGGCCAGGCCAGGGCCTTGCGTATAGGCGATGGCGTCGATCTCGGGCAGGCTGATGCCGGCCTTGGCCAGCGCTTCGTCGAGTAGCGGGATGGCGCGGCGGATATGGTCGCGCGACGCCAGTTCCGGCACCACGCCGCCATACTGCTCGTGCATGGCGACCTGCGAATAGAGGGCGTGCGACAGCAGGCCGTGGTCGGTGTCGTACAGGGCCAGGCCGGTTTCGTCACAGGAGGATTCGACGCCAAGAACAATCATGGAAGGTGCAAAGTAGGGGGAGTAATCCGCCATTGTAAAGGAAAGCGGCCACGCCAGCCTGGCCGCCGGCGCACCATTTCGGCGGCAGTGTGCACTTGCGCAGTGCGCGGTGGATGGCATTTGCACGCGATTTCCCCTTGCCGGCGGTATTTCAGCACTGGCACCGCTCTTGCTTATGGAACAGGTGTGCTTTTCTCACGGGAGCTTGTGATGCCGGAACAATGGAAAATGATATGCCGCCTGAAGGACATGCCTTTGGCGGGCGCGCGCATGGTGCAGCGTGGGCTGGCCTGGCAGGATTTGCCCGGCGTGGCGCTGTTTCGCGCGGCCGATGACACCGTCTATGCGCTGCTTGACACGGTGCCCTGCCTGGGCGGCCCGCTGGCGCATGGCGTCCTGATGGACAAGAATTTGCTGGGGCCGAAGAACAGCTGGATCATCGAACTCGATTCTGGCCGGCTGGTCGCGCCGGTGCAGGGCGTGGCGCGCATGTATGCGGTGCGTGTCCTGGACGGGCGCATCTACCTGGACCTGAAACAACTCAATGTCCCGGCCAGCAAGGCCGAACAGGCGCTGGCCGGCTCGCTTGCGCTGCTGCCGCACGTGCAGATGGCTTGATATGGCTGGTGGAGGTGTCGGCTTACGCGCTGCGCGCTAAGCCGACCTACCCGACGTACGCCGGTGACGTCGTAGGTCGGGTTAGGCGCAAAGCGCCGTAACCCGACAACATCGCCGGCATTACTTCGGACGATTGACCAAATGTGCATGCGCATCGCGCAGCATCGTCGCGGTGGTATCCCAGTCGATGCAGCCGTCGGTGACCGAGCAGCCATAGGTCAGCTGCGACAGGTCTTGCGGGATCTTCTGGTTGCCGCTGACGATATTCGATTCGATCATCACGCCCACCAGCGAGCGGTTGCCCTGCACGATCTGGTGGATGACATCGGCCATTACCAGCGGCTGCAGTTCCGGCTTCTTGTAGCTGTTTGCGTGCGAGCAGTCGACCACCAGGTTGGCCGGCAGCTTGGCCTTGGCCAACGCCTGTTCGGCGATCGCGATCGACACCGAATCGTAGTTCGGACGGCCGTCGCCGCCGCGCAGCACCACGTGCCCATACGCATTGCCGCGGGTGCGCACGATCGAGACATTGCCTTCGCCATTGATGCCCAGAAAGGAGTGCGGGTGCGCCGACGACAAAATCGCGTTGACGGCGATGCTGATATCGCCATCGGTGCCGTTCTTGAAGCCGACCGGCGTCGACAGGCCCGACGACATTTCGCGGTGGGTCTGCGATTCGGTGGTGCGCGCGCCAATCGCGGTCCAGGCGATCAGGTCGCCCAGGTATTGCGGCGAGATCGGGTCCAGCGCTTCGGTGGCGGTCGGCAGGCCCAGTTCGCACACGTCGAGCAGGAACTGGCGCGCCTTTTCCATGCCTTCGTTGACCTTGAACGAGTCGTCCATGTACGGGTCGTTGATATAGCCTTTCCAGCCGGTGGTGGTACGCGGCTTTTCGAAATACACGCGCATCACCAGCAGCATCGTGTCCTTCACTTCCTCCTGCAGCGTTTTCAGGCGGCGCGCGTAATCGAGGCCGGCCACCGGATCGTGGATCGAGCAGGGGCCGACCACCACGAACAGGCGCTGGTCCTTGCGGTCAATGATGCCCCGCAGCGCTTCGCGGCCGCGATTGACGGTGTCGAAGGCGCTGGCCGACAGCGGCAGTTTGGCGTGCAGTTCGGCCGGCGTGGGCATCGGCGCGAAGGAAGTGACGTTGATATTTTCGATGTCTGGCGTATTCATGATTCTGGCTGGGCTTTCGCTATTGCATGCTTTAAGAGGCAATAGTGTAGCGGAAATGCGCCCTGGCGGCGGATTGCCGGGCAAAACGCTTATAGCCTGGCTGCTTTTTCGATGGAAAACGCCAGGCGCGCCACGCGCTGGTGATTGCCGGCCAGCTCCGGCGGCTTGTCCAGGTTGGGGTGGCGCCGTATGTGCGCCAGGATCACCTCTTCATGCTGGGCGATCTGCTGGTCCAGGCAGACGATTTGCCGCCTCAGCAAGGCATGCAGCGCCTGCTGGCCGGCCTGCCGGTGGCTGTTTAGGCGGGCTGCTTCCTGGCGGCGCACATCCTGTACCGCCTGCAGCCGCTGCAGCCACAGCCGCAGTTCCATATAGGCGGGCGAGGGCGGCGTCCAGCGCGGCGGCTGGACTGCCGATGCATAGTTTGCCAGCAGCACGGCGCCCATGCCCATCCCATGCAGGCCGCTGCTGAGTGCGAACTGCTCCAGCGCGGCTGGCGGCGCATCGCACACCTGCATGCCCATCAGCGCCAGGCTGCGCGCCGCCGTGTCGCTGTGCGGCGCGTCCAGGCGCATGCACACGCGCAAGCCGGCAACGGCCACGCCGTTTTTTTGCAGCCAGCTGCGCAGCCAGCGGTAGCCGGCCATGTCGTTTTCCAGCACCTTGCACAGCAGTTCGCCATCGCGCAGCACCACCGCCTTCAAATGCAGCTTGCTCGTTTCCAGTCCGACCACGGCCTGGTCCGGTTTGTTTGCGTATCCCATGATGATTCCTCCATGTAACCATATACGCGGCGCGTGGGTGGCCGGATTCAAGTACGTGGCAAACGTTGTTGATTTACAACGTAATCAGGTCCCCCATCGGCACTACCGGCTGCAATAAACGCGGCAAATCCGTGTAAGCTGGCGCCATGACTACCGTATCCATTCCCCATACCGACGTGGCCGGAGAGCCATTTCCCGCCGCCCGCTTCATCAAGGAGATCGGCCGCGGCAAGAACGGTGCGCGCAGCATGACGCGCATCGATGCCTGCGCCCTGTACCGCGCCATGCTCGACGGGCGCGTGTCCGACCTGGAGCTGGGCGGCATTTTGCTGTCGATGCGCATCAAGGGCGAATCGGTGGAAGAGATCGCCGGCTTTCTCGACGCCGCCGAAGCGTCGTTTGCACCGCTGCAGGCACCAAACGGGCGATACGCGCCGATCGTCATTCCCAGCTACAACGGCGCGCGCAAGATGGCCAACCTGACGGCCTTGCTGGCGCTGCTGCTGGCGCGCGCCGGCGCGCCGGTGCTGGTGCATGGCGTCAGCCTGGACCCAGGCCGCGTCACCACCGCCGAAGTGCTGGCCGCGTTGGGCGTGAACTCCTGCGCCACCCATGCCGAGGCGCAAGACGCGATGGCGCGCGGCGAGGTGGCTTTCATGCCGATCGCCGCCCTGGCGCCGAAGCTGGCCCATATGCTGTCGCTGCGCCGTGTATTGGGCGTGCGCAATTCCACCCATACCCTGGTGAAAATCATGCAGCCGTTTGCCGGGCCGGCGCTGCGCCTGGTGTCGTACACGCACCCGGAATACCTGGAAATGCTGGGGGAATATTTCATCACGGCGGCGCCAAACGGGCGTGGCGACGCCTTTCTGATGCGCGGCACTGAAGGCGAAACGGTGGCCAACGCCAACAAGGCGCAGCAGATCGACTGGTTCCACGACAAGGAGCGTACGGTGCTGGTGGAAAAGCAGTTGCTGGTCGAACAGTTGCCCGATTTGCCTGTGGAGCGCGATGCGGCCACCACCGCCGACTGGATACGCCGGGTGCTGGCCGGCGAAATCGCCGTGCCGCCATCGATCGCGGAACAGGTAGAGCAATGCCTGATGGCGTCGGGCAAGATTGCAAGCACCGCCGCCTGATGGCCTGGCGCCGTTTACAATGGCGCTTTGTAATCAGCGGTGACCGGAATTCTTATGGCAAAACAATTTGATGTGGCAGTGATCGGCGCGGGCGCGGCCGGCATGATGTGTGCGGCGGTGGCCGCCCAGCAGGGCAAGCGCGTGGTGCTGATCGATCACGCGGCCAAGCTGGCCGAAAAAATCCGCATCTCGGGCGGCGGGCGCTGCAATTTCACGAATATCCACGCCGGCCCGCAGCACTTCCTGTCGGAAAACCCGCATTTCTGCAAGAGCGCGCTGTCGCGCTACACGCCGCAGGACTTCCTCGCGCTGGTGAAAAAACACCGTATCGGCTATCACGAAAAGCACAAGGGCCAGCAGTTCTGCAATGACTCGGCCGAGCAGATTATCGAGATGCTCAAGGACGAGTGCGCTGCCGGCGACGTGCACTGGCGCATGCCTTGCAAGATCGACAGCGTCGGGCGCCACGATGACGGCGGCTTCGTGCTGCATACCGACAGCGGCGAGATCGAAGCGGCCAATCTGGTGATCGCTACCGGCGGGCTGTCGATCCCGAAGATCGGCGCCACCGATTTTGCCTACCGCATCGCCAGCCAGTTCGAGCTGAAAATGGTCGAGCCGCGCCCGGCGCTGGTGCCGCTGACGTTCGACCCGGCCAGCTGGGCGCCGTTTGCCGAGCTGTCGGGCATTGCATTGGAGGTCGATGTCGAGACAGGCAGCCTGAAAGGGCGCAAGCCGAGCGGCGCGCGTTTCCGTGAAGACTTGTTGTTTACCCATCGCGGCCTGTCCGGCCCGGCAATCTTGCAAATATCCAGTTTCTGGCAGCCCGGCACGCCGATTGTCATCAATCTGCTGCCCGAAGTGGATGTGGCGCAAACCCTGATCGAAGGCAAGGGCAGTTTGAAAAAGCAGCTCGGCAATATTGTTGCGCAATGGCTGCCCGAGCGCCTGGCCGACTGCCTGCTGGCCGTCAACGGCCTGGCGGCGGATGCGCGCATTGCCGACATGCCCGATGCGCAGTTGCGCAAGCTGGGCCAGGCCATCAACGCCTGGTCGATCGTGCCGAACGGTTCGGAAGGCTACCGCAAGGCCGAAGTGACGCGCGGCGGCATCGACACGCGCGAGCTGTCGCAGCAGACCATGATGGTCAACAAGGTGCCGGGCCTGTATTTCATCGGCGAATCGGTCGATGTGACGGGCTGGCTCGGCGGCTACAACTTCCAGTGGGCCTGGGCCTCGGGCGTGGCGGCCGGCGTGGCGCTGCAATAAGCAAGATGAAACCGCTTGCGGTAAAATGAATTGACGCCACAGCGCGTTCCATTATTTGCGTGGTTTACGCCACAGCCGCAAGGCCTTGTCAGCCGGGATCCCAAGCGCAAGCAGGGAAGGGCTTCCCTTTTCTGATAAAAGCTGCTACTATCTACCTCTTCCTATACACCACCTCAACGGTTTGAATTTTACATGACCACTATTCGCCTTAAAGAAAACGAGCCGTTCGAAGTCGCAATGCGTCGCTTCAAACGCACCATCGAAAAAACGGGTCTGCTGACCGAATTGCGCGCACGCGAATTCTACGAAAAGCCAACAGCTGAGCGCAAGCGCAAGCTGGCCGCTGCTGTCAAGCGTCATTACAAACGCATCCGCAGCCAACAACTGCCGAAAAAATTATTCTAAGACTGTCCAGTCAGAACCAACCCGGGTAGCACGGCGCATTGTTCGCCACGGGTTTTGTTTTGATTCGCCTGGAGCACAGCTTCAGATGAGTCGCATACCCGCTCCGGTTCGCCGCAGCGGGTTTTCGCTTTTGTGGCCTGCACGCTTGCACCGCCAACAACACCAATAACGAGGATTGCCATGAGCTTGAAAGAACAAATTACCGAAGACATGAAAAATGCCATGCGCGCCAAGGAAACGGGCAAGCTCGGCACGATACGTCTGCTGCTGGCCGAGATCAAGCGCAAGGAAGTCGACGAGCGCATCGAGCTGACCGACGCGAACGTGACGGCCATCGTTGAAAAGATGATCAAGCAGCGCAAGGACTCGATCACCCAGTTCGAAGCCGGTGGCCGCGCCGACCTGGCCGACATTGAAAAAGCCGAACTGGTGCACCTGGCCGGCTATATGCCTGCCGGCCTGTCCGACGAAGAAGTGGCCGCTGAAGTGGCCGCCGCCGTGGCTGCCTCGGGCGCCGCCGGGCCGCAGGACATGGGCAAGGTGATGGCCATTGTCAAGCCGAAGCTGGCTGGCCGTGCCGACATGACGGTGGTGTCCGCGCTGGTCAAGAAGGCCTTGACGCCGGCTGCGTAGGCCTTATCTTCAAGCCTTATTTCAAACCTTAACGGCTGCTGGCGATTGCGCTGGCAGCCGCAGCGCCACACGTTGACCTGGATCAACATCCGGCCGCGTGCGGTAGTATAGTCTGACCTATAACAAAACCGCCCTCGCCAGTGATACCACAATCTTTCATTTCCGATTTGCTCAACCGCGTCGACATCGTCGATGTTGTCGGGCGCTATGTGCAGCTGAAAAAAGGTGGCGCCAATTTCATGGGCTTGTGCCCGTTCCACAGTGAAAAATCGCCCAGCTTTACCGTCAGCCCCACCAAGCAGTTCTATCATTGCTTCGGCTGCGGCGCGCATGGTACTTCAATCGGCTTCCTGATCGAGTATTCGGGCATGGGCTTTGTCGACGCCGTCAAGGACCTGGCGCAAAACGTCGGCATGGTGGTGCCCGAGGCGGACGATAAAATCCCGCCGGCCCAGCGCGCGCAGATCCAGGCGCAAAGCCTGGCCCTGTCCGACGCCATGACGCAGGCGTGCGACTATTACCGCGGCCAGCTGCGCCATGCGCCCGACGCCATCGCTTACCTGAAAAACCGCGGCCTGACCGGCGAAGTGGCGGCCCGCTTCGGCATGGGCTACGCGCCCGGCGGCTGGGACAACCTGCGAAGCGTGTTTGCCGACTATGAAGTGCTGGCGCTGGTGGAAGCGGGGCTGGTGATCGACAAGGTCGACGAAGACGGCAACAACCGCAAGCGCTACGACCGTTTCCGCGAACGCATCATGTTCCCGATCCGCAATACCAAGGGCCAGGTAATCGCCTTTGGCGGCCGCGTGCTGGACCACGGTGAACCGAAATACCTCAATTCCCCGGAAACCCCCTTGTTTTCCAAGGGATTCGAACTATATGGGTTGTTCGAGGCGCGCCAGGCGATCCGCGATGCCGGCTATGTGCTGGTGACGGAGGGCTATATGGATGTGGTGGCGCTGGCGCAGATGGGCTTTCCGCAAGCGGTAGCCACCTTGGGTACGGCCTGCACGCCGACCCATGTGCAAAAGCTGCTGCGCCAGACCGATAACGTGATTTTCAGCTTTGACGGCGACAAGGCCGGCCGCCGCGCGGCCCGCCGCGCGCTCGAAGCGAGCCTGCCGCATGTGTCGGATAACAAAACCATCAAGTTCCTGTTCCTGCCGTCCGAGCACGATCCGGACAGCTATATCCGCGAATTCGGCGCCGAAGGCTTCGAGCGGCAGGTGCACGAGGCGATGCCGCTGTCGCAGTTTTTGCTCAAGGAAGTGTCGGGCGAACACGATTTGTCGGAACCGGAAGGGCGCGCGCGGGTCCAATTCGACGCCAAGCCGCTGTTGCAATTGATGGCGCCGTCGTCGCTGCGGCTGCAAATCGTGCGTGGCCTGGCACAACTGACGCAGTCGACGCCGGCCGAGATCGAAGCGCTGTTCGAGCTGGCCAAGCCGGTCGCCGTGGCGCGCCGCGCGCCGCCCAAATCGGGCCGTCCGGTGCCGGTCGGGCTGGAACTGAAGATCATGCGCATGCTGGTGGCGCATCCACCGTTGAGCCTGCAGATCGATGCAGCGGCGCTGGCCGCCTTCCAGCACCTGGGGCCCGATGCGGCGCACAGCCTGGGGCAACTGGTGGAGGTAAGCCAGGCGCTGGGCGAGCACGGCAGTTTTGCCGCGCTGGCACAGCAGTTGAAAGAGTTGGGCAGCGAGTATGACGAGATCATCGGCGAGATCGCCGCCGGCAGCGAATCGGATTACGACAGCGAGCAATCATGGCTGGTCAGCACTATCCGCGAGATCAAGCTGAACGCCCTGAAGGCGGAATTGCAGCAATTGTTTGCGTCGGGTTTGCCATCGGAGAAAATTGGTGTACGCTACCGCGAAATCATGCAGGAGCAGGGCGAACTGGAGCGCCAGCGCGATGCGGAGTTGGTAAATAGGTAATGTTTCCCGCAGGATATTGTGTGGACTGGAAAATCATTTTTCGCGTGCTATAATCAAATGCTAAGTATTGTGTGCTTTGGCAAGCTAGTTTTGTTCGTAAATAGTGTTTGTTTTCAGTAAGTTAGGCTCTTGATCGGCGCAGGGATCGCGTCGGCAGCCAGGGCCCAATGGCGGTGTCATCATGCCAGGCTCTCGCTCCCGCGCGCTCGGATGCAGTATTTTCTGCCGAAACGGCTGGCGACAGCTGGTGGACAGGAAGTGTTGCGTTTCACGCGGATCGTGGCCGATGAGGTGTAAGTAACGTAACAGTGTCGAACCTGGGTTGTCGACAGGTTCGAAGATGGTGGCTTCCGTCGAGACGCGGGGGCTGGCAGCAAACTTTATCCTAATCCACCGTAAAGCAAGTCGTGTGTAATCGAAAGCGCCTGTGCCAATCAAGAAACCCGAATCCAAAGCGGCTGTGAAGCCCACTAAAGTTACCACGAAAGCCGAAAAGGCGCTGGACCGGCCCGAAACGCGGGTCATCAGCGCGCCCGTGGTAAGCCAGACCACCGATGCCGCCACCCTGGCTGCGATCGATACGTCGGGCTATGTCCTGCCCTCGGTAAAAGTGCCAGGCCGGCGTGGCCGCAAGCCAAAAGAATTCCAGCCAGAAAATGACGAAGTCGCCGCGCTGAACGCCGTCGAACGGGCCGAACTCAAAGCCGTCGACAAGGCCAAGGCCAAGGACCGCAAGGCGAAAGAGCGCGCGCTGCTGAAAGACGCGTTCTCGTCCGACACCGAAGCGAGCGAGGAAGAACTCGAACGCCGGCGCCAGAAACTCAAGACCCTGATCAAGTTCGGCAAGGAACGTGGTTTCCTCACCTACGCCGAGATCAACGATCACCTGCCCGAAAACATTGTCGACCCAGAAGCCATCGAAGGCATTATCGGTACCTTCAACGACATGGGGATTGCCGTCTATGAGCACGCGCCCGATGCGGAAAGCCTGCTGCTGACCGATAACGTCGCCGTGGTCACCAGCGACGACGAGGCGGAAGCGGCGGCCGAGGCCGCGCTGTCGACAGTTGATTCCGACTTCGGCCGCACCACCGACCCGGTGCGCATGTACATGCGCGAAATGGGTTCGGTCGAGCTCCTGACGCGCGAAGGCGAGATCGAAATCGCCAAGCGCATCGAAGACGGCCTGAAAGACATGATACAGGCCATTTCCGCCTGCCCCGTGACGATCGCCGAGATCATCGCCGCCGCCGACCGCATCGGCAACGACGAGACCAAGATCGATGAAATCGTCGACGGCCTGGTCGATGACAGCGAGCCGGTGGTCGCGCCGGTGGTTGCCGCGCCGGTCGAGGAAGACGACGAAGAAGGCGAAGAGGAAGAAGAGGAAGAGGGCGAAGAGGAAGAAGCGAGCGCCTCTGGCGCGGCCGGTTTCTCGGCCGAGCAGCTTGAAACCCTGAAACGCACGGCGCTGGAAAAATTCGCCGTGATTTCCCATCAATTCGACAAGATGCGCCGCGCCTTTGAAAAAGAAGGCTACAACTCGAAACCGTACGCCAAGGCGCAGGAAGCGATCTCGCACGAGCTGCTGGGCATCCGCTTCACGGCCAAGGTCGTTGAAAAGCTGTGCGACACCCTGCGCGGCCAGGTCGATGAAGTGCGCCATATCGAGAAGCAGATCCTCGACGTGGCCGTCAACCGCTGCGGCATGCCGCGCGCCCACTTCATCAAGGTCTTCCCGGGCAATGAAACCAATCTCGACTGGGTCGATGGCGAAGTGAGCGCAGGACACGCCTACAGCGCCATCCTGGGCCGCAACATTCCTACCGTCAAGGAACTTCAGCAGCGCCTGATCGACCTGCAGGCGCGCGTGGTGCTGCCGCTGCCGGACCTGCGCAACATCAACCGCCAGATGGCGGCCGGTGAAATGAAGGCGCGCAAGGCCAAGCGTGAAATGACCGAGGCCAACTTGCGCCTGGTAATCTCGATCGCCAAGAAATACACCAACCGCGGCCTGCAATTTCTCGACCTGATCCAGGAAGGCAATATCGGCCTGATGAAGGCGGTCGACAAGTTCGAATACCGCCGTGGCTACAAGTTTTCGACCTATGCCACCTGGTGGATACGCCAGGCCATTACCCGCTCGATCGCCGACCAGGCGCGCACCATTCGTATTCCCGTGCACATGATCGAGACGATCAACAAGATGAACCGTATCTCGCGCCAGATCCTGCAGGAAACAGGCGCTGAACCCGACCCGGCCACCCTGGCGATCAAGATGGAAATGCCCGAGGACAAGATCCGCAAGATCATGAAAATCGCCAAGGAACCGATCTCGATGGAAACGCCGATCGGCGACGACGACGATTCCCACCTGGGCGACTTCATCGAGGACAACAACACCCTGGCCCCCGCCGACGCAGCCCTGCACGCCTCGATGCGCGGCGTGGTCAAGGACGTGCTCGATTCGTTGACGCCGCGCGAAGCGAAGGTGCTGCGCATGCGTTTCGGCATTGAAATGTCCACCGACCATACGCTGGAGGAAGTCGGCAAGCAATTCGACGTCACGCGCGAGCGCATCCGTCAAATTGAAGCCAAGGCGCTGCGCAAACTGCGCCACCCATCGCGCTCCGACAAGCTGAAAAGCTTCTTGGAAGGCAATTAAAGGCCCGTCAGGGCTTGACGTAGGCGGCGGTTCCCCCTATGCTCGCGTGTCCGTTTCACAACGGCCACGCGAGGCAGGTATCAACGCCCGCCACGCCAGCACCACCCCGGGCCTCTAGCTCATGCTTGGTTAGAGCAGCGGACTCATAATCCGTTGGTGCCGTGTTCGACTCACGGGAGGCCCACCAGAATTTGCAGTATCAGATGAAGCCCCGGCGCGTAAGTGCTGGGGTTTTTTTATGGGCAAAACATGCAGCGACAGGTTTTGTCGCGCGCAAGCCCTGCAAACTGTCGTTGAGCGTGGTCGAATGGCAGCCTTCACCCTCGATCACTGTTCACGGAGTGTGCCGGGTATTGTCCGATACGGTGGCATAGATCAAGATGTTCCTGCTTCCCTGACAGGCCAAGCCAGCGACCGGCCTGCCGGATTTCCTCAGCACTGCTTCGACACTGCGACAACGTGGCGCCATCATCGCATCAACAGTCCGGTTTTTATATTGACTTAAAAATGCATGGAAATCGCTGTCCAGCCATGGTCGAGCTGATTCCGGTGCAATCCATGCTTTTGTAGTCAACGGGGGAAATGACGTGAAGGTTTTCGATCCTTCCGGCTCAATCTCCGCCACCAGCGTCAGGTAATCGGTCGGCCCGGGAATTCCGCCTGTATATTCAGGGGTGCCGAATATTTCCCATGTCACTTTTTTTACCGGGAAATCCAGTGCGATCAGATGATTGAACGCGGTGACATCATGCGATGGCTCGGGCTGCTTGTGGCTGTCACAGCTCGTGAGCAGGAGCATGGCAACCAGACAAACCACCATCGTTCTAATTTTTCTTGCTGACATGTTCAATCCTGTTGGATGATAATTCTGCGACGATAATGCGGGTTCAGTGCGCTGTACCGAAAACCAGCGACAAGGAAGCATGAGCACATTACAGGAACTCGACGATCTTTTGCCAGACTACCAGTATGTGGACGGCGACCGCATCGTGTTGACCGTCGCTCTGCGTGCCACTTTTTATTTCTGGCAAGGGCATTCCGTGGCCAGGCGCAATGCCCTGGTGGAATGCGTCGAGGCTTATGAACAGGCTTATGGCGCGGAACTGAGGTGGGCTTTTGATGTTGAACGGCACAAGGCTGTGCCCATCGACAAAATGCCGCCGATACGGCAACGCGTACAAGCAATGGCGCAAGACGATCAGGTGGAATGGTATGCCTCGTCGGAGGATGTCGAGACGGCGGCTTGCTACCGCATCAGTGTCCTGACGGATAGGGGCTGGCAGGCTGGTGAAATGTCGGTGCTCAGTTTCACGCTGCCACGCGAGCATGCCTACGCGCCGGGGAAGCGGGAAAAACTGCTGGAGTTGGTTGATCTGTTCACTGAACGCCTGTCCCCATTTCACGGCCATGTTGGCCTGGCCGCCGTCTCGACATATGAACAATACCTGTACCAGTGCGATGAAATGGACGTGGCGACGCGGTATCTGGGCCTGTTCATCGAGGCGCCCGCGATCGATGTCAGCCAGGCGCATCATGGGTTCAAGAGCGTCGACTGGATCACCTTTGTCGGCAATTCATTTGTGCAGCGCATGGGCGGCGTGAACGTGCTGGGCAATCTTCTACGCTTGCAAGGTATTAATTTCAAGGAAACAGCCGCCGGCCTCACCATCGTGGCGGGACCAGTGCCTGATATTGCTCCCCTTGAAAAAGGAATGCCCGAGCAACTCACGCGCATCAACGCACTGCTTCGCCCGCTGAGAAATGGCGCTTTCGGCTCGATGGGTTTTGCTTCAGTCAATGGCGAGCTGCGCTTTGACCGCTGGACCTCCGATCTGTGGATACGCCGGCTGGACAGCCGCGATATCTGGCCACCCAAGACGTTTGCACTTGCCGTGCACGCCTGTTGGCAAGCCCCCATGCCAGAAGCTGCAACTCAAAACGGGGGAAGCCTGCGTGGCGCATGGCCGCTACCGCCATCCTGGCTACGGCCCCATGCAGCACGAGGATGACGGAGCGCCGCAGGTGGTCTTGCTGCCTGGCGATATCGCCCCTTGCTGGCTGCAACTCGGCCCCCACGGTGAATACCTTGGCCGAGAGGCTGTGGCATGGGAGCTGATATTAGCGCTATGACCGATCAGAACGACAAGCACTTGACGAAGTGCTGGTCAGGTTGAAGATGGCCTGCATGATATTTTCGCAGTTCTGCACGCACGCACATGCTTGTATTGATGCTGCATCTGATGCAAAATAACATCAGATAAAGAATCAGGGAGCAGCCATGAGAACCACCGTGACGATTGATGACGACCTTTATAACAAGGCCCTGGAAATGGCCGATCCAGCCATGGACAAGGCAGATCTTTTTCGCGAAGCGATCAAGACCTTCGTGCGCGTGCAGGCCGCCAAGCGATTGGCTGCGCTGGGCTCGGCAACGCCGGATATGCCTGACGTACCTCGGCGCCAGACGGAGCATGTCTGATGAGTGGCGTACTGGTCGATACTTCGGTATGGGTAGACCACTTTCGTAACCGAAACTTAGTGCTTGAGACATTGCTGCAGCAGGATCAGGCATTGACGCATCCGATGGTTATCGGAGAGCTCGCCTGCGGCACGCCTCCTGCGCCACGGACCCAAACGCTGGGCGATCTTGATTTGCTGCCGGTGGCACAGCAAGCGGGCTTGCGCGAAACGATGGCGTTTATCGAGCGCGAGTCCTTGTATGGCATGGGCTGCGGGCTGATTGATCTGGTGCTGTTGGCATCGACCTTGATGACGCCGGGGGCAACCTTATGGACTATGGACAAGCGCCTGGCCGAACTGGCGCGCCGTTACGGGGTGCTGTACCGCGTGCCGGTGCATTAAGGTATCTCAAATAAAGAACAACATGACAACCGAACTGAAAATCGAAGACCTCATCATCGGCACCGGCAAGGCCGCCGAGCGCGGCGCCCTCATTACCGCCCACTACCGCGGCTGGCTGGAAGACGGCACCGAGTTCGATTCCTCGCACCAGCGCGGCGAGCCATTCAAGTGCGTGCTGAGCAATAACAAGGTGATACAGGGCTGGATACTGGGCCTGAAGGACATGCAGGTCGGCGGCACGCGCAAGCTGTGGGTACCGGCGGAGCTGGCGTATGGCGAGCGGCAGGTGGGCTTGATACCGCCGCATGCGGATCTGACGTTCGAGATTGAATTGCTGGAAGTATTGACGCGTGACTAGTTAGTTGGGGCTGAACGATCCCGTCATTCCCGCGCGCGGCCCTTGTCCAGCAGCCGTTTGACTTCCTTGATCAGCTTGTCGATCGGCACCGGCTTCCTGAAAAAACTGTCATACGGAATCGTGGCATGGTCGCGCACGATGCCGGCGCTGCACAGGATGAAGGGGACCGCCTGCAGTTTCTCTTCTTCGCGCCAGGCACGGCACAGGTCGGCACCGTCCATCACCGGCATCATGAAATCCGAGACGACAATCGCCGGCTGCTCGAGTGCCGCTGCGGCCAGCGCCTCGCGGCCGTTGGCGGCGGCGCGCACGCGAAAACCGCTGTATTCGAACAGCATGGTGTAGGTCGACAAGATATCGAACTCGTCGTCGACGAGCAGGACCAGCTTGCTTTCCGGTTGGGTGTCCATTATCGCGGTTTGATCGATCATGGCCGCTCGCTATAGCGCGATATCCGGCACGACCGGACCGGCAATGGCCGCTTTTACCGTCATGCCGCTATCGCTGATGGACAGGACGTGGTTGGCCGCGTCGTAGCTGTTTTCGCGCAGTTTCAACACGCCGATCTGGCGCCGGTTGATGCCGTCGACGTCGACGAAGCGCAGCAGGATGATATTTTCAAACAACATCGATGCCGACATATCGCCATGCAACTGGTCCTGGCCGAAGTAGGGCAGTTCCTGCGTGAAGAAAGTGGTCACGTTGCTGCAGCGCAGTTCGTTCACAAACGCCGCCAGGAAAGAGCGCGAACGGCCATCGTGCACAATAATGTCGCGCAAGCCATCGATGCCGTCGACGAGTAGCCGCGTCACGGCGCGTTCGGCAATATTGCGCAGCACTTGCTGGGCCAGGCGGTCGACCAGCACTTCCAGCGGCGGATGCCAGATCACCTGCAGGGTGCCGTTGTCGTGGTAGGGTTGCAGGTCGATGCCGACGCTGGCGGCCTTTTCGATCAGCCGCGACGGCGATTCATAAAAGCCGGCGATCAGGCAGTGTTCGCCACGCAGCAGGCCTTCGTGGATAAAGTGCAGGCCCATCAGGGTCTTGCCCACGCCGGGATTGCCCAGCAGCGCCGTGGTCGAACCTTTGGCGATGCCGCCCAGTGTCAGTTCATCGATGCCCTGGATGCCGAAGCCCAGGCGCTGGCGCGAGATGCCGGGCGCGGCGCCCGAGGTCGAGCTGATCGCTTCGAGGCGCGGATACATCACCAGGCCGTCTTCGCCCACTTCGAATACATGGCGGCCCAGCAAGTGCTTGCTGCCACGCAACTTGAAGACCTTGATTTCGCGGACCAGCTGCAAGCCATGCTCGAACTGGCTCAGTTCGATCAAGCCGTCGACCAGGGTGTTTTCCGAATCGGCCACATTGCCTTCGGTCGGCGACAGCAGGAAGGTGGTGCACTGCATGGTCGAGACGAGCGAATTGAGCGAGAGCATGAATTCGGACAGCGCGACGTCGGACGGCTTGGCGTCGCGCACGGTGCGAAAACCGTCGATGATCATGATGTCGGGGCGTTGTTCGGCCAGGGTCGTGGCGATGGATTTCAGCAGTTCGCGCAGGCCGCCCTTGAGCAGGTCGGGATATGCGCCAATAAACAGGATGCGTTCGCCCACCAGGGTTTCGTCGAAGAATGAAAAGCTGCTCAGGTGATTGAGCATCTTGTCATGGGTTTCCGCGATCAGGGTCAGGATCAGCACCTTCTTGCCCTGGTGTGCGTGGTGAAAGCCGATCTGGCAGGCCAGGGTGGTCTTGCCGCTGCCGGCCAGGCCCTGGATCAGATACAGGCTGTGCGATGGGAAACCGCCGCCCAGGATGTGATCCATGCCGGCCACGCCGGTATTCAACAAGGGTATGCGCACTGCCGGGTTGGTTCTGGTGGTCATGTCAATCTCATCGTGGACTTCGGACCGGTCGAGGCGGTCCCGCTTACAGCGATCGCTGGCTGGTGGAGCGTTTAAAAAGGCAGGTAATCTATGCTGGCGATTATAGCAAGGTGGGCGCCGTGCAACTGCCGTTTCCGTACTGGACTCACACCATTGCCAGGTTTTTTAATGCCGTGGCAATCTGCTGCAGGCTGGCGACCTCGAAGGTGGGCACCGCCAGCGAGGTATTGGCCATTTGTTCCGGATTGAACCAGCAGCTGTCGATGCCAAAGCGGTTCGCGCCAAGAATATCGGCGTCGAGCCGGTCGCCGATAATGATGGCCTGGTCTTTGCTGACGGGCCGCGCCATCCGCATGGCATACTCGAAAAAGCGCACATCGGGCTTGGCGTGGCCGCACGCTTCCGAGGTTGCCATAAATGAGATGTGTTGCTGCAGTCCGGAACTGGCGATGCGGCGGTTCTGGATGGTTTCGACGCCGTTGGTGATGATGCCCACTTCGCCGACGGCGGCCAGGCTGGCGCACAGTTCGATCGCGCCATCGATCAGCACCACCGTGTCCGACAGCGATTCGAGGTAGATCCGGCTGGCCAGTTCAGGGTCCAGCACCAGGCCGGCGGCCAGGAAGGTCTGGCGGAAACGCTCGACTTTCAGGAAGTCCTTGGTGACGGTGCCTTGCTCGAAGGCGCGCCACAGCGCCACATTGATGGGCTGGTAGTGGCCAAACAGTGTTCCGGTGGCGCCGGCCACGCCCAGCGCGTGCATGGTGCGGACAAACGACAGGTTTTCGGAGGCCTTGAAGTCGAGCAAAGTATCGTCGAGGTCGAACAGGAAAAGAGTGTGCTTCATGGATGTGCATGGCAAGATTAATGGTGCATCCTAGCATGGACGGCTTTGGTGTTCAGGGCGCCGCCCACCAGTTCAGCAAGGTCTCGTCATCGTCGTCATCGAGGTTGGCGTAGATATTGGCGAAATACCATTCCACGCCGGTCGCCTCGCGGAAGGCGTCGAATGGGCCGTTGACGTGGTAGATGCCATGCCGGCCCGGCACGCTGAACGTCAGGTTGCCCTCGAATTGGCCATCCAGGGTGCCGCCCAGTTGTTGCTGTACCTCGCGTTCGAGCTTTGCCACCGCTTCGTCGGGCACCTGATCGGCATAGATCTGGATGCAGAAGTTGCCGCCGCGTGTCAGCACTTCGGCAGGCGCCCCGGGGTCCTTGATGCTGACGATGTCGCCGCGCGCCAGGTTCAGGGTCAGCCCTGGCGAGGACAGCAGTTCGTAGACATCGTCGTCGATCTGGCGCGCCGGCAGCGATTCGTAGACGGGGCCGTTTTCGTTCTCGCCGGCCAGTACGCGGATATGCGGCAGGTCCTCGCAGTTGTAGTCGTCCATGGTGCCTTTCGTGATTAAGGCCACGATTGTACAGGCGAAAAAAAGCACGCCGCAGCGTGCTTCAAGGGAGATGCGGGACGCAGAGATCAGTTGTAGGCGCTGATGCTGCTGCGAAATTGTTCGAAACCGGCGCGCGCTGCCTTGTAGCAATTGCCTGCAGCCACTTCCAGGCCGGCGCGGTCCAGCACCTCGACGGTGCCGCGGCGGTACTGGATCAGGCCTTCGTCCTGCAGCTTGCGGGCGGTGACGGTAATGCTTTCGCGGCGCACGCCCAGCATGTTGGCCATGGTGTCTTGTGTAACTTTCAATTCGTTCGACAGCGAGCGGTCCAGGCGGTCCAGCAACCAGCGGCACAGTTTCTGTTCGATGCTGCAGTGACGGCCGCCAACGACGTTCTGCGCCATCTGGGCAAACATGGCGCTGGTGTAGCGCATCAGCAATTGGGCCAGGGCGCCGCCTTCGTTGAAGACTTCACGCAGGAAAGCGGTTTTCAGGCGGTAACCGTAGCCGGCGCTTTGCACGACAGCGGTGCAGGTGGCGCGTTCGGCTTCATACAAGGTCACGCCTGCCACGCCTTCACGGCCGACCACGGCGATCTCGGTGGTGGCGCCGTCTTCCATCACATACAGCAGGGAAACGATGGCGTTGGTAGGGAAGTAGGTGTATTCGATCTTGTCGCCGAAATCGAACAGGTGCTTGCCGGCAGGCAGGGCCACCAGTTCAAGCTGGCAGAACAGGCGTTCCAGGTCGGTGCGCGACAGGGCGCGCAGCAGTTCGTTCTGCTGGGCGCCGGTGATGCTGATCATGGGCGAGGCGGGTGCTTTGGCGGGCGCTGTGCTCCAGTCGCGGTTGGCGGTGGTGCTGGTGACGGCTGGGGACAGGTTGCTATAAGCTTTGTACATGATATGGCCTCGTCTTCTGATCTTGTTGATTGGCGTTGTTACTGTTGTTTTGTATTCTGTGCTGCGTTGTGTTCTGCAATGACTCCACTATAGGACGAAGGTGCAGCCGGCGGCATCGGATGAGCCGACGCGCTTATGTAGGCTAGGAACATTGCCCCGTGTCATCCCATTCCTACGTCGCCTATTACGGACGTGGCAAGGCCGCCGCGTGCCGTGATGGCGCGCGGCTTGTGGCCTGCAGTGTGGCGTCGGGTTAAGCGTTGCGCTGCTGCCGCTGGTCCGGGGCGGGCTGGCGAGCTTGCCAGGCGCGCAGCTTTTCTTCGTAGGCGAGCCGCTGTTCCTGGTACATATCGAGGATGCAATACGTGCAGCCGCTGTTGCAGCACTCGTCATCGCCCGGCCTGACAGGCGCTTCTGGTGGTGGATCGTGTGGGATGGCAGGGCTGGACATGGTGGTGGAGAGAGACGTAATGGCCGTTATCATACTGTATGGGAAGGCATGGTTGCGGGGATGGTTTTTGCCGCAAAATCACGGTTTCCGTGTACAGTTGCGCTGAATTAGGGTATCGTTTACAGCACTGATATTGTATCTTCTGCGCGCGATGTTCCGCCGGCGCGATCTCCGCCGCCATCGTCCGCACACCTTCCTGACGCTCCCGCATTCGCCGCACAGCCTGCCTCGGAGCACAGAGGTGCCGCAAGAACAATCATCGGGCTTGCAAAACGTAGCTGCTGCGCCCTGAAATGTTGTTTATTGAGAAAGCATGGCTTCCGCAGTGCGGAGGCACACCAGAAAACTATGTCTGAAACCGAAACGACTCCTACGCCCGATCCGGCGATCGCCCCAGCCGCGGCGCCTGTCGCCGCCACCGAAGCACCTCCTGTTACCGCCACGCCTGCTGTCGATCCCGTTGTTACCTCCGCTGTTACTCCCGCTCCCGCCGTTGCCGCTGCTGCCTTCAGCTTTACCGATTTCGGCCTGGCACCCGAGATCCTGCGCGCGCTGACCGAGCAGGGCTATACACATCCGACACCGATCCAGGAGCAGGCCATTCCGGTGGTGCTGCAAGGGCGTGACGTGATGGGTGCCGCGCAGACCGGTACCGGCAAGACGGCCGGCTTCTCGCTGCCGATCATCCAGTTGCTGCTGGCGCACGCCAGCAGCAGCATGTCGCCGGCGCGCCACCCGGTGCGCGCGCTGATCCTGACCCCCACGCGCGAGCTGGCGGTGCAGGTCGCGGAAAACGTCAAGGCCTACGCCAAGCACACGCCGCTGCGCTCGACCGTGGTGTTTGGCGGCATGGACATGAAGCCGCAAACGGTGATTTTGCGCGGTGGCGTGGAAATCGTCATTGCCACGCCGGGCCGCCTGCTCGACCATATCGAGCAGAAGAACATCAGCCTGGGCCAGGTGCAGATGCTGGTGATGGACGAAGCCGACCGCATGCTCGACATGGGCTTCCTGCCGGACTTGCAGCGCATCATCAACTTGCTGCCGAAACAGCGCCAGAATCTGATGTTCTCGGCTACCTTCTCGCCGGAAATCAAGAAGCTGGCCGGGACCTTCCTCAACGATCCGCTGACGATCGAAGTGGCGCGCAGCAACCAGACTGCCGACAAGGTCACGCAAGTGGTCTATAAAGTACCGGAAGACCAGAAGCACGCCCTGGTGGCGCACCTGCTGCGCCAGCGCGACCTGAAACAGGTGATCGTGTTTTCGAATACCAAAATCGGCGCCTCGCGCCTGGCCCGCGTGCTGGAACAGGAAGGCATGAGCGCCACCGCGATCCACGGCGACAAGAGCCAGCAGGAACGCATGGCCGCGCTCGAGTCGTTCAAGAAGGGCGAGATCGACGTGCTGGTGGCAACCGACGTGGCCGCGCGCGGCCTCGATATTTCCGACTTGCCGTGCGTGATCAATTTCGACCTGCCGTACAACGCGGAAGACTATGTGCACCGCATCGGCCGTACCGGCCGCGCCGGCGCCTCGGGCGACGCGATTTCGATCTATTCCGATAAAGACGAGCGCCTGCTGGCCGATATTGAAAAACTGATCAAGCAAACCGTCAAGCGTGGCGACCTGGGCGGCTTCTCGCCAGCGCCGGCCCGTTCCGCTGACAGCGACCGCGAGCGTCGTCCGCCACGCCGCACCGAAGGCGATACGCGGCCACCGCGTTCGTCCGCCGACGCTGACGTGCGCTCGTCTGTCCGCCCGCCAGAGCGCCCTGGCCGCCCGGCCTTTGGCCCTGGCGCGCGCCGCGAGAAGGTCGATCCGTGGTTCCTCAAGCCGTACGAGCCGGCAAAAGCGGCGCCGGTGGCGGTCGTCAATACGCCGGTCAGCAAGCCGAAGCAAAAGCTGGCCGCGTTATTGGGCGGCTTGAGCAAATAGTATCCGCCCGGCCATCCGTTGCCGGGTTCCCCCTTGCGGCAGCCCCGCCTGCCGCATCCTTCCTTCCTGTCATCGTCAGGCGCTGATGCGCGAAGCTTGCGCCTGGCTGCCGATGTGTATAGAGCCTGAGATTATTTCATGAGTCAGCTTGTCTCTGGTGAAACGGGTGTGTTCGCCATTATCGTCACCTACCATGCCACGCCGGCCCATGTGCTGCGCCTGACCTCGTCTCTCGCTGGCCAGGTCGACACCATCATCGTGGTCGACAATGGCAGCGCCAATCTTGATGCTTTGCGCATCTGTGTCTCGCATGACCCGCGTATCACGCTGATTGCGCTGGAGCAGAATATGGGGATCGCATTTGCGCAAAATGCCGGCATCGACCATGCGCGCAAGGCTGGCGCGCGCTATCTGATTTATTTTGACCAGGACAGCGTAATTACCGACGAGTTTGTACAGCCATTGAAAGCGGCATTTGTCTCCTTGTCGGCAACACATAAAGTGGCCTTGGTCGCGCCTATTTTCAAGGATGAAAAAAAAGGCTTTTTTTATCCCTTGATATGGTTGAACCGGCATGGCTTGCGGCGAAAAATCATTCCTGTCGGCAATGAGACAGCGCCGATTTCCGTTTCCATCGCCATTTCATCGGGCACTTTTACCAGCATGGCGGTCATGGACCAGGTCGGTGGCATGCGCAGCGAATTCTTCATCGATTACGTGGATATCGAATGGTGCTTGCGGGCGGTGAATGCCGGCTATGCATTATTTGCCATTCCCGCCGTCTGCATGCTCCATTCGATCGGCGACAGTTCGATGCCGTTCCTGAAGTGGCGGCTGGTGATTCATTCGGAATGGCGGCGTTACTACCGCATCAGAAATGGCTTCTGGATGCTGCGCCTGCCGCATGTGCCGATGCTGCTCGCGTTGCGGGAGGTATTGATTAACATCGCGCATCAGGGCGTACTGCTGCTGACGCAGAAAAACAGGAAGCTGCAGCTGAAGCATTTCCTGCGCGGCGTGCGCGATGGCTTGCGCGGTATCGGGCCTGCCTGAGCCCCACGCAGCGCCCGGTCCTTGCGCGCGAGGCACTTTTTGCACCGATTTTAACTATGGATCTTGCTTTATGAGTAGTCAGAATTTTTCACTGTCGATCGTCAGTCATGGCCACCAGGCTTACATCGTGCCCTTGCTGCGGCAACTGGCGGCTATCGAGGGCGCTACCTTCGATGTGATCCTGACGCTCAATATCGTCGAAGCCCTGCCGATCGACCTTGATGCCCTGCCTTTCAAAGTGTATCTGATTGTAAATCCGTCACCGAAGGGTTTTGCCGCCAACCATAATGCTGCCTTCATGTTGTCTAATAGTGATCATTTTGTCGTCCTGAATCCTGACATACGGCTGATCGAGGATCCTTTCCCAGCGTTGCTGGCGATGGTGGAACAGTCGCCTGATTGCATTTGCGCCCCCCTGATCGTCAGCGGCGCCGGTGAGATCGAGGATAGCGCACGTAATTTCCCATCGCCGTATCTTCTCGTGCGCAAGCTGGCCGGACGCATCTTCAATTTGCGCCTGCCGCATGAAATCGTGCCGCAACAGGGCGCCATGCTGACTCCTGATTGGGCGGCAGGCATGTTTTTAGTGGTGCCGCGGCATATTTATACGGCACTGCGCGGGTTCAGCGAACGCTATTTTTTGTATTTCGAGGATGTCGATTTTTGTGCCCGCGCACGTTTGGCCGGCTTTCATGTCCTGGTCAATACCGAGATACGGGTGATACACGAAGCCCAGCGCGACAGTCACCGCAAGCTGCGGTTCCTGCTGTGGCATCTGGGCAGTGCAATGAAGTTTTTCGTGTCCGGTGTGTACTTGAAAATTCAGTTTGGCCGCTTCTTCAGGAAGCGATGATTGCAATATAAGGAGCGGGTGATGATACTGGTAACGGGAGGCGCGGGTTTTATCGGCGCAAATTTTGTCCTGGATTGGCTGGCGCAATCGGATGAAGCACTGATCAATCTGGACAGCCTGACCTACGCAGGCAATCTCGATACCCTGCGGACACTGGCCGGCGACCCGCGCCATGTGTTTGTGCATGGCGATATTGGCGATGCCGCGCTGATGGCAAAGTTGCTCGCGCAATACCAGCCGCGCGCCGTCGTCAACTTCGCCGCCGAAAGCCATGTCGATCGCTCGATCCATGGTCCTGGCGACTTCATTCAAACAAATATCGTCGGCACCTTCCATTTGCTCGAGGCCGTGCGCGCCTACTGGAGCACGCTCGAAGGCGATGCGCGCCAGCAGTTCCGCCTGCTGCATGTGTCGACCGACGAAGTCTACGGTTCACTAGCCAAAGACGAGCCCGCCTTTACCGAGACCCACCGCTACCAGCCGAACAGTCCTTATTCGGCCAGCAAGGCGGCCAGCGATCATCTGGTGCGCGCCTACCATCACACGTACGGGCTGCCAGTGCTGACCACCAATTGTTCGAATAATTACGGTCCCTATCATTTCCCCGAGAAGTTGATACCGTTGATGATCGTCAATGCCCTGGCAGGCAAAGCGCTGCCAGTATATGGCGATGGACAGCAGATCCGCGATTGGCTGTATGTGAAGGATCATTGCAGCGCGATTCGCCGCGTGCTGGACGCCGGTACCGTGGGCGAAGTGTATAACGTGGGCGGCTGGAACGAAAAACCGAATATCGAGATCGTGCAGACGATCTGTGCCCTGCTCGACGAACTGCGTCCGCGTGCCGACGGCAGTCCTTACAGCGCACAGATCAGCTATGTGGCCGACCGGCCCGGGCATGACCGCCGCTACGCGATCGACGCCAGCAAGTTGCAGCGCGAGCTGGGCTGGAAGCCAGCCGAAACATTCGATACGGGCATCCGCAAGACGGTGCAATGGTACCTTGCGCACCAGGACTGGGTAGCCAATGTGCAGTCGGGAGCTTATCAACACTGGGTGGCAAAAAACTATGGCGAGCGTACGGCATGAAAATTTTACTGTTGGGCAAGAATGGCCAGGTCGGCTGGGAACTGCAGCGCAGCCTGGCGCCCTTGGGCGAGGTGATTGCGCTGGGCAGCGACAGCGTGCAGTGGTGTGGCAATTTCCATGACCTGGCGGGCATCGAAGCCACGGTGCGGGCCATCGCGCCCGATGTGATCGTCAATGCGGCTGCCTACACGGCGGTCGACAAGGCCGAGACCGATGTGGACGCCTGCCGCACGGTCAACGCGCTGGCGCCCGGCGTGCTCGCCTCGGTGGCAGCTGACACCGGCGCCTTGCTGGTCCATTACTCGACCGACTATGTGTTTGACGGCAGTGGCGAAGCGCCGCGCGATGAAGCGGCACCCACCGGGCCCTTGAGCGTATACGGCAGCACCAAGCTGGCAGGCGAACAGGCGATTGTCCGCAGCGGCTGCCAGTACCTGATTTTCCGGACCAGCTGGGTGTACGCCGCGCGCGGCGGCAATTTTGCCAGGACCATGCTGCGCCTGGCCGGCGAGCGTGACCGATTGTCCGTGGTCGCCGACCAGATCGGCGCGCCGACTGGCGCCGACCTGATCGCCGATGTGACCGCGCACGCCATCGGCGCCACGCGCGCGCAGCCCGCACTGTGCGGCATCTATCACCTGGCGGCGGCTGGCGCGACCTCATGGCATGGCTATGCCCGCCATGTGATCGAGCTCGCACGCCAGGCTGGCGCAGCGATCAAAGTGGCCGATTCGGCGATCGCCGCCGTTGGCAGCGAAGCGTTTCCCACGCCTGCCGTGCGGCCGAAAAACTCCCGGCTCGATACGGCCAAACTGCGGTCGGCATTTGCGCTCGCGCTGCCCGAATGGCAGCATGGCGTGACGCGCATGCTCAGTGAAATTCTTGAAAAATAAAAGAGAAGATTTTTTTAATGAAGACCATTCCACTTGCGATTCCAGACGTGATTGTCATCGAGCCCACCGTGTTTGGTGATGACCGCGGCTTTTTCTTCGAGAGCCACAATCACGCCAAGTTCGAAGCGGCCATCGGTCGCCAGGTCAATTTTGTGCAGGATAACCATTCACGGTCGGAAAAAGGTGTCTTGCGCGGCCTGCATTACCAAATCCAGCAAGCGCAGGGGAAGCTGGTGCGTGTCGTGTCCGGGGCCGTGTTTGACGTGGCGGTCGACTTGCGCCGCAGTTCACCGACGTTTGGCCAGTGGGTGGGTGAAATCCTGAGTGGCGACAACAAGAAACAGCTATGGGTGCCGGCAGGGTTCGCCCACGGCTTCGTGGTGCTCAGCGACAGCGCCGAGTTCCTGTACAAGACCACCGATTATTGGGCGCCGCAATTCGAGCGCAGCATTGCGTGGAACGACAGCGATCTGAATATCGCATGGCCGCTTGAGTTCGCACCTGCATTGTCAGGAAAAGATGCGAATGGCATCGCGTTCAAGGCGGCCGAGGTTTTTTCCTGATGCAGAATTTTTCCGTTTCCCCGCGCGAGATGGCCGGCAGCCTGGTGCGTCATCGTGGTTTGATCAGAGCGCTGATTCAACGTGAGGTAGTCGGTCGCTACCGTGGTTCGGTCATGGGTATCCTGTGGTCATTTTTTAATCCGCTGTTGATGCTGGTGATCTATACCTTTGTCTTTTCAGTGGTCTTCAAATCGCGCTGGGGCAGCGGTGGCACGGAGAGCAAATCCGACTTCGCCGTCATCTTGTTCGTCGGCATGATCGCGCACGGGCTGTTTGCCGAATGCGTCAACCGGGCGCCCGGCTTGATCCTGTCAAATGTGAACTACGTCAAGAAAGTCATTTTTCCATTGGAAGTGCTGCCCTGGGTCGCGCTGGGGTCGGCCGTCTTCCATACCTTGATCAGCCTCGGTGTGCTGTTGCTGGTGCAACTGGTACTGGCGCACCAGATGGTCTGGACGGCCCTGCTGTTTCCCTTCATTCTTTTGCCGTTGATCCTCATTACAATGGGCTTCAGCTGGTTTCTCGCTTCCTTGGGCGTCTACATGCGCGATATTGGCCAGTTGATGGGCATGTTTACCTCGATCCTGTTTTTCCTCTCGCCGATTGTTTATCCGGTATCGAGTTTGCCAGCGAAATACCAGGGCTGGATGCAGTTCAATCCGCTCGCCTTCACGATTGAAGAAGGGCGTAATAGTTTAATTTTTGGAAAAGCGCCAGATCTGCTGCATTGGAGCTTGATGATGCTGGCCGGCCTGCTGGTCGCTTTCGCCGGCTTTGCCTGGTTCCAGAAGACACGGAAAGGATTTGCCGATGTCCTTTGATGCTCAGATACCGGCAGTGGACAACGATGTTGTCATTAGCGTCAAGAATCTGTCGAAGTGCTATCAAATTTACAATCAGCCGCATGACCGGCTGAAAGAATCGCTGTATCCCCGCTTGCAGCGCCTGTTGGGCAAGCCAGTGAAGCAGTATTTTCGCGAGTTCTGGGCCTTGAAACATGTCTCGTTCGAGGTCAGGCGTGGCGAGACGGTCGCCATTATTGGCCGCAACGGCTCAGGCAAGTCCACCTTGTTGCAGCTCATCTGCGGCACCCTGGACAGCACCGGAGGCAGCGTCACGACCAGAGGGCGCGTTGCCGCCTTGCTGGAACTGGGTGCAGGTTTCAATCCAGAATTTACCGGGCGCGAAAATGTCTACATGAGCGGTACCATTCTCGGCTTGCGCAAGGAAGAAATCGATCAGCGTTTCGACGACATCGCGGCGTTTGCGGAGATCGGCGATTTTATCGAGCAGCCCGTCAAAGTGTATTCCAGCGGCATGTTCGTACGCCTGGCCTTTGCCGTGATCGCCCACGTCGATGCTGACATCCTGATCATTGATGAAGCGCTGGCCGTCGGGGACGCGGTGTTTACCCAGAAATGCATGCGCTATATCCGCGACTTCCAGAAGCGCGGCACCTTGCTGTTTGTCAGCCATGACATGGGTTCAGTACAGAATTTATGCCAGAACGGCATCTGGCTCGCGCACGGCGAATCCAAAATGGTGGGCACTTCCCAGGAGGTATCGGAAGCCTATCTGCAGCATACCTTGCAAGAAACTTATGGCAAAGATGCCAAACTGAGCGCGGTGGAGCGCAAGCCGGCTAAATCGGCCCTGATCGAGACCAAGCGCCTGCTCGACTACGAGGCGCGGGTGACGGTGAAAGACAATATCGAGCAGGCGAAAGGCTGGCAGACGGGCGTGATGGAAATGCTGGGCGTGACGCTGCAGCGACTCGACTCGGATGCGCAGGGCGCCTTCCAGGGCGGTGAGCGGGTCTGCCTGACGGTGCGTGCGAAAGCCCACCAGGATTTGCCCCAGCCGATCCTGGGCTTTACTGTGCGTGATCGTCTTGGGCAAGAACTGTTCGGCGAAAACACCCTGCCCTTTACCGACTTGCAGGCCAGCCCGGTTGCGGCAGGCCAGGCGTTTTCCGCCGAATTTACATTTGTGCTGCCGATGTTGCCGAATGGCGAATACGCGGTCATGGCCTCTGCCGCCACCGGTACCTTGTATGACAATATCCAGCACCACTTTTTGCACGATATCCTGGTGTTGACGGTGAGTTCCAGCAAGATCCGCTGGGGCCTGGTGGGCATTCCTTTTGAACATGTCGTCTTAAAAGTTGCGAATGAATAATAAATCCTTACGAGAGATGTACCTCGAGCATCACGGGAAAGTATCGGACAAATGGAGTCTGTACTTGCGTGAGTATGACCGTATCTTCGGACCGTACCGCGCGCAAAAAGTTTCCTTGCTGGAAATCGGCATCCAGAACGGCGGCTCGATGGAAATCTGGCCCCGCTATTTTCCCGATGCGGAAAAATTCATTGGCTGCGATATCGATCCGGAATGTGCTCGCCTGCGCTATGACGATCCGCGCGTGGTGGTGGTGACGGCTGACGCCAACCTGGATCAGACTGAACAGTACATCATTGCGCAGGCATCCGCCTTTGACATCATTATTGATGACGGCTCGCATCGTTCGTCCGATATCGTCAAGTCGTTCGTGCGCTATTTTCCATATCTGAAACAAGGCGGCGTATTTGTCGCCGAGGACTTGCATTGCAGCTACTGGTCCGAATTCGAAGGTGGCCTGGTCGACCCCACGTCGTCGATCCGCTTTTTCCAGCTGCTGGCCGATATCGTCAATTATGAACACTGGGGCGTTGCGCGTGCGCGCGCCGATTTGCTGGCGATGTTCGAGCAGCAGTACCAGGTGCGTTTTGATGAAACCCTGCTGAGCCAGATTCACTCCATCGAATTCATCAATTCGATCTGTGTGATTCACAAGGCGCCGGCGCAGGACAATGTGCTCGGCGAGCGTCTGATTGTCGGCGAAGAAGAACTGGTCGCCTCCAATGTCAAGGAGTATCACGGCAGCCATGCGACGGCCCTGGACCAGACGCACAATGTGTTGTCATATTTGCCGCCATCGGCGCCGTCAATGCGGTCGGCAATGACACAGCAGATGGCGTTGCAACGGACGGCTCACCTGGACGCCGTTGGCTATCTGCAGCAAATGGTGGTGTTGCGGACAGCGGCCGAGCAGGCCCAGCGCTATGCCGAGGAAGTCGAATTTTCCCGTCAGGCCCTGGCACGACAACTGGCTGCCAGCCATGGCCAGTCAGCGGCCTTGCAAGAGCAGTTGAGCCAGTTGCAGTTGGCGTCGGATGATACTCATGCACAATTGATCGATGCGCAGGCACAGTTGATCGATGCGCAGGCACAGTTGAGCGATACGCGCGTTCAAATCGGCGACGCCCGGCTTGTTGCGGCGCTGGAACTGCAGCAGGCGCTGGCCGAGCGCGAGAAACAGCTGGCCGCCGCGAACCAGGCGCTAGCCGAGCAGAACATTCATGTCGGTAACCTGGAATATCAGCGTAACTTCCTGAACGGCGAAGTGTCCCGCCTGACCCAGGAAGCCTCGAGTTTCGGCGCCCGCTTGGGACGACGCATCACGGGTTTGCGGGGCAAGCTGGCGCCCATGCAGAGCCGTCGCGGCAAGCTGGTGACGCTGGGTGTGCGCTTTGTTACCAAGGTGGCCGTCGCCGGCCCGAAAGAGGCAAGCCGGATTGCGTTGATGCGCCTGCGTTCCATGGGAACTGCCAAGACAGCGCAGTACCAGCATGCCGGCGATGGTGGTGCTGATGAGCAAGGCAATGCACCGCGCGCGAAAACCGATCATCCGCAACTGGAAGCATGGATTGCCAAGCACGAACCGGATCAGGCCGCGCTGCAGGCGCAGGTGCTGGAATCGGCCGGATTTAGCTACCGCCCCCTGATCAGCGTGATCATTCCCATTTATAAGGTCCCGCGTGATGTGCTGGCTGAAACCTTGTCCTGCCTGCGTGAGCAGACGTATGGCAACTGGGAAGGCTGCATCGTCTGGGCCGATTCGCAGGACCTCGAAGGCTGGCAATGGTTGCAGGACTATGTCCGCGATGAGCCGCGCTTCAAGATCGAATACCTGCAGGAAAACGCGGGTATTTCCGGTAACTCGAACGCGGCCCTGGCGTTGGCCGAAGGTGAATATGCCGCCTTGCTTGACCATGACGACACCCTGACGCCATGGGCATTTTATGAGGTGGCCAAGTTGCTGCAGACGGCGCCGGAAACCGACTTCATTTATTCGGACAAAGATTCGATGTCGGCCGATGGACATGTGCGCCTGAATGCCTTGTTCAAGCCGGAATGGAGTCCCGAGATGATGCACTCGGTAAACTACTTGACGCATTTGAATGTGATGCGCACGCATCTGATCCGTGACATCGGTGGCTGGCACAAGGAAACCGATGGCGCCCAGGATTGGGATATTTTCTTCCGCGTCATCGAGCAGGCGCGCCATGTGGCACGCATTGCGTCCATCCTGTATCACTGGCGTATCTTGCCCACCTCGACGGCGACTGGCCTTGCCGCCAAGCCGTACGCGGCGCTGGGCCAGTTGCGGGTACAGCAGAATTATTTCCGCCGCAAAGGCTTGTCCGCCACGGCGATGCCGACGCGCGACGGCTTGTTCCATATCCACTGGCCAACCAAGACCTGCGCCAACGAGGCTGTCATCTATCAAAGCGGAACCGCAGAGCAGCTGCTGGCGGCGCTGAATGTGCTGCGATGCAATCACCTTGCCCAGCTCGCCAAGATCCATGTGCTGTATCGCGCGGCCGATGCCGAGCAGATCGGCAAGGCCTGCCAAGGATGGGACGGGCGGTTTGTCTTGAATGCCGTCGATGCACCCGACTGGCGCCAGGCGCTACACGTATTTGACGATATCGACGGAGACCAAGTGGTGGTATTGCTCGATGGCCGCGCCTGCGATTATTCCGAGACCTTGCTCACCGAACTGACCGCGTGGGTGGAACAGCACGGCGAAATTGCCTGGACCAGCGCGATTGTCTTGAATCCAGACAATACCGTCTACGAGGCGGGCCGTGTGGTCGGCGCCGACCACCGGTCCGCTCCGATGTTCCATGGCAGCCCGCTGTACTCGTTTGGATGGTTCGGCGGTCCATTGTGGTATCGCAACAGCCGTGCGGCTTCGCCGTACGCGATGGCAATGAGGGCGGGTAATATGCGCAGCGCGTTGGCCAAGGTCAACGATGCCGTATTGCCAGCCGATGGTTTTGCCCGCTTCTGCCTGGAACTGACGGCAACTGGACAGCGTGGCCTGGTCAATCCTTTTGCCAAGGTATTCTTCAAACAGGCGCCAGAAACGCAATGGCCAAATGATGGCGCGCCATACCATGACGATCCGTATTTCAACCCCGCTTTTGATCAAGTAAGTCCGCTCAGGTTGCACTCATGAAAAAAGTAATCAAATCCGTTGTTCGAAAAGTAGCCAAACGTGTGCTGGGCACGGAGGTCATCCTCAATGACTCCACTTGGGCCGGCTACACGCGCGATGCGCTGCAACTGGCACGCATCATCGATTGTGCGCCAGAACATTTGCGCACGCCGCAACAACATCCCGAGCGTATCGCTGCGCGTGTCCAGGACCGTATCTGCAACTGGTATCTGCCGCAATTCGACAGCCCGTTCTATGGTGGCGTAATGACTATCCTGCGCCTGGCCGAAAGCCTGCAGCGCCTGCAGGGCATGCGACAGCGTTTCCTGATTTGTGGCGATGCCAGTGCCAGCGAGATGAAGGCGAAAGTGGTCAGCGCCTTCCCCTCGCTCGAACAAGCTGACGTGATCGTGCTCAATTCCGCCAAGGCCATCAACGATATTCCTGTCGCCGACTATTCGGTCGCCACGTTGTGGACCACGGCGTATGTCTTGCTGGGCGTGCAAAACACGGGTTATAAGTTTTATATGATCCAGGATTTCGAACCGGCTTTCTATCCTGCTGGCAGCACCTACGCGCAAACCGAGCTAACCTACCAGTTCGGTTTCTATGGCATCTGCAACACGCAGACGCTCAAGGAAATCTATGAGCGCGACTATGGCGGCTGCGCCGTGATCCTCCAGCCCAGCATCGACCAGACCGTTTTTTATCCGCCCAAGGTCGAGCGTCCGGCAGGTCCGAAAAGGCTGTTTTATTATGCCCGTCCGGGAACGCCGCGCAATGGCTTCGAACTTGCCGCTGCCGCCCTGACGCGCTTGAAGCAGGAGCAGGGCGATCGCGCGGAGATCATTTGCGCGGGTACCGGCTGGAATCCGGAGCAATATGGCCTGGGTGGCATGGTGACCAGCGTGGGCATGTTGCCTTACGCGGCAACCGGCGATCTGTACCGCAGCTGCCATGTGGGGTTCGTGATGATGATGACGAAGCATCCCTCGTATCTGCCGTTTGAATTGATGGCCTGCGGTTCCACCGTCGTCACCAACTACAACGAAGCCAATACCTGGCTGCTGAAGGATGGTCAGAACTGTTTCCTGGCGCCGCCAACGGCGTCGAATATCGCCGCCACGCTCGCTTACGCGCTCGATCATTACGAAGAAACGGCAGCGATACGCCAGAATGCCGCGCACCATATTCAACATACCTTGTCGAACTGGGACGCCAGCCTGGGGGCCGTGGCCGAGTTCATGTTGAATCCCCCCGTGGCATTCCAGGGCAGGACACCATTCGGCCTGCGCTTTGCCGCCGCGAAGCCTGCCGCATCATGATGGCACTTCCCTGGCCGGCTTGGCTAGGCATGCTTGACATATGCCATGCAAGGCGCTAACAGGGAACGACCATAGCGGCGGTAGTGCAAGCGACAGGATGCACACCGCTCCACTGCGGCCGGACGATTATTTGCCGTGGCAATGCGGGCAAGACACTTCGTACACATACTCGGGCGCCAGTTGCTGGCGCGGCGTGACGACGGCGCGGCACACAAAACACTGCACCGTTTCGGTTGGTTCGAGCTTCGGGTTCAGGGCGGTGCGGTAGTCGAACACGAAGCAGTCGCCGGTGTAATGCTCGCCGCCCACCTCTTCAAAATACTTCAAAATCCCGCCATCGAGCTGGTACACGCTGTCGTAGCCGATTTCCTTCATGTGGATGGCGGCTTTTTCGCAGCGGATGCCGCCGGTGCAGAAGGTCACCACGGTCTTGCCTTCGAGTTCCTCCTTGTGCGCGGCGGCGACTGCCGGAAACTCGGTGAACTTGTCGATACGATAATCGAGCGTGTTGTTGAAGGTGCCAACGTCCACTTCAAAAGCGTTGCGCGTTTCCATCATCACCACCGGTTTGCCGGCGTCGTCGACGCCGGCATCCAACCAGCGCTTGAGTGTGCGCGCGTCGACTGACGGCGCGCGACCCAGTTCCGGCTTGATCAAGGGCATGCGCATGGTGATGATTTCTTTTTTCAGTTTCACCAGCATGCGCTTGTGCGATTGCTCGTTCGACAGGCTTTCTTTCCACTCCAGGTCCGCCAGCCGTTCGTCGCTGTGCACCCAGGCGAGAAAAGCGTCGATATGCGCGCGCGTGCCCGACAAAAACATATTGATGCCTTCTGGCGTGAGCAAAATCGTCCCCTTCAGCGCCAAAGCCAGGCATTGCTCCTGGTACAGCGGACGCATGGCTTCCGTATCATCGAGGGTGATGAATTTATAGGCTGCAATATTGACAAAAGAGTCGGCTGGCGCGGCCACTACGGGGCTGGCGACGGCGGAAACGGCGGGGGTGGCTTGTATATCGGAATGCATGATGGCGATCGGATTGGACTGGACAGCCGATATTATAAGCCCGCCGGGCCGGGCGGCATACCCGGTCCAAGGCCGTGACGCGGTAGAATAGACCCCATTGAATTTTGCACGATGGGTACACAAAGATGGAAATGGTAATGCAAGAGGCCGCTACTGCGGCAGTGGCGCGTCCTGCTGCGCAGGGCCCTGGATTTGTGCACTTGCGCGTGCACTCGGAGTACTCGATCGTCGACGGCCTGGTGCGCATCGACGACGTGGTGGGTGCCGCCGCCAAGGACAAGCAGGCGGCGCTGGCTGTGACCGACCTGTCGAACCTGTTCGGCATGGTGAAGTTCTACAAGGCCGCGCGCGGCAAGGGCATCAAGCCCGTGGTCGGCGTCGATGTGTGGATTACCAACGAAGATAACCGTGAAAAACCGTCGCGCCTGCTGTTGCTGGCCAAGAACCGCATGGGCTATCTGCAGCTGTGCGAATTGCTGTCGACCGCCTGGCTGACCAACCAGTACAAGGGCCGCGCCGAAGTGCGCATCGAATGGCTGCAGGCGCTGGCCACCAATACCTACGAGCTGTACCCTGGCGAAAGCGCGGCCAATGGCCTGATCGTGTTGTCGGGCGCGCATTTTGGCGATGTTGGCATCGCGATTGAAAACGGCAACCTGGCGTTGGCAGAACGCAACGCCCAGCGCTGGGCCGATATTTTTCCTGGCCATTTTTATATCGAAATCCAGCGCGGCGGCCAGGCCAACCAGGAAGCGCAGGTGCGCCATGCGGTGGCGCTGGCGTCCAAGCTGGGCTTGCCGGTGGTGGCCACGCACCCGGTGCAATTCATTTCGCCCGAAGAATTCATCGCCCACGAAGCGCGTACCTGTATCGCCGAGGGCGAGATGCTGGCCAACGCCAAGCGCGTGAAACGCTTCAATGACAGCCAGCGTTTCATGTCGCAGGCCGAAATGGCCGAACTGTTCGCCGACCTGCCGGCCGCGCTGGCCAACTCGGTCGAGATCGCCAAACGCTGCAACCTGACCTTGGTCCTGGGCAAGCCACAGCTGCCGAATTTCCCCACGCCACCGGGCATGACGATCGACGAATTCCTGGTGGCCGAATCGCAGGCGGGCCTGGAAAAGCGGCTGCTGCAGCTGTATCCGAATCCGGAAAAACGCGAGAAAGAGCGCCCGCGTTACGAGGCGCGGCTGAAGTTCGAGACCGATACGATTTGCAACATGAAGTTCCCCGGCTACTTTCTGATCGTGGCCGAATTCATCCAGTGGGCCAAGGAAAACGGCGTGCCGGTCGGCCCGGGCCGCGGTTCTGGCGCGGGTTCCCTGGTGGCGTATTCGCTCTTGATTACCGACCTTGACCCGCTGCAATACAACCTGCTGTTCGAGCGCTTTCTGAACCCCGAACGCGTCTCGATGCCCGACTTCGATATCGACTTTTGCCAGGAAGGGCGCGACCGCGTGATCCAGCACGTCAAGGATTTGTACGGCAAGGAGGCGGTCTCGCAGATCGCCACCTTCGGTACCATGGCGGCCAAGGGCGCGATCCGCGATGTTGGTCGCGTGATGGACTTCGGCTATAACTTCTGCGACGGCATCTCCAAGCTGATTCCGTTCAAGCCGGGCAAACCGGTCAGCATCGCCGACGCCATCGAAGAGGAACCGCTGCTCAAGGAGCGCCAGGAAAACGAGGAAGAGGTCAAGCAGCTGCTCGACCTGGCGCAGCAGGTTGAAGGCATTACCCGCAATATCGGCATGCACGCCGGTGGCGTGCTGATCGCGCCGGGCAAGCTGACCGACTTTTGTCCGCTGTACACGCAGGGCGGCGATTCGGGCGTGGTGTCGCAGTACGACAAGGACGATGTCGAGGCCGTCGGCCTGGTCAAGTTCGACTTTTTGGGGCTGACCACGCTGACGATTCTCGACCGCGCGGTGCGCTATATCAAGCAGCTCGATCCGGCGCAGGCCGATTTTGACCTGGCGACCTTGCCGCTGAACGACAAGGCCTCGTACGACCTGCTGACCAAGGCCAAGACGGTGGCCGTGTTCCAGCTCGAGTCGCGCGGCATGCAGGGCATGCTGAAAGACGCGCGTCCCGACCGTTTCGAAGACATTATCGCGCTGGTGGCCTTGTACCGTCCGGGCCCGATGGACCTGATTCCCGACTTTTGCAAGCGCAAGCACGGCGAACGCTTCGACTACCCCGATCCGCGCACCGAATCGATTCTGTCCGAAACCTACGGCATCATGGTGTACCAGGAGCAGGTAATGCAGATGGCGCAGATCGTCGGCGGCTACTCGCTCGGTGGCGCCGACATGCTGCGCCGCGCGATGGGCAAGAAGAAGGCCGAAGAGATGGCCGAGCACCGCGAGATCTTCCGCGCCGGTGCGGCGAAAGACGGCCTGACGGCCGAAAAAGCCGACGAGATCTTCGACTTGATGGAAAAGTTCGCCGGCTACGGTTTCAATAAATCGCACGCCGCCGCCTACGCCTTGCTGTCGTATCACACGGCCTACCTGAAGCAGCACCACACGGCCGCCTTCATGGCCGCCAACTTGTCGCTGGCGATGGACGACACCGACAAGATCAAGATCCTGGTGGAAGACTCGCTGGAAATCTGCAAGCTGACCTTGTTGCCGCCCGATATCAACGAATCCGATTACCGCTTCACGCCGAGCGGCGCAGCGCCGTCGGTGAGCGGCAAGAAAGTCACGCAGATCCGCTATGGCCTGGGCGCGGTGAAAGGCTCGGGCCAGAATGCGATCGAGGCCATCATTGCCGCGCGCACGGCCGGCGGGCCGTTTGTCAGCCTGTTCGATTTCTGCAAACGGGTCGACAAGAAACAGATCAACCGCCGCACCATCGAGTCCCTGATCCGCAGCGGCGCGTTCGACTGCCTGAAGGTCGACCGCGCGATCTTGCTGGCGTCGGTGGCGTTCGCCATGGAATGCGCCGACCAGGCCGCCAAGGCGGCCAATCAGGTCAGCCTGTTCGGCGGCGACGACAGCGACATGGTGGCACCGCCCGAGTACGTCAAGGCGCAGCCGTGGACCGACAAGCAGCGCCTGACGGAAGAAAAGATCGCGCTGGGCTTCTATTTGTCCGGCCATCTGTTCGATTCGTATGCGCCCGAAGCGCGCCGCTTTGCCCGCACCAAATTGTCGGACCTGTCGCCGTCGCGCGAGCCGCGCATGATGGCCGGCGTGATTACGGGCTTGCGCACGCAGATGACGCAGCGCGGCAAGATCGTTATCGTCACCCTCGATGACAAAAGCGCCACGGTGGAGGTGACGGTGTACAGCGAATTGTTCGAGCAGAACAAGAAAATCTTCAAGGAAGACGAATTTTTGGCCGTGGTGGGCAAGGTTTCGGAAGACCGTTTTTCGGGCGGCTTGCGCATCATGGCCGAGAGCGCTTTCGACATTATCTCGGCGCGCGTGCAATATGGCCGTCAGCTGGGCCTGACCCTGCCCACTACCCTGGACGCGCGCCGCATCCGCGATGTGCTGATGCCGTTCCGTGCCGAATCAGGCTTGCCGATCGCGGCCAAGGTCAGCCCGCAGGGCGTCAGTTGCGTGTTGCAGTTTGGCGATGAGTGGAAAGTTGCGCCGTCGGACGAATTGCAGACGGCGCTGGTGCAGCAGCTGGGGGCGCAGGAAGTGGAAGTGGAATACTGAACACACTGCGCCTTGCAACAGCCAGACCGTCGAGGTCTGGCTTTTTTTTCGTGCGGCGCTCTTACATGTCTTTCAGGCTGGTGATCGCGTAACCCTTGGCGGCGATCTGCTGCAGCGGATGTTCGATATGGTAGTCGGGCAAGGCCTGGGCATCGTCGGCCACTTCGCTGGCCTGGGTTTCCAGTTGCCAGTCGGTGCTGGTGACTTCTTCGGGAATGATCTTTCCTTCTGGCACGGCGAGATAGGAAAAGATGCCATCGTGTTCGGCTCGACGGTAGATATCAACGCGCATAACTTGCCTCCTTGTAAGCGTTAGGGGAAACGGCGCACTGGTGTGCCAACCGATTTTGCTAGCGTAACAGGAATGCCGGGAGCATGCTTTTTGTCTGCGTGTTGCTGGGCAGGCAGATGGGTCGTGCGTGGCGTGGCTGGGCGCGGGGGCGGGGCGCCGGGCTTGCCGGAGAAATGGCTCAGGCGAAGGCGGCGGCCGGCGCGAGTTGATGCAGGCAATCGTTGGCGGCAGGGGCGACGCCGGGCAGGGGGACGGGCACGCTGTTATTGTCCAGGCCGTTACGCAGAGTCGCCATCATGGCCAGGGTCAGTTCATGGCGCTTGCGCGCTTCCGAGCGTTTTTTCGAGGCGATTTCTTCGAGCATCAGCGGCGGCAGGTTTTCGCATGGCAGGTCGAAATCACCATCGCTGCGCTGGCTGGCGCCCAGTTCTTGCCAGACACTGTTGTAGTCGGCCATCAGGCGGCCATATTTCTTCGCTGAATGGTGCACCGTGCGATTGTCATTGCCGACCAAAATCATGCTGCGGCAGCCATGTTCCCAGGCCAGCTGGCGCACCAGGCGCATCATCAGGAACTTGGGGCGCATGCCATGCAGGTCGCGCGTGGCCTCGCGCACGCGGCGCAAGCTTTCCTCGCCTTTGGGACCTTGCAGACAGCCGATGCGCACGCCCACGTCCATCGGTGCGCGCGTGCGGCAGCCGAAAAAGGTAAACACCACCGCATACAGCATCTCGCCGCCGTGCATCAGTTGCAGCACCATTTCGCCTTCGCGGTCCATGCGCGAGAGCGACGTCAGATGCAGGTGGTACAGCTCGCCGGACTTGCCTGCGACCGAGCCCAGCAGCACCGGCTGGTGCGCCGCGTCCACCATCAGCTTGCCCCAGCCCTGTTGCAGGATGAAACGGTAGTGGTCGACCAGCAAGGCCACGCGCTGGCTGCAGGACAGGGTTTTGCTCAGGTAATGGCGGTACACCTTGTGCATCATGCGTGGATAGGCCCGCAGCAAGTCCGGGAACACGGGGTGGGAATTGAGCAGCTGCAGCCAGGCGCGCGTCTCGCGCTGCTGCAGGCGGGCGCGCAGTTGCAGCTTGAGCAGTTCACGCAGGCGCGCCATGCCGGGCGGCATATTGGCCAGGCCGGCATGCAGGGTAATGGCTTGTGTCATAGGCAGTCCATGTGAGAAATAGAAGGGAACGGCGGGAAAAATCTCAGGCTGCGGGCGGGCAGCCAATGCCGTCGGCGTCGGCCAGCAGCACGGTGGCGCTGCGCGTGGCGCGCGCCAGCTTGTGCGCCAGGGTGTCGGCGAAGTGGCGTTGCCAGGAACTGCTTTTAAGTGCAGGCAAGACGATTTCATGGCAGCCAAGCAGCTCGGCGGTATCGAGGATGGTGAACAGGCGCTCACCGGAAAAAATATGGGTGCTGAATGACAGATCGGAACGGCTCAGGTACAGGCCGGTTTCATGCATCAGTTGCGCTGCGGCCTCGCCGTTGTCGGGTTGGCGGACAGTGCCGTCGGCATGCTGCGCCAGCGGCGGCGTCACATGCAGCAGATTGACGTTGACATGGATGCCCCATTCGCGCAATCGCCTGGCGTAGCGCGCGCCGTAGACGATGTCGCTGACGCGCTTGACCGGCAACAGCAGTTGCAAGATGATCGTCTGGCTGCTGCCAGCCGCACTCGCGACATGCTCGGTAGCATGCACGTGGCGTGGCGGAACAGGGTGTGCAGCTTGCATGGACGGGGCGCCGTTGTCAGGAAAATGGCCCCCATCTTAGCCAGCGCCATGGACCCTGTAAATTGGCGAAATGGCGTACGGGTTTCCCTTATGCGGCGCCGTTTTCAGTAGCGATAGGTTACGTAGACGGCGCCGATCGGCGCGCTCTTGCGCTGCACGATCGGGCTTTTTGCCGCGTCACCGAGACGGCGTTCCATACCGAGCATGGTATTGACTGCCCAGCGCGCATCGATGCGGTGCTCCCAGTTCACGCTGGCCTGGGCTTCATAAAAACCGCCCTTGGGCGTGTATTGGCGAAATGCGGTCCTGGACGCCTGTGCTGCCGTCACGCCATACATGGTTTGCACATATTTGTCTTGGCCCCAGCTGGTCTGAACGCGCAATACGACTGTGTCCGTTTGCGCGCCACTGCTGTCTTGGCGGTCGTAGATCTGTCCGCTTGCACCGAGTTGTACGGTGGCGCCGTTCTCGCGGCTGGTCACGGGCACATCGCTGGCCACGCTCAACTCGATGCCGGGCAGTGGCGAGTAGCCCAGGTTCAGCAAGGCACTGGCATTGCCCTTGACCTTGCCCATGCCTTTCAGATAGTCGCTGCCGCCCAGGCCTTCGCGCTTGTGGTCGGGCCGTTCGCCACGGTAGCCGAGGGCGGCGCTGTAACTGAGGGGGCCGATCTGGCTGCCATAGCCCAGGCCGCGCATGGTGCTGACGAACAGGCCGTTGCTCATGGCGTAGTCGAGCACCAGCACGGGTAAGACGGTGGTCTTGCTGTCGCCGGCGTAGGCGCTGCCGGCACCCACGCCGGCGCCAACGGTCAGCACGTTGCCGGCATGGTCGTCGGCCGCGAAGGTGTGCAGTGGCAGGCACAGCAAGCCAGCCATGGCCAGTACAGTAAATGGTTGCATGATAATTCCTTCAAGTGAAGAACCGAAGCCCCTGTGGTTCGGTTGACAACGGGCAGTATCAATAATTGCCATGAAGGAAAACTGAGCACTTTGTGAAGATTGCATGAAGCACGGTCTTTAACTGTTCTTCAGCTTGCAATGGTCTAATACCGGTCATGAAGATATTGCTGATAGAAGACGACATGGACCTGGGCAATGGCGTGCGGATCGCCCTGCGCGACCAGGGCATGCAGGTGGTGTGGGTACGCACGCTGGACGACGCGGCGCGCAGCATCGAACACGACAGCTGCGAGCTGGTGCTGCTCGATCTGGGCCTGCCCGATGGCGACGGCCTGGACTTGCTGACGCGGCTGCGCGCGGCGCGCCTGCCGGTGCTGATCCTCAGCGCCCGCGATACGCTGGAGCAGCGCCTGCGCGGCCTCGACGGCGGCGCTGATGATTACTTGGTGAAACCGTTCGTGCTGGCCGAGCTGCTGTCGCGCGTGCGTGCGCTGGCGCGCCGCAGCTATGGCTTCGACGGCGACACCATCGAGCTGCGCGGCCTGATGCTGCAGGTGCCCACGCGCAGGGTCAGCGTGCACGGGCGCCCGGTGGAACTGACGGCCAGCGAATATGCCCTGCTGAAAACTTTGCTGATGCGCGCCAACCGCGTCATCACGCGCCGCGTGCTGGAAGAACATATCTTGCCGGGTGGGCTGGCCAATGCCAGCAATACGCTTGACGTGCATATGGGCAACTTGCGCCGCAAGATAGGCGAAGGCTATATCCGCACCGTGCGCGGCGTGGGCTATGTGATCGACCAGCAGGGAGACAGCGCCTGATGCGCCGCTGGTGGGAGATCGCGCGCCGGCCGACGCTGGTGCGCCGCCTGATGATGGCGCAGATGCTGATGCTGACCATTCTATGGAGCATGGCGGTGGCGTTCGTGCTGATCGAGGGCACGGGTGAAGCGAGCAATGTCAGCCGTGGCGCACTGCACGCCATCATCAGCGTGGCCGACAACCTGGCCGACCAGCCGCAGCGCCAGCATGACAGCCTGCGCGCCATCGATGAAGCGCTGCGCGAAGAGTTTGAAAAAGGCCAGTTGCCGGAGCTGGCGCCGCGCATGCTGGTCTGGCGCGAAGGCAAGCTGGTCTACCGTTCGCCCGCCGCACCGGACGGTATCCGCAGCGCCGGGCCGGATGAGCGCGAGATCGTGTACATCAAGGGCCAGGCCTGGCGTACGCTGACCCAGATCGAGGGCGGAACGCGCGTGACGATGCTGGAAACGGGCGGCGCCTGGCAGTTTTTCGTGACCATCAATTCGCACGGCTATTATCTGCTGCCCCTCTTGATCAGCCTGCCATTCCTGCTGCTGCCGGCCTGGCTGTCGATCCGCCTGGCCATGCGGCCTTGGCGCAAGGTGGCGCAGGAGGTGGCGTCGCGCGGGCCGAGTGACTTGCGGCCACTGGCGTTCAAGCCGCCACATGGCGAACTGGCCGCGCTGGTCGACAATATCAATGCCTTGCTGCACAAGGTCGATGCCAGCGCCGCGCGTGAACGCAGTTTCATTGCCGACGCCACGCACGAGCTACGCACGCCGCTGGCGGCGATGCGCGTCAATGTCGAAGCCTTGCAGGGGCAGGCGCACGATCCGCGCCAGCGGGAGTTGCTCGATGGCATTTTGAACAGCAATAGCCGCGCGGCGCGGCTGGTGGGGCAGTTGCTGCAGCTTACGCGCAGCGAACTGCAGGCCGAAGCGGGCGGACATGGCGCACCGCAGGCGCTCGACGCCTTGCTGCAGGACCGGCTGGCGGCCCTGTCCTGCCTGGCGCAGGCTGGCGGGATCGAACTTGAATTGCAGGCGGCGATGCGCCTGTGGGTGCCGGGCCAGCGCGAGAGCCTGGTGTCGCTGATCGACAACCTGGTGGAAAACGCCATCAAGTACAGCCCGCGCGGCAGCAGCGTCACGGTGTCGCTGCATGCGCAGGGCGAACACGCCGTGCTGCACGTGGCCGACCAGGGACCGGGCATTCCGGCCGCCCTGCATGGTCGCGTGTTCGACCGCTTTTTCCGCGCGCCCCAGCAAGACCAGCCCGGCAGCGGCCTGGGCCTGTCCATCGTCGCCTCGGTGGTGGCGCGGCATGGCGGCGGCATCGCGCTGCACCAGGCCGATGGTGGCCAGGGGCTGCTGGTGGAAGTGCGCTTGCCGCTGAGCGCAACACCACCCTCCATTGCATAAGTTGCACCAAGTGTGCTTGAAGTGCAACATATGATGGTATTGCGCGCGGCCCCGATGCATAATGCGAGACGTTAAAAAAACACCGTTATGCGCCCATCCCTGTCCCGCTATCTGCAGTATCCCGCCTTTGTCGGCTTGTACCTGCTGTTTGACTGGGCCACTTACATCGATCCGATGTATGGCCTGAACATCACGCCGTGGAATCCCGACCCGGCGCTGGGCCTGGTGTTCTGGCTGATCCATGGCCGCAAGGCCGCGCTGCCCTGGTTTATTGCCCTGATGAGCGCCGAAGTGCTGGTGCGCGGCATGCCGGCCGGACTGCCGCTGACCTTGTTCTGTTCGGCCTGGCTTGTGCTCGGCTATGGCACCATCGGCGTGGCCCTGCGCCGCCGTTTCAACAGCAGCAATATGTTCGACAACCGGCGCCGTTTGCTGACCTGGGCCGGCATCGTGATGGCCGGCACGCTGTTCAATGCCGTCGGTTACATGTCGCTGCTGTCGCTGACGGGACGTATCCCGCCTGGCGAATGGGCTACCGCGCTGCTGCGCTTCGGCGTCGGTGACGCGGTGGGCATGCTGGTGTCGATGCCGCTGATCTGGGTGCTGGTGAGCGAGCGCGGCCGTGAACGTCTGCGCAACGCCATCTGGCGCTGGGAAACCCTGGCCTACCTGGCGCTGGGCGGCTGCGTGCTGTGGAGCGTGTTCGGCTCGATTTTACGCTGCGAATACAAGCATTTCTATTTCCTGTTCCTGCCGGTGATCTGGGCCGCCTCGCGCCAGGGCCTGTACGGCGCCGTGCTGGCCGTGTTCGCCCTGCAGCTGTGCATCATCACCCTGGTGAAATGGTCGCATGCGGTGCATATCCAGTTTTACGAGTTGCAGCTGCTCGACGCCATGCTGGCGCTGGTGGGCTTTTTTATCGGCATCGTGGTCGACGAAGTGCGCCAGGTCTCGCATGAACTCAAGCACACCATGCGCCTGGCCGCCGCCGGCGAAATGGCGGCCGCCCTGGCGCACGAGCTGAACCAGCCGCTGACAGCCCTGTCGACCTACGGCAAGGCCTGCGAATACCTGCTGGAGCGCGGCGAGAGTGGCCCCTTGCTGCAAAACGCCATCGGACACATGATCGTCGAATCGGGGCGGGCGGCCGAAGTGGTGCGCCGCCTGCGCGATTTTTTCCGCACCGGCGCGATGCAGCTTGAAGTGGTGCAGGCAAGCGCCCTGATCGCCGGCATCGCGCGCCAGTTCACGCCGCAGTTTCATGAACACGGCATCGAGCTGGTGCTGGCGCCACCGCAGCCGCTGGCCGTCAACGCCGACCGCCTGCAACTGGAACTGGTGCTGCGCAACCTGCTGGCCAACGCCCAGGACGCGGTGCTGGCCCAGCCGCGCAGCCGGCGCCGCATCACCGTCGCCGTCGAGCGGCTCGATGGCGGCCGGCTGCGCCTGTCGGTGGAAGACAGCGGCCCCGGCATTTCCAGCAGCCTGGCGGCGCGCCTGTTCGAGCCGTTTGTATCAAGCAAGGCCAGCGGCCTGGGACTGGGGCTGGTGCTCAGCCGCAGCATTGTCGAGGCGCATGGCGGCCAGCTGTGGGCCGAAATCGGCAGCCACGGTATTTTTCGCTTTATCCTGCCGCTGGCGCGTGCCAGCGAGCAATCGCCCGGAGAGCCTGCATGACGAGTAATCTGACCGTGTTTATCGTCGATGACGATCCGGCCGTGCGCGATGCGCTGGGGTTGCTGCTGGGCGTGCGCGGCTACCGCACGGCGCTGTTTTCCTGCGCCGAAGATTTTTTGCTGGGCTGGCGGCGCGAGTGGGCCGGCTGCGTGCTGATCGATATCCGCATGTCGGGCATGGATGGCCTTAGCCTGCAGCGCCGGTTGCAGGAACTGGGCTGCCTGCTGCCGGTGATTATCGTCACCGGTCACGGCGACGTGACGCTGGCGCGCCAGGCCTTCAAGGCCCAGGCCAGCGATTTTTTGGAAAAGCCGTTCGACCACGACAAGTTGCTGGCCGCCATCGATGAAGCGTTCTCGCGCGAGGCGGCCACGCGCGGCCAGTTGCGGCGCCAGCAGGAAGGGCTGGACTTGCTGCGCACCCTGACGCCGCGCGAACGGGAAGTGATGCAGCTGGTGGTGACGGGCAGCCACAACCGCGATATCGCCCCGGTGCTGGGCATTTCCGTGCGCACCGTGGAAGTGCACAAGGCGCGCGTGATGGACAAGCTGGGGATCGACAATGTGGCCGACCTGGTGCGCATCAGCATGCTGGGGACGGACTAGCCCCCGCGTCTCATGCGATGGCTTGCAGCACCTGTTCCACGCTGATCGCATCGACCCAGTCGTTGCGCCTGGCTACCGTCAGCACGGTGCTGTTGGCGCTGTCGAACGGCGCCCATTCGGGATTTTTCTTGCGCATCAGCGCCACCACCGGCACGTGCACGGCATTGGCCAGGTGCATGATCGACGTTTCCACTGAAATGATCAGGTCGCACTGCGCCAGCATGGCCGGCAGCTGGAAGAAGTTGTCGACCGCGCTGAAGGCCTGCGTGCGCGCCAGGCCGGCGGCCGCCACGGCGGCATTGACCTTGGCCAGGTCATGCGGCATGGCGTTGATCAGGAAGCAGGCGCCGGCCCATTTGGGTTGCTGCTGCATGCGCTGGATCAGTTCGCTGATGCGTGCCAGGGGCCAGCCGCGCTTGTGCGACTTGGCAAACGGATTGAGCAGCACCAGCGGCCCCTGGCGCTGGTCAAACCCCCAGCTGGCCAGTTGCTGCCTGGCCTGCTGCAGGGCGTCCTCGGGCAGGTGCACATACGGATAGCGCTGCTGCAACGGTATCTCCAGGCCCGTCAGCTGGCGGAACCAGTCGGCATAGACGGCGCTGATATGGTGTTCGCCGGCATCCTGGCCCGCATAGGGTGTCAGCAGAGCGTCGAGCTTGCGGTAGGCAAAATAGTGCATCGGGCGCAGGATGGTCACGCGCTTGCGCATGCCGATCACCAGGCCGTCCGGGCTGATGGCGCGCGCCAGGTGGGCGTAGCGCTGCGGGCGGATATGCGCCAGCGACACCACCACCGGATAATGTTCGGCCTGCGCCTCGCGCACGCTTTCCTGGTACAGCGCCGGGCTGTAGGTCTTGCGGTACACCTTGGCGAACAGTCCCGATTGTTCGACCCAGTCATACAGCGAATAGGTGCGCAGGCTTTCCCATTGCGCCGCGTCGTCGGTGCGCCGCACTTCATCGATCCACAAATGGATCTTCAGGTGCGGATAGGCGGCGGCAAAGGCGCGAAAGCCGTTTTGCATATAGGTGTAGTCTCCCAGCGCCAGGTGGGCGACAAAGAGGATCTTGTCCGACTTGGCAAGCAGTGCGGCGGGGATCAGAGGGGTCATGGTGCAATGCGGTGTGGTGGAGTGAGTCGGGCAAGCCAGGCCGCCGGCGTCATGCGATGGCGGTGACTGGCGGTTTCATTATTTGCCGATGGGACAATACCACGACTCGGTGTGCGTACTCAATGGGGATCGCCGATCAGCCCTGCCAATCACGCGCCGCGCTGGGCATGGCGCAGCAGCGCCCACTGCATGGCCATTGGAAACACCAGCATGATGATGCCGATATTCAGGGTCAGCGAACTGGTGGTCAGACCGAAGATGAGGTAGCAGATGCACAGCACCACGCCGCCCAGCGCAAACGGGTGGCCGCTGGCTGCTCCTTGGTGCAGGGCGCGGGCAAACAGGCACAGGGGCAGCAGGAACAGGCCGAACAGCGCCAGCAGGCCTGTTGCGCCGCGCTTGACGAGCGCGTCGAGATAGTCGTTGTGCGCATTGGTGGCGTCGCTGGTGGCGTTGCCCATCCTGCCCTCGAGGACCAGCTGTTTTTTTTCTTCCAGGTAACCGTTGCGTCCGATGCCCAGCAAGGGATGCTCGGACGACAGCAGCAGCGCCGTGCGCCACATTTCAAAGCGTTGGCCGATCGAGGTGGTGGCATTGGCCGGATCGTTCATCTTTTCCACTTCCGTCACGGCAATCGCGGTGCGCTCGCGGATCGGCGAGTGCGGCAGGGCATAGGCAATCGCCACCAGCACGACCATGGCCGACAAGGTGATGGCCAGGTAGCGCAGGCCGTGCTGCCGGGCATTGTGCACGGCGATGATCAGCACGCATACCGGCAAGGCCACCCAGCCGCCGCGGCTGCCACTGATCACCGAGCCGAACACGCCAGCCAGGCAACCGGCCAGCAGCAAGGCGCTCCAGGCCAGCGCGCGCCGCTGCGCCCTGGCCCATTCCAGGCCTGCCAGCGACAACATGCCCAGCAGCATGCTGGCGTTACCGTAATGGATGGCATTGCTGGTCGAACCCTGTGGGCGCTCCATGCCCTGCATCGTGAATTGCCACAGCGCCAGCGCGGCGCCGGCGATGGCGCCAACGGCTACGCCGCTCCACCAGGCTGCGGGCCGCGGCGGATACGCCAGCAGCAGCAGCAGCACCGGCACCACCAGCAAGGCGCGCAGCGGCATGTCGAATTCGCGTCCCGGGTCATTGTGGTAAAGCATGTTGGCGACAAACACCAGGCAGTAGCCCAACAGCGCCGCGATCAATAGCCAGTCCTGGCGCTGCAGGCCCAACCGGGGACGTTGCCACAGCAGGCAGGTGCTGCTCAGTAACAACACCACGGCGCCGAGCGAATAGCCGCTGCCGACGCACAAGGACAAGGCTGAAAAAAGAAAAACGCAGACAGAAGTTAAACGCAGCATTGCAGGTCCCTGGAAATCCCGGTAAAAAGTGGTTACTGTTACAACATCAAGGCAGGCGCCATTGTAGACGAAAGCCCTGCGTTGAAAGAGCGTTGCAGGCTTGTCAAAGCGCTACGGCTTGTCGGTTTTCATAGGGCAGAACGCAAAAAACCATGGTTTGCACCATGGTTCTTTTTTGTAAGCAATAGTAACTTGCCGCTATGCCGGCATGGCAGGGTCTTACTTTGCCGACGCGCGCGTGGCCACGCCGCTGTCGATCGCCGCTTGCGACACGGCTGGCGCGACCCAGCTGCGCAGGCGTTCGTCGAATGGCGACGGGATCAGCTGCAATGGCGTCAGGGCGCTCGACTCGTGGCCCGGCAGCGGCTCCTTGGCCAGAGCGGCGATCGCGCGCACGCAGGCCAGCTTCATCTCTTCATTGATGGTGGTGGCGCCGACGTCGAGCGCGCCACGGAAGATGTAAGGGAAGCACAGCACATTGTTGATCTGGTTCGGGTAATCCGAGCGGCCGGTGGCAACGATGGCGTCGTCGCGTACGGCGTGCACTTTTTCCGGTGCGATTTCCGGATGCGGATTGGCCAGGGCGAAGATCAGCGGCTTGGCAGCCATCGATTCGACCATCTGCGCGCTGACCACTCCACCTTTCGACACGCCGATGAAAATGTCGGCGCCGACCATGGCGTCGGCCAGGTCGCGGTCGCTGGTGTCATTCGCGTAGCGCGCCTTGTTCTCTTCCATCTTGGCGTCGCGGCCCGGGTAGATCACGCCCTGGCTGTCACATACTTTCAGCAGCGACTTGTTCAGGCCCAGCGACACCAGCAGGTCCAGGCAGGCGATCGAGGCCGCGCCGGCGCCCGAGACGGCCACTTTCACATTGCCGATCTCCTTGCCGACCAGTTCCAGGCCGTTCAGGATGCCGGCCGCAACGATGATGGCGGTGCCGTGCTGGTCGTCATGGAAGACCGGGATGTTCATGCGCTTGCGCAGTTGCTGCTCGATATAGAAGCAGTCCGGCGCCTTGATGTCTTCCAGGTTGATGCCGCCGAAGGTCGGCTCCATGCGCACCACGGTGTCGATGAACAGGTCCGGGTCGTTCTCGGCCAGTTCGATGTCGAACACGTCGACGTCGGCGAACTGCTTGAACAGGCAGGCCTTGCCTTCCATCACCGGCTTGCTGGCCAGCGGGCCGATATCGCCCAGGCCCAGCACGGCCGTGCCGTTGGTGATCACCGCCACCAGGTTGCTGCGCGAGGTGTAGATGCCGGCCGAACGCGGGTCTTCCACGATGGCTTCGCACGCAAACGCCACACCGGGCGAATACGCCAGGGTCAGGGCGCGTGCGTCGCCCAGCGGTTTGGTTGGCGTGACGGAAATCTTGCCGGCGCGCGGTTCGGCGTGATAGGCGAGGGCGGCTTCTTTCAGATTGAAGGCTGCGCCGGTTTCTTCGGCGTGCTTGCTTTGGGCAGTAGACATAAGAATTCTTGGAAGGGCGGGAAAGGCCCGAGTGGTAAGTCTGGACCATGTTATGCAAGCGTTTGCACGCTGTCAAGGCTCTATTTGTGACATTCCCATGAAAAGCGCTTTGAGCCAAGGGCGAGAGTCTGTGCAAGCGTTTGCTCGGTTTTTCACGAAAAGCGCCGTTTGTACGTTAAAATCACGCCATTGCGATCCGGGAAGCCCATGACAAACAAGAACCCCACCTTAAGCGACGTTGCGCGGGCCACCGGCGTGCACTTTTCCACCGTGTCGCGCGTGATGAACCCGGAAACGCGGCAAAAGGTCAGCGCCGAGGTCGCCAAGCGCGTGCTGGCCGAGGCCAGTCGCCTGGGCTACCGGCCGAACCGCGCGGCTTCGACCCTGGTCACGCGCAAGTCGCGCATTATCGGCGTGGTCCTGCCCGACATTACCAATGCCGTGTTCCCGCCGATTTTGCTGGGCATCGAGGAAGGCTTGCGCAAGCATGGCTACCTGTCGATTGTCGCCAATGTCGGCGCCGACGAAGAAGAACAATTGTTCGTCATCAACCGCCTGCTGGGCCAGCAGGTCGACGGCCTGATCCTGGCTACCGCGCGGCGCGACGACCCCGTCATCAAGATGTGCATCGACCAGAACGTGCCGGTCGTTACCGTCAACCGCAGCGATGAAAACGGCGTGGCCTCGTGCGTCGTCAGCGACGACATGGTCGGCATGCGTCTGGCCGTCGGCCATTTGCTGGCGCTGGGCCACCGCCATATCGCGCATATCGCCGGCCCCGAAAACCTGTCGACCGGCCATGTGCGCCGCACGGGTTTTCTGGCCGCGATCGAAGCGAGCGAACTGGACGCTTCACAAGCCTTCGTGTTTGAAAGCAGCGGCTACTCGCGCGAATGCGGCAAGGCCGCGTTGCTCGAACTGCTGCGCCAGTCGCCGCAGACCACGGCAGTGGTCACCGGCAGCGACCTGGTGGCCATCGGCTGCTACGACGCGATCCGCGAGCTGGGCCTGAGCTGCCCGGAAGACATTTCCGTGGTCGGCCACAACGACATGCCGTATATGGACATGATCCGCCCGCCGTTGACCACCATCCGCATCCGCCACCACGGCATCGGCGCCGAAGCGGCGCGGCTGATCCTGCAAACCATCGACGCGCCCGATTCCTCGGTGGTCGACGTGCGCCTGAAACCGGAACTGGTGGTGCGCGAATCGACGGCGCCGCCCCGCTCTTGAGCCGCGCTCTTGAGCCAAGGGTTTGAGGTGGCAGCAGGGCCGCAAGGTGGTACACTGGCGGCCCTCCCTGATTTCCTAGCCCTCATCGCCATGACCAAAACCAACACGCCTTCCCCGAAACGCCGCGAAGAGGGCGTTGCCAAGCTGACCGTCAATCCCTTCCTGGACGCCGAATTCTATGCGCGCATGCGCGACTACACCGAGCGCGACGCGGCCATCATCAAGGAATTGAAGGCGATCGCCGAAATCCGCGCCGGCAACAAACAGCCCGACCCGCGCCTGGCGCCCTCGCTGCAGGCACTGCGCGATACCGTCAAGAAAGGTCTGAATTTTGGCGAAATGCTGGAGCGCATCGCGGCCGGCAAGGAAAAAGGCCTGTGGGAACCATGGATGACCACCTTCGGCATCGAGATCCGCGCCGTCAACTACGGCGCAGGCCCGCGCAACGCCTGCCTGGTGCTGGACCTGGCCGCCAACGCCCCGGCGCACGCCATGTTCGCCAAGGCCGGCATCCAGAACTGGCGCAGCCTGGCCGCCGACGACTGCTCGGTAGTGCGCTCCGAAAAGGCCACCGAAACGTCGCCGTTGAAAGTGTATGCGGTGTTCTACCTCGATCCTGCCGCCTGAACCAGCAGCAGCACCGCCAGCACCATCAGCATCACGCCCGACAGCCGTTCCAGCAACGACAGCGCCCGCGCAAAGCGCTGGCGCAGGGCGGTGCTGCCGATCGCCAGCGCCACCGCCATATCCCACGCCAGCACCGCAAACACCATCCATGCGCCATACGCGGCCATCGCAGCAGGACTGGCCTTTCGGCTGGCCAGCACGGTTGCCAGGCTGACATAGAACAGCGCATTTTTCGGGTTCAGGATGGCCGACACAAAGCCCATCGCCAGACCGCCACGCCAGTGCGCCTTGCCGGTGGCAGGTTTTGCTTCCAGGCTGCTTTTACCTGCATGACGCAGGAACAGCCAGCCCAGGTAGAACAGATAAGCGCAGCCGGCCAGCTGCACCACCAGAAACGCCGTGCTGCCCGCCCGCAGCACTGACAGGCCTCCAAACGCCGCCACGATAAACACCGCATTGGCCAGTGCAATGCCGATGCACGCGCCGGTCGCGCCGCGCCAGCCATGCGCCAGCGAGCTGCGGGCAACCAGGAAAAAGTCGGGGCCGGGCGACAGCAGCGCCAGGAAATGGGCGCCGGCGATCAATAGAAAATCCTGCATTGCGCGCGATCCTTCGAATGATAAGAAGGCGAGTATGCGGATGCATTGGTGTCGTGTATTGAACAAAATTGCAGGCTAGCGGTAGCGCCCAGGCGTGATGCCCGCATGGGCCTTGAACACGCGCTGGAAATGGCTCTGGTCGGCAAAACCCAGTTCATGCGCTACTTGTGCAAGCGCAGTTCCCTCTTGAAGGCTGCTGCGTGCGCGGTTGACGTGTTGATTGAGCTGATACGCATGCGGCGTCATGCCGGTGGCGGCGCGAAAGACGCGGATCAGTTGAAAACGGCTCAGGCCTGCCGCCTGCGCCATCTGTTCCAGGCTTGCGGAGGGCTGATTCTGCAGCGCATCGAGCACGGGCGCCAACTGCAGCGGCAGCGGCTTGCGCACCGAAGGTAGGGTGTCTGTAGTGGCGCTGGCGCAAGCGCCCAGAAACGTCAGCAGCGCCGCATTCTTCTCCTGCGCACTGCTTGACGAAAACAGCAGGTCATTCATGGTGCAAAACTGTGCATACAGCACCGGGCAACGCAGTACCCTGGCCGTATTGCCATCGAGCGCCGGTGCGTGCTTTTGTAACCACTGCGCGTCGAGATGCAGCATCTGGTAGCTCCAGGCGCTATCTGGCAAGGGATTGCAGGCATGCACGCAACCGGCAGGCACCAGCACCAGGCTGCCCGGCGCCAGCGTGACTGCGGCATCGCCGCTGCCCGTAAAGATGCTGCCACCCGCATCGACGGCACCGATCGAAAACGTCGGATGGCTGTGCGGCTTGTAGCAGGCACGGCTGTGGCAGGCGCGACGGGTTTCCACGTGAGGCAGGGCGGGGTCGCGGCGGAAGGATACAGTGATATGCATGGCTACATCAGGGTAACATTAAAAAATTGGGGGGCGAGAGAACCCAAGCGATGGCGCAGTAGTGTGCCACGCCAAGCGCATGGGCACCTGTCACCGGGGACCACGGCGTGTGACCCCGGCGTGTGGAAGGCGAGAGGTCCGGCGTCGGCCCTTATTTGGCAAGAAAATTGTCGATCAGGTCGACCGTAGTTTTGGGGCTTTCTTCCATGAGCCAATGCCCGGCTCCAGGCACGACCGCTTGCTCGACGTTCGTTGCTGCGTTGCGCATGACGGCTGCCATAGTCGAACCGAAGGACTTTTCTCCCCCGACTGCGAGGACAGGCATGGTTAATTTGAGTTTCGACGACGCGCGGTTGTCGGCGACGTCTTGCAGGGCGATGGCGTTAAACTGCGCAAATGCCGCCTTCATGGCGCCCGGCCTGGCGTAAAGCCTGGTGTAAAAAACCCGTGTTTCTTCGTCGATTTTGGACGGATCACCGGCGAACTCGTTCCAGAATCGGTCCAGGTAGATCCGTTCACGGCCAGCCACCAGGCGCTCGGCATCTTTGCCACCAAAGTTGAAGTGCCACAGTTGAGGGCTCAATACGATCTCATCCCAGGGCGCCACACCGGGAACGGGCGCATCCATCACGACCAGCTTCGTTACCTTGTCCGGATAGCGCGCAGCGTAAGCGTAGGCCACCATGGTGCCGATATCATGACCAACCACAGCCGTATGGTCATGGCCGAGATTTTCGACGACTGCGCGAATGTCGCCTGCCTGCGATTTCTTGTCATAACCGGACGCGGGCTTGGAGGAGTTGCCCATGCCGCGCAGATCGGGAACGATGACGGTGTACTTTTTCGACAGGCGCTCTGCGAGCGGACCCCACATTTCGCCGGTATCACCGAATCCGTGGATCAATACCACCGCCGGGCCCGCGCCGCCGGTTCTCACATAAATTTTGGCGCCGTCCGTCGTCAGGACGTTACTCGTCTTGAAGTTGGCAGGCATTGATGGATCTTTGGCCTGAACCGGAAAACTCAATGCGATACCGAAGATGGCGCTTGCGGCAAGGTTAAGCAGTTTCATTCGTGTACTCCTTTGTGTGAGGTTGTACCGGCGGGCGCAGTGAGTCCTGCCAGAACAGTATAGCGAGGTTCTGAATTTCCAAATCATCAAGTTCTGGTGATCGATGCGCCGCCATCGACCAGCATGGCGGTACCCGTCGTGAAGGACGAGTCATCCGAGGCCAGGTACAGTACCGAGCGGGCCAATTCGTCCGGCAGCGCCGCGCGTTTCAGGGCATGCAAAGCACGGATGAAGCTTTGCGACTCTTCCGAGTTGTTCATTTCACGGTACATCTCGGTATCGACAGCGCCAGGCAGGATCGAATTGACGCGGATACCGGCGGGGCCGTATTCAGCGGCGAGGGCTTGTGTCAGGCCAATGAGTCCCGATTTGCTTGCCGCATACGCTGCCACTCCCGGGAATGAGAAGCTGTGGCCGACGAATGTCGATGTGAAAATGATAGAGCCGCCACCGGACTTGAGCATTGCCGGAATCTGATGTTTGGCGCCAAGGAAGGCGCTGGTCAGGTTGGTCGCCAGGGTATCGGTCCAGCCAGCTTCGCTGACCGACGTGGTATCGCCCATTTCACCAAGCGTGCCTGCATTATTGAAGGCAATATCGAGACGGCCGAAATTTGTCAGCGCCGCATTCACTACAGACTCGGCGAATGCTTCGTCGCGCACGTCGCCGGCGATGGCGTAGGCAATCCCGCCCTGCTCGGCGATTTCCTTTACCAGTGAATCGAGTTCTTGTTGCCGGCGAGCCGCAACTATTACCTTTGCGCCTTCGTAAGCAAACAGTTTGGCAGTAGCGCGGCCAATTCCGGAGCTGGCGCCGGTGACGATGGCAACTTTCGAGGTGAGACGATTCATGGTATTTCTCCTTTGGGTGGCGACCTGGTCCGTGATTGGCTGGTCGATGGCTTACTTTAAGGTTTATAAAGATAAACATCAAAGCCCGGGATATGCATAGTCCATTCATAAAAACTGAATTATGCGAAAATGATCGGCACGCACATTCAACCTCGCGAAAGGCAATATGGACAGGCTCCGGGCAATGGAAGTATTTGTCGAAGTGGTGCGGAGAAATGGTTTTGCGCGCGCCGCCGATGCGCTCGATACGTCGCCGGCGAACGTGACGCGTATCATTGCCGACCTCGAGACGCACCTAGGAACGCGCTTGCTTAACCGTAGTTCGCGCAAAATGTCGCTAACCGAAAGCGGCGAGACCCTGTACGAGCGCGCCAGGACGATTGTTGCCGACATGGCAGAAGTTGAGGCGATCGCGTCGACGGCGCGAATGAAACCGCGAGGGGTGCTGCGCCTGAATGCGCCTGTAAGTTTCGGCGTACTGCACCTTGCGCCGCTATGGCCAAAGTTTATGGAGCTCTATCCCGAGGTTGAACTTGAGGTAACGCTGATAGACCGGGTCGTCGATATAGTGGACGAGGGCTACGACATGGCAGTACGGATTTCCCGTAGCGGGTCCACTACCCACGCGGCGCGCAAGCTGGCCACCTCGCACAACATCTGCTGCGCAGCGCCCGCTTACCTGGAACGGCATGGCATTCCTGCGTCGCTTGCCGAACTGCAGGACCTTCCTTGCATTATCTACACCGGCGCGGCGATGAGCGAAGAGTGGCTCTTTACGGACGAGAACGGCATCGGCCATGTCGTGAAGGTCGGCCGGCGGATGCGCACCAATAATGGCGATACTGCAAAGGCGGCGACGCTGGCAGGGCTGGGGGTAAGCTGGCAGCCAACGTTCCTGATCAGCGAGGACCTGCGCGCAGGTCGGTTGGTCCGGCTTTTGCCCGCCTATAGTTTGCCGGACATTGATGTGCTTGCCGTCTATCCAAGCCGGCGCCAGCTCAGCGTCAAGGTAAGGGTGATGATCGACTTCCTGGCCGCGCAGTTCAGCGATACGCCATGGGATGCCAGTTGAGATGAACCGTGTTCATGCAACAGGCTCAATCCCGCTTTGGAAGAGTTCCCTGATGCGTAGCCAGCATCAAATTTCATACAATATTATTGTAAGTATTTGATTAAAAGGGAATTTTCATCACATCAAAATAACGTCGTACTGTTCCTGATGATAAGCATTCTCCACCTGCAATGAAATCTTCTTGCCGATAAAGTCACCCAGCATTGCCAGGTGCTGCGATTCTTCTTCCAGGAACAAATCCACCACTTCCTGCGACGCCAGGATGCGGAATTCGCGCGGGTTGAATTGCTTGGCTTCGCGCAGCAGTTCGCGCAGGATTTCGTAGCAGATGGTGCGCGAGGTTTTTACCTGGCCCTTGCCGGCGCAGGCCGGGCAGGGTTCGCACAGGATATGGGCCAGCGATTCGCGGGTGCGCTTGCGGGTCATTTCGACCAGGCCCAGCGGCGAGAAATTGCTGACCGAGACTTTGGTGCGGTCGCGCGACAGGGTGCGTTTGAGTTCGGCCAGCACGGCGTTGCGGTGCTCGGCGTTGTCCATGTCGATGAAGTCGAGGATGATGATGCCGCCCAGGTTGCGCAAGCGCAGTTGGCGCGCGATGGCGTGGGCCGCTTCCAGGTTGGTCTTGAAGATGGTGTCGGCAAAGTTCCTGCCGCCGACAAAGCCGCCCGTATTGACGTCGATGGTGGTCATCGCTTCGGTCTGGTCGACGATCAGGTAGCCGCCCGATTTCAGGTCGACCCGGCGGCCCAGCGCGCGCAGGATTTCTTCTTCCACGCCGTACAGGTCGAACAGCGGGCGCTCGCCCGTGTAGTGCTGCAAGCGCGTCAGCTCACTCGGGGTATAGACTTCGGCAAATTCGCGCAGCTTCACATAGTTCTCGCGCGAATCGACCTGGATGGTGGCCGTTTCGTCGCCGACGAAGTCGCGCAGCACGCGCTGGGCCAAATTCAAATCCTGGTGCAGCAGGCTGGTGGCGGGACGCGTGCGGGCGCCGTGGACGATGGTGCTCCAGGTTTTGCGCAAATAATCGACGTCCGCTTTCAAATCGGCGTCGGAGGCGTCTTCGGCCATGGTGCGCACGATGTAGCCGCCTTTTTCGTCGGGCGGCAGCAGACTTTGCAGGCGCGTGCGCAGCAGTTCGCGCTCGGATTCCTTTTCGATTTTTTGCGAGATGCCGATATGCTTGTCTTGCGGCAGGTAGACCAGCATGCGCCCGGCAATCGAGATCTGCGTTGACAGGCGTGCGCCCTTGGTGCCGATCGGGTCCTTGATCACTTGCACCGTCAGCACCTGGCCGTCGAACAGGATTTTTTCAATCGGGGCAGGGGTGGTGTTCTGGCCGTCGTGGCCGCGCGCTTCCCAGATATCGGCCACGTGCAGGAATGCTGCGCGTTCCAGGCCAATGTCGATAAAGGCAGACTGCATGCCCGGCAATACCCTGACCACTTTGCCGGAATACACATTGCCGGCCAGACCGCGCGTGAGCGTGCGCTCGATGTGCAGTTCCTGCACCGCGCCCTGGAGAATGAGGGCGACGCGGGTTTCTTGCGGCGTGATATTGATCAGGATGTCTTCGTTCATGGAGGCGCAAAGGTAGAGGCAACGAATGACATCATACCCCCTATCAGGGCAGGGGCAAACCCGCTTGCCGCAGCAATTGCGCCGTCTCGTACAGGGGCAGGCCCATGATGCCGGAATGGCTGCCTTCGATATGCTCGACGAACAGCGCGGCGCTGCCCTGGATGCCGTAGCCGCCGGCTTTGTCGTAGGGCTCGGGCGTCGCGCAATAGGCGGCGATCGAGGCGGCGGACAATACGCCAAAGCGCACTTGCGAGATCTGCGTGCGCTGCTCGGCGATGCCGTTGCCATGCACCGCAATCGAGGTCAGTACCTGGTGCGTGCGGCCCGACAATTGCTCCAGCATCGCGACGGCTTCCGCGCGGTCCGCCGGTTTGCCGAGGATGGCGCCGTCGATGGTGACGGTGGTGTCGGCCGCCAGCACCGGGCGCGGCGTCAGGTGGCGGCGGCGCACCATGTTCCAGGCAAAGGCCGCCTTTTCATTGGCCACGCGCGCCACGTAGTCGAGCGCCGATTCGCCGGGCAGCACTTCTTCGGTCACGTCGGCGCCGCGCGGGCCGTCGCTGCGCAGCAGCAGCAGTTCGAATTCGATGCCGATCTGGCGCAGCAGTTCGCGCCTGCGCGGGCTTTTGGACGCCAGGTAGATCTTGTTGTCAGCCGGTTTCATGGGGAAGAGAAAAATCAGACGCGGTGATAGGGATGGTTTTGCGTGATCGACCAGGCGCGGTACAACTGCTCGGCCAGGATCACGCGCACCACGCCGTGCGGCAGGGTCATGCTGGAGATGCGCAGCATGCCTTCGGCCCGCGCTTTCAGCGCAGGGTCGAGGCCATCGGCGCCACCGATCAGGAAAGCCGTGTCGCGGCCATCCTGCTGCCACGCCATCAACTGCTGCGACAGGCCGACACTGGTCAGGTCCTTGCCGCGTTCGTCGAGGGCAATGATGCGCACGCCCTTGGGCAGGGCGGCTTCGATGCGTTCGCGTTCCAGCGCCATCGCGGTGGCGGCGGTCTTGCTGCCGGAACGCTCGACGGGCTTGATTTCCTTGAGCACGATGCGCAATTCCGGCGGCATGCGCTTCGCGTATTCGGCGAAGCCCGTCTCGATCCAGGCCGGCATTTTATGGCCGACCGCAGCGATGATAAGCTGCATCGACGCTTACTCTTCGACTTTTTTGATACGCTTGATGACGGTTTTCGCCGGTGCCGCATCGGCCGCAGGCTTGGCCGCGCGTGGTGCACGGACTCTTTTCTCCGGCAGCGCTTTCAGGGCTTTGACGGCGGCCGTCTCGGTCTTGGTTGGCGCGATTTTCACGGTCTTGCCCACGGCTTTGGAAGCGACGGCTTTTTTGGCCGGGGCTTTCTTGGCTGCGGTAGTGGCGGCTTTTTTCGCCGGCGTTTTCTTTTCGATCACTGGCGACGCTTCCACGTTGGCCTTGCTCGCTGCCAGGTGGCCGCTGACTTTCTTTGGCTCGTCGTCACCGGCTTTTTTCGGTGCGCGTTTGGCGGCGCCCAGCTTGACCGGCTTGTCGCCCCAGATTTCTTCCAGGCGGTAGTAGGCGCGGATCGGCGCTTGCATGATGTGGACGATCATGTCGCCCAAGTCGACCAGTACCCATTCGCCGGTGTCTTCACCTTCCATGCCGATGATCTCGCCGCCGGCTTCCTTGACCTTGTCGCGCACCGAGGCGGCCAGCGCCTTGGTCTGGCGGTTCGAGGTACCGGAGACGATCGCGATGCGGTCGAACAGGCTGGTCAGGTGGACCGTGTCGAATACGGCGATGTCTTGGCCTTTGACGTCTTCAAGGGCGTCAACGACGAGGGTTTGCAGTTTTTTGATGTCCATTTAGCTTTTGTATAAATTATGTTGTTCAATATAGTCTAGCACTAGCGGGGAAACAAGCTCGTTTGCCGGAAACCCCCGTTGTAATGCCGCACGTATTTCGGTGGCGGAGATATCCACCGCGAAGTCCTGTGCCAGATAAGTCAGACCGTGCGGCGTGTTGCGGATGCTGTCAAGCGTACCCAGGCGGCGCGTGAATTCCTGCGCCACTGCCTGCGGCATCGCCGTGCCATTCAGCGCGAAGCCGGGGCGGGCCGCGACGCAGATATGGGCGTATTCAAATAATTGCTGCCATGCGCGCCAGGTGTCGAGCCGCTGCAGTTGGTCGGCGCCCATCAGGAACACGATGGAGGCCTGCGGGCCCAGTTCGGCGCGCACCTGGCGCAGGGTATCGATGGTGTAGCTGGGCTGGCCCTGCTCGCTGCGTTCGATTTCCTGCAGGTCGATCATCACCGGCAGCGGCAGGCTTGAGAATGCCAGCCGGGTCATCTCGGCGCGCTGTTCGCAGCTGGCGCCCAGGCGGCCTTTTTGCCACGGTGCGCCGGCCGGTATCACGCGCAGCGCATCGGCTTGCAGCAAACGGGAAAAGTACGATCCCAGTGCGACATGGCCGGTATGCACCGGATCGTAGCTGCCGCCCAGCAGAGCCACGCATGCAGTACCGGTTCCCGTCACGCTTGCAGCCAGTCGCGATGCACGAGGAAGTCAAGGTACAGCGCCGCTTCAGCGCTGTTTTCTTCCGGATGCCAGTCGTAGCGCCATTTGACGATCGGCGGCATCGACATCAGGATCGCCTCGGTGCGGCCACCCGACTGCAGGCCGAAGTGCGTGCCGCGGTCGAACACCAGGTTGAACTCGACATAGCGGCCGCGCCGGTAGGCCTGGAAATCGCGTTCGCGCTCGCCGTACGGCGTATCCTTGCGGCGTGCGAGGATCGGCACATAGGCGTCGATAAAAGCGTCGCCCACGCTGCGCATCATGGCGAAGCTGTCGTCAAAGTCCAGCGCGTTGAAGTCATCGAAAAAGATGCCGCCCACGCCGCGCGGCTCCTTGCGGTGCTTCAGGTAAAAATACTCGTCGCACCATGCCTTGAACTTCGGATGCAGCTCGCTGCCAAAGGGTGCGAGCGCATCGTGGCACACCTGGTGGAAGTGTTTGACGTCTTCCACGTTGCCGTAATACGGCGTCAGGTCCATGCCGCCGCCAAACCACCATACCGGCTCATTGTCGGCGTTCACCGTGCTGAAAAAACGCACGTTCATGTGCACCGTCGGCGCGTAGGGATTGCGCGGATGGAGCACCAGCGACACGCCCATCGCTTCCCACGGCTTGCCGCCCAGTTCAGGGCGCGCGGCAGCCGCTGACGGTGGCAGTTGTGCGCCGGTGACGTGCGAAAAATTCACGCCGCCGCGCTCGAACACATGGCCTTCCTCGATCAGGCGCGAAATGCCGCCGCCGCCTTCCGGGCGCTGCCAGCTGTCGGTCAGGAAGGGCTTGCCATCCTGCGCTTCGAGCGCCTGCACGATACGGCTTTGCAAATCGAGCAAATAGGCTTTGACAGCCGAAGGGGATGGAGTGGACGACATCGCGTGGGCCGACGAGGCCGAAATAAAGTGAGGACGGATTGTACCCTGTAACGGATTTTTGTGATAGCAAAACCGGCAATGCTGTTGCCGGCCATGCTTTAGCGGGGCGGCTCGTCCTTGACTTTTTCCTGCACCGCCTGGACCTCATATTGCACGCCGTCGGCACCGGGTTGGCGCGCGCTGTCCACCGCTGACTGGGCGCGCTGCCGCAGGTCGCTGCGTTCGAACGTTTTCACCGGCGGCGCTGGCACAGGTGCCGGTTTGCTCAACCATCCAGGCGCCTCAAGGGCCAGGAATACCAGCACTATCACCACGATCATCCAGGTGGACGGGCGCCAGCCGCGCCAGCCATGCTGCGGCTGCGGCTTGCCGGCGGCGTCGACGATGATGCGCGCCAGGTCCGAGCCCTGCGTACGCGTGCGTGTTTTCAATGCCTGGTAATCCTGCGCAGACATGCTGCCCTGTGCCAGCATCAGGCGCATGGCGGCCACCGGAGACGCGATCAAATGATCGGGCGGCAGGCGCTCGATGGCGGCGTCGCGCTGGAACTGGTTGATCAGATTTTCGCCATGCAGCGTCTCGACCGCCTGGCAATTGACCTGCCGCAGCGCGGCGCTGGCCAGTGGATGTCGTTCGTCCTGCGCCCGCAGCATGGCGAGGAAGCGGTCCGGGTCCACCAGTTCTTCGCTGAGCAGCCAGGCCAGCGCCTGCAGCGGATCGGCATCCATCGCCAGTTCAGGCACATCGATGCCTTCGGCGGCATTGTGGGCGCGCTGCAGTTCGACGATTTCCAGTTCGCCCAATGCATCGTCGTGTTCGTCAAGTGTGATCAGGCCGAGGCGCAGCAGCTCGGCCAGCGGCAGCAGGCGCGGATCGGTGTTCATGCGCCCTTGAAGCCCGTCACGGCCCCGTAAAGTACGGACATTGCCAGGATCATGCCCAGCACGATCAAGGCGCCTTTCCAGGCCGGTGGCCGCTTGTATGGGATGCGGTCATGGCCATGGCGCAGCCTGGCTGCGGCCATGATCTCGCGCGCCAGTTCGCTGCCGTGTGCGCGCACGCGTTCTTCCAGCGCCTCGAATTGCGCCGTCGGTAATACGCCACTCACCACCAGCCAGCGCATGGCGATCCAGGGTGAATACAGGATGCGGTCGCCCGGTACCGCCGCGTGTGCGGCGTCACGCTGGAACTGGTTGAGCAAATCGAGCTGGTACAAATCGTCGACTTCGCGGCGGTTGTAGTGCCGCACGCCGTCGGCGAGCAGCACCTGCTGCCCGGGCGGCAGGCTGGCCATGCGCTTGTCCAGGTCATTTTTCGGCAGCAGATCGGTCAGCAGCAGCCAGCCCAGGGTACTTGCCAGGTCGGCGTCCTGCGCCAGTTCCGGCATGTCGACCGGGTCCTCGGGCGGGTGCAGGCGCTCGTACCCGGCGACGTCGCGTTCCGCGTTGGCGTCTTCCAGTTCCTGCGCGGTGATCAGGCCAAGCTGGTGCAGCCGGTTCAGCGATGCGTGCGGCGGTTCGGTATGCATGGCTTTACTCTTTCATTTTTGCCTGGCGCAGCTCGACGGCAAATTGTGGCGTCACCGACCAGCCATTGCCTGCAGCGTCGCGCTGGAACGTGAAATCGCCTTCCTGCATTACCGCCGAGCCGCCGTTGAGCATGCCCAGCAGGGCGTCATTGCGTTCGATCAGCAGGCGGCAGGAATAAACCCCGGGCGATATTTCCTTGCACGGCGCCAGCGGTTCGATTTCAGCGATTTCACGCGTACGTTCCATCGATTGCGTCAGCGAAAACGCCTGCCTTGGCTGCGGCAGGATGCGCGCACCATCCATGCCGGCGCGAAATGCTGTTTCCAGCGCCTCGCGCCCCAGCGGTTTGGCCTGCTGGGCAAACTCGCCATCCGTGATGCTGCCGAAGCGCGTTTTCACCAGCAGCGGCTGCGCACCCACATAGCTGATGCGGCGCTTGCTGCCGCTGTCGTCGCGGGCGACCGTATAGGCATAGTCGATCTTTTCGCCATCGAGTGTGATCGTGGCCAGGCAGCCACGGATGTTGTGCGACGAGGCGTAGCCCGCTTCTTTCACGTCGTGCAGGCTGGCTTTGCCCACGCCTTCCGGCGCCGCCTTGTTGAGCATGCGGGTCACGGTATCGACAGTATTGGTGGCGTCGCACCCGGGCACCGAATTGCCGCTCATCAGATACCAGACCATGCCGGCCAGCGCCAGCGGCGCGACGATCAGCCAGGTCAGGCGCGAACCGGGAAACAGGCCATCGAGGATTACGCCGCGCACCGCTTGTTTATGCTCATCCTGGCGCGCTTGCGCATGTTTGACAACGCGTTTTGCATCCTCGCTGCCGCCGGCCTCGATGCGCTGCGCCATGGATTTGAAATCTGCGCGCGGCAGCAAGCCCACATGCAGCATCCAGTTCAGCGTCTCGCCCGGCGTGGGCAGCAGCACGTCGCCTGGCAGGTGCTGCAGAGCCTGCTGGTACAGCGCCGGCTCGATCAGCGTTTCGTCATGCAGAGTATCGAGCGATTCGCGATTGAGCACTGCCACCAGCTGCTGCAATATCGACAAGCGCAGTGCCAGCTCGTCGCCGCTGAAGTTGCGCGCCACGCTCAGCGACAGGCTCGCCACATCCTCGGATGTGACGATCTGGCGCCGGTACAGCCACAGCAAGGTATCGGGCAGCGGTGTGCCAATGGCCAGTTGTGGCAAGTCGGGATGGGCAAGCGCCTGCTCGCGCTGGCGGCGCGTGAGCAGCGTGAGCACATGCAGCGCCTCGATGGAAGTATGCGTGGAGCCGAGTGGTTCGTTAGTCATCTGGATTAGTTTTAGCAGGATGGCAAACTTTACAATACAAGCTCGTTTCCTCAGCGCACTATTGAAGCTGCGCCAGATCCAGTTCTTCCTTGAAACGCGGCGTGACCGACCAGTTCTTGCCATCCTTGCCGCGCTGGAAGGTAAAGTCGCCTTGCTGCAGCACCGACCTGGCCAGCACCGTCGTGCCGGCAGGGGACGCCAGGTCATTACGGGTGAGCAGCAGGCGGCAGGAAGCCACGCCAGGCGCGACCTCCTTGCACGGTGCCAGCGGTTCGATATCGCCAATTTCACGGTAGTGTTGCGGCGACAGTAGCGCATCGAGTCCGATGTGGTAGATCGGCTTGCCACGTAGTACATCCATGCCGGCCAGCATTGCGGTCAGCAAGGCCTCGCGCCCGACGGGCTGGCCCTGCGGCGCAAAGCCGCCATGCCAGGCGATATGGCCAAAACGCGCTTGCACGATGCCAGCGTGCGCATGGTCGTATTCCAGGCGGCTTTTGCGCCTGCCTTCCACGCGCGAGATGGTCCAGGCATATTGCAGCGGTTTGCCCTCCACGCTGGCAGTGGCCAGGCAGCCACGGGTTTTTTGCGACCAGGAATAGCCGGCCTGCTTGATGTTGTCCAGGCTGAATTTGCCGTCGGTGACCGAGGCCACGGTTTCCCTGGCGTCACAGCGCGGCACGGCATAGCTGCTGAACCAGTACCAGGCCAGGCCGGCAAGCAGCACGGCGGCCAGGGTCAGCCAGCTCCAGGGACTGATCGGAGCATCGTTGTCGGGCGTGGCAAGGCCGGTGGGAATGGTCATGGCGGAAGGGGAGCGTGACAGTCAAAATGAAAACGGGCCGGGGCGGATGAATCCGCGCCGGCCCGCCGTATGATCGTTAATCGACGATCAATGCTTCAAGCCGCGCCAGCCGATATCGCGGCGGTATTGCGCGCCGTCGAAATGGATTTTTTCCACGGTTTCATAGGCCTGCTTCTGCGCCATTTTGACGCTGTCGCCCAGGCCGACCACGCACAGCACGCGGCCACCGTTGGTCACCAGGCGCTCGCCTTCGATGCGGGTGCCCGCATGGAAGGTCACCGACTCAATCGTCTCAAGCGGGATATCGCCAATCGGCGTGCCCTTGACCGGGTCGTCCGGGTAGCCGGCGGCGGCCATCACCACGCCAACGGCGGTGCGGCGGTCCCATTCCAGCTCCACCGTGTCGAGCGTGCCGTTGACGGCGTGTTCCATCACGGTGACCAGATCCGTCTTCAGGCGCGCCATGATGGGCTGGGTTTCCGGGTCGCCCATGCGGCAGTTGAATTCCAGTGTTTTTGGCGTGCCCTTGTCGTCGATCATCAGGCCGGCGTACAAAAAGCCCGTGAACGTGATGCCATCTTTTGCCATGCCTTGAATTGTTGGCACAATGATTTCGCGCATCACGCGCGCATGCATGGCCGGCGTGACGATCGGCGCTGGCGAATAGGCGCCCATGCCGCCCGTGTTCGGACCCTGGTCGTGGTCTTTCAAACGCTTGTGATCCTGGCTGGTGGCCAGCGGCAGGATGTTCTTGCCGTCGCACATGACGATAAAGCTTGCCTCTTCGCCGGCCAGGAATTCTTCGATGACGATGCGCGCGCCAGCGTCGCCGAACTGGTTATCAGCCAGCATATTGTCGACCGCCTGGTGCGCTTCTTCCAGGCTCATTGCCACTACCACGCCCTTGCCGGCGGCCAGGCCGTCGGCCTTGATGACGATCGGCGCGCCCATGCTGTCGATATAGGCGTGCGCCGGTGCTACCTCGGAAAACGTCTGGTAGGCGGCCGTCGGAATGCCGTGGCGCTGCATGAAGGCCTTGGCGAAGTCTTTCGATGACTCCAGCTGCGCCGCTTCCTTGGTCGGGCCGAAGATCTTCAGGCCGCGCGAACGGAACAGGTTGACGATGCCGGCCGCCAGTGGCACTTCCGGGCCAACCACGGTCAGGCTGATGTGTTCCTGCTGAACGAAATCGGCCAGCAATTGCGGGTCGCTGATGTCGAGGTTGACCAGGCGCGCATCGCGCGCGGTGCCGCCGTTGCCCGGAGCGACATACACCATCTGTATGCGTTCGGACTGGGCCAGTTTCCAGGCCAGGGCGTGTTCGCGGCCGCCAGAGCCGACTACCAGAATTTTCATAGGGACCGTTCGTTCAGTGTGGGGTTGCAGGGCGGGGATGCCGCCCTTGAGTGCGTGTGTTTAATTCTCGATCAAGGCGTTGGTGAAGACTTCCTGCACGTCGTCCAGCAGTTCCAGCGCATCGATCAGCTTTTGCATCTTGATCGCATCGTCGCCGGAATAGACCGTTTCGGTCGCCGGTTTCATGATCACTTCGGCCACTTCGGCCTTGAAGCCGGCCGCTTCCAGCGCTTCCTTGACGGTGGCGAAATCGTGCACCGGCGTGACCACTTCGAAGCCGCCTTCTTCGTCGGCGATGACGTCGTCGGCGCCCGCTTCGAGCGCCGCTTCCATCAGCTTGTCTTCGTCGGTGCCGGGCGCAAACAGCAGCTGGCCGCAGTGCTGGAACATGAAGGCGACCGAGCCTTCGTTGCCCATGTTGCCGCCGTTCTTGTTGAAGGCGTTGCGTACTTCGGCTACCGTGCGTACTTTATTGTCGGTCATGCATTCGACGATGACGGCCGCGCCGCCCACGCCGTAGCCTTCGTAGCGCACTTCTTCGTAGTTGGCGCCGTCGACGCCGCCACTGCCGCGGTTGATCGCGCGCTGCACGTTGTCTTTCGGCATATTGGCGTCGGCCGCCTTGTCGACCGCCAGGCGCAGGCGCGGATTGGTGATGGCGTCGGCGCCACCCATGCGGGCCGCTACCGTGATCTCCTTGATCAGGCGCGTCCAGATTTTGCCGCGCTTGGCATCCGTGGCAGCCTTTTTATGCTTGATGTTGGCCCATTTGCTATGTCCTGCCATGTCGAATCTTCCTTAGACGGGGGTTCAATTGTGGCCGACATTTTAGCATAGTGGCACCCCCGGCGACCGGCTGCCCCGGTCATGAAGCCGACATATTCTGTTGCTAAAGTGACGCGCTTTCGGGTTACTTTGGGGTAAGAAAATCATGGCAAGTCAGATCAACAGGCGTCAATTCCTGAAATTGGGCGGCTTTATCACCGTTTCGGTGGCCACCGCCGGCCTCGCCGCTTGCGGCGGCAGCAGCGATGGCAACGGCGGCGACGCCGGCGTGCCGCTGGCCTCGGGCAGCGACTGGAAGTTCCCGCAAAGCGTGGCCTCCGGCGATCCGCGCCCGGACAGCGCCATGCTCTGGACCCGCGTGGTGCCCGCCAGCCTGGACGCCGTGGCGCCGGCGCCAGCTTCGGCCACCGAAGTGGCGGTGCGCCTGATCGTCAGCGCCAGCGACAATTCCGCTTCCCTGGGCAGCAACAAGGCCTTGACGGGCACCAATATCGTCGACGCCAAACTGCCATTGAAATCCGATTTCGACAACACCCTGCGCCACAAGGTCACCGGCCTGCAGCCGGGCCAGGTGTATTTTTACCAGTTCATCGCCGGCGACGTGCGCTCGAACGTGGGCCGCTTCAAGACGGCGCCGGCCGCCACCGCCGATGTGGCGCAATTGCAGTTTGCCTACCTGACGTGCCAGGACTGGAGCATCAACCACTGGGGCGCGCTGGGCCATATCGCCGCCAATGAAAGCCTGGACTTTATCGTCCATCTGGGCGACTACATCTACGAAACAGTCGGCGAAGCATTCCAGAGCGGCGCCGTGGAAAGCCATCACGACCAGTTGAAGCTTCCAGACGGCACCTTCAAGAGTGGCAGCAGCGGCGCCAAATACGCCACCACCACCGCCGACTACCGCTACCTGTACAAGAAATACCGCACCGATACGCGCCTGCAGGCGGTGCACGAGCGCTTTGCCTTTATCGCCGTGTGGGACGACCACGAATTCACCGACGACGCCTGGCAGGACGCGTCCACCTACGAAGGCATCGTGGCGCAAGACGGCAGCGACTTGCACCAGCCGACGCGCCGGCGCAGCGCCAACCAGGCGTGGTTCGAATATATGCCGGCCGACGTCACGTTCGATGCAGCGGCGACCACGTTCCAGAATATCCAGATCTACCGCGACTTCCAGTTCGGCAAACTGATGCAACTGGTCATGACCGACGAGCGCCTGTACCGCGCCGACCATGCGATCCCCGAAGCGTCGCTCAACCCCGCCACCGGCAAGGCGCTGGGCAGCATCGGCAGCCGCTACCTGGTGCCGCAGCAGCTGTTCGACAGCGTGGAAGCGCAAAAGATGGCGGCCGCCACCAAGGCCGGCGCAGACCCGCTGGCCGCAGTCGGCATGCTGGGCGCCACCCAGCGCGAATGGTGGAAGAGCAAGATGAAGGCCGCCACCTCGACCTGGAAGCTGTGGGGCAATGAAGTGTCATTGCTGCGCATGGGCCTGAACGGCGTCGACGCGATCGCCACGCTGATCGCGCTGAGTGCCATGAGCAATGTGGGCGCGGCGATTGCGTCCACATTGCCGCTGGTCGGCGGCAGCGTGCCGCTGGCAAACGCCATCGTGGCGGCGTCGACTGCCGGTGCCACCACGCAAGTCGCGCAGGCGGCGGCGATGGCAATTGCCGGCGCTGGCGCCAACACCACGGCGCAGGGCGCGGCGGCAGTCGGCGCGGGCCTGTCCGCCGCGCAGGCCGGCATCACGGTGGCGGCGTTCAACAGCAGCACGCCCGCCGCTGGCGCGCAAGTGATCGCCTTTGGCTGGATCAAGCCCGACGTGCAGGCGAAACAGGCTACGTCAACCTTTGTCACCGGTTCCGGCAAGGCGGCCTCGCTGGCGCCGTTCTTTACCCGCTTCCTGCTCAATTGCGACCAGTGGGACGGCTATAACAGCGAGCGCAAGGCGCTGATGGCGCATCTGAAAACCAACGCCATCGGCAACGTGGTGGCGCTGACGGGCGACATCCATTCCTTCTTTGCCGGCACCGTCAACGACGATTTCGACGCGACGGGTGGTGGCACGCCGGTGATGGTCGACCTGGTATCGGCCGGCGTCAGTTCGGACTCTTTCTTCAGCTATCTGAAGTCCGCTGCGGCGGCGCTCGGCGATATTGGTACTTTGGTCAGCTACCCGCTGGCGATCCCCGTGCCAGGTGTCGGCACCGTCAACCTCGACATCAACCTGCTCGACTACACCATGGGCAAGGCTGCGCCAACCATCGACAGCCTGCTGGAACAATTGCGCGTGCAGCTGCGCGGCGCGCTGGCCGCCAAGGGCCTGCCCGAAGCGCAGCTGGACGCCACCGTCACGGCGGTACAGGCAGGTTTGAAAGCCAGCGCCGACTTCAGTACCACCTTGCTGGGACTGGCGCAGCAATTGTCGGGCCTGGGCAACAACCCGTGGATCAAGCATCTGAATACCGATGCACAGGGTTATACCGTGGTGACCCTGACGCCGGGCAAGCTGGTGGCGCAGTTCAAGCAGGTCAACAAACTGGTTGGCACGGCGGCGCCGGCGACTGTGATTGCGCGGGTGACGACGGCGACCGTGACGGCGGGAACGGCAGCGGTGGTGGTGGCGTAGGTCGGGTAGGTCGGGTTAGGCCGTCGGCCGTAACCCGACACCACCACCGGCCTCGGCCAACAATGTTGTCGGGTTACGCGCGTAGCGCTAACCCGACCTACGGATAAGGTTTTGCCATTACAATCTGGTCATGAGCACCAGCCCCGCACCGTCTACCATTCCCCGCTCCGTCTACCTCGGTGGCCTGGCCATCGCCGTTGGCGGGGCGGTGCTGTTTTCCACCAAGGCGATCGTTGCCAAGCTGCTGTACCGCTATCAGATCGATGCGGTCACGGTGATCGCCTTCCGCATGATCTTCTCGCTCCCCGTGTTTGCCGTCATCGCCTGGTGGCAGATGCGCACCGAGCCGCCGCTGGCGTGGCGCGACCGCTGGCAGCTGGTGGGGCTGGGCCTGGTCGGCTACTACCTGTCCAGCTATTTCGACTTTCTTGGCCTGCAATATATTTCCGTTGGCCTCGAGCGGCTGATTCTGTTCCTGACGCCCACCTTTGTGCTGCTGATCAGCACCGTGTATTTCAAGCATGCCATCAGCCGCCTGCAGTGGCTGGCGCTGCTGACCTCCTATTGCGGCATCGTGCTGGTGTTCGTGCACGACCTGCAATCGGGCGCCAGCAATATCGTGCTCGGTTCGACCCTGGTGCTCGGTTCGGCCTGCTCGTACGCCGTGTATCTGCTCGGTTCCGGCGAACTGGTGAAACGCATCGGCGCCATGCGATTGGTCAGCTATGCGATGTGCGTGGCCAGCTTTGCCTGCATCGCCCAGTTCTTCATCCTGCGCCCGGTCGGCATGCTGATACAGCCCACGCCGGTGTATGGCTGGTCGCTGGTCAATGGCATTTTTTGCACCGTGCTGCCGGTGTTCATGACCATGATCGCCGTCGAGCGCATCGGCGCGCCCGTCGCTTCGCAGGCCGGCATGATCGGCCCCGTCTCGACCTTGTTTTTGGGCGCCATGATCCTCGACGAACCGATCACCGGCTGGCAGCTGGCCGGTACCGGCCTGGTATTGGCCGGCATCTACCTGCTTTCCAAGAAAAAATAATCCTTTCAACCCAAGAGACTGCACCACCATGAAAACACGCATCGCCCTGATTGCCCACGACAAGAAAAAAGATGACATGATCACCCTGGCGGGCGAATACCGGGACTTTCTTGCCACCTGCGAGCTGACGGCCACCGGCACCACGGGCGGGCGATTGATCAACGAACTGGGCCTTGTCGTCGAGCGCAAGCATTCGGGCCCGTTCGGCGGCGACTTGCAGATCGGCGCGCTGCTGGTCGAAGGCCTGATCGACTGCGTGATCTTCCTGCGCGACCCGATGACGCCGCAGCCGCACGAACCGGACATCAACGCCCTGGTGCGCGCCTGTGACGTGCACAATGTGGCGTGCGCCACCAATCTGTCGACGGCCCATCTGGTGCTGTCGCAACTGCAAGCTCTCGCCAACGCGGCTTGATTCATCATCTCAGGAGACGACAATGAGCGAAACAATGACAGGAACAATTACCACCAAAGCGATCCGCATGCAGCGCACGGGCGGCCCGGAAGTGATGGAGTATGTCGACGTTGAACTGGCGCCGCCCGGCCCCGGCGAAGCGCGCGTCCGGCACGAGGCGATCGGCCTCAATTTCATCGATGTGTATTTCCGCACCGGCCTGTATCCGCAACTGCTGCCGGCCGGCCTGGGCGTGGAGGGCGCCGGCATCGTCGAGGCGGTGGGCGAGGGCGTGACCGATGTGAAGGTGGGCGACCGGGTGGCGTATGCGGCGCGCATCAACGGCGCCTATGCCGAGCAGCGCAATATCCCGGCGGCCCTGCTGCTGGCGCTGCCCGACCGTATCGGCTTCGACACGGCCGCCGCCATGATGCTGCAAGGCCTGACGGTGCAATACCTGTTCCACCGCACGGTGGCGCTGAAAGCGGGCGACACCATCCTGTTTCACGCGGCCGCCGGCGGCGTAGGCCTGATCGCCTGCCAGTGGGCGAAAGTGCTGGGCGTGAACCTGATCGGCACGGTTGGCTCGGACGACAAGGCCCAGCTGGCGCTGGCCCATGGCGCGGCCCACGTGATCAACTACAACACCGAAAACTTCGTCGAGCGCGTGCGCGAGATCACCGGCGGCAAGGGCGTCTCGGTGGTGTATGACTCGATCGGCAAGGATACCTTTATCGGCTCGCTCGACTGCCTGGCGCCGCTGGGCATGATGGTCAGCTTCGGTAATGCCTCCGGCCCGGTGCCGCCATTTACCCTGTCGGAACTGGCCTCGCGCGGCTCGCTGTTCATCACGCGCCCGGCGCTGTTCAGCTATGCCTCTGACCGGGCCAAGCTCGAAGAAATGTCGGCTTCGCTGTTCGGCGTCGTCGGCAGCGGCGAAGTACAGATCGAAGTGCGCCAGCGCTACAAGCTGGCCGATATCGCCCAGGCCCACCGCGACCTGGAAGGACGTAAAACGTCCGGCTCCACCATTATCGTGCCATGAGCGGCAGCGGCGACGGCAGTCCGAAATTCGGCCGGCTATTGATCGTGCTGGTGCTGGCGGTGGCGCTGATCGGCGTGATCACGTTTGCGGCCGAAGCGTACTACACATGAAAAAACCGGCTGGCCGCTTGCGCGCACCAGCCGGTTTTTTTGATGGGCCGATCAGTTTATTCGACCTTGACTTCCACCTTGCGCGGCACGCCGCTGCGGCCCGGGAAATCGGCAAACGCACTGGCGACCATGGCCGGCATCACCTGCGGCGTGGCGCGCTTGCCGCTGGTCGAATGCACGCTCACGTCGTACAGTTTCTTGCCGGTGTTTTCATTGATCGTCACGCGCAGTTCGCGTTCGAATTTGTGGCGCACGGTTTCTTCCAATTCCATCGGGCCGCCCCAGAATGGGCTGTAGCCAAAGCGGCCATAGCCGGGCCAGGCGCCGTAGCGGTAGCCGTAACGGCCAGGCCAGTAGCCGGGGCCATACCAGAACGGGTCGGTGGCCTGCAGCACGCGTTCAGGCACATCCATGGTGCCAAAGCGCATGGAGACGCGCAGCTTGGCGCTATCCGGCCCCGACGCTTCGCCAAAGCCGTGCTTGGCCAGTTCGGCGCGCACCAGGTTCTGGTAGCTGCGGTATTCCAGGGTGTCTTCCTCGGCCGGCGGCGCCACGAAAACATACGATTTGTCATTCTGCTGGGCCGGCCAGTCGTGGAAAGCCGTGACATCGCTGCGGATGGTGGTGGCGCAGCCGGTCAGCAGCACCGTCAGCGCAGTCATTAATATGGCCAGGTATTTCATTGCCGAATCTCCTCAGAGCGATCAGATATTTCGCAAGCGTAATTTATCGCCTTATAGTGTAAGACTACGTTATTCCACTGCTGATTATTATTACAGATTGTTACCCTGTGTGTTCGCTGCCTCGCAATTGACGATATTCATTTGCGCAAACGGCGCAAATCGGCTTCAAATCAGGCCAGGCCGCTGCCGGTATTGGTAAAATAGGCTTTTGCCTCCGCTCCCAATCCATCCCTATGCGCACAGACAGCCCTCAGACGATTTACCGCCAGGACTACACGCCGCCCAGCTTTCTGGTCGACACCGTGGAACTGGGTTTCGATCTCGATCCCGCCCGCACCATAGTGGCGAGCCGGATCCGCATGCATCACAATCCCGACAGCACCAGCCGCAGCATCGAATTGCACGGTGAACATATCGAGCTGGTGCAGGTACGCCTGAACGGCAAGGTGCTGAAACCGTCGCAATACAAGCTGACGGCCAGCATGCTGACGATACCGAAAGCGCCCGACGACGTCGAGCTCGATATCGAAACCACCCTGGCGCCACAGGACAATACGTCGCTGTCCGGCCTGTATGTATCGAACCATAACTTCTTCACCCAGTGCGAAGCCGAGGGTTTTCGCCGCATTACCTTCTTCCCGGACCGCCCGGACGTAATGGCCAAATACACCGTCATGCTGCGTGCCGACAAGGAGCAATACCCGGTGCTGCTGTCGAATGGCAACCTGATCGAAGAGGGCGACCTGGGCGACGGCCGCCATTACGCCAAGTGGGAAGACCCGTTCAAGAAGCCTTCCTACCTGTTCGCGCTGGTTGCCGCGCGCCTGGTCTGCCAGGAAGAGCGCTACACCCTGCAATCGGGCCGCGAAGTGCTGCTGCAGGTGTGGGTCGAAGACGGCAATCTCGATAAAACCGACTACGCCATGCAGTCACTGAAAAACTCGATCCGCTGGGACGAAGAGCGCTTCGGCCTGGAGCTGGACCTGGACCGCTTCATGATCGTCGCCGTCGGCGACTTCAATATGGGCGCGATGGAAAACAAGGGCCTGAACATCTTCAACACCAAATACGTGCTGGCCAATGCGCGCGTTGCCACCGATGTCGACTACGCCGGCATCGAAGCGGTAGTGGGCCATGAATATTTCCACAACTGGACCGGCAACCGCGTGACCTGTCGCGACTGGTTCCAGCTGTCGCTGAAAGAAGGCCTGACGGTATTCCGCGACCAGGAATTTTCGGCCGACATGATCGGCACCGACACCGGCCGCGCCGTGACCCGTATCGACCAGGTGCGCACCTTGCGCCAGGCGCAGTTCCCCGAGGACGCCGGCCCGATGGCGCACCCGGTGCGCCCCGACTCCTTTGTCGAGATCAACAACTTCTACACCGTCACCATCTACGAAAAAGGCGCCGAAGTGGTGCGCATGTACCAGACCCTGGTGGGGCGCGAGGGTTTTCGCAAGGGCATGGACCTGTATTTCGAACGCCACGACGGCCAGGCCGTGCAGTGCGACGACTTCCGCGCCGCCATGGCCGACGCCAACGGTCGCGATTTCACGCAGTTCGAACGCTGGTACAGCCAGGCCGGCACGCCCATCGTGCATGTCGAAACCCGTTACGACGCCGCCAGCAAAACATTTGAGCTGACCCTGCGCCAAAGCTGCCCGGCCACGCCCGGCCAGTCGCACAAGCTGCCGTTCCATATTCCGGTCACCGTGGGTCTGTTGGGCGCCGATGGCCGCGACCTGCCGTTGCAGCTCGAAGGTGGCGACGTGATTGCCGCCACCAGCGCCGTGCTGGAACTGACCGAAGGCTGGCAGACTTTCCGCTTCATCAATGTGGCAGAGGCGCCCGTGCCGTCGCTGCTGCGCGACTTTTCCGCGCCGGTGGTGCTGGAATATGCGTACACCGACGCCGAACTGCTGCACCTGTTCCGCCACGACAGCGACCCGGTCAACCGCTGGGAAGCGGGCCAGCGCCTGGCCATGGCGCGCCTGTTGACACTGACGGCCGCCGTCGCCGCAGGCGAAGCGCTGGCGCTGGACGACACCTTTATCGAAGCGCAGCGCGTCTTGCTGGCCGATGAAACACTGGACCCGGCCTTCCGCGAGCTGGCCCTGATTTTGCCATCGGAGACCATCATCGCCGAGCGCATGGCGCAGGTCGACCCGCAGGCGATCCACACGGCGCGCCAGTTCATGCGCCGCACGATCGCCGCCGCCCTGAAACCGGAACTGCTGGCGCAATACCACGCCAACGTGACGCCAGGCGACTACAGCCCCGACGCCCTGTCGGCCGGCAAGCGCGCGCTGAAAAACCTGGCACTCGCTTACCTCCTGATCGCACCGGAAGCGGACGACCTGGCGCTGGCGCAGCAGCAGTTCGACAGCGCCGGCAACATGACCGACCGCGCGGCAGCACTGGGCGCCCTGATCCACTCGGGTGCACAGCAAGCATCGCAAGCGGCGCTGGCCAGTTTCTACAGCGACTTCCAGGGCGAAGCGCTGGTGGTCGACAAATGGTTCGCCATGCAGGCGGCCGCCCCCACCACCGACCTGGCCGCCGTGCGCGCGCTGATGACGCATCCGGCGTTTACCCTGAAAAACCCGAACCGCGCGCGCAGCCTGATTTTCAATTTCACCAACGGCAACCCGTCGCAGTTCCACGCGCCGGACGGCAGCGGCTACGCCTTCTGGGCCGAGCAGGTAATCGCGCTCGACGCCCTGAACCCGCAAGTGGCGGCCCGCCTGGCGCGCTCGATGGACCGCTGGCGCCGCTACCTGCCGGCCCTGCAAACGCCGATGCGCGCCGCGCTGGAACAAGTCGCCGGCCAGGCCAGCCTGTCGAACGATGTGATGGAAGTGGTCAGCAAGGCTTTGGCCAATTGACGGTGTGTCGGATTACGCCCTGCGGGCTAATCCGACCTACGCGCCTGCATGATTCGTAGGTCGGCTTAGCGCCAAAGGCGCGTAAGCCGACAACACACGAGACATATTTAAAATAACGAGATAACCATCCAAAGGGAAGTCATGAAACGCATCAGTCTTACGCAATACCTGGTTGAAGAACAGCGCTCGAACAACAGCATCCCGGCCGAACTGCGCCTCTTGATCGAAGTCGTCGCGCGCGCCTGCAAGACCATCAGCCACGCCGTGGGCAAGGGCGCGCTGGGCGAAGTGCTGGGCACGGCCGACACGGAAAACGTGCAGGGCGAAGTACAGAAAAAACTCGACATCATCTCCAACGAGATCCTGCTCGAAGCAAACGAATGGGGCGGCCACCTGGCGGCGATGGCGTCGGAAGAAATGGAATCGATCCACCCGATCCCGAACCGCTATCCGAAGGGCGAATACATGCTGTTGTTCGACCCGTTGGACGGCTCGTCGAACATCGACGTCAACGTCTCGATCGGCACCATCTTCTCGGTACTGAAAGCGCCGGAAGGCATGGCCCAGCCAACCGAGCAGGACTTCATGCAGGCCGGCACCAAACAGGTCGCCGCCGGCTACGCCGTGTACGGCCCGCAAACCATGCTGGTGCTGACGTTCGGCAATGGCGTGAACTGCTTCACGCTGGACCGCGAAATGGGTTCGTGGGTCCTTACGCAAAGCAATATCCAGATTCCGGCCACCACAAAAGAATTCGCCATCAACATGTCGAACGCGCGCCACTGGCACCCGCCGGTGCAGCGCTACGTGAACGAGCTGCTGGCCGGCGAAACCGGCCCGCGCGGCACCAACTTCAACATGCGCTGGATCGCCTCGATGGTCGCCGACGTGCACCGCATCCTGAACCGCGGCGGCATCTTCATGTACCCGGCCGACCTGCGCGACACCTCGATGCCCGGCAAGCTGCGCCTGATGTACGAAGCGAACCCGATGGCCTTTATCGTCGAACAGGCCGGCGGCGCCGCCACCGACGGCCAGCAGCGCATCATGGACATCGCCCCGCACAAGCTGCACCAGCGCGTGCCGGTCTACCTGGGCTCGAAAGACGAAGTGGCCCGCGTGACCGCCTACCATCAGGAGTAAGCAGGGCGCATTCCCCCACACTGTGCAAAAAAGTTCGTGTTGACACTAGCAAAATTTGTGCTTTGTTTGTAGAATGTGGGTCTTCGCCGCTTTAGCTCAGTTGGTAGAGCAGTTCATTCGTAATGAAAAGGTCGCCAGTTCGATTCCGGCAAGCGGCACCAGAGATTCATCAGAAAAGCCCGTTTATCTGCAAAGGTAAGCGGGTTTTTTGTTGTCTGTTCAAATACGGCAGCCCGGCCTGATGGTGGCGCGGGCTGCTTTCAAGGAGCGTGAGATGGGTAGAATTGCTGTCCTGGCAGGCGTTGCCCACGATATCGCGCACCACGCCGCCAGCGGCCTCGCTTATCTGTCGCCGCATCTCGCCCTGGCACTGCGCGCGGCAAACCAGCCAACAACGCAGATGGATCTGCTCGATGCCACGCCCTATCCCGAGTCTGTCGCCGAACTGGCGCCCTTGCGCCTGGCACTGGCGGCATTGCATGTCACGGCGCTACGCATACTGGAAACGCACGACCTGCAGGCAGCCGATCTGTCGTCCATGGTATTTCATGCCACGCCGGCACCGTGGGATCAGCAAGGGTATGGCTTGCATACGCGCATGGTTATCGTTGCGTGTAATAACAAGGTGTTTGATTCGGGTTGGTTGTCGTAGGGGATGCTGTCTGTCGAAGATCTCGATGAAAAATCCGGTTCAAACAGTTAAGTGGAGGGTTTGGTAACTTGGTGGCATTTGGAATGTAAGTGATGGTTTAAAAAGTTCTCGGCTAAGCATGCTTCTAAGGTACCTAATGCATCAGTTCGTGTCTAAATGGCGGACCTGCCCTCGCGCCGGTGGAGGTCGTGCGGCGGCTGCAGGGGCAGCAAGGTTTCGCTGTTCAGCCAAGGCGCTCGGTGGTCGAGCGAACGTTTGCATGGCTGATATGTTACCGGCGCTCGGAGCGAGACTATGAACAGCGCCTTGACATGTGGGAAAACATGATTTACCTGGCCAGGGAGCGCCGCTGCTGCATCGTCTAAATTTCCGCTAATTTATTAAGCCGTCTCTGAGTATCTGTAGTGCAACTAAATGCACATCTACAGTCCACATAAATGTGAAAAGTTACTGATTTGCTTGTACAATGTTTTCGGAATTTAAACATCTTCCGGAAAGAATTTATATGGCAATGCAAATCTTTCAACTTAAAAAACATATCCAATCATTTTTTGATAGCTATGAGAAATTCCAGCCTTTTATAATATCGGTTGCAGATTTTTCGCGCTCGGCATCTGAAATGGAAGTAGTTCTTCAAGGGATAGCAAATCTATCGACTTTGCGTGATGCCGCAAACCAAGCGCACGCTCATCTCAATGCTGTACCCGGTACGCTAAGGACTATTACTCAGCGGCAGTTCTTCAAAGCATTGGAGGATTTCAAACGAGCCCTTCATGATCTTCAACCTTACCTCACGGCCAGAGAAACTTTCATAGCTAAAATAGACTCGGAGGTCGAAGATTTTTCTGCACTCTATGACACCTTTATCTCGAACCATAGTGTAGAAAGCGCGCTACCCCTGCTGATAGCGGCAAAGGCGCTCGACATCAGGCTGGCAACATTTCTAGGCATCCTTCAATACGTTGAACAATTAATCGACGAAAATGATGTCGCAAGCAGCGCTGAAGCCCCTCTTTCTCTATACATGCCCGCACCTTTAAGTCTGTCAGAGTTCGCTCATAAATTATTAGCGATTCAAGAACTGTATTCAGAGCTATGCATGCTCTTGTCGGTGTCCGAGGCTACCTACCCGCTCCGCGTTTCTAAAATTGAGTCTGGAAGCATGTGGGTAAAATTATTTGGTGATATGAGAGTGGTTGGGATGTTGGCATCATTCATAGAAAACACCGCGTCTTGGCTCTTTAGAAGCTATACCACTGAAGGAAAACTAGCTGCCATCCCTCGAAAAGTTGAAGCGATTGATGCAATTCTCGGTCTGAGCAAACGGCTGACCGAAGCCGGTCTGGATGCCACGGCAATGAAGGATCACATCGAGAAATCAGCGATTATGATTTCACAGTCCTTAACCCAACTTCTTGATGGGGAGTCTAGCATTACAATCAATGACCACATAGTATCAGTGAATCAAGAAAGACGAAGCGAGCTACTTCCGGGTTCAGCGAACTTGCAGCTAACTGGAACAACCGACAAGTCTGTTACGAGCAAAATTGATCCACCATTGTTGAACTAAGGGCGTACACAGAATTCGGGGAAAATCGTACGCTAAGGGGCATTTGCTTAACTGTCAAGACCCGCCTGGTTATAAACACGTTTAACGAATAATTCTGGCTTTTTTGCCTGCCATTTCTTCATTGCCTGAATCGGCGTTTCGTTGTTGAGAGCACGCTGTGGGATATTGTGGTTATAGATTTTCAGGTAATTGCGCAGTGTTGATTCGAGCTCGGCCCTGGACGCGAAGCGAGTCTGGTTGACGACCTCGCTGATGCGGCCGTTGAAGCGTTCAACCATGCCGTTGGTCTGCGGATGACGTGGCGGGATCAGGCGATGTTTGATCGCCAGTTGCTTGCATTGCACGTCAAACGCGTGCTTACCGCTGGGAATCCGCTCGCCCGTTTCCGGGTCTTTTTTCCTGCTGCTAAAGCGGTCGGTTAACTTGCTGCTAAAGCGGTCGGTTAACTTGCTGCCATTGTCGGTGAGCAGCTTGACGATGGCGATCCGACAGGCTTTGTTGAGCTTGATCAGGAGGTCGGTGCTACTACTGTCGGACTGGTCGGCATAGATCTCCATGAAGACCCAGCGCGTGACGCGGTCGATGGCGACGAATAGGTAACGGCGTTCGGTTTCGTCAGGCATCTGCGGCAAATACTTGATATCCATATGTAAAAAGCCGGGCTCGTAATCCTTGAACGACTTTTTGGTGATGGGCTTGTCGGTTTCCCGTAAAGCCAGTTCAAGCAGGCTGGAGACACCATGGCGACGCAGGCAACGCCCCAGGGCGGCGCGCGAAAGCGCTGGATTGACGAACTCGCGGGCCACTGTCAGCAGATCGTCGGTGGGCAGCAGCAGCGTGGTGCCCACCGACGATCAATTCCTGCGCAGGCGTGAGCGTGGTGTGCATGATAAGTGGCCGGTGCGAAAGATCCTCGGCGCTGTCGCGGTTCTGCCACTTGCGGATCGTCAGACGACTGACATTGTAGCGCTCAGCCAGTTCTCGTTTGAGAGAGCGTCGATTTACGGATTTCGTCACGGATCAGATGAGTGGTGCGGGCTTGGCTGTGAAGGGCTTGACTCATGGCGCTGGTAGTTGGGTGACAGGATTCAACAGTGTACTCAAAAGCGCCCTGGCCCTGAAAAATGGCAGGCTGCGAGTTGGAATATGATCAGCCATATCTAAACAGTTATCCTATCTCCTGATACATGACTAGCAAACGCTCTCGAAAAAGGTCAGCGTCAAAGTCGCCAGTTTCTTCTCTTTACCTATCAAGAGTATCGAGTCTTGATAAATGCGCTGCGACACGTAAATAATTGCACCCTCGACCCACAGCGAGGCGAGCAGCGAAAAATCGGTCCTGACACTGAAATGACCTACATCGAAGCAAGCTAGTGTATTAAGAGGTTCGAAGTGAGATCTGAGTAAAATGGATTTTTGGAGCCGGAATGGATGCTGCGTAATTATGCGCGAAGTATTTCGGACCGGCCGCAAGCAATGCTGTAGCTATGTAATCTACGGGTGTGTAGTCATTTAGCTCTACATTGGGCTTGAAAGAAATAAAAAATATGAATTTGTTTGAATACTATGTAGCGCTACGTTGTGACATCCTACGAATTGTCACGGGTGTCGAGAATTCTGTTCATAGCCTTTTCTGGGATAACACAACTCCAAATAGCATCACGAAAGATCGTTTGGAGAAATTGCATGAAAAATACTTAGTTGCAGCGAGAGAGTTTGGTCTGCTCATGGTTACAAGGCATAGTGATTGCCCTAATTCGAATCATGCTGCCTATCCAACAAGCAATATATACGGAGTCGATATTAGTTATCGAAGCAGCGGCTACATTTGGGGCGGGGGACAGTTCTTTCAGGGGGCGAGGTCGTGCATCTGCCCATGCTCAAATAAAAATAAAGTAACAGAGCATCACGTTATCGATGACATCATCTACGATGAAAACGCTGATGTGGGTGTGTGCAAAGGGCTGGAAAAAATTCTTGGAGACATTTTTTATTCAATTGAATGTGCAGGGGATAAAAAGCCCCGTGCCGCTATTCGTGAGTATTTGCTAAGAGCGGTTTTGCGAATAAATGATGAGCTGCTTCCTGAGCCGATGGACGCATACATTGAGACTCATCGCCCTTAGTGAGACGGTTTGGTAATCTGGTGACATTTGGGATGTACGTGATGGTTTAAGTTCAGCAGCCTCAATGGCGTCGGCACGTGCATATCTCGGCGGTGCGAAGCGGGCGCCGTGTTGGTGGAGCATCATTACGAAGTTGCCCGCATCGACAGGATCCTCACCGTTTGCCTAGTTGCGCAGCATGACCGTCAAATCATCGATGCTGCACTGCTCAGGATTGTCCCAATCACTGCTGTCTTTTAATCGAGAAAGGGCCAATTTTACCTTCATTGCGGCAGCGAATCGATCGACAGCGTCATTATCGGGGTGCTGGTCGACCGCCAATGGGATCGGCGCCGCGGCCAGCGTGGCCCAATATGCCGGCTTATCGTGACCAACATGCCTGAGACCGCGTCGACCGTCGTGCCCGGCATTAAATTCCATCTGCATCAGTACGATCGGTGCCGCGAGACGTGCCAGCGCGATGTTGGCAGGGCTAATGGTCGGCTAGGTCGCCAAAGCGGCGTTGGCGCTAGTTTCATGTGTTGGCTCAACCTGCATGAGTTTATAGTCCTCGGGCACGGTCAACTAAGCATCAGCCATAAAGAAGCGTTGGCTTAGATATGTTTTGGGGAATTCGCGCCTAGCGTGCGCAGGTCGCGCAGGCGGAAAAATTCGCGGTATGTCGTCATATCGTTTTCTTCCAATTGATGTTAAATTAACGGTTGGTTTTTTAATGTTGAATGTAAGAATTAAAATTGAAAGATTTTTCATTTTTTCGAAGCCCTTCGAATTTTATAGTTGTGGTAGTTTTTTCAAATTTTTACTTGAAATTAATATTTTTATTCCGGTAATTAATAATTTTTATAACTGAAAATGGAGCGTGATCGATGCTTTGGGTAATGAGATGTGCGAGGCTTTTAGCCGTTGTAGTTGTTTTTTTAGTTGCACGTTATTTCTTACTTGAATTTTTAGCGCCCTTTCCTCTTGATCTCAATATTCAGCCAATGCTGCTTTGGATGGAGGCTCATCCCGACCTATCAGGTTGGGCGCAATTTGTCGGTGCCATGGCGGCCATATTTCTTGCAATCGCAATACCTGCATGGCAACGTCATGGACAGAATTTGGACCGGCGTCGCAGTACTGAAGACTTGAATGCGGCCTTGGCACTACATTCGTACTTTCTGCTAAATGAAGTGCATAATTATTTAAATGGTTACCTAAGTACCAGCAATATGCCTAGACAACTTGCACGGAAAGACTTGGAAACTAATGACCTCCTTCAGAGGATTCATGCACTTGAAATTCGGGAAAATGATGCTGGCCGTATAACCCGATTATTTCATGCAAGGAGCTTTATCCACTTGACGACAATGGCAATGACTTCTCCATTCTTGCAAAAGGCACTATTGTCTGTTGATGAAAAAGAAATGATTCGTAACCGCTTAGATGCTTTAGATAAAAATATTAAAGAGGCCGAAGCAGCAAACAACAAAGCAGCAGATGCCCGGGCTCAGGCTAATCTCTGGCTGTTAGCTCGCTTGTTTTACTCGATCATCAGGTTTATTCATCGAGGGAAATTGTTGCCGAGCTAAGTTAATCGTCGCTCGTGCCATCACCCGCACGCGCACTTCTTCCGCCTGGTTCGCTTCCGATACCGGCGACGGCTCCTTCACCAGCAGCGGCCGCATGCTGCCGGTGCGCAGGTTGACAAAGGCTCTGTGCCAGGTCAGACGTCCGTGCCGGAAAAACTCCTACAGGATCGACAGCGCCGGCGCGACGATGGCCTGGTTGACGAATAATTCCTGGCGCTCGAGCGGCTGCGCCAGGCTGCAGCTGGGCGCATCGTCCTCGATTGCCGTGGTGTCGACTAGCTCGGGCAGTACGCGATATGGATCTGGCAAACCCGCGCTGCCGGACGGCACCACCATGTACGTGTTGTAGCCGTCGGGCTCGCCGAACAGCACTTGGCCGTCGGCCGCCGGTTACCCATGTCCATGATGTAGGCGGCGCAGGTTTCACCGTAGCAAGCACCTCGCAACGCTTGTAGCACCATGCCAAATGACCCTATAATAATGAGAATTATTCTCAACTATGGTGACCACGCATGGCGGCATCTACTTCCGGGCAGCCACACTTGCACACGCTGTACGCCGAGCACCATGACTGGTTGCAGGCTTGGCTGCGCAACAAGCTCGGATGCCTGTTCACCGCGCAGGATCTGGCGCAGGATACGTTCTTGCGCCTGGTGGTGCGTCCGCGCGAGCTCGATGCCGGGCAAAATCCGCGCGCCTATCTGACCACCATCGCCAAGGGGCTGGTGGTGGATCACTGGCGCCGGGCGGAGATCGAACGGGTGTGGGTGGCCGCCATGCTGGAGCGCCCGGAGGCGACCCAGCCGTCGGCCGAGCACCAGGCCATCGTGCTTGAAACGCTGGTCGAGGTCGATCGCATTCTGGCCACCTTGGCCGATAAGCCGCGCCAGGCCTTTTTGCTGGCGCAGCTGCACGAGCTGACCTATGCCGAGATCGGAATGCGGCTGGGCGTGTCCGAGCGGATGGTCAAGAAATATATGGCGCAGGCCATGTTGCACTGCTTGGCGGCCGGCGCCGACTTTCGTGCCGCGCTGGCCTGATGTCGATGCAGCGCCGCCAAGAACAGGAGATACCCTACGCCACTTTGGTACAGGCCGCCGAATGGTTTGCCGTCTTCCGCTCGGGCCGGGTCGAGGACGAGGAACGGCGCCGCTGGCAGGACTGGCTGGCGGCCGACGCCGGCCATCGCCAGGCCTGGGCCAGGGTGGAGGCGATCAGCGACGGCGTGGCCATCGCGCGCGAGGCGCCGCAGGCCGCCAGCGCGGCCCTGCACGCGGCCAGCCAACTCAGTTACGTAGCCCAGCGGCGCAAGCTGCTCAAGGCGATGGCGCTGGCGGCGGTCACCGTGGGCGCGGGCTGGCAGCTGGCGCGCCAGGACAGCGTGCAGGCGCTGGTGGCGGGGCTGGGCGCTTCGCACCGCACCGGCGTGGGCGAGAGCCGTCAGGCGCTGCTGGCCGACGGCACCCGGCTCTGGCTCGATACCGATACCGTGCTCGATGCCCGCTACGACGACAGGCAGCGGCTGCTGGTGCTGCACCAGGGCGTAATTCTGGTGGAAACGCATGCCGATACTGTCTACCCGCCGCGCCCCTTGATCGTGCGCAGCCGCCAGGGCGCCATGCGTGCGCTCGGCACGCGCTTCGCAGTGCGCCAGTTCGACGGCCATACCCGGCTGGACGTGAGCGAGGGCAGGGTGGAAATCACGCCACTTGAAGCGCCGGCGCCGGCGCGGGTAGTGGCCGCCGGCGAACAGACCAGTTTTACCCGCCACGCCATCGCCGCCAGCGGCGCGCTGGACCCGGCGCGCCAGGCCTGGACCCAGGGCATGCTGATCGCCCAAGACATGCCGCTGGCGCAGTTCCTGGCGGAGTTGTCGCGTTACCGGCCGGGCTACCTCGGTTGCGATCCGGCGATTGCCGGCCTGCGCGTGGTGGGCGCCTTCCCCCTGCGCGATACCGGCCAGGCGCTGGCCATGCTGGCGGCGGCGCTGCCGGTGCGGGTGAGATTCACCCTGCCATGGTGGGTGTCGGTGGCGCCGAAATAAATATTTATAAAAAACGGTTCCCTTTTTGCCGCCTGCTTCGGAAAGCTCTGTGAAGACCGACTTCCTCCTTTTCCGAAAGCCCGTTTGAATCCTATGAATCATTTCGCTTCCCGCACCCTGATCGGCCTGCTGGCCGCCACCGCCAGCCTGGCCTGCGCCGCCGACGCCGTGCCGCGCACCTATGACATTCCCGCCGGCCCGCTGAACGCGGTGATCGCCCGCTTCTCGGTGGAGTCCGGCGTGTACGTGGCCGCCGACGGCGCCCTCACCGGCAACAAGAGCAGCACCGGCGTGCAGGCGACCCTGTCGCCGCAGGACGCCCTGGCGCGCCTCTTGGCCGGCAGCGGACTGGAAGCGGTGCCGCAGGGCGCCGGGCGCTTCATCCTGCGCCAGGGCGCGGCGCCACAGGCGGCAGTGCGTCCCGGTGCGGCAGTGGCGGCCGCCGCGTTGCCCACCTTGCCGGCGGTGAGCATAAGCGGCATGCGCGAAACCGCGCTTGGCCATGTGGACGGCTATGTGGCCCGCCGCAGCGCCACCGCCACCAAGACCGACAGCCGCCTGATCGACAATCCGCAATCGGTTTCGGTGGTGACATCCGACGAACTGGCCGACCGCAAGGTGGAAACCCTGGACGAGGCGCTGCGCTACACGGCCGGCGTCACGCCCAACATGAAACCGTGGGCGGTCGATGAATTTTCGATGCTGCGTGGCTTCGAACTAGGCACGGCCGGCATCTTTCGCGACGGCCTGCTGACCTCGGGCCGGGCCTATGCCTCGCCGATCGAACCGTATGGCCTGGAGCGGCTGGAAGTGCTGCGTGGTCCGGCCTCGGTGTTGTACGGTCAGTCGCCGCCGGGCGGCATGATCAACGCGGTGTCGAAGCGGCCATCGGCCAGCGCGATGCGCGAGATGGGCGTCGAGTACGGCACCTACGACCGCAAGCAGATCAAGGCCGACCTGGGCGGCGTCATGGACGATCAGGGCGTCTGGACCTGGCGCGTAACGATGCTGGCGCGCGAATCGGGCACCCGGCTCGATCTCGACCGCGACGACCGCGTGTTCTTCGCCCCGGCCCTGACCTGGCAACCTGACGACAATACCCGCCTGACTCTGCTGGCCCACTACCAGCAGGACAACCAGGCCTACGCCTGGCCGAACCAGCTGCAAAACCCGGGCCTGCGCGGCCAGCCTGCGCCCAGTCTGAACATGGGCGGGCGCGACAACCGCTGGAAGCGCGAGAACTACGCCATCGGCTACGAGTTCGAGCACCGCTTCAACGACACCTGGAGCGTGCAGCAGAACGTGCGTTATACCAAACTCGATCGCGACGAGACCAACGTGTTCCCGCGCGTGCTGCAGCCCGATGGCACCATCACGCGCCTGTTCTACCCGCGCAGCTCGCACTGGCGCGGGCTGCAGGCCGACACCCGCGTGCAGGCGGCGTTTCGCACCGGCGCGCTGGCGCACAATGTGCTCGCCGGCGTGGACTACGCCGACAACAAGACCACCGACCGCTTCCCGTACGCGATCTCGCCCATGCCCAACCTGGACGTGTACCACCCGGTCTATGGCGAGCGCCAGGCGCCGGTAGCGTCGACCAATCCGCGCAACGAGCGCTACCCGCTCAAGCAGCTTGGCCTGTACCTGCAGGACCAGGTCAAGTGGGACCAGTTCGTGGTGACGGCAGGCCTGCGCCGCGACCGCGCCGAAAACTCGAACACCCAGGAGCTGCCGCTGGCCGGCACCTCGAAACAGACCTACGACCAGAGCGCCAGCAAGACCACCGGCCGCGTCGGCGCGGTGTACCTGATGCCCTCGGGCTGGGCGCCGTACGTAAGCTGGTCGACCTCGTTCTCGCCGGAGATCGGCCGCGACATCAACAACAATATGCTCAAGCCGTCGAGCGGCCGCCAGCTCGAAGCGGGCCTGCGCTACCAGCCCGACCAGGGCAATGTCAGCTACACGGCGTCGGTGTTCAACCTGCTGCGCAAGAACGTCACCACCGCCGCTTCGCAAGACCCGGACTCTCTGGTGCAGAGCGGCGAAGTGCGCTCGCGCGGACTGGAACTGGAGGCGCGCGCCGAGCTGGCGCGCAACCTGAGCGTGGTGGCGCAGTACACCTACCTCGATACCGAGATCACCGAGAGCAACAACGGCGACCGCGGCCTGCCGCAGCAGAGCGCGGTCAAGCACAGCGCCTCGGTCTGGACCCGGTACCAGCACAAACTGAACGAGCGCTGGCTGGCCAACGCCGGCCTGGGCCTGCGCTATTACGGCAAGGCGCGCTCGTCGCTCGACTACGGCAACGTCAATCTCTCGAATCCCTCGTTCGGCATGATGGACCTGGCGTTCGGGCTGGAACAAGCCTCGTGGCGCTATTCGCTCAACTTCAACAATGTGCTCGACAAGCAGGTGCTGCTCGATTGTGACGGCAAGTTTTGCTACCGTAACGCCGAGCGCACCGTCAACGTGAGCGCCAGCTACCGCTTCTGATGGAGAGCAAGGCGCCCGGCCTGCGCCAGCGCATGGCCGGCCTGCACGTGTGGGCCGGCGTGCTGGCCGGCTGGCTGCTGTACGCGATCTTCATCACCGGCGGCATCAGCTACTTTCGCGAAGAGCTGACCCAGTGGCTGCGCCCGGAACTGCCGGCGCGCCCGGCCGTGCTCGACCAGGCGGCGGCAGCGCAGCAGGCGCTGGCCACCCTGGCGCGCGAGGCGGCCGGCGCCGACCGCTGGCAGTTCGACCTGCCGGGGCCGCGCAACAACGTGATCGAGGCGTCGTGGGAGCACGGTGCTGACGGCGACCGCGAACGGGTCTTGCTGTCGCCCGTTGACGGCGCCGTGCTGCACCCGCGCGCCACCCATGGCGGCGAATTCTTCTATTACTTTCATTTTTCACTGCACTACCTGCCCGGCACGCTGGGGCGCTGGATCGTCGGGCTGTGCGCGATGATGGCGCTGGTGGTGCTGGTCAGCGGCGTGATCGTCCACCGGCGCATTTTCAGCGACTTTTTCACCTTCCGGCCCGGCAAAGGGCAGCGTTCGTGGCTCGACGCCCATAACGTCAGCTCGGTGCTGGGACTGCCGTTCTACCTGATGATTGTGTACACCGGGCTGGTCACGCTGATGCTGACCTACCTGCCGTGGGGCGCGCTGGCCGTCTTCGGCCAGCAGCAGGCCAGGCCCGCGATGGCGCAGGCGATGCAGGCGCGCTTCGACACGCCGGCGCGCAGCGGCGTGGCGGCGCCGCCGGCTGCCCTGGTGCCCTTGATGGCGCAGGCCGGCGCGCGCTGGGGCACGGGCAATATCGGCCGCGTGATCGTCACCCATCCTGGCGACGCGGCGTCGCGCGTGGCGATCGTGCGGGGCGATGGCGGACGCATCTCGGTCGCGCCGGCCTACCTGCTGTTCGATGGCGCGAACGGCTCGCTGCTGGCCGAGCGCGCGCACAGCAGCCCGGCCCTGACCACCTGGGGCACGGCTTACGGCCTGCACCTCGGGCGCTATGCCGATCCGGCCTTGCGCTGGCTGTATTTCTTCAGCAGCATGCTGGGCGCGGCCATGGTGGCCACCGGGCTGGTGCTGTGGACGGTCAAGCGCCGCACCCGGCCCGACGCGTCGCTGGCCTGGCTGCGTTTCACGCAGGCCGGCAATGCGGCCTGCGTGGCGGGACTCATCACGGCGGTGGCCGGCTTCCTGCTGGCCAACCGGCTGCTGCCGCCGGGGCTGGCCGAACGGGCGCAGTGGGAGGTGCACGGTTTCTTCCTGTGCTGGGCCGCCACCGCCGTGTACGCGGCCTGGCGCGGCGGCGCGGCGGCCTGGCGCGCGCTGTGGTGGCTGGCGGCGGCGCTGTGGTGCGCGCTGCCGGTGCTTGACGCCTGCCTGGCCGGCCTGCCGCAGCGCGCGCTGTTTATCGGTTTCGACAGCGCGTTCGCCGCCACCGGCCTGCTGTGCCTTTACCTGGGCTGTCGCATGCCGGTGGCCACACGCCAGTAGCGACTTGTCGCGTGCGTACGCTAGCGCCCACAGCCCGCAGCGCTTTTCACGTTACGATACGTGCACGCACCACCCCGGTGACGATGATCAAGCGACCCTGCCATGCCAACGACCACTGTTGCACCCGACGCTCCGTTTTTCATCGCCCTCAATGCCGGCTCCGGCCATGACGAGACCGAGGAGCGGCGTTCGACCATCGAGTCGGTGCTGGGCGCTGCCGGCCGGCAGTTTCACCTGACGATGATCGACCAGCCCGACACCATCGACGAAGTCGCCGCCACGCTCGCGCGTCAGGCACTGGACGCGGGCGGGGTGCTGGTGGCGGCCGGTGGCGATGGCACCATCAATGCCGTGGCGCGCCAGGCGATCAATCATGGCTGTGCCTTCGGCGTGCTGCCGCAGGGCACCTTCAATTATTTTGGCCGCACCCATGGCATCCCCGAAGACCTGAACGAGGCGGTGCACGCGCTGCTTGTGGCGCGTTTGCATCCGGTGCAGGTCGGCATAGTCAACGAGCGCGTGTTCCTGGTCAATGCCAGCATCGGCCTGTACCCGAAGATGCTGGAAGAGCGCGAAGTGGACAAGAAACAGTTTGGCCGCAGCCGTTTTGTCGCGGCGCTGTCGGCCCTGAAAACCATCCTCAGCCCGCATCGCCGCCTGCGCCTGGTATTGAATCTGGACGGCAAATTGCAGCGCATGCGTACCGCCACTTTTTTTGTCGGCAACAACCGCCTGCAGATGGAGCAGGTCGGTATTCCACCGCTCAGCGCCGCGCTGGAAGATGGTCACCTGGCCGCCGTGGCGCCGCGCACCAAAGGCAAGCTGGGCATGCTGTGGCTGATGCTGCATGGCGCGCTGGGCCAGTTGGGGCGGCTGGATCATGTCGACCAGCTGGCCACTTTCAGCTTCAAGCAGATGGAGGTGAAGGTGCGGACCCTGTCGCGGCGGCGCAAGATCAAGGTGGCGACCGATGGCGAGGTGAGCTACATGAGCAATCCGCTGGCGTTTCGCGTGATGGAAGAGCCGTTGCTGTTGTTGAAGCCCGATCCGGCGCCGGTGCCAGCGCCAGAGTCTGGTCCGCTGCCTGCCTACGGACCGGGGCTGGTCGATATTCGCTAGCGGCTCAAACACACTTCAATAATGGTGCCCATGTGCAATGCTGCTTGTACCATTCACCATAAAAGATCATCGCATACTGTTTCTCAGGCAATGGCGGCAAGTTCGCTATCCGAGCGTCCAGCAGCTTTCCCGTTTCAAGCTCGATCATTGCCATATCGAAAGCTGGCAAGCCGGGATCATGCGGAACTATTCTGTCGCGTTGCCAGTAGATGGCAAGATGGCGGCCATCGGGACTTTGCCCCATGACCGAGTAGTTGATGCCGCGAATTTCGGGCAGCATGAAAACATCGGCTGTTTTCGTATCGACTACGACATCCGCGTCGTAATACAGCCGGTCATCCGACAGACGCCGTTGGGCACCACGAACCTCGCCCACAAAACGCGATATCCACGCCGAACTGTCGCCACTGACGATAAACCAGCCGACATGGTTGTCCTTGAGGTCCGCCGTGACCAGCCACCCGGCGTTTTTGCCGAGCAAATCGAGCGCCTGGAATTCGTCGATATAGCCGGGCGTTTCCTGATTCCGATATTTCTTCTCGTACCGCAAGGCCACCGGCTTGTTCTGGTGTTTCAGGGTCTGGTAGGTCATCTTGTCCGTGCCGCCATCTTCCAAGCGATAGCGGCTGTATGTCGTGGTGCTGCGCCGGATGCCGCTCGCCATGCCTGCCCGCAAGGGAGGCAAGGCGACCGCCTGTGCGCAGGAGAGCTTGCTGCGGTCCTGTCGGGCGCGGGCCAGCTCTTCGCTGTCCGTGCCTGGTCGTATATCGCCGATCAGGCTGGCGCAGATAAAGTGGTCAGGGCGAAAATAGATTTCAACAATTTTACCGTCGGCCTGTTCCACTTTCACCGGCAAGGTCACGCGGTACCATGTGGCGCGGCCTTCGCCCGCGATCCATTCGAGCGTGATGGAACGTTCTTTTTTGAATGAACCCACGCTGCCAAAGACCCCTATTTTCTGATCCGCGATGCGATCCCTGGATACGGCATGATTGCCGCTGTTGCCCAGCGCGGTAGCCGAGATGACCGGCTTGCCTGAATAGTTGTAGATGGCGTAGGAGCCCTTTTCGTCCGGTGTGCAGGCGCTCAAACAGGCCACGGCGCACAGCAGCAGGCCTGCGGATCGCCGGCGAACCAGGTGCTTCTTGCCTGTGACAAGGCGGCGTAAAATCAGGTTCACTACACGGCCCTTTCAGATGGTCGGCTCAGGTGTTGGCAAGCGCATCGTGGCCTGTGTGCGAAAGTCCAGGGCCAACCCTAACACAACTTTTTACCATGCTGATTTTCAAATCCACTGGTCGTTTTCCACCGTGCGCTCATCCGCCGCGCCATCGCCCGTATTGACCACGCCGCGCGGCTCGATCAGCAGCATCCTGGTTTCGGCAACGGCGCCGGGCTTGTGTTCGACGCCTTTGGGCACCACCGCCATCTGGCCGGCTCCGAGCACAATGGCGTGATTGTCGGCGTAGCCGGGGCCGCGCAGGGCGATGCGCAGTTCTCCGTCGAGCACGATAAAGGTTTCATCGGTATCGGCATGGCGGTGCCACTGGAATTCGCCTTGCACTTTCACGACCTTGAACTGGTAGTCATTCATTTCGGCGACCACGCGCGGCTGCCAGTGGCCGTCGATCAGGTCGATCCTGGATGACAGATCGATGGACTGGCCCTGGCCGCGCGTGGTGGTGGTGATGGACATGCTGTGCTCCTTTCAGGTGGTGAAGCGCTCAGAGTACGCATGCGCCGGTTCGCCGTATTGAACGATCGTGGGCGTATTTACAGCTTTCTCGCGAAGCGCAGCCAACGCCCTGGCGTCAGCCCATACGCTTTCAGGAAGTGCCGGTTCATGTGGCTCTGGTCGGCAAAGCCGGCGGCTGTGGCGGCGTGGGCCAGCGTGCTGCCGGCCAGCAGCAGGCGGCGCACGGTATCGAGGCGGCGCATGGTCAGGTAGCGATAGGGACTGGTGCCATAAAACACGCGAAAGTCATGCGACAGGCTCCAGCGATCGCGCCCGGTGGCCGCTTCCAGTTCGGCCAAGGTGACGGCGCGCGTGCAGTGCGCCTGCAGATAGTCGCGTGTGCGCCGCGCCGCCAGGTAGTCGCCTTTCAGGCGCTGTGCTGGCGTGCCGGAAACTAGTGCCAGCGCATGCGCCAGTTCGGCCAGCGCTTCGCTCTGTTCCAGCGGGTCGAGCAACACGCCTTCCTGCGGCAGCAACGCGGCGGTCGCCGTTGCCAGGCGCGGATCGGTCGAGATGCCGCCTTCAAGAAAGGGCAGGGAGCGGCCGCCGAGCACGTCCTGGAACAGCGCCGGCTCGATATACACCATGCGGTAGCGAAAGCCTTCGCCGGTGCCAGCCTGGCCATCGTGCGCCTCGTCCGGGTGCAGCACCATGGTGTTGCCCGGCAGGCTGTTGCGCAAGCTGCGGCGGTAGCTGAAGCGCTGCACGCCAGCCATCGTGCGGCCGATGGCGTAGGTGTCGTGGCGGTGCATGGCGTATGCCGTGCCGCTGAACCACGCTTCGATGCGTGTCATGCCTTCGATTGGTTCGGTGCACCTGACCCAGTCGTTTGGCATTTGCGGTGATGCTTGTTTCATGTGGATTGTCCAGGGTTGTCGTACAGGGCGGTCAATGCCATTTTTCGTTGACTGCACGGGCATAGGGGAGGTGCCTTGATCCGAGACGAAGACTGTACTCCTGGCGTGCGGGACTGTCCATGAAAGGCAGGCGTCTTGTAGCGGTGGGCAGGATGTCTGATGCGGACTTTTTTATGGGAACTTGCCGCGCCAGTTGCGCACAGGTCAGCAATATTACTTCAGGCAAGTCTTAGTTGCGCCCAAGTCGGTCGTGGTAACGGCGCGAAGGGCGCAAGGTATTGATAACGATAGGAGTCGACTCATTGCAGCTTTGAAAAGCGCGGCAGGTACTCTGGAGGAGATGCATTACATGTTATTTATTTGATGGAAATAACAAGTAAATAGCTGATTTTAAGATGCGGTTTTTGGGTCGGGAAAAGTCAAAAAAAATCGGTGGAAAAATAGAGTGCCAATAATTCGTTTATTTTCAATGGGTTATAATTGGTGTGTTCCCCGCGGATGCGGGGATGAACCGCGCACCAGCTGGAAATGGTCAAGCAACCTCAGGTGTTCCCCGCGGATGCGGGGATGAACCGCGGAAATGCGACGAGGGCGTACCGTTCGCAATGTGTTCCCCGCGGATGCGGGGATGAACCGGAATTCGAGCTGCGAGAAATGACCACGGCCGAGTGTTCCCCGCGGATGCGGGGATGAACCGCCTCGACACACGGCATGGAAACCAAGGGCTACGTGTTCCCCGCGGATGCGGGGATGAACCGCGCAAAGCGGCGTTCCGCATGGTGACGCCCTAGTGTTCCCCGCGGATGCGGGGATGAACCGACCTCCGGGTATCGCATATATGTGAAGGATGCGTGTTCCCCGCGAATGCGGGGATGAACCGACCAGATCAACCTCGCCGGGCGTCATGCCTCGGTGTTCCCCGCGGATGCGGGGATGAACCGCGGGTATTTTTTTGCCTGCGCTGAATGCTGCCGTGTTCCCCGCGTATGCGGGGATGAACCGCATCTTGACCCTATCCAGCTGTTCGAAGTAACGGTTACCCCGCGCATTTGGGGGCGAACCGATCCAGCGCCAGCGTGACGGCGTGTTTCATCGTATTCCCCGCGCATGCGGGGAGGAGCCGGTCTAATTCGAGCCACATTTATACTGGTCTTGGCTCCCTGCACACGCATGGAGAATATGCCTAACCGGCCGTCACGCCTGTCTATCTTCACTCCACATGCTTCAAAGTCGAATACGAGACTTTGAAACCGCAGCGACAAACCAGGCTAAGCATCTCCTGGGTGCGTGCGCCCACATACGCATGCCTCATCGCGGGTTAAGGTAAGCCCTCACGGCATGCCACTTCGCGCATGCCCCACCAGCAAAGGAGCTCACCATGGCAGCAAACCTACCAGACACCCCCCTCGACGCCAAACGCATCGCGGTATTGATGACGGACGGTTTTGAGCAGGTCGAATTCACGGGGCCGCGCGATTTCCTGCAGGAGCATGGCGCGGTGATCACGATTGTTTCACCGAAGGCCAAGGGCAAGCAGGTCGTCGGCATGCATCACAAGGATGAGGGCGATTCGTTTGATATCGATCTCACCGTAGCCGAAGCGCAGGCGCGCGATTATGATGCGCTGCTGCTGCCGGGCGGCGTGGCCAATCCGGATGAACTGCGGATCGACCCGGCGTCGGTGGCGTTCGTCAAGGAATTTGCCGATGCGGGCAAGCCGATTGCGGCGATCTGCCATGGTCCCTGGACGCTGATTGACGCGCAAGCCGTCAGCGGCAAGCAGATGACCAGCTGGCCAAGCTTGCAGGCGGATCTGCGCAACGCGGGTGCCGTGTGGCGCGACGAGGAAGTCGTGGTTGATGGTAATCTGGTCACCAGCCGCAAGCCGGACGATATCCCGGCTTTCAATGAGGCCTTCCTGACCGTGCTGACGCAAGCCAGGGCGTCATGACCAACTAGTTTCCGACTTTATCCAGGCAAGCGATTCCATGAGCATTTCTCCCGACATTGAGCGCCCGCGCATCGCAGCATCCCGCAGACTGTGGCCGGTGCTGGCCATTGCGGCGGGCGCCGTGCTGGCGTGTGCCATGGGCGCGCGGGCCTGGAGCCATTGGCTGGCACAGCCGCTGATGGTAAAAGCCTGCAGCACCGCGCGCGGCGAGCAGTCCGAGGTGCAGCTGGACGATGGCAGCCGGCTGTGGCTCGATGGCGCCACCCGGCTCGAAGTGCGCTATTACCCGACTCGCCGTGAAGTCACGCTGTTCGATGGGCAGGTCCTGTTTGCTGTTCAGGAGGACGACGATCGTCCTTTCCAGGTGCGGGCCGGGCCACTGCGCGCCACCGTGACTGGCGCGCGCTTTGCCGTGCGCCATGCGCCGGATGACGCGCGCCATGAACAGGTGCATGTCGCCGTCGAGCAGGGCAGGGTGCGGGTGGACAATGTGACGGCCAAGTCCGCCGACCATGCGGTGCAGCTGACGGCCGGCCAGCAGGTGTGGGGCACGGTGCACGGTGTGTCGGCCGTATCGCAGCTGGCTGGCGCTGACGTGGCGCCGTGGCGCTGGTGATACCCAATTGATGGCGCACTGCCTGGCCATGCGCCATCAGTTCCGGGGAGCCTGCCATGTCGATCCCTTGGGCTTGGCTGGCTCATACACAGTCCTCTACTGCGTAATGGTGCACGGCTTTTTCAGGGCCACCGTGGTACACCGGATCGCCCTGTTCGTCGCCTTGCAGGCCATTCGCCGACAGCCATACAGGTCCACTTTGTGCCGTCTTGACGATGCCGCTTGGCACGGGCGGATAACCGTCGCGCGCCAGCGGTAGCGCGTGGCCGGTGAATACTTTGCCGATCACGTTCATGGTGCCAGATCCTTGAGCCAGTCGCGCAGCATGGCCTGTCCCGCTTGCACCAGCTTCGGCCCATGCTGGCGCGTATCGGCGCGCAGCTGCGTCAGGTTCACGCCGGCCTGCCGCAGTTCCACCGTGTGGCCGACCAGCCATTCTTCCAGCATGGCCGGATCGAATTCCGCATGAAATTGCAGGGCCAGCGCATGACAGTCGATGCGAAACGCCTGGCAGGGCGTGTCCGGCGTCGACGCTTCGGCCACCAAGGCGGTGGCGGGCACGATATTGTCGCCATGCCAGTGCAGCACCGGCACGCCGTGCAGGTGTACCAAAGGCCCGGCATCGTGGGCGATGGACAATTGTGACCAGCCGATTTCCATGCCGCCGCCGGCCACCACCTGGCCGCCAGCGGCGACGGCCATCAGTTGCGCACCCAGGCAGATGCCCAGGGTAGGGCGTTTAGCCGCCAGGCGTAGCGCGATGCCGTCGATTTCGGCGGCCAGCCACGGATAGCTGGCCATGTCACCCACGCCGATCGGGCCGCCGACGATCACGATCAGGTCCGTGTCGCGCCATTCCTCGATGGTCAAGGGTATGGCGCCCGCATGGCGGTACGTGATGTCATAGCCGGCGCTGGCCAGCGGCTGGGCAAAGGCGCCCAGGTCTTCGAAGCGCACGTGGTACAGGGCGATGCATTTCATGCCGATTCCTTTGTAATAAGGCAGGCGCCATCGTCGCAGCCTGGCGTGATTGAACTTACCGGTGTTTCGGCCGCCAGCCGGGCGACCAGGGCGCCGGCCTGCATGTCGTCGACCATGCCGAACAGGCTGTGGCGCAGCACGCCGCTGCGGTCGAACAGCAGCAACGTTGGCGTGCCGCGCAACTGGTAGTTTGCCATGGTCAGCGGCACCGGTCCGGTTGGCGAGGGCTGGTCCACGCCGACCGGAAAATCGATCCGGTATTCATGCAGGAAGACCTGCAGCGCCGCCGGCGTCATCACCGCATGGTGCTCGAATACCGAGTGCAGGCCCAGTACTTCCACTTCGTCATGGCCAAAGGTCTGGCGCAAGCGCTTGGCCTGCGGCAGGCCGTGCGATACGCAGCCGGGGCACAGCATCTGGAAGGCGTACACCGCCACCACCTTGCCGCGCAGGGCGGCAAGGCTGACGGGACCCTTGGCGTTGAGCCAGGCCGCGACCTCGAATTCGGGCGCGGCGCTCATGTTGCTCAAGGTCCCGGCGCTCATTTGGCGCGCAGCTTGACTTGCGGGAAATCGAGCGGCACGTCGAACGCCACGTTCACATAATTGGTGAACAGGTTCAGCGCCACATGGGCCATGATTTCCATGATCTCGCCATCGCCAAAGCCGGCTTCGCGCAGCGCGTCGACATCGGCCGCCGTGATTTTGGCGCGCTGGCGCACCACCGTGACGGCAAAGTGCAATGCCGCCGCCGTCTTCGGATCATGCGACTGGCCGGACTGGGCGGCGCTCATCTCTTCGCTGGAAGCGCCGGCCTTGCGGCCCAGCGCCGTATGGGCCGCAAGGCAGTAGTGGCAGTCGTTCTGGTCGGCGATGGCCACGGCTATCTGTTCGCCCAGCTTGGCGCCCAAGGTGCCAGCGCCCAGGGCGCCGAACGCGCCCCACATGCTGGCCAGCGCGGCCGGCGAATTGGCGACGGCGCGGAACATGTTCGGCGTGGCGCCAAAGGCGGCGTGCACTTGCGCCAGCAAAGGTTGTGCGACAGCGGTGGCACTGTCTTGCGTGACGAGGTCGATACGGGACATGGTATTTCCTTTCAATGGGCCGTGAGAAAAATGAAAAGACTGGCCACTGGCCTTTTCAATAGGAGTCCTAAATATTATGCTTAAAAAAATTCAGGCGAATACTTCCCAGTTGCGTTGTTCGGTGGCCGCATCGGCCGGCTGGTGTTCGGCGCAATCGATGCGTAAAAAAGTGATCGGCAGCGGCGCCTTGACCAGTGCACAGTGATGCGGCGTGGTCTGGCCGGGAAACTTGTTCGCTTCAAAATAACGGCACGACAAACAGGCGCGCAGGGCGGGGAAACGCTCGCTCTTTTGCAATTGCGCGATCAGCTTGAACAGGCCCACCAGCAACTGGCCCTGCACCTGGGTTTCCAGCGCTGCGGCGGCGTCATCGGCAAAGCCCAGTGCCGACGCCATGCGCGTCACCAGCGCCTTGCCGTCGTCGGTCAGCCACAGGGCGCTGGCGCGGCCATCATCCGGCGCGCGCGCCTTGCGCACCAGGCCTTTATTGACCAGCGCGGTGACCGAATCGCTGGCGCTGGCGGCCGACACGGAAAGCTGCGCCGCCAGCCACGACAGGCGCACGCCTTCGGTACGGTCGCTGAGCAACTGCAATATCTCGGCCTGGGTGGGATTGAGATGCTCGGCCGTGGCAAACTCCCACATGCCGGCCCGCAACACGCTCGAGACGCGGCTGATCGCGGCGATAATGCGTGCCGAAATATCCGGGGTGCTGTCCCAAGGGGTTTCAGGTGTGATGTCCATGGACGAATAATAGCATGGTTTGAAAATAAGTAAAGAGTCCTAACTAAATTATGGTGTGCGGGCACAAAACGCCTGCGCGCTACAATATTGCCTTGTCATTCACCCTGACCGGAGCCGCACCCATGCCCGAAAAACTGCATCAGTACCTGACCTCGCTGCCTGACGACGATGGCGATACGCCGCCGGTGGTCGATCTCGATCTCTACTTTACCGGCAATGCCGACGAAGAATCGATCGCGCCCAACCAGTGGGGCTATGGCCGCCCGCCGATCGCCCAGCTGTATGCGATGTTTCGCGAGATCGCCGCCAGGCCGGAGGTGGAAAAAGTGCTGGTCGGCCTGCACCAGGACTGCTGCGACTACGACGCGGCGGAGGTGGCAGCAAAACGCTTTCCGCCGGCGGAAAATGTGCACATCTTTACTTCCGCCAGCCAAGAGGAAGTGGAAGGCTGGATAGCCGGCATGGAAGCCGATGGCGTGATTCCCGGCTGGCCGTATGGCAAACCGGGCAATGCACCGGAGCCATCAAATGGCTACACGGTGCTGTCCGTCTGCTGGGATTGAAGCCGGTTCAGAAGTTGTGCCGCATCCCCAACACCACGCCCGACAGGGTGGCCCCTGGCGTATCGGCTTCGCGCCCCAGGCTGTTGATGGCAAAGTCGGCCACGCCGTTGCGGCCGTTGTCCAGCCGCGTGTAGTACGCAAACAGGCTACTGCGTTTCGACAGCAGGTAGTCGTAGCCGACGGTGGCGTGGGTGGCGCCCGTGCCCGGCCCCGCACGCACGGTGCCAATGGTTTCCACCGCGCTGCCGCTGGCGCTTTGCGCGCGCGCCAGGCCGAAGCGCAGGCCGTGGCGGCCGAACTGGCGCGTGGCCGAGACATACACCGTGCGCCGGCGCAGGTCGCCCGTCGCCGTTTCATAGCGCAGGCTTTCCACCACCGCCGCCAGCTGGGTGGCGCTGTCGACGCGCCAGGCCAGGGCCAGCTTGCTGCCACGGTCGCTCAGGCCGCGCCCTTGGTAGTCGTGATGCTCTTCATGCGCCAGGGTGGCATAGACCGCGCCCAGGTCGTAGATCAGCGCGGCGGACGTCAGGGCCGGGCGCGCGCCGCTGGCAAGGCGTTCTTCGCCCATGCCGCGTGCCACGCGCAGCGACCAGCCATTCCAGTTCGGCGTCCAGTAATGCACGCTGTTCTGCTGGCGCCGGTCGAACGAATACGTGTTGCTGGTATTGCTTTCGGTCGGCGCCGAGCCGTTGCCCATCAGGCTCATGTAGCCGGCCGTGGTGGGATAGAACGGATCGAGCGCGGAGGTGGCGCTGTTGTACGGCAGGGTCCAGTTGCCGCCAAACAGGGTGCCCCAGGGCCCCTGGATGCCGACGCGGGTGTCGCGCGCGGCGATTGAGCCGGCGCCGGTGTCGGGCGACAGCGTGCCTTCGACCTGGAACAGCGCCTGCCAGCCGCCGCCCAGGTCTTCGGTGCCGCGAAAGCCCAGCACCGAGCGGTTGTTGGACAGCCGCTGCAGATTGTCGCCGGTGCCGGACGAGTGCAGCGCCTCGATGCCGAGGTTCAGGCGTCCATATAGCTGTACATTCGACTGCACGTTCTGCTGGGCGGCAACCGGGAAAGCCGCCGCCATCGCGCCGGCAGCAAACAAGGACATGCGCATCATGCGGCCGGCCTCAGAACGCAAAGCAGCTGCACCCCAGGGCGCCCCAGAAGCCGGAATGGCTGGACACCGGCACCGAACTCTTGCGTGCCACGTCGTGCGCATGCGCGTGCACGCCGCAGGCGCCCTGGCACTGGTGCTGCTGCAGCACGCTGGTCTTTTGCGGCGGCGCGTTGCGGTAGTGGCCGGCCACGTTTTTCACGGGCGACCAGTCCGGCAGCACGGGAATCGCGGGCGGCGCCAGGGTAGTGAATTCGGACTGGCCGTAGACGATCTTGCCGCCGACGATGGTCAGCACCGATTCGATCGACTTGATCGCTTCTTCGTCGATGCTGAAAAAATCCGCGCTCAACACGGCCAGGTCGGCCAGCATGCCTTCCTGGATGCGGCCTTTTTTGTCTTTTTCGTTCGAGAACCAGGCGCTGCCGGTGGTCCACAGTTCCAGCGCGGTGTCGCGCGACAAACGCGACCCCGCATCGTACAGGCGCAAGCCGCCGACGGTACGGCCCGACACCAGCCAGTACAGCGCCGTCCACGGGTTGTAGCTGGCCACGCGGGTGGCGTCGGTGCCGGCGCCGACCGGCACGCCCGACTGCAACATGCGTTGAATCGGTGGCGTCAGCTTGGCCGCTTCCGCGCCGTAGCGGTCGACGAAATATTCGCCCTGGAAGGCCATGCGGTGCTGGATGGCGATGCCGCCGCCCAGCGCCTTGACCCGGTCGATATTGCGCGGCGTGATAGTTTCGCAGTGGTCGAACATCCAGGTCAGGCCGTCGAACGGTATGTCGCGGTTGACCTTTTCAAACACCGTCAGCATGCGGTCGATCGACTCGTCGTAGGTGGCGTGCAGGCGGAACGGCCAGCGTTTGCTGACCAGGTGGCGCACGACTTTTTCCAGCTCGTCGTCCATGCCGGGCGCGAGGTCCGGGCGCGGCTCCAGGAAGTCTTCGAAGTCGGCCGCCGAAAACACCAGCATTTCGCCGGCGCCGTTGTGGCGGTAATAATCATCGCCCTGGCCCGGCGTGACCATCTCGGTCCACTTCTGGAAGTCTTCCAGTTCGCGGCCCTTGTTCTGCGTAAACAGGTTGTAGGCGATGCGGATGGTCAGCTGGTTATCCTTTGCCAGCTGGTCGACCACCGCGTAATCTTCGGGGTAGTTCTGGAAGCCGCCGCCGGCGTCGATCGCGCTGGTCAGGCCCAGGCGGTTCAGTTCGCGCATGAACTGGCGCGTGGAGTTCACCTGCAGTTCGCGCGGCAGGGTCGGGCCCTTGGCCAGGGTGGCGTACAGAATCATCGCGTTCGGGCGGGCGATCAGCATGCCGGTCGGGTTGCCGGAAGCGTCGCGTACAATCTCGCCGCCTGGCGGATTCGGCGTGTTCTTGTCGTAGCCGACCACGCGCAAGGCGGCGCGGTTGAGCAGGGCGCGGTCGTACAGGTGCAAAATAAAGACCGGGGTGTCGGGCGCGGCGGCGTTGATTTCTTCCAGGGTCGGCATGCGTTTTTCGGCGAACTGGAATTCGTTCCAGCCGCCCACCACGCGCACCCATTGCGGGTTCGGCGTGCGCAGTGCCTGTTCTTTCAGCATGCGCAGCGCATCGGCCAGCGACGGCACGCCTTCCCAGCGCAGTTCCAGGTTGTAGTTCAAGCCGCCGCGGATCAGGTGCAGGTGCGAGTCGTTCAGGCCGGGAATCACGGTGCGCCCGTTCAGGTCGATCACCCGGCTGTCAGCGGTGCGATGGCGCATGACTTCATCGACGTCGCCAACGGCCAGGAACTTGCCGTCGGCAATCGCCACGGCACTCGCTTGCGGGCAGCTCTTGTCGACCGTGTGGAAGCAGCCGTTGAACAGGATCAGCGGTGCTTCTTTCGATGGCGCGCTGGATGAAGAAGGGGTGTTTTGTGCGGTCATGGTGCAGCTCCATGGTGTGTAGGGTGAAGAAGGCCGGTGCGGCGCGAGGCTGGTGCGATGTTCTGGTTATTCAGTGTAGCCGCGCAGGGCCGGTTCGGCACGGGCCAAAAGATCAGTTGGGCCAAACTGGACTAATGGGTGGTGCGGCGGCGCGCGTCTGGTCTTACCATGCGAACATGCGGCGCCAGTGCAGGTTTGCGTGAGTTGATTGATGCTGGCGCGTTTTCAAGGTATGTCAGTCTGGAGTAAATCATATGGAACAAGCACCACACAGCCGCCTGTACGGCATCAACCTGGGTTTTTTGGCCGGGTATGTCGATACGCTGGGCTTTATCGCCCTGTTCGGCCTGTTTACGGCCCACGTCACGGGCAACTTCGTGATGATCGGCGTGGCGCTGGCCGATCCTGCGCACGTTTCCGTGCTGCTCAAATTTCTCGCCTTTCCCGCCTTTATCGCCGGCGTGGCCGTCACGCGCCTGATGGTGCTGTCGAGTGAACGCCGTGGCGGACCGTCGCTGACGCTGGCCTTCGTGCTGCAATGGGTGCTGCTGGCCGGCTTCATGCTGTTCGGCTGCCTGGCCGAGCCGGTTGGCAAGACCGCCAGCGACATGGCCATGACGGCCGGTTTGCTGGGCACGGCCGCGATGGGTGTGCACAGCGCCACCAGCCGTTTGCTGCTGGCGCACCTGGCGCCGACCTCGATGATGACCGGTAACGTCACGCAGATCGTGCTCGACACGGTTGACGTGCTGCGCGGCGCGGCCGACGGCGCCACCAGCGCGCGCTGCAAGAAAACCTTCCTGCCGCTGCTGGCGTTTGCGCTGGGCGCCATCGCGGCCGCCTTTGCCTACCTGGCGTATGGCTTTGCCGCGCTGGCCTTGCCGCTGGTGTTGCTGGGCTGGCTGATCGTGGTGCAGCACCGTAGCGGCGTCAAGGCCGTCGCCGCCTGAACTGCGCATGCGCCTGCGTCCGCTGATACTGTGGCTGATATTGATGCTGGCCAGTCCGTTCGGGCTGGCGATCGACGCCGCGCGCGGCATCCATCAATTGCAGCACAGCAGCTGGACCGCCAGGGACGGCGCACCGGACGATATTGCCGTCATGACGCAGGGCCATGACGGATTTTTATGGCTGGGCACGCATGGCGGCCTGATACGCTTCGATGGCCTGCGTTTTGAGCCGCTGCTGGCGCGCCAGGGCCGCTATCCCGATACCGTGGCGCTGGCACTCCAACGCGCGCGCGATGGCGGCATGTGGGTCGGCTGGCAGGTGGGCGGCATCAGCCATGTGAAACACGGCGTGGTGCGCAATTTCGGCGAAACGCAGGGGGTGCGCATCGGCACCGTCTGGGGCTTTGCCATCGATGGCGCAGGGGCGGTCTGGGCCGCCGGCGCGGGTGGCGTGGCGCGTTACGACGGCGTGCAGTGGCAGACGATGGGGCCGGCGCAAGGTTTTACGGCCAGCAAGGGCTCGGCCGTGTTTGCCGACCGCGAAGGCCGGCTGGGCGTGTTCAGCGAACAGGGCCTGTTCCTGTGGCAGCCTGAACAAAACCGCTTTGCGCCGCCGATCGGCAAGCTCGATCTGCGCGCGCCGCCGCAGCAGGCGCCGGACGGCCGCCTGTATTTGCTGGAGTTGCGCGGCATCCGCATCATCGACTCGCTGGCGCAATATGAACAATTGAGTCATCCGTGGATCTACCGCGACACCAGCGGCACCAGCGGCAGCATGCTGGTCGACGCCCAGGGCACCCTGTGGTTCGACAGCCAGCATGGCTTGCACCGCACGCGCAGCAGCGGCGCGCTGGCGCCGGGGGCACTGGGCATCAGTAGCGACACCGAATCGTTCCTGCCGAAAGATGGCCTCGGCAACGCGCTGATCGGCGCCCTGTGCGACGACAATGAAGGCAATCTGTGGGTCGCCACCGATGCGGGCCTGGAGCGCTTTCGCCAGGCCGCGCCGGTGGTACTGCGCGGGCAGATCGGGCCGGACCAGCCCGAGGCCTTCCGTGCGCAGCAATTGCTGCCCGGCGCCGGCGGCACCATGTGGGTGGGCAAGGAGAAAATGGGTACATCGCTGATGTTGCTGCAGCCCGATGGCGAGGTGCTGCATTCGTTCACGCTGCCGCACCTGTCGGCGATGATGGCCACGCCGCACGCCATGTGGATAGCCATGTCGACCGGCTTGCAGCAGATCGATCCCGACAACGGGCATGTGCTGCGCAGCATTGCGTATCCCCCCGAAGCGCAAGCCATCGGCCGCACGCGCCAGCTCGCCAGCGCGCCGGACGGCGGCATCTGGGGCAATTTCAGCGGCGGCGGCCTGTTTCATTACCGCGATGGCGCATGGCGGCGGGAACCAGCGTTGCTTGAAGGCAAACTGAACTGGCCGCTGGCGCTGCTGGTGGATACGGCCAATCGCGTGTGGCTGTCGTATGCCGACGGCAGTCTGGCGATGCTGGAAAATGGCCGGCTGCGGCGCTATGGCGCGGCGCAAGGACTTGCAATTGGCAAAATCGCCGCACTGTTCGAGCACGCGGGCCAGCTGTGGGCCGGCGGCGAGCATGGCGTGGCGCTCTGGCGCGATGGCCGCTTTACCGCCTTGCGCAGCCAGGACACTGCCGCTTTCGACGGCGTGGTGGGCCTTCTGCGCGCGACGGATGGCAGCCTGTGGCTCAATGCCGCCAGCGGCGCCGTGCACGTGGCGCCAGCCGAGGTGGCGCAGGCGCTGCGCGAGCCGTCTTATGCCATGCGCGCGCGCATCCATGACGCCGTCGATGGCGTGACCGGCAAGATCGGCATGTTGCACAACCAGTCGGTTGCCGAAGCCGCTGACGGCAAGCTCTGGTTTTCGCGCCAGAGCGTGACCTTCTGGATCGATCCGCGGCGGATGCCGGCCACCTTGCCGGCGGCGCGGGTAGAGATCGGCGCCGTGCAGGAACGCCTGCCGGCCGGCACGCGCGATTTGCAACTGACGTATAACGCCAGCAGCTTGGGTACGCCGGCGCGGCTGCAATTTCATTATCTGCTCGAAGGCTATGAACGGCACTGGCACAGCGCCGGCAGCTTGCGCCAGGCGCAGTACACGGGGCTGGGGCCCGGCAGTTATCGTTTCAAGGTGATGGCTTTCAACGGCGACGGCGTGGCCAGCCCGGTGGCGGAACTGCCGTTCCGGGTGCTGCCCGCGTTCTACCAGACCTGGTGGTGGCGCACCTTGTGCGCGCTGGCCTTGCTGGCGGCGCTGTACGCGGCATTTCGCTGGCGCGTGCGCCGCCATGGCGCGCTGCTGCGCGCGCGGCTCGAAGCGCAGCAGGCCGAGCGCGAACGCATCGCGCGCGAGCTGCACGACACTTTATTGCAGGGCACGCAGGCGGTGATCCTGCATTTTCATAATGCCAGCATGGCCTTGCCGGCCGGTGAGCCGGCCAGGGACGGCATGCTGCGCGCGCTCGACGTGGCCGACCGCATGCTGGCCGAAGGGCGCGACCATGTGCAGGAATTGCGCGTCCGTGACGATCGCGCCGGCGCTGAAGACTGGCTCGCCGTGCTGCGGCGCGAAGGCGAGCAGCTGGCGGCGCTGCATGGCATCGGTTTTCGCTATCTGGCAGGCGGCAAGCCGCGCGCGCTGCCGGCCGCCGCCAGCCACGAGATCGGCCGCATTGCAGGCGAAGCGCTGCGCAACGCCTTCGCGCATGCGCGCGCCGGGCTGGTCGAACTGGAAGTGCAGAATGCGCAAGGCATGCTGCAGGTCGATGTGCGCGACGATGGAATCGGCCTGCCGCCGGCGCTGGCATCTGGCGGGAAGGTGGCGGGCCACTGGGGCTTGCCCGGCATGCGCGAACGCGCTGCCGCCCTGGGCGCCGAATTGGGGCTGATTGCGCGCGAGAGTGGCGGCACGCACTGGCGCTTGCGCGTGCGGCTTGGTTGGCAGCAGCGCTGGCTGCAGTGGTGGCGGCAGCGGTGGAATTCAGGTATCGAGGATGCCGCGCCGTAGCGCGATGGTCACCGCATGCGTGCGGTCCTTGGCGCCCAGCTTGGCCAGGATGGTGCTCATGTGCGCTTTCACGGTTTCTTCCTTGATGGTCAACAGGGCGCCAGTCTCGCGGTTGGAATTGCCTTGCGCTACCAGCCGCAGCACTTCCAGTTCGCGGTTCGACAGCACGTCGGCGCTGGCATAGCGCGCCATCTCGGCTTCGGCTTCGGCGGCGATATAGCGCCGGCCCGCATGCACCGCCTGTATCGCCGCCAGCAGCTCATGGCGCAGCGAACTTTTCAGCAGGTAGCCGCAGGCGCCGGCCTGCACGGCGCGTCCGACCAGGGTATCGCCCTTGTAGGTGGTCAGCACGATGATGCGCGCCCTGGCATGCTGCGCGCGGATGGCGGCGATGGCGTCGATGCCATTCATCACCGGCATCTGCAGGTCCATCAGGGTCACGTCCGGCTGCAGCGCAATGAATTGCTGCAGCGCCTGCTGGCCATTGCTGGCCTGGCCCACCAGCTCGACCCCGGGAAAGGACTGCAGCAGGGTGGCGATGCCGTCGAGCAGCAATTGATGGTCGTCAGCGATCAGCACGCGTATCGGCTGGCTGTCGCTATGCATCGTGCTGGCCGTCATGAAGGATGAATCGATCAAGAGTCGTTGGAAAATAGTGAGTGAAAGGCATTTTACCTCAGCGCTTGCCGCCGTGCAGCAGCCAGTCCGGGACAGCGGAAAAATCGCCCGCCTATAACTTTAGATAGTGGTGCGGAAAGCGCTGCGCGCATACGATGGTCAGCAGTAACCCACCCAACATTTTTATTATGGATGCCATCATGACCAACCCGAAACTCGAAGTCCTCACCCCCGACAACTGCCAGATCATCTTTATCGACCAGCAGCCACAAATGGCCTTCGGTGTGCAGTCGATGGACCGCCAGGCGCTGAAGAACAATACCGTGGGCCTGGCCAAAGCCGCCAAGGTATTCAATATCCCGACTATTATCACCACCGTGGAAACCGAGAGCTTCTCGGGCCATACCTACCCTGAGCTGCTGGACGTGTTTCCGGGCAAGGATATCCTGGAACGCACCTCGATGAATTCGTGGGACGACCAGAAAGTGCGCGACGCGCTGGCCGCCAACGGCAAGAAGAAAGTCGTCGTCTCGGGCCTGTGGACGGAAGTGTGCAACAACAGCTTCGCCCTGTGCGCGATGCTCGAAGGCGACTATGAAATCTACATGGTGGCCGATGCGTCGGGCGGCACCTCGAAAGAAGCGCACGACTACGCCATGCAGCGCATGATCCAGGCTGGCGTGGTGCCGGTCACCTGGCAGCAGGTGCTGCTGGAATGGCAGCGCGACTGGGCCCACAAGGAAACCTATGACGCCGTCATGAAGATCGTCAAGGAGCACTCGGGCGCCTACGGCATGGGCGTCGACTATGCCTACACCATGGTGCACAAGGCAGCACAGCGCACCACCACCGAGCACACCACGCTGGCGCCGGTCGCGGCCAACAAATAAGCAATATCCCCCCGCTGTCTTTGCCGCCGCGCCCGATCCCGTGCGCGGCGGTTTTTTTTATCAAGAGGATTCAATCATGAAACTGTATGTGATCTCGCTGGCCGTCGGCCTGCTGGTCGGTATTATCTATGCCGTGTTGCAAGTACGCTCGCCGGCGCCGCCGGCGATTGCCCTGATCGGCCTGTTGGGCATGCTGATCGGCGAACAGATCGTGCCGAGCGTCAAGCGTTTGATGGAAGGCGAGAAGATCACCGTGTCGTGGCTGCGCAGCGAATGCGTGCCGAAGATCAGTGGCGTGGAGGCGAAGCCGAAGTCTGAAGACAAGATTGTGTGAATTAACCCCTAACGGCGAAAGGCCGGGGTCGGTCGCTTCGCGATCGTAATACGTTCCATTGGGACGTATTACCTCGTAGGGTCCGACCCCAGTTTTTGCCTCTGGGTTTGAAGCTCAAAAAGCCCCCAGCAACCCCCGCTGGGAAGCCACCGTCGCCGCCTCGGTGCGGCTCGAAACATTCAGTTTCGACAAAATATTATTGACGTGGAATTTCACCGTGCCCACCTCGATGCCGGCGCTGCGCGCGATCATCTTGTTGCTTTTTCCCGCTGACAGGTGCTGCAGGATGTCGAGTTCGCGCTTGGACAGGCGGTTCGCGTCGATGCGTTCGGCCAGCTGGGCCGCCAGGTCGGCCGGCAGGTATTGCTTGCCGGCCGCCACGCTGGTGATGCAGTCGGTCAGCTGGTTGAAGCCCGACGCCTTGAGCAGGTAGCCGCGCGCGCCGGCGCGCAGGCCGCGATGCACGTTTTCCTCGCCCTGGTAGGTGGTCAGGATGACGATGCGGGCGTTGGCGTCAAACGCGCAGATATGTTCGATCGCCTGCACGCCATTCATTTCCGGCATGTTCAGGTCCATCAGCACAACATCGGGGCGCAGGCGCTGGTACAGCTCGAACGCCTGCTGGCCGGTGGACGCCTGGCCCAGCAGGCGAAAGCCGGACATGGAATTGATCAGCGAGGCCAGGCCCGCCAGGATCAGGGGATGGTCGTCGGCGATCAGGATGGAAATCGGCGCGCCGGTGTACGCTTCTGTGTCGTGGTTGTCTTGCATGGTCGTGCTTTCTTCAGGAGGCGCCATTGCGGGCGCTGTGCGGCGCGGATTCAGGGCGACGGCACGGTAAAGTGGAAGATGGTGCCGCGCGCTCTGGCCGCCTCGTGCCACAGGCGCCCGCCATGCGCTTCGACGATGGCGCGGCAGATGGCCAGGCCCAGGCCCATGCCGTCAGGCCGGGTCGAGTACAGGGCCTCGTAGATGCGCTGGCCCGTCCCGGCTGCAACGCCGGCGCCGCTGTCGGCCACGCTGAACTGCAGCATGGCGCCGTCGCGCCGCGAGGCCAGCACCAGGGTGCGCGGGTGCTCGCGATTGCCGCGCATGGCATCGACGGCGTTCATGACCAGGTTCATGATCACCTGCTGCAACTGCACGCGGTCGGCGCGCACGGTGTGCTGGCCCAGGGTCAGGTCAGTGTCGATGGCGATACCCTGCTGTTGCAGCTCGGTGTGCAGCAACAGCAGCACTTCCCTGGCGGGGTCGTCCGCCGGAAAGGTGGCTTGTGTGCCGGTATTCTTGCAAGCCAGGCAGCGCAGGCTGCGTATCATCGCGCTGGCGTGGTTGCCGGCGCTGGCGATGACGGCCAGCGCGTCGCGCACATGGTCCAGCCGTGGCGGGTCCTGGTCGAGCCAGCGCAGCGCGGCGCTGGCGTTCAGGGCGATGGCGGCCAGCGGCTGGTTCACCTCATGCGCGATCGAGGCGGCAAACTGGCCCATGGCATTGATGCTGGCCGTGCGCGACAGGTCGGCCTGGGCGGCGTTGGCAGGGCGGGGCGCTGCCTGGTACAGGATGCTGGCCATGGTGTCAGGCAGGGCGGTGGGCGGTGGTGCTGCGGCGGCAGACTGAATGGGCGTTCATCGTGAAGGTCCTGTCGGTCGTTGCGGCCGATGCCGCGATAACACCGAGTATGCATGGACTTGCCGGCATCGCTGTTATACGAATGGGGGAACGCGGAGTTTTTTTGCGGCGCAGCGGCCGCCGGGAAACATCGCCGGCGGCCGCCGGCGATGCCGTCAAACGGGGATCAGGACTTGATGAAGGCCAGCAGGTCTTCGTTCAAACGATCCTTGTGGGTAGTTGGCAGGCCGTGCGGCGCGCCTTCGTAGATGATCAGCTTGGCGTTCTTGATGATCTTGGCCGAGGCCTTGCCGGCGGCGTCGATCGGCACGATCTGGTCGTCGCTGCCGTGTACCACCAGGGTCGGCACGGTGATTTTCTTCAGGTCGGCGGTGTAATCGACTTCCGAGAACTCCTTGATGCAGTCATAGGCATTCTTGATGCCGCACTGCATGCCTTGCAGCCAGAAGGTGTCGCGCTGGCCCTGCGTGACTTTCGAACCGGGGCGGTTGGCGCCATAGAACGGGCCCGCCAGATCCTTGAAGAACTGCGAACGGTCGGCCAGCACGCCGGCGCGGATGCCGTCGAAGACCGACATCGGCAGGCCACCCGGATTGGTTGGCGACTGCACCATTTGCGGTGGCACGGCGCCCACCAGCACCGCCTTGGCCACGCGTTTTTCGCCATGGCGGCCGATGTAGTGGGCCACTTCGCCACCACCGGTCGAGTGGCCGACCAGGGTCGCGCCCTTGATGTCGAGCGCGTCGAGCAGGGTCGCCAGGTCGTCTGCATAGGTGTCCATGTCGTTGCCCTGCCAAGGCTGGCTCGACAGGCCATGGCCGCGGCGGTCATGCGCGATCACGCGGTAGCCGTGGCTGGCCAGGAACATCATCTGGTCTTCCCATGCATCGCCTTGCAGCGGCCAGCCGTGGCTGAAGACCACGGGCGTGCCGGTGCCCCAGTCCTTGAAGTGAATCACGGTGCCGTCCTTGACGGTGATGCTGTTGACGGTCTTGCCAGCAGCGGCGGCAGTAGCAGCAGGCTTGGCGGCGGCAGCAGCACCGCCGGTGGCCAGCAGGCCTGCGCCGGCGGCAACGCCAGCCACGCTCACCAACAGTTTGCGGCGCGAGGTGATTTCTTCGGCTTCGATTTTCTTGGACATGATGTTTCCTTCAGAATGGGGTGGGGGACAACATGGACCAGTGTAGTCAGGCGCATGCTGAAATGCTCCTGCCAAAAGGCCAGTCGGCACGCTTTTTTCACCTCCGGCGCTGGCCTTTTGGCAGGGGCAGGAGGCGCGGCTGCTGCCTATGATGGGCAGTCATGGCGCGTGGCGCCTTTCCTGGAGCAAGACGATGAAACAATCTCGGTGGCTATCCAAGCTGATCGGCCCTTTTACCCCTGACGCCGGCCTGCTGTTTGCCCGCGTGACGGGCGCGCTGCTGGTGCTGCACGTGCATGGGCTGCCCAAGCTGCTGCACTTTTCCGATGAACTGGCGCATATCGACGATCCACTGCACCTGGGCCGCGCGCTGACCCTGTACTGCGCACTGTTCGCCGAGCTGGTGTGCCCGGTGCTGATCGCGGTCGGCCTGCTGACGCGCCTGGCCGCCTTGCCCTTTTTGTTCCTGCTGCTGGTGTCGATGCTGCTGGTGCACCCTGACTGGAGCATCGCCGACGGCCAGTTCGGCTGGCTTTTGATCATCGTCTTCGGCACCATCGCCATCAGCGGCGCGGGCAAGTATTCTGTCGATGCGCACTGGCGCGGGATGTAAACCCGGAGGAAAAAGCAGCCAGCCGCCCATGCCAGCGTGGGCGGCGCCTATCCGCGAAAATCCCTGCAAGCCGAGATTGTTTTCTCCCATGCTGCGCACTGTGCTTGCCAGCGCCGCCAGCCTGGCGCTGGCCGATATGGCGCGCAAGGGGCCGCTCACCGACGCCGAGGCGCTCGCCTCAGCTAACTATTTCCCCCCGGAATCTTACTGTTGTCCACTAGGTGAGGCAGCGCACGGTTATTGCTACAGGAAGGCGTTAATGTAGCAACAACAGCTCGCTGCTGATGAGGTTGATACGCATCAGCCCGGCAGCGTTTAGTCGCCTCGGCTTGACAAGAGGCGAGGAAAATCATGATTCGGTCAGGCATCGAGCATGGTTGGATTTTATTGACCTTTAAAAGGAAACCATCATGAACGCAAACGCAATCGACAAAGCCGCCAACGACATCAACAACACCGCCCAGGATGCCCGCAAGGATGCGCATGCCGCCGTCGACAAGGTGGCCGACAAAGCCCAGCCCGTAATCGACAAGGTCGCATCGAGCGTACATAGCGGCGTCGACCAGGTCGGCGAAAAAATCAATGCCGCCAGCGCTTCGATCGGCTCGGCATCGGAAAAACTGATGGAACGCAGCAAGGAGTGGGGCGCCGCTTGCCAGCGCGCCGGCGAAACGGGCCGCACCTATGTGCGCGAACGTCCCGCCACTTCGCTGCTGGTCGCCCTGGCAGCCGGCTACGGCCTGTCGAAACTGCTCGGTGCGCGTAAATAAGCGTCGTTACTGACGCAGTGCAGGCAGCAGTCTGTCATGGGCGCTGGCCCGGCTTGCCTTCGTGGCGAGCTGGTCCGGCGCCCATTGCTATTGAACGCAGTATTCGTGCGTAGTGAAACTGTTGGTTTTGTTCATTATTTTTGCTTTTATCTATCACAGGAGATGTATGGCTACCAATCAAAACGCCCCATCGGTCGATGGCGCAGGTTCCGTCTTGAGCAGCTCGGGCGGCCCGTCCGACCCGACCCCGCCGCAAAGCCTGGGCAGCAGCAATGACGCGGCAGACACCTTGTTGCGCAAGGTTGCCGCCAGCCAAGCCTTGTCCGACGCCATGCCGGAAAACCCGAATGTCGCCGGCCAGTATGGCGAGGCGGCGCGCAGCCCGGAAGAAGGCGTGCATGTGTCCGCCAGCGACCCGGCCGCCACCGGCAGCACCACCGGCGAAACCACGGCCTCGCCGAAAACCGGCAGCGGCCAGCCTGCGCTGGGCGCCAATGCGGGCACGGCGCCACTGGACCGCGCGCGCGCCGATGACAGCGGCCGCGTGCTGACCACCAACCAGGGCGTGCCAGTGGGCGACAATCAGAACTCGCTGAAAGCCGGCCTGCGTGGCTACACCCTGATGGAAGACTTCATTCTGCGTGAAAAAATCACGCACTTCGACCATGAGCGCATCCCCGAGCGCGTGGTGCATGCGCGCGGTTCGGCCGCGCATGGCTACTTCGAATGCTACAAGGAACAAAGCGACCTGACGCGTGCCTCGCTGTTTGCCAAGGCCGGCAAGCGCACGCCGGTGTTCGTGCGCTTTTCCACCGTTGCCGGCGAGCGCGGTTCGACCGATACGGCGCGCGACGTGCGCGGCTTTGCAGTCAAGTTCTATACGGACGAAGGCAACTGGGACCTGGTCGGCAACAATATTCCCGTCTTCTTTATCCAGGACGCAATGAAGTTTCCCGACCTGGTGCATGCGGTCAAGCCCGAGCCGCACAACGGTATTCCACAGGCAGCCAGCGCGCACGACACCTTCTGGGACTTCGCTTCGCTGATGCCGGAAATCACGCACATGCTGATGTGGGTGATGTCCGACCGCGCGATTCCGCGCAGCTACCGCACCATGCAGGGTTTCGGCGTGCATACCTTCCGCCTGGTCAATGCCGAAGGCCAGTCCGTGTTCTGTAAATTCCACTGGTCGCCGATGGCCGGTACGCATTCGCTGGTATGGGACGAGGCCGTCAAGATCAGTGGCGCGGACCCCGATTTCCACCGCCGCGACCTGTGGGAAGCCATCGAATGCGGCGAGTATCCCGAGTATGAGCTGGCGCTCCAGGTCTTCACCGAAGAGCAGGCCGAAGCGTTCGACTTCGATGTGCTGGACCCGACCAAGCTGATCCCCGAGGAAATGATCCCCTTGACGCCGGTCGGCAAGATGGTACTGAACCGCAACCCGGACAATTTCTTTGCCGAGACCGAGCAGGTTGCCTTCTGTACCGCGCACATCGTGCCCGGCATTGATTTTTCCAACGATCCGCTGCTGCAGGGCCGCATCCACTCCTATGTGGACACGCAACTGACGCGCCTGGGTGGTCCCAATTTCCATGAGATCCCGATCAACTCGGCCATTGCCCCGGTGCACAACAATCAGCGCGACGGCTTTCACCGCCAGGCCATCAACCGTGGCCGCGTGGCCTATGAACCGAATTCGCTGGCCGGCGGCGCGCCGTTCCAGGCCGGCAGCAGGGGTTTCAACAGCTTTCCGCAGCCGAGCGACGGCGACAAGGTGCGCGGCAAGCCCGAGAAATTTGCCGAGCATTATGGCCAGGCGCGTTTGTTCTTCATCAGCCAGACGCCGCACGAGCAGGACCATATCGCCAACGCCTTCCGCTTCGAGCTGAGCAAGGTGCAGACGGTGGCCATCCGCAAGCGCATCGTGTCCATGCTGCGCAATGTCGATGAAACCCTGGCGCAGAAGGTGGCAGATGGCCTGGGCCTGGCCTTGCCGCCCGCCATGCCGGCGCTCGACCTGGTGCCGATTCCCGACTATGCGCCAGCGCCATCCTTGTCGCTGACCTTCCGTCCGGGCAAGACCGGCATCCATACGCGAAAAGTGGCGATTCTGGTGGGGCCGGGCAGTGATGCGGCGCAGGTGCGCGCCATCTACGGCTCGCTGCTGGCCGATGGCGCCGTGCCGCGCCTGGTGGGCAGCGCGCTGGGCCAGGTCGATACCAAGGCTGGCGCGCCGCTGGCGGTCGAAGTGACGCTGGAAACGGCGCCATCGGTGCTGTTCGACGCGGTCGTCATCCCCGATGGCGAAGCGGCCGCCCAGCAACTGGCGATGGACGCCAATGCGCTGGACTTCGTGCGCCAGCAATACCGCCACTGCAAGCCGATGCTGGTGATCGACGCCGGCAAGAGCCTGCTCGACAAGGCCGGCGTGCCCACCACCTTGCCGGACGGCAGTGACGACCCGGCCATCATCGTTGCCGCCGCTGGCGACGTGAAGGCGGTGGCCGCGTTCAAGCAGGCGCTGGCAGGGCACCGCGAGTATGCGCGCGAGACCGATCCGCCACGCGTGTAAGTTTTAAAACCCCAGAGCAAAGACTGGGGTCGGTTCCTTCGGAATCGGAATGCCTCCCACTGGGAGGCATTCCCCCTCAGGGTCCGACCCCGGCCCTTCGTGTTGGGTTCAAGTATTTTCTCGCATCAACTCCCCATCTCGCAACATAAACAATAAAAAATCCCTGCGGTGATATGCTGCTGCCTGTAGTGGTTGATGCGTGCAAACAGCCATGAACCGCTCAGCAAACACTATCAAGACAGCCGCATGGACAAGTACACACCACGAACCTGGAATCCGGGAGAACGCCCGACTTTGCCCGGTTCGCCATCGACGCCCGAACACTCGATGCCGAAACGCGTCGCGTACTTTATCGTCGGCCTGATCGTGGCGCTGACCGGTGGCCTGGGCAATGGCCTGGTGACGGCCAATATCCTGAACCTGCAAGGCTCGCTGGGCGCCTATGCCTACCAGATGCAGTGGTTGCCGGCCGCGTATGTGATGACGGCTGTTTCCATGAACCTGCTGCTGGTGAAGTTTCGCCAGCAGTTCGGCCTGCGCCTGTTTACGGAAGCGTTCCTGATCCTGTATGCGGTCGTCACGTTTGCCCACCTGTATGCCAATACCCTGTCCTCGGCGATCGCCGTGCGCGCCGCGCATGGCATGGTCGGCGGCGCGCTGGGGGTGCTGGGCCTGTATTACACCTTGCAGGCGTTTCCCGCCAGGCACCGCCTGAAGGGCGTGGTGCTGGGCCTGGGCTTTGCCCAGCTGGCGCTGCCGCTGGCGCGCATCTTTACCTCCGAACTGCTGGAACTGGGCGAGTGGCACGGCCTGTACCTGTTTGAACTGGGCCTTTGCCTGCTGGCGCTGGGCTGCGTGCTGGCGCTGAAACTGCCGCCGGGCGACCGCTTGCAGACCTTCGAGCCGCTCGACTTCCTGACCTTCATATTGTTTGCGCCGGGCGTGGCGCTGCTGTGCGCCGTGCTGGCGCAGGGCCGCACGGCGTGGTGGATGGAGTCCGAATGGGTGGGCCTGTGCCTGGCCGCGTCCATCGTGCTGATCACCGCCGCGCTGGCGATCGAGCACAACCGCATGCGCCCGCTGCTCAATACGCGCTGGCTATCAACCGGCAAGATCGCCAAGCTGTTCCTGTCGGTGCTGCTGTTTCGCATCGTGCTGTCCGAGTCCACCGGCGCCGTCGGCTTCTTGCAGGCGCTGGGCCTCAATACCGACCAGATGCAGAACCTGTTCGTGGTGGTGCTGCTGGGCAGCGTGGCCGGCCTGTCGCTGAGCGCGGTGATGATCAATCCGGCCAGGGTCAACCGCTCGCTGATGTTCGCGCTGCTGCTGATCGCGGCCGGCGCGATGATCGACGCGCACGCCACCAGCCAGACGCGGCCGGCCAATATGTACATCAGCCAGTTCCTGCTGGCCTTTGGCGGCACGTATTTCCTGGGGCCGACCATGGTGGCCGGCATGGGCGCCGTGATCGCCGAGCCGCGCAACCTGGTCAGCTTTTCCGTGATGTTTACCATGACGCAGAATATGGGCGGCCTGCTGGGGTCCGCGATCGTCGGCACCATCCAGACGGCGCGCGAAAAATACCATTCCAGCTACCTGGTTGAAAACCTGACCCTGCTCGACCCCAACGTGGCCGCGCGCGTGCAGTCGGGCGCGAATGCCTATGGCAGCGTGCTGACCGACCCGGTGCTGCGCAGTGCCGCCGGCGTGGCGCGCCTGGGTGCGGCCGCCACGCGCGAAGCCAATGTGCTGGCCTATAACGATGTTTTCCTGATGATCGCCGTGGTTGCCATCGTCACTTTCCTGTGGATGCTGGTGAGCCAGTTCTGGACCAGCATCACCACTGGCGCGCGGCGCCTGGTCGGCCCCGTGCGCGACGCGCAGACCGCCATGTCCATCGTCCCCATTACCAATTCGGAACCGAGCAATGACAGAAAATAACAATCCGCCGCCCGCCGCCACTGTTGCATCGACACCGTCGCCTGCGCCGGCCGCTTCCACGCCACCGCCGCCGGAGCGCCGCCTGCAGTGGCTCTCGACCATCGCCTTTGCCGCGGTGGCGCTGGTCGGCGTGCTGATCGTGCTGTATGCCTGGCGTTTGCCGCCATTCACAAGTCCCATCGTCACCACCGAAAACGCCACCGTGCGCGGCCAGGTAACGGTGATTGGCACGCAGTTGTCCGGCTATGTGGTGGAAGTGAATGTGCAGGACTTCATGGACGTCAAGGCGGGCCAGCTGCTGGTGCGCATCGACGACCGCATCTACCAGCAGCGCTACGAGCAGGCGCTGGCGCAACTGGCGGCACAGGAGGCGGCGCTGTCGAACTGGGCGCAGCAGCGCGCCAGCTCGGAAGCTGGTATCGCGGTCAGCCGCGCCGCGCTGGCGAACGCCGAGGCACAGGCGAAAAAGGCCAGCGCCGACCTCAATCGCGTCGAACAGCTGGTGGCCGACGGCTCGCTGTCGCAGCGCGAATTCGACCAGTCGCGCGCCACCCAGGCGCAGATGGTGGCTGCGCTGGCGCAGGCCAGGGCCAATGTCGATATTTCGCAGCAAAGCGTGCAGTCGGTGGTGGTCAACAAGCAGGCGCTGGCCGCCGCCGTGGCGAATGCGGAAGCGGCCGTGAAAGCAGCGAAAATCGATCTCGACAACACGCGCATCGTCGCGCCGTCGGACGGCCAGTTGGGCCAGGTGACGGTGCGCCAGGGCGCGTTTGTCAATTCCGGCTCGCAGCTGATGGCCGTGGTGCCGCGCCAACTATGGGTGATGGCCAACTTTAAGGAAACCCAGATGAACGGCGTGCAGGAAGGGCAGAGCGCCACCTTTCATGTCGACGCGCTCGACGGCGCCATGCTGACCGGCCAGGTCGAGCGCATTTCGCCGGCCACCGGTTCCGAGTTTTCCGTGCTGCCGGCCGATAACGCCACCGGCAACTACCTCAAGATCGCCCAGCGCATTCCGGTGCGCATCCGCATCGACACGGGCCAGGCAAATGCGCGCCGGCTGGTGCCCGGCATGTCGGTGGTGGTGAGCGTCGACACCTCGGCCGTGCTCAATGATTCGGCCGAAAACCCGGCGCCGCCGCCACCGCCGAAGAAGGCGAAGCCATGATGCGGCCATCTTTGCTCAGCGCTGCGATTTGCCTGGCGCTGGCCGGCTGCGCGGCCAAGGCGCCACCACAACCGGCCTCAAGCTTGCAGTTGCCGTCTGGCTGGCGCGCGCAGGCCGCCGGTGCGCCGGCGGCGGGCGCTCACGTCGAGCAACTGTGGTGGCAGGCCTTTGGCGACCCGGTATTGAGCAATCTGGTGGCCACCGCGCTGGCCCACAATGGTGATTTGCGCGTGGCGCGCGCCCGCGTCGAGGAATTTCGCGCGCGCCTGGCGCAGGCTGGCGCCAACCATGCGCCCACGCTGTCGTTTGACGGCTCGCCCACGCGCACGCACACCCTGGCCTCGAATGGCGTGCCGTATGTAACGAATGTGTTCCAGGCCGAGCTGCAGGCCAGCTATGAAATCGATGTGTGGGGGCGGCTCGGCAAGCTGACCGAAGCGGCTGGCGAAAGCTTTCGCGCCGAGCAGGCCAGCCTCGACGCGGCGGCGCTGTCGATTGCCGCCAGCGTGGCCACGGCCTACCTGAATTTGCGTGGCCTGGACGCCCAGCTGGAACTGACGCAGGCGACCCTGGCGCTGCGCGTGCAGTCGCGCGAACTGGCGCGCAAGCAGTACGAGGTGGGCTACAGCTCGCAGCTGGAATGGCAGCAGGCGCAGTCGGAATACCATGCGGCTGCCGAACAGATACCGCAGCTGCAGCGGCAGATATTTGAACAGGAAAACGCGCTGGCGCTGCTGGTCGGCGGCAATCCCGGTCCCATCGCGCGCGGCCTGCCGCTGCAGGACCTGACGCCGCCTTTGGTGCCGGCCGGCCTGCCGTCGGAACTGCTGCGGCGCCGCCCGGACATCGCACGCGCCGAACATAACCTGGCCGCTGCCAACGCCGGCCTGGCCGCCACGCGCGACCAGCTGCTGCCTTCGTTCAAGCTGACCGCCACCGGCGGCGGCCAGGCCACCACCCTGAGCGACTTTTTGCATGCACCGACGGCTTTGTGGCGCCTGACGGCGCTGGCGGCCGGCCCGCTGTTCGACGGCGGGCGCGTGCAGGCGCAAACCGATATCGCCGGCGCCCAGCGCGACGAGCTGGTCTACACCTATGAAAATGTGGTCAGGAACGCTTTTTCCGAAACCGAGAACAGCCTGGGCGCAATCTACCGGCTGCGCCAGCAGGCGGTGGAAAACGACGCGCGCCGCGCCACCTCGGCCGAGACGCTGCGCATCGCGCACAACCGCTACCGCAACGGTTATGCGTCCTACCTGGAAGAACTCGACGCCCAGCGCAGTTTGTACAACGCCGACGTCGGCTTGCTGCAACTCAAAACCCGCATGCTGGTCGCCTCGGTCGATTTGTATCGCGCCATGGGCGGCGGCTGGCAGCCGGCGCCTTAAGTTTCGGAGCATGGCTCAATGCCACACGCCGGTGTAACATCGGCAATCATGAACAGGAATGGAGAAAGAAGGGCATGGAGATTTTTGGCGTAGGCTTGCATATTCTGGTCGCATTGTTTTTCGCGGTGCATGCGGTGCGCAATGGGCAGCCTATCTACTGGCTGCTGATCTTGTTCATCTTCCCCCTGCTGGGCAGCCTGGTGTATTTTTTCGCCATTTTCCTGCCCAATTCACGCCTGCCGCAAGGCGCGCGCAAGGTGGCGTCAGTGGCGGTGCAGGTGCTGGACCCGAACCGCGAACTGCGCGAAGCGCGCGCCGCCTACGACTACACGCCGACGGCGCAAAACCAGATGCGCCTGGCCAGCGCGCAGCTGGAAGCGGGCGACCCGCAGGCCGCCGCCGGCACCTACGAGGCTTGCCTGCAGGGCGCGTTTGCGTCGGACCTGGAAATTCGCATGGGCGCCGCGCGCGCCTATCTTGAATCCGAGCGCGGCGCTGATGCGCTGACGCACCTGGAATTCATCCGCCGCAGCGACATCCATTTCCGTCCCGAGATCGTGTCATTGCTGACGGCGCGCGCGCTGGCGCAAAGCGGCCGCCAGGCCGAAGCAAAGGCGGAATTTGACGACGCGCTGACGCGCCACGGCAGCTTCGAGGCGCGCGCCGAATACGCGATCTGGGCGCTGCAGCAGGGCGATACCATTTTGTCGGAACGCCTGTGCAAGGATATCGACAGCGCCATGCAGCGCTGGAACAGCCATACGCGCGCTATGTATGCGCCGCTGCTGGCGCGGCTGGCAGCGGCGCGGAAGTAATTTATACGCCCGGCACGATATTCTTGCCTTCGACCAGTTTGTACTTCTTGCCGTCAAACGCATAGCGCGCCCGCCCGTTCATCTGCGTGACCAGGCGCGGCGGCTCTTCGTCTTCCTTCACCTTCACGCCCGGCTTGATCTTGCGTGAGGCGCCCGTGAAGTCGATCAGCAGGTCGTCGTAGGCGCCGCCATCGCGGGCGGCCGCAAAATGCCAGTTGCCGTCGACCATCCAGCAGTCCTGCGTCTCGGGGCCGCAGGCGCCTTCATTATCGGAATGCAGGTCGATGCCGCCATCGAGTTCGGTGACCTTGTCGGCGCCAAGCTCGAACAGCGCCAGCTGGGTGATGGTATAGCCCTGGCCCGTGTAGCCGTGACGAATCGCCATCCCCTGCTTGCCGGCGCCCAGCATCACCCAGTGCACTTCACCGAGCTGCCCGGAAGAACCCAGGGTGGCGATATTTTCCAGCCGCGTCACCACCTGCCATGCTTCGTCGCCGGGCTTGCCCTTGGGCGCCAGGTAGAACACATTGAGCAGGCCGGGCGAGGCGTGGCCCGACTCGGCCGAGCCTTCGGTGTTGGCCGTTTCCGCATTGGCGACCAGGATGGCACGCCCGTCCGGCAGCAGCTTGTGGCTGACGGCGCTGACCACGTAACTGAGCTTTTCGGCCCTGGCTTCCTTGCTGTCCGGGTCCGGCAGGTCGGCCAGCGCGTCGTCGCTGTCGGGACGGTAGTTCTTGCCGAAGATGGCCAGCATCATGGCCGCTTCGAGCTTGCTGTCGCGCGCACGCGCCTCCGGGGTTTTCATCTCGTCGTTTTTTGCGGCGACCGGTGCGTTGGCGGCAGGTGCTTCGGCCGGGGTGGCCGCAGGGGCGGCGGCAGGGGCTGGCACAGGCGCCGGAGCCGCTGGCGCGGTGGCGGTTTTGTCAGAACAGGCGCCCAGCAGCGAGCAGGCCAGCAGCAGGGACAGCGGAGTAGATACATTCATGGATGATGCCGATATGCGTAATGATCAATGGCCGCAGTATGCCAGATAGACAAAAGCGATGGCGCAGGCTCGCCGCCTGACCATCGCTTTTCTTGACTTGCAGTGTTGCTGCCTTAATGCTTGTCGAGCGCCACCTTGCCTTCAATCGACGGCGCCGGGTGGCGGCGCAGCTTGTCGCGGACACGCTTGAGCAAATGTTCCAGGTCGTCGATATAGGTGAATACGGCCGGCACTACCAGCAGGCTCAAAAGCGTCGAGGTGATCAGGCCACCGATTACCGTGATCGCCATCGGCGAGCGGAAGCTGGGATCGGCGCCCCAGCCCAGCGCCAGCGGCATCATGCCGGCGCCCATCGCAATCGTCGTCATCAGGATCGGCCGGCTACGCTTGTGGCAGGCGTCGACCAGCGCGTCGAAACGGTCCATGCCCGCTTCGCGCGCCAGGATCGCGTAGTCGACCAGCAGGATCGAGTTCTTGGTAACGATCCCCATCAGCATGATCAGGCCGATCATCGACGGCATCGACAGCGCGCTGCCGGTAATGAGCAGCGCGACAAAGGCGCCACCGATCGACAGCGGCAGCGCCGCCAGGATCGTTACCGGCTGCATGAAGTCCTTGAACAGCAGCACCAGCACGCAGTAGATGCACAGCACGCCGATCAGCATGGCCAGGCCAAAGCTGGCAAACAGCGATGCCATTTCCTGTGCATCGCCCAGTTCGGCGATTTTGACGGAAGCGGGCAGGTTCTTCATCGACGGCAGCGCGCGCGCTTCCTCGTTGAGTTCACCGAGGGTGCGTGAACCGAGTTCCACGTCCAGGGTCACGTTGCGGCTGCGGTTCAGGCGGTCGATCTGCGCCGGGCCGCTTTCCATGGTGACGGTCGCTACATTGGCCAGGCGCACCGGGCCATTCTTGCCAGGTACGGTCAGGCGCTCGATGGCGGCCAGGTCGGCGCGCACGCTGTTGGGCAGTTTCACGCGGATCGGCACCTGGCGTTCGGGCAGGTTCATTTTCGTCAGGTCGGTGTCGTAATCGCCGGCCGTGGCCACGCGTACGGTTTCGCCGATAGACGCCGCCGTCACGCCCAGGTCGGCTGCCTTGGCAAAGTCGGGCCGCACGATGATTTCAGGGCGCACCAGCGAGGCGCTGGAATTGACGTTGCCGATGCCGTGCAGGCCGCGCAGTTCGCGCTCGACCTTTTGCGCGGCCGCCATCAGCGCCACCGGGTCTTCCGAACGCAGCACCAGCTGCATCTTGACGCCGGTGTCGGGCGGGCCGACCGTAAAGCGCGCGCCGGGGATGCCATCGAGCTTGCTGCGCAATTGCGACTCCAGCCCCGCCATCGATTCCTTGCGGTCGGTGCGGTGCACGGTGGTCAAGGTCAGCACGGCGCGGCGCGCTTCGGCGGCCGCGCCCGGCGCGAACGCGTCGCCGCTGGAGCCGCCACCGATCGAGCTGAACACGCCCTTGATGCCGGGCACCTGCATGGCTGCGCTGCGCGCCTGCGCCGCCACGGCACGCGTTTCGGCCAGGGTGGAGCCGGGCGGCAGTTCCAGGTTGATCTGCGTCTGCGCGCGGTCGGCGGCCGGCACAAAGCCGGTCGGCAGCAGCGGCACCAGCATGATCGAGCAGACAAAGAACACCAGCGAGGCGAGCGCCGTGATGCCGCGATGATTCAGACACCAGCGCATGGTGGCCAGGTAGCGCGTCATCAGCCAGCCGTCCTGTTCTTCCTTGTGCGCCAGCGGCTTCAAAATATAAGCCGCCATCATCGGCGTCAGCAGGCGTGCCACCACCAGGGACGCCAGCACCGCCAGCACGGCAGTCCAGCCGAACTGCTTGAAGAACAGGCCGGGAATGCCGCTCATGAAGGCGGTCGGCAAAAACACCGCCACCAGCGCAAAGGTGGTGGCGATTACTGCCATGCCGATTTCATCGGCCGCTTCCATTGCCGCTTCCATCGGCGACTTGCCCATGCGCAGATGGCGCGAGATGTTTTCGATTTCCACGATGGCGTCGTCGACCAGCACGCCGACCACCAGCGCCAGCGACAGCAGGGTCACCGTATTGAGCGTATAGCCGAACCAGTAAATGCCCAGGAAAGCCGGCATCACCGACAGCGGCAGGGCGGCGGCGGCCACCAGGGTGGCGCGCCAGTCGCGCAGGAACCACCACACCACCAGCACGGCCAGCAAGGCGCCTTCGTACAGCAGCTCCATCGAGCCGTCGAAGTTTTCCTCGACCGGGAAGGCGTTGTCGATCGACTGCTGGATCACGATGCTGGGATTTTCCTTCTGCAGGTCCGCTACCGCGGCGCGCGCGCCATTGGCCACCGCCACTTCGCTGGCGCCCTTGGTGCGGAATACTTCAAACGCCACCACGGTCTTGCCGTCCTGCTCGGCCAGCGCGCGCGGTTCGGCGATGGTGTCGCGCACATTGGCCACCTGGTCTAGGCGCACATGGCGTCCGTCCGGCAGCGGAATATCCACGCGCGAGAGTTCTTCGGCCGTTTTCACGGTAGCGATGGTACGCACCGACTGTTCGGCGCCGCTGACGTCGCCACGGCCGCCCGGCGCTTCGCGCTGCACCAGGCGCAGCTGGCGCGACACGTCGAGCGCGGACACTTTCAGGGCCGCCATGCGGGCGTCGTCGAGTTCCACCTGGATTTCACGGTACACGCCGCCCAGGCGCGTGACGGCGCCCACTCCCGGCACCGTCAGCAAGCGCTTGGCAACCGTATTGTCGACATACCAGGACAGGTCGGGCGCGTCGAGCGGATTGTCGACGCCGGCCTTGGGCGAGGCGATAAAAGTGAGCACCACCCGGCCAGCGGTGGAGGCTTTGGTGACGGTCGGATCGCGCAATTCGGCCGGCATGTCGGCCTTGACGCGTGCCACCGCATCGCGCACGTCGTTGACGGCTTCGGCGATCTGCTTTTCCAGCACGAATTCGACGGTGACGGTGGCCACGCCGTCAAGCACCTTGGTATAGATGTTTTTCACGCCTTGCAAGGTGGCGACCGAGTCTTCGATCTTGCGCGCCACCTCGGTTTCCAGCTGGGCCGGCGCGGCGCCCGGCAGCGAGGCGCTGACGGTGACGATGGGCAGTTCGATGTCCGGGAAGTCCTGCACCGGATTGGCTTTGTACGCCAGCAGCCCGGCCAGGGTCAGCAGCGCGAACAGCATGATGGCCGGGATCGGGCTCTTGATCGACAAGGAGGAGAAATTCATGATTCTTCCTTATTTCCTGGCCGGCGTGGTCGCGGCGACCGGGGTTGCCACCGGGATGGCCACATTCTTGACCAAATCGCCGTCATTGAGGAAGCCGGCGCCATTGACCACAATCGTGGTATCGGCCGTGATGCCCGAGACGATCTCGATGCTGTCCGCCAGGCGCCGCCCTGGCTGTATCTTGATCTGGCTGACGCGCTGGTCGCGGTTCAGACGGAACACATAGCTGAAGCCATCGCGCACGGCAATTGCCTGTTGCGGCACGGTCAGCGCGCCCGAGGTGCCCAGTTCAAACGCGCCGCTGGCATACATGCCGGCCTTGAACGGCGCATTGCCGGCGGCGGTCGCCGGCAGGTCAACATAGACCAGCGCCGAGCGCGTTTGCGGGTCGACCGTGGGCGCGATCATGCGCACCTTGCCGGTCAATACGCTGCCGTTGGCGGCCTTCACTTCGGCCAGGGTGCCCGGTTTCAGATTGAGCAGTTCGGCCGCCGTCACTTCGGCGCGCCACTCCAGGCGGCCCTGGCGGATCATGCGGAACAGTTCCGTGCCGGCAGCCACCACCGAACCGACGGTGGCCGAGCGCGACGAGATCACGCCGCTGTCGGGTGCCACCACCTGCGTGTATTTCAGGCGCAGGTGCTGCGCCGCCAGCTGCGCCTTGGCCGACGCAATGCGGGCGTTCGCCGTCTGTTCGGCCGTCAGGTACTGGCTGATCTGCTGGGCGCTGATGGCGCCGGTGGTTTGCAGCGAGCGGGCGCGCGCCGCGTTGGCCGACGCTTCGGCCGCATTCGCTTCCGCTTCCAGTACTGCCGCCCTGGTTTGCGCCACGTCGGCGTTGACGGTGTCGCTGGAGAACACCGCCAGCACCTGCCCGGCGCGCACCACGTCGCCCACGTTGACGCGCACGTCGGTCAGGCGCAGGCCGTTCGATTCGCTGCCGATAATGGCTTCCTGCCAGGCGGCCACGTTGCCGTTGGCGGACAGCTTGATCGGCAGTCTGGATGTCTGCGGCCTGGCGGTGGTGACGGTCAGGGCCGGCTTTTGCACGGCGTTTTTTTCATCGGCGGCGGTGGAGGCGGGCGAATATAGCGACAGCGCCACGCCGGCGCCGGCCAGCACGCAAGCGGCCGCGATGGCCATGGTGATAGGTTTGAGTGTCATTTTTTTCATGTTCTTGTCCGTCGTGAGGGGAGGGCGGAAATCAGGGAGCCGTTGCGGCCTGGCTGGCGTTCCAGCCGCCGCCGGCTGCGCGGTACAGCGCCACCCAGGCGCTGCTGCGGTCGCGCTGCAGATTGACTACGGTGTTTTCGGCGGCCAGGCGCGTGCGGCGCGCATCCTCCAGTTCGATCAGGCTGGCCAGGCCATTTTTGTAGCGGTCTTCGGTGGCGACAAACGACACGCGGTAGCCTTCCAATGCCGTCTGCGCATGGCTGCTGCGCGCGTCCGTGCTTTGCAGGTTCAGCAGCGCTTCTTCCACTTCGCGCACGGCCTGGCGCACGCCGGCGCGGTACTTGACCACCGCTTCGTCATAGCGGGCCACGGCCGCGTCGACCTGGGCGCGGCGGCGCCCGCCGTCGAAGATCGGCAGGCTGACGGCCAGCGGGCCGATGCTCCAGGTGCTGCCGGTGATGCTCTCGCCGCCGGCGCGGATATTGCCTTTGCCGATGGAACCGGCCAGGCTCAAACGGGGGTAGCGCTGGGCTTTTGCGCCGCTCACTTCAAAGCTGGCGGCCGCCACTTCGCGCTCGGCGCTGAAGATGTCGGGCCGCTGGGCCAGGGTCTGCGCCGGCAGGGCGGCGATCGCCACCGGGGCCGGCGTGACCAGCGCGCTGGCGGCCAGTTTTGTCCGCAGTGTTTCTTCCGGCATGGCCGACAGGGCCACCAGCGCCTGCACGCCAATATCGCAGACTGCCCGCTGTTCGATGGCGCGGCTGGCGCCTTCGGCGGCGCTGGCGCGCGCCAGTGCGGCGCTGGCCGGTGGCTGGAAGCCGGCGTCGGCGCTCAATTGCGTCAGGCGCGCCGAGTCGCTGCGCGAGGCGGCGTCCTGTTCGGCCACGCTTTGCAGTGCACGGCAGGCGCGCAAGCTGTAGTACTGGTTCGCCACTTCGGCGGCGACCGATACGCGCGCGTCGTGCCAGCCGGCTTGCGCGCTGTCCAGCCGCTCTTGCGCGGCGTCGCGCGTGGCGCGGTTGGCGCCGAACACGTCGATTTCCCACGACGCCTGCAGCGCCGCCTGCGAGGTGGTGCCGCCAGGCTGGCTTGATTGCTGGCTGGTGCGCACCACGCTGCCGGTGGCGTCCAGCACGGGGCCGAGCGCCGCGCCGCTGGCGACGCGGTCCGCGCGCGACTGCACGATGCGCGTGCGGGCGGTGGCAATCGTCGGGCTGACCTGCTGCGCATCGGTGATCAGTTCGACCAGCAGCGGGTCGCCCTGCTGTTGCCACCAGTTGGCCAGGTCGACCATATTGCCGTTGTGCGGCAGCGGGGCATGCCAGTTGGCGGGGGCGCTCGCCGCCACCGAGGCGGGCGGCCCCTGCACGGCGCAACCTGCCAGCGCCAGCAGCATGCTGGCTGCCAGGGCGTATTCAGACTTCCTCATGCTGGTCCTTTTGCGGTATCAATGGTTGAAATGGAGTGCAATCGTGCGCGTTCAACTTCGGCCATGGCCAGCCCATAGTCGACCATGCGCCCCAGCCAGGTCTCGGCGGCCTGCGGCGTGGCCATCAGCTGCGGGCGCAGCACCTGGATCACGTCGGCGCCGACCATGTGCTGCAGCGCCAGCGAGGCGATCGAAAATGCCAGCCGGTGCATGTCGTCGCTGTCGGCATCGGCGCCCAGGTGGCGCGCCAGCACGCGCGCAAACGCCTCGTGCTCGGGGCGGATATTCTGGTCGATCTCGCGCGCCCACAGGCCCGTGGGTTCGAGCATTTCGCGGCACCACAGGCGCATGGCGTCGCGCGCCAGTTCGCCCTGCTGCATCGGCGCGAGCATTTGCGCATAAAAGCCCTGCAGGCTCTGGCGCAAGGTGAAGTGGGGCTGGTCGAACAGGGCGATATTGGTGTGCGGGTCGCTCGATTGCTCGGCAAAGGCGGCGCGGTACAGGCCCGCCTTGTCGCCGAAATAATAGCTGATGGCAGCGGCGTTGGCGCCGGCCGCCTGCGCCAGTTCGCGCGTGGAAGTGCGGGCATAGCCTTGTTCGGCAAACAGGCGGATGGCGCTGCGCAGCAGCCGCTCGCGCGACTGTTCGCCATCGGAGCGCGGCTTGCGCGCCACGCAGTGGCCGAACAGATTGCGCCAGCCAGGCTGGCACGCCGGCTCGTCCTTGGCCGTGGTTTGCGGCATTGGCGGTGGTGAAGGTTTTCTCATGCCGGGAATTAAATCACATAACTAAAACAAATGATATAACTTAATCGTTTGATTTAACTATGAGCAGAGAGAACAATTTGTTGGCGTCACGACGTCGAACAAAACCGTAGCGAGCGGCAGTGATTTGTGGCCGAGAAGCGCAGCCGTACTCAAGTACGGTGAGCATCGCCGGCCGCAAAGCGCGACGCGCAGTAGGTTTGGTTCGATGGCCAATGGACAAAAAAAAGCCCGCGAGTTGAATCGCGGGCTAAATCCAAATGTTCGGAGAACGACTTGGAGGAGACAAGTACACTATAGCGCTAAAAATGGTGCAGTGCAATACCGTAGAACTACGGTGACGATTCGACCATGTTATCGAAACGCTTGTATTGCGCCGCACATAGCGCTGCCCTCAGCTGCGCAGCGCCAGCGTGAAGGTACTGCCTTGTCCGTAGTCGCTGTTGAAAAACAGGGCGCCGCCGATGGCATTGGCCAGGTTCTGGCACAGGTACAGGCCCAGGCCCGCGCCTTCCACGTGGCGCGTGGAGGTCGAGTCGAGCTGGGAGAAGGCCTGGAACAGCCTGGCCTGGTCTTCTTGCTTGATGCCGGCGCCGCTGTCGGTAATGCTCATTTCGGTGACGCGCGCGCCGTCTTCCTCGCGTTGCGCCAGGCTGATGCGCACGCTGCCCTGGTCGGTGAACTTGATGGCGTTGTTGAGCAGGTTGATCAGGATTTGCGTCAGCGCGCGGCGGTCGGTGTCGATCACCACCGGTTGCTCGCCGGCGTCCACTTCCAGCACCAGCCCCTTTTGCTGGGCCAGCGGACGCAGGGTTTCGGCCACTTCGGCGATCAGCTGGTGGCACGCCACGGGCTCGATCGACAGGGTGAGTTTGCCCGCTTCGATCTTGGCCACGTCGAGGATGTCGTTGATCAGGGACAGCAGATGGCGCGCGCTGGCGCGGATGGTGGTCAGCTGCTTGTCCTGGTCGGCCGTCAGCGGGCCGGGCAGCTTCATCAGCAGGGCGCCGGTAAAACCGATGATGGCGTTCAGGGGCGTGCGCAGTTCGTGCGACATATTGGCGATAAAGGCCGACTTCATGCGGCTCGCTTCGGCCAGCTCCAGGTTCTTCAGGGCGATTTCGCGGTTGGTCGTTTCCAGCTCGGCCGCATGGTGGGCCAGGCGCATGTTCAGCTCGATCACCTGGCGCTCGCGCGCCTGCAGCTCGCCATTGACCTGCACTGCCTGTTCATAGGTCGAGATCAGCAGGTCGAGGATCTGCTGGCGCTCGGCATTGATGAAATGTTTCTGGTCGCCCAGGTACAGTGCAATGCCGATTTCAACGTTCTGGTTCTTGCGCAGCTTCTGGTTCATCAGCATGTGGCTGATGCGGTTGAGCAGATAGTCTTCCGCATACGGCTTGCGGATGAAGTTGTCGGCGCCGCACTCGATGCCGCGGATGATGTCCTTCGGGTCGTTGAGCGAGGTAACCAGGATCACAGGGATATCGCGCAGGGTCGGATCAGCCTTGATGGCGCGGCACAGGTCGTAGCCGTTCATTTCCGGCATGACGATATCGGACAGCACCAGGTGCGGCTTGCGCTCGCGGATGGCGGCCAGGGCCAGCTGGCCATTGGCGGCCACGCGCGCGTTGTAATGCAGCGACTGGATCAGGCGGCGTAATCGCTCGGCTTGGGTCGGGCTGTCTTCGACGATCAGGATTTCGATTTCGTCGGGTTTGATCTGGTTGTTGGAGTCCACGGACCTCTCCTCGCTTCAGTGTATTTGAATGCCAGGCGCGGTCGGCGCCCAGTATAGACATACTGTGACTATATCGGATTTAAGCGCTCAAAAGTAACTTCAAGGTAACTATTTCGGACGTCTTGCAGCAGGCGGCGGCCGCTCAGTTTTCGCCCTGGAACTGGCCTGCGCGGTAGGTCAGCACCAGCGTGTCGCGATGGCCGGCCGCGCCTATCGGCTGGATCGGCGTCGATTCGTGGATGACGGCGGCGTCGTCGAGCAGCAGCAGCGACCATGGCTCGGTCAGGGTAAAGCGCTTGCCGTTGGGACCAATCGCTTCGAAAATGCGCGTCTCGCCGCCCTTGATCGACTCGCGGCCCACCAGCAGCACGGCGACGAAATCGACGCCGTCGCGGTGCGCGCCTTCCGGCGTAGGGCGCCCGATGCCGTCGGTGGTGTCGATGCGGAACTGGTGCGCCTCGATGAACCACGGCTGCGCGCCCTTCACTTGCGAGCAAATGTCGCCGAGGGCGACGATCAACTGGCGCCAGGCCGCCTGCGCCACGACGGCCGGCTCGACCGGTTCGAACAGCCGATGCATGCCGCCGTGCAGGGCGTTGTACTCGACCGGCTGCCAGTGCGCGCGGTGCGGCGTTTGCGTCAGCGCGGCGCCGTCCTGCATGAAGCAGGAGTGGCGCCGGCGGCGGTAGCGCCCGCCATCCTTCAGGTAGTTGTCGAGCGCCAGGTCATCCCAGCTCGGTTCCAGCGCGCGCAGGTCCGGCAGGGTGCAGCCGGCCAGGGCCGCCACATCCTGCGGGCGAAGCACGGCATAGCCATCGTCGCGCAGTGCGCTGGCAAGGTGGGACGGGTCGTTGAAGATCGGTGCGGCAGTGCTCATGTCGGTGCCGGCCGCGGGGCGGCCGCTATCAGGTTGTCCAGGCAGGCATTCTAATACCTGGATGACAATCGTGTGCCGGCGGGCTTGCAAATGCTTTACCTGACCGGCAATTCCACGTTTTTCTGGTCAAAGAACAGCGTCTGGATCTTTTCGCCATCCTGCACATTGAGCGTATTGCGCTGGCTGGGCAAAAAATCGCTCAGTAGCTGGTTGTGGATGCGTGCGCCGGGTGCCAGGCGGGTGCGGGGGATCTCCTGGAAGATCACCACATTGTCGGCATTGACCTTGATGCCGACCCAGTCCAGGCGCAGGCGCTTGCCGTTGGCGCCGACGATATAAAACTGCTTTTCCACGTAGCGGCGCAGCGCCGCTTCGCTGTCTTTCTGGCCCAGGTCGAACTGGCGCTGGTAGACCTGGGTCAGCAACGCCTCGACGTCGTGGCCGGTGTAGGTATGGACGATCTCCGTGCTGCCGCTGGCCGCGTTGTAGCTGATGTCGGCGATGCCCATATGGTAGTTATGGGCGCCGGCCACGCTGCTGGCCAGGGCGAAGGTCAGGGCCAGCAGGCCAGCCTTGATCACGACTCGCTGTCCTTGTCGCCTGCTGCTCCCTTGCCTTTGAGCGGCGTATTAAAGTCGCGCATCAGGTTTTCCTTGGGCGACTTCTCGCTCTTGAACAGTTCCAGGCGCGACGGCGTCAGCTTGCGCGGCCAGCTGTTGTTGCTGGTGTCGATGTCGGCCGTTTCCCAGTACGGGTCCTGCACCAGGCCCACCATCGGCTCGTCCGTGATCAGCACCTTGGTGATTTTCTTCGGCGAGTAGCGCCACACTTCGGCCGGCACGCGCTCGATGTATTTCTTGCCGCTTTTCAGTTCGATTTCCAGGATCAAGGGCATCACCATGCCGCCCAGGTTTGACAAGTCGACCAGGTACAGATGCTTGCCCTGTTTCAGCAGCTCTTTTTCCCATGGCTCCAGGCTGGCCAGCGCTTCGGCGTAGGTGTTGCGGTCCTTGTTGGTGACGGTGTAGTCGTCGTGCTGGTTATAGAAATCCTTCAGCTCCGGATGCGCGTCGACACGGCGCGGCATGCCCTTGTTGGCGCGGTCGGTAACCGATTCGGGCTGCGCTGCTTTCTGTGTCTTTTTCCAGGCTTTTTCGGTTTCCGGGTTTTTCGAACTCACGCCATATTCGCTGATGTCGTCGATGCTGATGTCGACCGCATCGGTGGTGTAGAACCAGCCGCGCCAGAACCAGTCCAGGTCGGTGCCCGAGGCATCCTCCATGGTGCGGAAAAAGTCCGCCGGCGTGGGGCGCTTGAACTTCCAGCGCTGCGCATATTCCTTGAAGGCGTAGTCGAACAGCTCGCGGCCCAAAATGGTTTCGCGCAGGATGTTCAGGCCGGCCGCCGGCTTCGCGTAGGCGTTGTTGCCGAATTGCAGCAAGGATTCGGAATTGGTCATGATCGGTACCTGGTCGCGGCTACGCATGTAGTCGACGATCTCGCGCGGCTCGCCACGCGAGGCCGGATAATTTTCTTCCCATGCCTGCTGCGCCAAATACTGCACGAAGGTGTTCAGGCCCTCGTCCATCCAGGTCCACTGGCGCTCGTCCGAGTTGATGATCATCGGGTAGTAGTTGTGGCCCACTTCATGGATAATCACGCCGATCAGGCCATATTTGGTGCGCTTCGAATAGGTCAGCTCACCGGTTTTCTTGTCCTTCACCGGGCGCGGGCCGTTGAACGAGATCATCGGGTATTCCATGCCGCCCACCGGGCCGTTGACGGAAATGGCGGTCGGGTACGGGTAGTCGATGCTGTACTTGTTGTACTGTTCGATGGTGTGGACGATTGCTTGGGTGCTGTATTTTTCCCACAGCGGATTGCCTTCCTTCGGATAGTAGGACATGGCCATCACGTCGCTGCCGCCCTGCTTGTAGCCCTGCGCATCCCAGATGAACTTTCGGCTTGACGCCCACGCAAAGTCGCGCACATTGGCGGCCTTGAAGTGCCAGGTTTTCTGCGCGCGGCTGACCGATTTTTCGGCCGCTTCGGCTTCCTTCTGCGTGACGATGATCACCGGCTTGTCGCTGCTGCGGGCTTTTTCCAGGCGCTCGCGCTGGGCCGGCGTGAGAACATCTTGCGGATTTTGCAGCTCGCCCGTGGAGGCCACCACATGGTCGGCCGGTACCGTCAGCTGCACGTCGTAGTCGCCGAATTCCAGCGTGAATTCGCCCGATCCCAAGAACTGCTTGTGCTGCCAGCCGGCCGCGTCGTAATAGGCGACCATGCGCGGGAACCACTGGGCGACCTCGAACAGGGCGTTCTTGTCTTCGGCAAAATACTCGTAGCCGGCGCGCCCGCCCAGCACCTTCTGCTCGTTGATGCGGTAGTCCCACTCGATCTGGAACACGAAATCCTGGCCCGGTTTCAAGGGCTGCGGCAGGTCGATGCGCATCATGGTGCGGTTGATAACATGCTTCAAAGGCTGGCCGTCGGCCCCTTTCAATGCGCGGATATTGAAGCCGCCCTGGAAGTCGCCGCGCGCCAGGATGCCGCGCAGGCCTTCGAATTTCATGGTGTCTTCGCCGGCCGTCTTGGCCCAGGCCTGGCGCGACGGCGCGGTGGCCATGCGGCGCGCGTCGGAGTCCGGCTTGTAGATATTCTGGTCCAGCTGCACCCACAGGTAGCCGAGGGTATCTGGCGACTTGTTGTGATAGGTGACGGTGCCGCTGCCGGTGATTTCGCGTTTCGCTTCGTCGAGCGTGGCGCGGATCGTATAGTCGGCGCGCTGCTGCCAGTAGGCGTGGCCGGGCGCGCCGGAGGCGGTGCGGTAGGTGTTCGGGGTAGGCAGCAATTCTTCCAGCTGGCGGAATTTGTCGTCGAAGGGCTCGGCGGCAAAGGCGGAAACGGTAAAGCAAAGAGCCAGGCAGGCCGCAGAGCCGGAAAGAATGCGCATGTTCACCCTGATATTGTTGTAAAGAAATAGTGGGGACTATTCTAAACGCAGGGGAGGGTCTGGCTTGTATCGATTTGTAATAAAGAAAGGCGGATTTTGCGCCAGCTTTTGCCTGGCGCGGTACACGCCAGGATTCACCTTATTTTGCTCGGGAAAAGCGCTGATTTACTCACTTTTCATCAGGCTGGCACGCAGCTGGTCCAGCTGTTGTTTCATATCTACAACTTGCGCCACGCTGCACTGGCTGGCCGTCAGTATCGCTTCCGGCAGCAGCGCCGCCTGCTGGCGCAGTTCGCTGCCCGCTGGCGTCAGCGTAATGAGGACTTGCCGCTCGTCGCTGGCGGCGCGCGCGCGGTTCAGCAGGCCTGCCTGCTCCATGCGCTTGAGCAGGGGCGTCAGGGTGGCCGAGTCGAGGAACAGGCGCTCGCCCACCTCGGACACGCTCAGCCCGTCGCGTTCCCACAGCACCATCATTACCAGGTATTGCGAATAGGTCAGGCCCAGCTTGCGCAAAAGCTTGCGGTACAGCTTGTTCATCGCAAGCGAGGTCGAGTACAGCGCAAAGCACAGCTGGCTGTCCAGGCGTGGCACCTGGTGCAGAGGGTTGTTGGTATCCATCTGCACAGTATATATAGTGCGCTACTTACTTGCAAGCGAGTTACGAGCGGCCTGCGATCGACTCCAGCGCAGCCAATGCCGCAGCATCAAGCGTCAAGGCGCCAGCCGCCACATTCTCGCGCAAATGCGCCACCGACGAGGTGCCGGGGATCACCAGCATGTTCGGCGCGCGCTGCAGCAGCCAGGCCAGCGCCACTTGCAGCGGTGTCGCCTGCATGCTGGCCGCCACCTGGCTCAGGGCATCTGACTGCAGCGGCGAAAAACCACCGAGCGGGAAGAAGGGCACATAGGCGATGCCTTGCGCGGCCAGGGTGTCGATCAGCGCGTCGTCGACCCGGTGCGCCAGGTTGTACTGGTTCTGCACGCAGACAATCGGCGTGATTGCCTGCGCTTCGGCCACTTGCGCCGCATCGACATTGGACAGGCCGATATGGCGCACCAGCCCTTCCTGCTGCAGCTGCACCAGGGTCGCCAGCGATTCGGCAAGCGACGAGCCATCCGGGCCGGCAATGCCGGGTGCGCGCAGGTTGACCACGTCGAGCACATCGAGGCCCAGGTTGCGCAAGTTGTCGCGCACGGCGTCGCGCAACTGTTGCGGCGCGGCGGCGGGCTGCCAGGACTGGTCGTCACCACGCAGGAAGCCGATCTTGGTGACGATGGTGAGACCATCGCGGTAAGGGTGCAGCGCTTCGCGGATGATCTGATTGGTGACGTGCGGGCCGTAAAAGTCCGAGGTGTCGATATGGTTGATGCCCAGTTCGATGGCTTCGCGCAGCACCGCCACGGCGGCAGCGCGGTCTTTCGGCGGACCCCACACGTGCGGACCGGCCAGCTGCATGGCGCCGTAGCCGAGGCGATTGAAAACCAGGCTGCTGTGGGCGGGCGTGAATTGGTCACTGGCGGGGGAATAGGTGGTCATGAGAGCTCCTGTGTCATGGTTGGGGTACCGGAGCAGCCATGGTAGCGACGATTGCGCTGTATGATAATCGGGTCAATCCTGCACAGGCTGTGCAGCAATACGCACAATGAAAGTGACACGCATGAATCCAGCCAGCCCCTCCATGATGGACTTGTCCGCCTTTTCCCTGGTGGCGCAGCATAACGGCTTTCGCCAGGCCGCGCGCGCCAGCGGCCAGTCGGCGTCGGCGCTGAGCGAGGCATTGCGCCGGCTGGAGCAGCAACTGGGCATCCGCCTGCTGGAACGCACCACGCGCAGCGTGACGCCCACCGCTGCCGGTACGCTGTTGCTGGAGCGTTTGCGCCCGGCGCTCGATGAAGTTACCAGTGCGCTTGATGTGCTGAACGACCTGCGCGTCAGCCCGCGCGGCAGCTTGCGCCTGAACGTGCCGGTCAACGCGGCGCGCTTTTTTCTGCAGCCGATGGTCGACCAGTTCCTGCGCGCCTATCCGCACATCGTGCTGGAACTGGTGGTCGATAATAATTTCGTCGATATTGTCGCCAGCGGCTGCGACGCCGGCATCCGCTATGGCGAGCGGCTGGAACAGGACATGATCGCCATTCCGATCGGTCCGCGCACGCAGCGCTTCATGGTGGCGGGCGCGCCGTCGTACCTGGCGCAGCATGGCGTGCCGAAGCATCCGCATGAACTGCTGCAGCATGCCTGCCTGCGCGGAAAATTCCTCAGTGGCGCGATTCCGCCGTGGGAGTTCGAGCGTGATGGCGAGCGTGTCGACATGGAGCCGGGCGGCCCGCTGATCGTCACGCCGACGGCGGCCGACATCGCCGTCGCCATGGCCATCGCCGGCCATGGCCTGGTGTATCTGTTTGACGATTGGCTGCAGCCGTATGTCGCTGCGGGCCAGCTGCAACCGGTGCTGGAAGAGTGGGTGCTGCCTTTTCCTGGCCCATATTTATACTATTCGGGCCGGCGCCACCTGCCGGCGCCGCTGCGTGCCTTTATCGATTTCGTGCAGGCGAACTTTGCTCAGGCTTCGCAATAACGCGCGCGCAGCAGCTGCATCATCGCCACGTTCTGCTGCCATGCGTCGGCCACCGGCTGCTGCGTGTACGGCAGGGTTTGCAGGTAAGGCGCCGGGCCGAATTCGGGCGTAAACGTCAGCAGCTCGGCGCCGGCCGCGCGGCGCAGCGCCACCACCGCATCCCACCAGCCCAGGTGGGTGGCCAGCGCATCGCTGGCTTCAGGCGCGCGGAAGTCGGCCACTTGCGGCCCCTGTGCATGGCCCACGCGCGCATGGATATGGCGCACCTGGGGCAGGGTGCGGGCCAAAGTGCGAGGCTGATCCGCCAGCAAGGATTCGCAGGCGCAGCACCAGTGCGACAGGTCGGCCGTCAGCGGCAGGTCCGGATACTGGTCCAGGTAGGGCATCAGCAGCATCGGGTGGCCGCTGAACCGGCTGCGGTGGATTTCATGGACGATGGGCACGCCATGCTGCTGCGAAATGGCCGCTGCCAGTTCGATCAGTTCCGCGTTTTGCGCCTGGGTGTAGTAATCCTTGCCGGTATGCGTGTTGACCAGCACCGGGCGTGCCAGGCAGGCGTTCTCCAGCAACTCGCCGAGGGCGGCGCGGTGCTGCGCAAAATCGCTGTGGAACACGGTTTCCCATTGCGCCGCGATCAGCGCCAGTCCCGCGTCGGCGATGCGCCCGCGCCACTCCTCGCGCAGGGCCGCATCCTGCGGCAGCGACATTTCGATGCCGTCAAAACCGGCCGCCACCACCTTGTCGATAAAGACGGCGGCCGGCAACTCGTTATTGCCCCATTGCGGCGCAAAGACTTGAATCCGCATTATTCAAAACCCCGTACCGGAAAGGATGCGTCGCGCTGTATCCAGTTGTGCTTTGCATACTCGGTTTGCCCGTCGGTGGCGTGCAGGGTGTAGGCATGGCGCGACACGGGCGAGCGGTTCGGCGCGCTGTAATGCGGCAGCAGGCCGTGGAAGCAGACCAGGGCGCCGGCTTTGACTTCCAGCGGCACGGCGGTGCTGTCGTCGGGCCACGGCATGGCGTCGAGTTTTTCCACGCGCACGGCGTCGCCGTCGCGGATAAAGCGTTCGCGCAGCGGGCCGCGGTGGCCGCCCGGTTCGGCCCACAGGCAGCCGTTGTCCAGGGTTGCGTCTTCCAGCGCGAACCAGAAGGTGGTCACGCTGATCGGCGTGGTTTCAAAATAGGTGGCGTCCTGGTGCCAGCGCACTTCGCCGCCGATGCCGGGCTGCTTGAAGATATACATCGACTGCCATACCTGCGCCTCCATCAGTCCCAGGTCGCGCGCCACTTGCGCCAGTTTCGGGTCGGCGGAAAAGGCGCGGAACACCGGGTCCAGGTCGTGCATGGCGTGGCCGATCTTGTTGATCGACAGCGACTTGGCCTGCTTCAGCTGGCCGTCCGGGCCGAAGGCCTCTTCTTCAAAAAAGCAGCGGATGGTGTTGTCGGAGGCGAGGAAATAATCGTTGCTGTTCTTGACCTGGTCGCGCGTGGTGAAAATCGACTGGCTGGCGCCGGCATCGAATTGGTTGACAATCTCCTCGGCGCGCGCGCGCAGGGCGGCGATTTCATCGGCGCTCTTGAAACCGGGCAGCACCAGGTAGCCGTCGCGTTGGTATTGTTCTTGTTGTTGAGAGGTAAGCATGGCGGCGGCTCCGGACGGTGATGGAAGACGCCATTGTAGGTTGGGCGAGGGCGCCAAACAATCGATCATCAGTTGACAGATTGTCGCCAAAACGCAGACAATCTTTGACATGGATCAATTGCAAGCAATGGAAATTTTCGTGGAGGTGGCGCAGCAGCGCAGCTTCACCGTGGCCGGCCAGCGCCTGGGCCTGTCGCGCGCGATGGTCAGCAAGACCATCATGCAACTCGAAGAAAAGCTCAACGCCCGCCTGCTGCACCGCTCGACGCGCGAAGTGAGCCTGACGGACGCGGGCCGCGCCTATCTGGCGCCATGCATGGCCACCGTCAGCCAGGCGCAGGAAGCGGCCCGTTCGGTGGCGCAGGTGGTGCAAACGGGCGCGCCGCTGGCCGGACCCTTGCGCATCCAGGCGCCGTCCAGCTTTGGCAGCGCCTGGCTGGCCGACGCGGTGGCCCGTTTCAGCCTGCTGCACCCGCAGCTGCGGGCCGAACTGTTTGTCGACGACGCACTGCTCGATCCGATACGCCATGGCTTTGATTTGACCATCCGCGTCGGCGGCATTCCCGACAGCAGCGCGCTGGCCATGCGCCCGCTGGCGCCGTGCCGCGCCGTGCTGTGCGCCAGCCCGGCCTACCTGGCGCAACACGGCATGCCGCAAACGCCGCAGGATCTGTTAGATCACCAGTGCCTGCATTTCAGCCACCTGACCGATGGCACCAACTGGCATTTTCAACGGGGACAGGGAGCGGATCTGGAAGATGTGAGCGTGCGCGTGCAGGCCGGTTTTACGGCCAATAACGGCCTGGTGCTGCAGCAGGCCGCAAAGCAGGGCCTGGGCATCGTCTACAGCACTACCTTCCTGGCCTGGCGCGCCTTGCTCGACGGCAGCCTGGTGCCGGTGCTGGCCGGCTGGTCGCTGCCGCTGAACTACCTGAGCGCGCTGTACCCGGCCAGCCGGCAACTGTCGCCCAAGGTGCGCGCGCTGATCGACTTCCTGGTGCTGGAGTACCAGCCGGCGCCCAGCTGGGACCGCGAACTGGCGGCGGCCGGCATCCTGTAATTACGCTGCCAGGCGCTTGCGTGCAGCCTTCGGTGGCGCCAGGCGCTGCGTGGCGCCGGCCGTGGCGGCCATCTTGAACACCGCCATCGCCTGCGCCAGCGCACCGGCCTGCTGCTGCATGCTTTCGGCCGCCGCCGACGATTGCTCGACCAGCGCCGCGTTCTGCTGCGTCATCTGGTCCATCTGCGTGATGGCCATGTTGACCTGTTCGATGCCGGCGCTTTGCTCGGCGCTGGCGGCCGTGATTTCCGCCATGATGTCGGCCACCTGGCGCACGCTGGTGACGATTTCTTCCATGGTCTTGCCCGCCTCGTCGACCAGCGCGCCGCCCTGGTCGATCTGGCTGACGGAGTCGCCGATCAGGGTCTTGATTTCCTTGGCCGCACCGGCGCTGCGCTGGGCCAGGTTGCGCACTTCGTTGGCCACCACGGCAAAGCCGCGGCCCTGTTCGCCGGCGCGCGCCGCTTCCACGGCCGCATTCAGGGCCAGGATATTGGTCTGGAAGGCGATGCCGTCGATCACGCCGATAATGTCGGCGATCTTGCGCGAGCTGTCCTTGATGCCGTTCATGGTGGTCACTACCTGCTCGACCACGCTGCCGCCGCGCCCGGCCACGCCGCTGGCCGAAATCACCAGCTGATTGGCATGGCGCGCATTGTCGGCATTCTGGCGCACGGTGGAGGTCAGCTCTTCCATCGAACTGGCGGTTTCTTCCAGCGAACTGGCCTGCGATTCGGTGCGGTTCGACAGGTCGGCATTGCCGGCAGCGATTTCCTGCGAGGCCGTGTTGATGGTGTCGCTGGACTGGCGCACGCCGCTGACCATGCTTGAGAGCTTGCCATTCATGTCGCCCAGCGCGCGCAGCAACTGGCCCGCTTCGTCGCGTGCCGTGCTGGTGACGGTGGAAGTGAGGTCGCCATCGGCCACCTGGCGCGCCAGGTGCACCGCCTTGGCAAGCGGCACGGTGATCGAGCGCGCCAGCAGCGCGGCGCACATCAGCACGAACAGCACCATCAGCACCGTCAGGGCCAGCATCAGGTTGCGGCTGGTTTCATAGATCTGCTGGATCTCTTGCGCGCGGCGGTTGATATCGTCGCGTTCGTATTGCAGCAGTTCCTTGATCTTTTCGGCGTAGTTCTTTGCTACCGGAGAAAATCTGCTGTCGACCAGGCTTGAGGCTTTTTCCGATTCGCCCTGCTTTTTCAGCGCCAGCACTTCGTCGCGTGAAGACAGGTATTGCTTGCGCAGTTCGCTCAGCTCGCCCCATATCTTCTGTTCTTCCGGCGTATTGATGGACGGCTCGATCAGCTTTTGCAGTTCCGACGAGTTGCGCGTCGATTCGGCGATATCGGCAGCAAAGAATTCATTGAGCGAACCGTCACTGCTCTTGGCAATGGCCAGGCTGCGGCGCACGCCGGCAAACACATTGCGGTACCAGTCGCTGATATGGCGTTCGCTGGCCAGCGGTTCGTCCAGCAGTTGCCGGGTCGATTCGGCCACCGTGTGCAGGCGGGCAATGCCGATGCCGATCGCCAGCAGGGAGCACAGAAGTACGACGGCAAAACCCAGCAGCAAGCGCCTGCCGATGGGGAGGTTATTGAGAAAAGAACGCATTGCAGCTGACTCCAGAGATGAGTTTGTTCGGGATGCAGTGGGCCTGCCTGCTCCTGATGGGGGCTGGCGCTCGATTGACGGGGGTGGGGTCATCACTGCGGAGCGCAGAATATATATCAACTATTTTCCCTGCGGAAAATTTTATGTAATTAATTTCATTTTGATACGTATGTGTTGTATTAATGTTTAATATCGGCGCAGAAGAGAACTTTTCCCTGCCTTTTGGCAGGGAAAGCGGAAGAAAAATGGCGTGGCAGGAAGGGACGCGGTGCCGGCTCAGGCTTGCCAGGCACCGTCGGCGTAGACGCGCTCGTCATCGAGGTAGACCGCTTCGGTGACGGCAAAGATATCAACGTGATAGCGCGCGTCCTTGCGCTTGAATTGCGGCTTGGTGTAGACGCCATGCTTGGCGCCCAGCGACAAATGGATGCCGCACATGCGCTCGTAGGTGCCGATATCGTTGACCAGCTGTTCGCGCGTAAAGGCACGGTTCATGCCGAAGCCCAGTTCGCGCACCCACACTTCGCCTTCGTGGGCGCGGATGATCTCGAGCATGTCGAGGAACTCGGGCGTGGCGTTTTCGGTGCCGGCCACGCGGCCCTTTTCGATGATCAGGATGATCGGCGCAGCAGGGCGGTTGACCATGAACTTTGTATCGCCAAACACGAATATGCGCACGCGGCCGTTGACCGCTTCCAGGTCTTGCGCCTCGGTGAATACTTCGCCAAGCGGAAACTGGCCGCCGATATTGTTCATGCCGCTGTAGTCGCCGATATTGAGCTTGGCCGATTCGAACGGCGAGGCGAACACCAGCTGTTCGCCGCCGCTGTCGACCATGCCGTGGCGGGCGCGGTCGATGCGCGCCTTCAGGGCGTGGCCGACGCCACGGTAGTAAGCGGGGTCGTAGGCCAGCGAGGCAATATAGTGCAAGCCCTGCACGCCCGGCATGCGCGACAGATGCACGTGTTCGATCACTTTCAGGCCGCGCTTGAACAGTTCGATGCGAATGCGGAACGCTTCCAGGCGGAAGCTGGTCGACTGGATCAGCACCACCAGGCTGCCGGCCGGCAGCGCGGCAAACGCGGCCAGGACGGCCTCGGGCGTGACCTCGTCGAAATCGATCAGGGCCGCCTCCGGCAAGGCTTGCCGGTAGGCGTCGGTCAGCACGACATTGAGCCAGCTGCGCTTGTCGCAGACGATCAGCGCCGGTTCATCGGGCCGGTGGCAGATGGCCATGGCCAGCAGGTCGGCCACGTTTTGCGCGGCCACTTCGGTGGCGGCGGCGCTGATGGCGTCTAACCGGCTGGTGTCATTGTCTGGAAGCGTCATGGTGGGAACGTCGGGGCGGGTAGCTGGAACTGCGCATTATAAAGCGCAGGCTGCCAGCCTTGCCATTGGCCATCAGAACATGCCTGCCGCCTGATTACCTTGTGTAGTGCCTGGTGGCAATGTATTATTTGTGAAACAGCCTGCCGCCGACGGTGGCAGTGCGACATCAACAGAATAATGTTATGAGTGCTGCGATGAGCTTGATTGGACAAGATATCCCGATGGAACGGCCCGATACCGATGGCCGCGCTGCCCTGCTGGTGCCCGTCACCGGCGTCAAGGAAGATGTCCTGATGACGATACGCAAGGGTGCCGCCATTGTCGGCTTCGCCAATCACGACCGCACCCTTACCGTCTATTTCGAGAGCAACCGCTTCGACGATCCGGTGCTGGCCAAATGGGAGCACAAGGCGCGCAAAGCCTATGACCGCCTGGTCGAGAACGCGCCCACGGTATCGAAACTGACTGCCAGCCAGACCAATTTCGAGCAGATCGGCTATATCAACGGCAAGGGCATCACGATCCGCCGCATGGACAGCCTGAAGCGCTGGCTCGAGTATTCCGACGCGATGGCCTCGTGCCCGGAGACCGAGATTGTGCCGCGCACCGTTATTGCCAAGGTCGACGTCGTCAAAGCCTAAGGGCGGTTGATAAAAAGCCCATGGCGGCGTTGCGTTTGCCTCGCCGTACTGGCGTACTGTCTTCGGCGCCGCGCCTTGCCCTGAGCATTTTCTCAAGCGCCCTTGATAATGCCGCTTGGACCTCCCTATACAACAACGATACTGGCCTGCGCCTTGAGCGGGCAGGGCAGGCTGTCGTCGAAGGTCAGTTCGATGGCGCTGGCGACGAACATGCCGCCGATATGCTGGGCGGCGATTTCAGGCGGGGTGCCGGGCTTGGTCAGGTTGACGTCCTGGGCAAACACGAACACCCTCCAGGTGCCGTAGACCTGCTGGCCATACTTCAACAACAATCGATAGGCTTCTTTCAGGTTCAGGCTGGCGGCATAGACGCCATCGTTGGCGCCGGGATCGAAACCGAGCCCATCATCGGCCAGCGGCCGCACGAAATACAGGCCCTGCGGCGCCTGGAACAGGGCAAACGCGTACAGTTCATTGCCACGGAACAGATCGTCATTGTCGCGTCGGAAGCTGGCGCGCAGCCATAGCGGTTCGAACGCCTGCACCATCGCCGGCGTGTCGGTCTCCACCGGGCCGGCAACATGGATATTGACCTGGGTTTCGCTCACGCCATGCTGGTAGTTGCCGCCGCTGGTAAAGCGTTCATAGTCCCATTTGACGTCGGCCGTATAGGCCCGGCCAGCGTTCGGCGCTTCCGGCAGGACCCATTGCGCCACCACCCGCTCGCCCAGGGTCAGCTCGCCTGCGGCGGGAGGTGTCGCCTCCTGGCCACGCCAGAACGGGTCGGCCTGGTCCGACAGGGCCACCACGATGGCGCCCGAGGCAATTGCCGAAGCCACGCCGGCCACCGTGAACTCCGCTTCGCCAGGATTGGCGCCTTCCGGCGTGCAGCAGTTGACGCTGGGGTCGGTTTCCTCGAAGGTGCCGCCCACGTTGAAGCTGGCCTGGCCCGCGCCCTGGGCCGCCGCAATAATGGCTACCAAAGCGGCGATGATGGCGATGATAATGGCCAGCACCTTCCACCACGGATCGGAAAACGGCAGCTCGCCATGCGTGCCGGCATAGGCGGGGTTCGGCGTCCAGGCCAGGGTAAAGCCGGTGGGGATGACCGGTCCCAGGCCGGGCGGGCAGCGGCAGTCCTTGCCCTCGCCGGAGCTGCCCCACCCCTTGCCGGGCAGGTGGCCCTGCGGCTTCGACAGGCTCAAAGTGCCTTCCTCGATGGTGCAGGTATAGCTGTTGCTGGTGCTGTCGAAGCGGGTCTGCGACACGAAGATCTGCTGGATCGAGCGGCGCGGCGTGTGGCCGTCGGCTTTGGCGACAAAGCTGACCAGGCGCTTGCCGGGCGCCGCATGCTGGAAGTTGGCGTCCCACATCACCAGCATGGCGGCGCCAGCCGGGATACTGGCAAAGAAAAAGGTGCGCGCCACGGGCACGATGCCGGGGTCGCCCACGCTTTCCAGGTAGACGGTGACGTTGCTGAGCGCCGTGCCCGACATATTGGTGACGTGGGCGGCGATGCGCAGATGGTAGAGGGCATTGTCGAAGATGCCGTCTGGCATCATGATATTGGTGACGGGCTCGATCGCGAACGGCCGCGTCAACACCTGCATGGGCGTGTCGCTCATGATGCGTTCTCCTGGTTGCCATTATCGTCGGCAGCGACCAGCACAAAGCTGACGCCGCCCATCACCTTGCCTTCCACGGTTTCCAGCATGCGCAGCAGCACATAGTCGCCCTGCGCCAGTTCGCCGGCGCGCACGCTCAGGTAGACCGGCACGGCGCGGCCACGCGGCACTACCACTTCCAGCTTCTGCTCGCCTGCATGGCCGCCATCACAATACGGCGTGCGCACCAGGCCGGCCTCGACCTTGGCCGCTTTCGCAGGCCGCCACTTTTGCATTCCCAGGGTGGCCAGCAGGCGTTCGGGCAGCTCACCGCCCTGTTCCAGCTGCAGCACCACTTGTTTGCCCTGGCGCGGCATGGCCGCCACGCTAATGGCCAGCAACTGCGCGCGCCGCGCCGCCTGCACCACGGTAATGTTGCGCTGGGCGATCTGTTCATGCTGTGGCGGCTGGAAGGCAAAGCCGCTGGGCAAGGGATCGGCCAGCGGGTTGACGTCGCCCGGCCCGTGGGCCACGGCCAGCAGGCATTCATGGCCGCCATTGACGATGACGGGCAGCCAGGGCACCAGGCACAGCACGTCTTGCGTGGCGCCGGGCGCCAGGTCGGCAAACGCCGAGCCGATTCTGGTGGCAAAACCGACGGCGATCTGACCGGACGGATCGGCCCAGTAAAAATCCACGCGCACGCCGTTCGAGCTGTTGTTGCCCGTATTGTGCACGCGGCCCCACAGGAAGTTATTGGCGCCGGCCACCGGTGCGCCCGGCGCGCCGTTCGGGTCGTTGCCGGGCACGACCCAGATATCGGCGCTGTCCCACCACCAGGGCTGGCCGTCTTCAATGATCAGGTGGGCTGGCATGGCGTTCTCCGTTCTGTTCGTCCGAGTGCTACCAGCTTAGGCGGCAGCGCCAGGTGGCGATTGATCCGTGTCAAAGCTCGGGAAGCTACGGCGCTGGCGTCGCCGGCATGCCTGCGTAGGGTAATATTGCAAGGGAGCGCAGCCGGGATCTGGCGACAGTATTGGCCGCAGCGTTCGTCACGATGGATGTCTGAAAAGGTAGTAACGTGCTTGAACCCGTAAATGATCGTTGTATCAATGCCGCTTGCGGCAAGCAGTTGCCGCTGCGCGTGGCGTATTGCCCGTTTTGCGGCGCTTCCCAGTCAACGGCCGTGCCGGAACCGGTGGTGGCTGCGGCAGCCGTTGCGCCTGCCGTGATGCCGCCGCCGGTGCCGCCGCAATGGCGTCCGATGCCCCCTGCGGCCGCCGTGGCGCCGCCAGCCATGCCGGAATCTGCGCCGCAGCCGCCGAAGCCTGCCCCGCCAAAAGCCGCCGTGGCCCGCTCCGTGCCGCCGCCGCGCGCGCCGGTGCGCCTGCGCACCTGGCTGCTGGCAGTGGCCGCGCTGGCGGGTATCTGGTTTGTCAACAAGCCCGCCGACAAGCCGGCCAGCGTGGCCGAACAGGTGCAGGCAGCCACCGTGCTGGCGCAGCAGTGCGACCTGGACGGTGCGCGCAGCGCCCTGGCGCTGCTGAAAAGCGCCAGGGCGCCGGCGGCGCAAGTGAAGCGCTTGCAGGCCAGTATCACCGGTGCGGCGGCCACCTGCGACAAGCGGCAAAAGCGTGCGCTGGCGTGGGAACAGGTGGTGCTGGCCTCCGCTCAAGCCTTCGATGCAGGCAAGCCCGAGCAGGCGGCCACGCGGCTGGCAGCTTATGTAAAACGCTGGGGCGAGGATGCCGATACGATAGAACTCGATGCGCGCATCAAGGTGGCGCAGGCGAGCCGTGAACTTGATACGGCCGATGCCTGCCTGGCCAGGCGCGACCATGGCTGCATGGAAAAGAGCCTGCTGGCGGCCGAACGCTACAAGCGGCCTGAACTGGCAGCGCGTACCAGGACGCTGCGCTCTGCGCTGTCGCAGTTGCTGGAGCGCGCCCTGCTGGAAGGCGAAGCGCTGCCCTGAGCGTGTTTGACCTTTGAAACCATTGCTTACAACTGCATACCAAAAGGCGCATTCTTATGTGCGTTGGCGTACGCTGGAAAAAAATTCCCTGGGGTATATTGAACACTGACCTGTTTATTTTGATAACAACGAAAGGGAATATCATGAAAGCCACCAAACACCTGATGACACTGTGCGCCGCCGGCATGATGGTCGTGGCGCTGGCCGCTTGCCAGAAGAAGGATGACATGTCGACCAAGGGTCCTGCCGAAACGGCTGGCGCGCAAATCGACGCCACCGCCGCCAAGGCCGAGGCCGATATCAAGGCCGCTGCCGCCAATGCCGATGCCAAGATGAGCCAGGCCGCAGCGGACACCAACGCCAAGATGGACCAGGTTGGCGCCGACGCCAGCGCAAAAATGAATGAAGCGGCAGACGCGGTCGGCAAGAAAGTCGAACGCGCGGGCGAAAAGATGCAAGAGTCCGCCAAAAAATAAGCTTCTGCATGATGGCCGGCACGCCCGGCCATCATGAACGCACTCAGGCGACCGCGCGCGGCAGCCCGTTCTGCGGTCCCAGCACCACATTCAAATCGACCACGCCGTTGCGCCAGGCGCGTTCCAGGTCCTGCTCGACCATTTCCAGGGTCGTGCCTTCCATCTGTTGAAAACCCCGCACGCCGTAGGCGCGGTTGCGTCCGTGCGCCTTGGCCAGGTATAGCGCCATGTCGACCAGGTTGACACTGCGCTCCCAGGACAGCGGCTGCCCCAGCGGCGCCAGAGAGTAGGGCGCAAAGCCGATCGATACCTGCACATGGATGGCCTGGCCTTGATAAGTCACGCCTTGTGCAGCGATGCCGTCCAGCACTCTTGCCGCGATATGGTCCAGGCTGCCGCGCGTGACGGCCGGCAAAAAGGCGAGGAACTCTTCGCCGCCCCAGCGCACGATCATGTCGGTTTCGCGCAATACCTGATGCAAGGTGGCGGCGATGGTGATCAGCACCAGGTCGCCCGCCGCATGGCCGTACTGGTCATTGATCTGCTTGAAATGGTCGACGTCGAGCAGGAATAGGGCGCCCACCAGGTCACTGTCCTTCTGCACGCCCTCAGGCGGCAGGGTAACGGCGTGGCGGCGCATGAAGTCCTGGAAGTGGCGGCGGTTGTATAGTGCCGTGAGGGGATCGCGCGAGCTCTGGTGCGCCAGTTCCTGGTTCTTTTCCTTCAGTTGCACATTCGCGTGGCGCACCCTGCGGTACAGCAGGCCGACGATGACGGCCGCCAGCGCCATCACCAGTGCCAGCAGCCACCACACGCGCTGCTGCAGGCGGCGATTGTCCAGTTCTGCGCTCTTGACCTGGTTTTCACGGCTCAGCAGTTCAATCTGGCGCTGCTTCTTCTCTGTTTCGTATTTTTCCTGCAATTCGTACACGGCTTTTTGCCGCTGCTGTTCAAACAGCTGGCTGGAAATCTTGCGTTCGCGGTGATAGGCCGTCACGGCGCCCTTCATGTCGCCGGCCTTTTCCAGCGCCATGCCGTATTCCAGCAGCACCGCCTGCAGATCGGGTTTGTTGTCCATCAGGTCGTAATAGGCCAGCCCGGCTTCCACGCTGCGCTTGCCTTCCTCGTGGCGCCCCAGGCCGATCAGTGCCTGGCCGATATTGAGGCGCGCCGTCGCCTGCACATCGTCATTGCGCACCAGGCGCGCAGCGGCGATGGCCTCGCTGGCATAGCTCAGGGCGCGATGGAAATCGCCCTGCTTCAGGTAGCTGTCCGACAGGTTGACGAGGGTGGTGGCCACCATGCTCTTGGCGCCCAGCTGGCGCTCCAGGGCCAGCGCTTCGAGCAGGGCGCGCAAGCCGCGGCGTGGCTGGCTGGCGTCCAGCGCCAGCCCGTATTCGGTATTTTTTGCCTGCGCCAGGCGCCCCGGCGACTCCAGCTTGCCGGCCACGGCCAGCAATTCATCGAGTACCTTGAAGCCTTTTTCATAGTCGCGCATCTGCGTGTACAGCAAGGTCAAGGCATTCAGGGCCGCCGCCAGAGTGGCGGGCGACTTGCTCAGGCGCGCCAGGTCGACCGCGGTCTGCAACTTGGCCAGGGCGGGAGGAAAGTTGCCTTCCTCGGCCCAGGACTGGCCGGCGCTGATGGTGGCCTGCACGCGTACCTGCAAGTCGTCGGTACGGTTGGCGATGGTTTCCGCTTCGAAGGCGAACAAATGGGAGGCGCGGCGCTCGCTGAGGGCAAAACTGATATACGCCTTGCTGAGCATGGCCTTGGCCAGCGCCACGTCATTATGGTGTCTGGTGGCGTCAAGAATCAGGTCTTCGACCAGTTGCAGGGCGATATCGTTCTGCCCCAGGCGCATATGGGCGTTGCTCAGCTGGGTGATATATTCGGCGCGCAAGGTCAACGGCGCGCTGAAGGCCTCGATTTCGATCTCTTTCAGGTGCTGCAGGGCGCGTTCCGGCACGAAGCGGCCATCCTCGCGCAAGGCGTCCAGGCGCTGCTGCAACTGGGGACTGGCGCCAGCGGCCACGGGCAGCAGGCAGCCCAGCGCCAGCAGCCATCGTGCTGCGCGCCGACTACCTTGCCGTGCTGACCACTTCATTCTGCCTGCCAATGCGCCACTCCCGACTTGCATCTTGTTTGCAGGTGATTATATTCTGTTGCAATCAAGAAATTCCAAGCGGGTGCTGCATTTTCAGCAAAATGCACACTTTATTGTGCCAGTTGTTGCAACAAATAAAGACGCTGGTACAAGCCGCCGTCGATTTGCATCAGCTGTTCGTGCGGTCCCGCTTCCGTGATGCGGCCGTGGTTGAGCACGATGATGGTGTCGGCGTCGCGGATGGTCGACAGGCGGTGCGCAATGGCGATAATGGTGACCTTGCCGCGCAATTCGTTCAGCGCCAGCTGCACGATCTGCTCGGTCTGGCTGTCGATGCGCGAGGTCGCTTCGTCGAGCAGCAGGATACGCGGCTGGCCGGCCAGCGCGCGGGCGATCGCAATCAGCTGCTTCTGGCCAGACGACAGCCGCGAGCCGCCTTCGCCCAGTGGCGTGTCGTAGCCGTGTTCGAGCGCCGCGATAAAGTCGTGCGCATGCGCTGCGCGCGCTGCCTGCTCGATCTGCGCCTGGCTGTAGCCACGGCCCATGTCGATGTTTTCGCGCGCCGACGCCGCCAGCAGGAACGGGTCTTGCGGCACCAGGCCCACATCGGTGCGGAAGCGCTCGTTGTCGATGCTGTCAAGCAGCATGCCGTTGATGGCGATGCGGCCTTGCGCCACGGGATAAAAGCGCAGCAGCAGCGACAGCAGGGTCGACTTGCCGCTGCCGGTGTGCCCCACGATGCCGAAGAAGGCGCCTTGCGGAATGGTCAATGACAGGTCGTGCAGCACCGGCTGGTTTTCCACGTAGGCGAACGTCAGGTGTTCGATGGCCACCGCCGGCGTGCCGGCGGCAATCGCGCCTGCCGCTTCGGCGGCGGCCTTGCCCGGCGCGTGTTCCAGCGCCTGCGTTTCATCGAGCAGGGCCGAGACGCGCGCGGTGGCCACTACCGACTGCTGCAACTGGCTGAACTGCATGGTGATCTGGATCAGCGGCTCGATCACGCGCGCGATATAGCTGATGAACGCGTACAGCACGCCCACTTCGACGGCGCCCATCTCGCGCTGGCCGAAGCTGAAGATGACCACCGCCAACAGCACGATATTGAGCATGTCGAGCGCCGGGCGCAGCAGCCAGGCATTGGCGCGCAGTTCGTGCATGCGTGCCGCGTAATGGTCCTGGTTGATGCCGGCAAAGCGCTGGCCGAAGCGGCGCTCGGCATTGTTTGCCTGCAGCACGCTCATGCCGCCGATCGATTCGGCGACCTGGCCATTGATCTCGCTGCGCAGGGCGCGCGCGCGCGTCACGGCCGGCGCGCTCCAGCGCTGGTACAGGAACACGATCACCAGCACCGCCGGCAGCAGCGCCAGCACGATCAGCATCAAGCGCCAGTCGAGGAAAGCCATGGCGGCCATGGTGCCGATCAATACAATCGAGCTGTCGAGAATCACGAACAGCACCTGCACATACAGCGACTTGACCGCCTCGGTATCGTTGGTGACGCGGCTGACCAGCTGGCCAGTGATGGCGCGGTCAAAAAACGCCATCGGCAGGCGCAGCACGTGCTGGTACACGGTTTCGCGCAGCCGCTGCACCGAGCGCATCGCCAGGCCCGATAATCGCACCAGTTGCAGGTAGCGCAGGCCCGAAGCGATCCAGCCCGTCAGCAGGCAGCCGCCCAGCAGCAGCGACATGCGGGTCCAGTCCAGGTTGCGCGGCAGCAGGTGCTGGTCGATCAGTGCCTTGCCCAGGATCGGGCCCGTCACTTCGAGTGCGGCGGCGATGATCAGCCACAAGGTGGCCCAGTACAGGTGGCGCAGGTCGGGCGCGGCGGCGCGGCGCAAGAGGCCGATCGCCTGCATCGCCTGGCGGCGCACGGTTTGTGTATCCGCTTGCACGGTGTCAGTTGGCGTCAAGGCTGGCCTCCAGTTGTTGATAGCGCCACTGGCTGGCATACCAGCCATCGTGCTGCAGCAGTTGTTCGTGGTTGCCCGCTTCCGTGATGCGCCCGTCGCGCACGACCAGGATCAGGTCGGCGTTGACGACGGCGCTCAGGCGGTGGCTGGCGATAATGGCGCTGCGTCCGGGGCGCGCGCGCCGCAGTGTTTCCAGGTGCTGCAGGATGCGCGTTTCGGTGCCGGTGTCAACCGCCGACAGGGCGTCGTCCAGCAGCAGCAGGTCGTTGTCGGCCAGCAGGGCGCGGGCAATCGCCACGCGCTGGCGCTGGCCGCCCGACAGGGTGATGCCTTTTTCGCCGACATGGGTTTCATAGCCATCGGGGAACTGCAGGATGTCGGCATGGATGTCGGCCAGTTCGGCCGCATGTTCCACTTCCTGGCGCGTGGCGCCGGGCCGGGCCAGCGCGATATTGTCGGCAATCGTCGCCGAAAACAGGAACGACTCCTGCGGCACCCAACTGATCGCCGCGCGCAGTGCATGCAAGGTGTAGGCATCGAGCGGCTCGCCGCTCCAGCTGGCCTTGCCGGCTTGCGGCGTGACCTGGCGCAGCAGCACGCGCAGCAGTGTCGACTTGCCGCTGCCGGTCGGGCCCACCAGGCCCAGGGTCTGGCCCGGTTCCAGGCGCAGCGCGATATCCGCCAGCGCAGGCGTGCTCTGGCCCGCGTAGGCAAAGCGAACCTGGTCCAGCAGCAAGGGGCCGGGCGGCACTTCGGTAATCGTGCCATGGTCGTCGATGGCCAGCGGCGCGTCCAGCATCGGTTGCAGCCGCTGCCAGGCGGCGCGGCCCCGTTCGATCAATGACAGCACCCAGCCGGCGGCGAACATCGGCCAGATCAGCTGGCCCAGGTACATCGAAAAGCTGGTCAGCGCGCCGATGGTCAGCTGGTTATGCCACACCAGGTAGCCGCCCAGGCCCAGGGTCAATGCGGTAGCGGCCGTCAGGGTCAGGCCGACGGCCGGTTCATACGCCGCTTCCCAGCGCTGCGCCGTCAGGCTGGCGTCGGCCGCGTGGCCGGCCAGGGTCGAGAACTGCGCGCTGCTGCGCTGTTCCAGGCCCAGCGCGCGCAAGGTGCGCACGCCCGACAAGGACTCCTGCACATGGCCGTTCAGCGCCGAAAAGCGTTTCAGCGAATCGGTCGAGGCGGTATGGATATGGCTGGAAATGCGCCAGAAGGCCAGGCCCATCAGCGGAAAGGGCAACAGGGCGATGCAGGCCAGGCGCCAGTCCACGCCCAGCAGCATGATGCCCAGTACCATCAAGAGGGTCAGGGTACCGTCGAAGCCGGCCAGCATCGCTTCGCCGGCCGCCATTTCGATGGCGTCGATATCGTTGGTGGCCAGCGCCATCAGGTCGCCCGTGCGCTGGCCCTGGTAGAACGCCGCGCCCTGCTGCGACATGCGCGTGTAGAAACGCGTGCGCAGCATCACGCCCAGTTGATAGGCAGCCTTGAACAGGGTGATGCGCCAGCCGACGCGCAGGAAATAGATGGCCACGCCGACCGCGAGCAGGGTCAGCAATTCGAGCCACAGCTGTGACGTGCTCATGCGGTGAGCGGCCAGTGCGTCGATGATGGCGCCGATGCGGCGCGGTATCCACACGGTCAATGTGGCCACGCCGGTCAGCATGACGGCGGCGGTGGCGTAGGCCGGCCAATGCTGGCGCACGAAGCCGGCGATGAGCCTCGATAAACTCATGGTTACCTTTGTCTTGTGTTGGTTTGTTAGCGGGGTGTCGCGGGGCGGACGGAAGAGGCGCGCGGACGGAAAGTTCGCACAGGATACAACAAGGCAGGAAAACGCGCTGCACGCGCAGGGGTGAAAAGGGCGCAAAAAACGGGCCGTAGCCCGTTATGGTCTTGCCTCGGCTTGCCAGCTGGCGGCTATTTGCGCTTGCCTTTCGGAGCAGGCTGGGTCACGGCTTTGCTGGCCGTGGTGGGGCCCTGCTTGAGGGCCGGCTTGCTGGCAACCGGTGCCGCGGCCTTCGCTGGCGCTGTCACGGCTGCGGCCACGTTGGCCGGTGGCGGTGCAATCGCGGCCGGCGCCGAAGCGGCGATCGGCAAGGTGGCCACCAGGGGCAGCGGCGCTGGCGCAACGGGCTCCGCTTCGGCAAGCGGCGCCAGGACGGCGGCCGGGGCTGCCTCGGGCTTAGGTTCAGGCTCAGGTGCGATCGCAGGCGCAGCTGCGGGAATCTCGACGATGGCTTCCACCTCGACCGGCGCGCTCACGGGCGCGGCTGGCGCCGCGGCAGCCGGGCTGGCGGTGTCGAGCCTGGCCTTGGCCGCTTCCAGCAACTGCGCCTGGGTGCCCGAGGCAATGCCGAACAACTGGCGGCTGTAGGCCAGTACACTTTCTATGCCGGGCTGGGCCTGGCTGGTGCTGTAGCTGAGGAATTCACGCGCATCGTGCGCCGCCAGCAGGTGCTGCGCCGTGTCCGCCGTCCTGGCGATGGCGGCCTTGCTGGCATCGAGGTTGAGGGCGATGATTTTCTCGGCGCCATCGAAGACCTGATTGCTAAGGGTACTGAAAATCTGCAACTGGGTTTCCCATTGCGATTTCGCCGCGCTGGATAACTGTTCTGGAAGCGGAAACATATTTACTCCTTGGTCCGGATTAAAATGCTGGCAAAACGCTGGTCACATCCTGTCCGCGTTTTGTAGGGTTTTGAGCATGATCGAGCGTTGTGCCTGCCTGTTTTGATGCAACGCAATATGAATATTCTAGCGGTGATTCGTATTGGTTGAAAGCTATTTCGAACGGTGCGGTGGTCGTTCCACATGCCTGTTCTTCAGGTTTGCGCGTTTCAGGAGCTATTTGCGACCGCGCAAGATGCTTGTTTTATGTTTATGCTTGTAAAGAAATTTTACTTTATATTAGTGCAGTGCAACATTTTGCCACTCTCTTGCCAGGAACACCATGGACCTCGTTATCCGCAACGCCAGCCTGCCCGATGGGCGCACCGCTATCGATATCGCCATCGAACAGGGCCGCATCGCCGCCGTCGGCCCCGCCTTGCCCGTCACGGGCGCGCAGGAAATCGACGCCCAGGGCGACCTCGTCACGCCGCCGTTTGTCGACGCCCACTTTCATATGGACGCCACGCTCAGCTACGGCTTGCCGCGCGTCAACGCGTCCGGCACCTTGCTGGAAGGCATCGCGCTGTGGGGCGAGCTGAAACCCGACCTGACGCAGCAGGCGCTGGTCGAGCGCGCGCTGCAGTATTGCGACTGGGCCGTGGCGCGTGGCCTGCTGGCCATCCGCTCCCACGTCGATATCAGCGACCCCAGCCTGCTGGCGGTCGAAGCGCTGCTCGACGTCAAGCGGCAGGTGGCGCCCTATCTGGACTTGCAGCTGGTGGCGTTTCCGCAGGACGGCATCCTGCGCAGCGCCGGTGCTTTCGACAACCTGAAACGCGCCATCGCCATGGGCGTCGAGGTGGTCGGCGGCATCCCGCATTTCGAGCGCACCATGGCCGATGGCGCCGAATCGGTGCGCCTGCTGTGCGAATATGCCTGTGAACAGGGCTTGATGGTCGACATGCATTGCGACGAATCGGACGATCCGCTGTCGCGCCATATCGAAACGCTGGCCTTCCACGCGCAGCGTCTCGGCATGCAGGGCAGGGTGACCGGCTCGCACCTCACTTCCATGCACTCGATGGACAATTACTACGTGAGCAAACTGCTGCCCTTGATACGCGAAGCGGGCGTGGCGGCGATCGCCAATCCGCTCATCAACATCACCCTGCAGGGCCGCCACGATACCTATCCAAAACGGCGCGGCATGACGCGCGTGCCTGAAATGCTGGCCGCCGGCATTCCGGTCGCTTTCGGCCACGACTGCGTGATGGACCCGTGGTACAGCCTGGGCTCGGGCGACATGCTGGAAGTGGCGCACATGGGCTTGCACGTGGCGCAGATGACGGGCCAGCAGGCGATGCACGACTGCTTTTTGGCGGTAACCGAAACGCCGGCCGCCATTCTGGGCCTGGACGGCTATGGCATCGCACCGGGCTGCCACGCCGACCTGGTGATCCTCGATTGCGGCTCCACGGTGGAAGCGCTGCGCCTGCGCGCGGCACGCCGCCTGGTGCTGCGGCGAGGCAAGGTCATCAGCGAGTCGCCGCGCGCCGGCGCCCGATTGCAATTGCCGGGCCGGCCCGAAACGGTCAACTTTCGCCTGGGGCGCTGATACAATCAGCCACGACTTGTTATCGGGAGCTTCGCCTTGAAAGAAATTGAACTTCGCCCGGCCGTCGAGGCCGACTTCGACGCCATGTGGGCCATCTTCCAGGTCCTGGTGGCCGCTGGCGACACCTATGTATTTGACGCCGGCACCACGCGCGAAGACTGCCATGCCTACTGGTTCGGCCCCGGCGTGCAAAGCTTTGTTGCCGTGATGGGCAGCGAGCGCCTGCTGGGCATGTACAAGCTGATGGCCAACCAGGTCGGTCATGGCAACCATGTGTCCAATGCCTCCTTCATGGTCGACCCGGCCGCGCAGGGCGTGGGCGTGGGCCGCATGATGGGCGTGCACTGCATGGAAGAAGCACGGCGCGCGGGCTTCCTGGCGATGCAGTTCAACTTTGTCGTCAGCACCAACCTGGCCGCCGTCACCCTGTGGAAAAAACTGGGCTTTACCGTGGTCGGCACTTTGCCGATGGCGTATCGCCACGCGCAATTGGGCTATGTGGATGCCTATGTGATGTACCAGCTGCTCAGCGATCCGATGCAGTGGCCGGCATGACCGTGATTGAAACCCCGCGTTTGCGCCTGCGCACCGCCGGCGTCGATGACGCGGCATTTTTCCTCGGGCTGGTGAATGAGCCGACGTGGCTGGCCACCATCGGCGACCGCAACATCCATACCGTGGACGCGGCGCGCGCGGCGCTTGAAACAGGCCCGATTGCGCAGCAGCAGGAACTCGGCTACTCGTTTTATATCGTCGAACACCGCGCTGACAAGGTGGCGATCGGCATGTGCGGCCTGATCAAGCGCGCCACCATGCCCGGTCCCGACATCGGCTACGCTCTGCTGCCCGCGTATTGCGGCCAGGGCCTGGCTTGGGAAGCGGCAGCCAGCGTGCTGCACCATGCACGCGATGTGCTGGCGCTGCCGGCCGTGTATGGCCTGGTGTCGCCGCAGAACCAGCCGTCGATCAAGCTGATCAACAAGCTCGGTTTGCGCTTCGAGCGTTTTTCGCGCCAGCCTATCGTTGGCAAGGACATCAATGTCTATCGCAAGAGTTTTCTTCGTCTCTGTAGAAAACAAGGCCACAGAACCCTTACTTGAGGAACAGGTCGCGGTCCGGCGCGAAATGCGCGTACAGGGGCAGGAAGGCGCCGCCGACGGCGCGCGCGTCGGAGCCGACGGTGCCGCCGAGCACTTGCGGACGGGCGACGCCCTCCCAGCTGTAGCATTTCAGCGCGCGCTCGACTTCGGCCAGCAACTGATCGAGCAGGCCGCGGTCGAAGGAGCCGTCGATAATCACGCCCTCCAGGTCGAGCAGGCAGGTGGCGCTGTTGATGCTGAGCGCAATGGCCCGCGCTGCGTCGTCGAGCCAGGCCTCGGTGTGCGTGACGAACGGTTCCTGCAGCGCCCGTGCGTCGTGGGCGGCGGCCGGGTCCAGTCCGGCCAGCATGAATAATTGTTCGAGGTTGAACAGGGAGGCGTCGCCCAGCAACTGGCCCGGCGGGTGTTTGGCGCCGGGCGTGGCCATGCCGAGCGGCAAGGAGCCGACCGCGCCGGCGTTGCCGTGCAGGCCGCTGTGCAAATGGCTGTTGATGACCAGGCCGCCGCCGATGAAGATATCGACGAAGACGTACAGGAAGTTCTTGATGCTGCGCCCGCGCCCGAGCAGCAGCTCGGCAACGCAGGCGGCTGCCGTGTCCTTGGCGAATTCGACCGGCAAAGCCGTCATCGCCTGCACGCGCTGGCCGATATCGATGCGGTCCCACTCGTTGGCTTGCTCCGGCGCCATCTCGAGCAGATTCTGCCAGCCACCCAAGCCCAGCGGCGCGGCAATGCCGATGCCGCACAGGCGCGGCAACAACTTCGGTCCCAGCCGCACAGCCATGCTTTTCAGCGCCGACTCGATCTGGCCGAACACGGTGTCGGCGACGGGAAAGGGATAGGTCCAGGACATGCGCTCGCGCGTGTTGCCGACGAAATCGACCAGCAACACGTCGAGGCTGCGCCGGCCGATCTTGATGCCGATCGAGAAGGCGCCGTCCGGATTGAGCATGATCGGCACCGACGGCTGGCCGACCTTGCCGCGCACCGGCGCGCGCTTGCTGACCAGGCCTTCCTCGAGCAGCCGGTTGATGATCAGGGAAATCGTTTGCGTGCTCAGGTTGGTCAGCCGGGCCAGGTCGGCCTTCGGCATGCTGCCGTGCAAGCGCACCGCCTGCAGCACCACCCGTTCATTGAACTGGCTCATGCCCATCTGGTTCGAGCCGCGCGGCTGCAGCCATGGCACATCATTGATGGCCGCCTGCGGCGCGCCCGATTCTTCGGTAAAGCTGTCTGACATGGTGGGGCGGGTCCAATTTCTACAGGCGTAAAGAAGGACATTTTATTACATATCCGCCGCCCCACCAGTGTAGCTCCGCATGCACGGAGCTCCCGTGCCGCGTCAGCGCTTGGCCCAGATCGACTTCAACGGCCAGATGGTCAGCTCTTTCAGCGTTGCCGCGCCGCCCACGGCGAACAGCGCGACACCGTTGCTGGACGGTTGCGGGAAGATCTGGTCGGTCAGCACCACCTCGTTGCCCGCAAATACCATCACCGACGAAGTATCGACCACGATGCGCAGCTCCACCGTGCCGGTGCGCAGCGGCAGCGGGGCGGTATGGCGGGCGGCAAAGCTGCTGTTGAAACTGGCGTCGCCCGATTTGCTGCGGTCGATATACACCGTGCCGGCCACCGCGTCATAGCCGATGACGGTTTCTTCGCCATTCGCGCCGGTGCGCACCTTCAGGCCGAAACCGCTGGCGCTGCCGGGTTGAAGCTTGGCCACGATGTCCAGCGCCTGGCCCGGGGCGGGGGCGATATCGAGCTTTTGCACGCCGTCGGGCACCGCACGGTCCTTGACGCTGTACAGCGCCTTGTCGCGCAGCGTGCTGAAGTTGTCCACCGGCTGCTGCACCAGCCGCACCTGGCCGGCTATGGTGCGCAGCGTGAATTCCCGGGCGAAGGTCTGGGCGCTGCGCCATGGGGTGGTGGGCGTGTTGCCGGCGTAGTCCCAGTTGCTCATCCAGCCCAGGCCGATGCGCTTGCCATCGGGGATGCCGTTCCAGGTCACGGCGGCATAAAAGTCGGCGCCGTAGTCGAGCCAGTTGGCTTCTTCTTTCGCGCTGTCCGAAAAGACGATATGGTCGACCAGGATATGGCCCCAGCCGCCGGTGTTTTTGTCCACCACCTGGATCTGCGCGCTCTTGCCCCGGTAGGCGTCCACGTTCCAGTTGCGCCAGTTCAGGGTTTCGGCATTGGCGCCGGTCTCGCTCTTGACCACCTGGCCGTTCACCAGCAGGTTGACCGTCGTTTCATAGCTGACGGGTTTGGCCGGCTGGTCCGACGCCTCGAACACGTCGGCAACGATGTGTCCCCAGGCGCCGTCGTTGTCGTCGATGATGACAATCTGGGCCTGCTGTCCGGCGAACTCGCGCACGTCCCAGTTTGTCCAGTTCAGTTCGGAGTCCGCTCCGGTGGCGCTGCGCACCACCTTGCCATTGACCTTGAGCACCACCGCCGTGGGATTGGGGCTGCTGTAGGGATGGTTGCCGCCGCCGACGAGGAAGTTGATATAGGCCCTGGAGATGGTGAAGGTGGGCGACGTCAGGCTGCCCTTGGCCACGTCACCGGCGCCGATGAGGGAATTGAACACACCCGCGCCCAGCTTGCCGGCTGCCGCTTGCCGGTCGGCGTCGCTTCCGGCGGCAACCTTTTGCCCCACCACGTCGCCGGCAGGTATCCAGCCCAGGTCGGCGTAGGTGGCATTGGCCGGGCCTTCAAAACCGGCGCCCGGAAACAGCAAGGTTCCCGCCGGAACCGTGCCGTCGCCCGCATCGGGCACGCGTGGATGGCGCCCGCCGCCGACCATCAGATTGATGTACTTGCTCGATATGGTAAAGCCGGGCGAGGTGAGCGTGCCCATGGCGCCGTCATCTTTGCCCAGCCGGTAGGTGTCGAGCAACTGGCGGCCCTGGTTGTCGGCCACGCCATGCGAAGGGACCACCGGCGGCTTGCCGGCAAAGTCGCCCGTCGAGGTCCAGCCGGTGGCGTCGAAGCTGGCCGCTTCGAAGTCCTGGTAGACGGTGCCCGCAGGGGGCTTCTTGTCGATCACGCTGCTGGCGTCGGCCACGAATTGCTTGCCGTCGAATTGCCCCACAAAATAATGCGCTCCGGAACCGCCGGCCACCGAGCCGGGGTTGATGTTGATGTTCATCACCCATTTGCGTTTGCTGGCGTCGCCATCGACGGGCAGTTCGAACAGGTCGGGACATTCCCAGATGCCGCCGACCGCGTTGGCCGGGCCAAAGGCGCTCATGTAGGTCCAGTCGCGCAGGTTTTTTGACGAGAACAGCAGCGCCTGGTGTCGCTCCGAGGCCACGGCAACCATGACCCATTTTTGCTCCGGTGCATACCAGAAGACTTTTGGATCGCGGAAATTTTGCCCTTCGTTTTCAAACGGCGCCGGTGGCACGGCAATCACCGGGTTGGCGGCGTACTGGGTCCAGGTGCGTCCCCGGTCCAGGCTGTAGGCGATCGACTGGGCCTGGGCATTGGGGGCGAGCACTTGTCCGTTGGCCAGGGTTTTCCCTTGCGGATACACGCTGGTGTAGACGGCCACCATGGCAGGCTTGCCGGCGCTGCCAAGGCCGCTGGTATTGTTGGTGTCCACCACCACGCTGCCGGAGAAGAACATTTGCGTGAGCTTGCCGCCAGCGTCTTTTTCGGCCGCCAGGGCGACTGGCAGCTCGTTCCAGTGCAGCAGGTCGGTGCTGACGGCGTGGCCCCAGGACATGTCGCCCCAGGTATTGCCGTTCGGGTTGTACTGGTAGAACAGGTGGTATTCGCCGTCGTGGTAGACCAGTCCGTTCGGATCGTTCAGCCAGTTTTTGGCGGCGGTGTACGACAGCTGGGGGCGGTAGGTTTCAAGGTAGCTGGATTGGGCCGGTCCGCTGCTGCTGTCGTTGTCGTGGCCGCTGCTGCAGCCGACGAGCAGGGTGGCAAGGCAAGAGGCGAGAACAGGAAGTTGATACGACATGGTGTCTCCTTTATAGGCATGTTTTATTCAGGCGTGTGCACCCCCGCGCCGATACCGCCAGGCGCGTCCGAATCGGGGATGTGTTTCTTGCGGCTTGCTCAAGCTGCCAGCGGATCGCTGATCACACCCTTTTTGAACAGGAAATTGGCGTAAGGTTGCATTTCGCCGGTCTGCACGATGGCGTAGGCACCCTTGACGCGTTCGTAGAAGGCGAAGCGCTCGACGGCCTCGCATTGCTCGGGCGTGGCGGCGCCGGAGGCGGCGATCTGATCGAGCATGGTGCGCTGCACGGCCGACAGATAGCCGTCGGTGGTGTTGCATACCTTCATGAAGGCGACCGGCCGGTCCACCATGGCGTCGAGCGGAAACACCGACAGCAGCGCCGCGCTGGCGCGCTGCAGGTCGATGCCGGGCAGGCGCACCAGCGGCTTGCCCTGGCCCAGGGTCTGGCTGGTGAAGTTGGCGTCGACCAGCACGATTTCCTCGCCATGCCCCATTTCGCACAGGATCTTCAGCAATTCCGGGCTGAGCAGTGGATCGATTCCTTTAAGCATGAGCTTCCTCCGGAAAGTCTGCGGCGCTCTTCGCGCCCGTCATCACCGCCACGGTGTCGGACATGCTGATGTGCTTCGGGTTCAGCACGGCGACGCGCTTGCCCAGGCGCTGGACGTGGATGCGGTCGGCGATCTCGAACACGTGCGGCATGTTGTGGCTGATCAGAATCACCGGCAGGCCGCGGTCGCGCACATTGCGTATCAGTTCCAGTACCATATTGCCCTCCTTTACGCCGAGCGCGGCGGTTGGTTCGTCGAGAATGACGACGTGCTTGGCAAACGCCGTGCTGCGCGCCACCGCCACGCCCTGGCGCTGGCCGCCCGACAGGGTGCCAACGGCTTGCTTCATCGAACGGATGCCGATCTTCAGATCGCGCATATGGGCTTCGGCCTCGGCCAGCATGCTCTTCTTGTCGATCAGGCGCAAAAACCGCGACAGCATGCCCTTGCGCAGCAGTTCGCGGCCCAGGAACAGGTTCTCGGCGATCGTCATGGCCGGCGCCACCGCCAGGTCCTGGTACACGGTTTCGATGCCGTAGCGGCGGGCGTCGATCGGCGACTTGAGGTGGAGCGGCTTGCCATCGAGCAGCATCTCGCCCTCGTCCGGGACCACGGCGCCCGACAGGGCCTTGATCAGCGAGGACTTGCCGGCGCCGTTGTCGCCGATCACGGCGAGTATCTCGCCCGGCAACAAATCAAAATCGGTGCCGTCGAGGGCGGTCACGCTGCCGTAGCGCTTGACCAGGCCGCGGGCCTGGAATACGGCTTGTACATGGGTCGTCATGCTCGTCAACCTTTCTTGTGTGTCAGTTGATCGGTGGCCACTGCCAGGATCACCAGGATGCCCGTCACCAGGATCTGGTACACCGAGGACACGCCCATCAGGGTCAGGCCGTTGCGGAACACGCCGACGATCAGCACGCCGACCAGGGTGCCCATGATCGAGCCGCGCCCGCCAAACAGGCTGGTGCCGCCGAGCACGACCGCCGTGATGCTGTCGAGGTTGTCGGTCTGGCCGCCCTGCGGGTCGCCCACGCCCATGCGCGCCACCGACATCAGCGCGGCGATGCCGTAGCACATCCCGGCGATCATGTAGACGCCCAGCAAAACTTTATTCGTGGCGATGCCGGTCAGGCGCGCCGCCTCCGGATTGTTGCCGACGGCGTAGAGGTGGCGGCCGGGTGCGGTCTCGCGCAGGTACAGCCAGGTCAGCACATACATGCCCAGCATCAGCACGGTGCCAAAGGTGAAAGTCGCCTGGCCGAGCTGGAAAGTGGTGCCGAAAAAACCCATCGCTTCCGGCAGGCCGGTGACGGTCTGGGCCTGCGAGTACAACTGCGTGACGGCAAACGCAATGTTCATCGTGCCCAGCGTGACGATAAACGCCGGCAGCTTGATCGAGGTGACCAGCGCGCCGTTGATGAAGCCAATCAGCACGGTGACGGCGATGCCGCAGCCGATCGCGAGATACGGGTTCATGCCGAGGTCGACGGCGAATTTGGTCATGACGACCGAGCCCAGCGCCATCGCCATGCCGCAGGACAGGTCGATGCCGGCGGTCAGGATGATCAGGGTCTGGCCGATGGCAATAATGCCGACGACCATGACTTGCTGCAAAATCAGGGAAAAATTCTGGCTGCTGAGGAAGCGGTCGCTTTGCGACGCGAAGAATGCGCAGGCGGCGAGCAGGGCGATGACCGGGCCCAGTTTCGAGAGCGGCGGCATAAATGTCGGGACGGTGGAACTCATCTGTTATCCATATTCAAGAGGGGAAAAGGAGACGCGCAGGCGGCCGCGCGCCGGCAAGGCAGTCAGCCTCGCCGAACGCGTCCGCCTGGGTAGGCTTATTTACCCCAGCAAGCGTTCAGGCCGAACGCCGTGTCGCGGCTCTCGACGCCTGGCTGCTGCTTGTCGCTGATCAGGGTGACGCCGGTATCGACGTAGCCGCTGGCCTTCTTCCCGTTCTTGGCGTACTCGACGCCGGCTTCGACGCCCAGGCCCGCCATGTTCAGCGGATACTGCTGCGAGGTCGCCGCGATGACGCCGGCCTTGACGTCGCGCACGCCGGCGCAGCCGCCGTCGACCGAGACGATCATCACGTTCTTTTCCTTGCCCAGCGCCTTGAGCGCCTTGTAGGCACCGGCGGCGGCCGGCTCGTTGATGGTGTACACCAGGTTGATGTCGGGATTTTTCTGCAGGCAGTTTTCCATCGCCGTCTGGCCCTTGCCCTGGTCGCCGAAACTGTCGGCCATGCATACCACGTCGGCGGTTTTCGCCGGTGCTACCGTCTTGGCGCTGATGCCCGGCGCGCCGAAACCGGCCAGGAAACCGTTGTGGCGGGCAATCCCCACCGGATGGCCCGGGAACAAGTCCAGCATGGCGATCTTGGCAGGCTTGCCGGCGAAGGCGGCCTTGGCGTATTGGCCGATCAGGATGCCGGCCTTGTAGTTGTCGGTGGCGAACAGCGCGTCGGTCGCGTCCTGCGGCTCGGTCGGGCTGTCGAGGGCGATCACCAGCACGCCGGCGGCGCGCGCCTTCTTGATGGCCGGCACAATGGCTTTCGAATCGCTCGGCGTGATCATGATCGCCTTGGCGCCGGCGGCCACCATGTTTTCAATCGCCGTGACCTGGCCGGCGTTGTCGCCGTCGGCGCGCCCGGCCGCCGTCAACAGCTTGGCGCCCTTCAGTTTTGCGCGTTGCTGCGCGCCTTCTTTCATCTTCACGAAGAAGGGGTTGGTATCGGTCTTGGTGATCAGGCCGACGATCGGTTCCTCGGCCATGGCGACGCTGCCGGTTGCCGCAAGAATGGCCAGTGCGATGCATTGTTTGACGTTCATTGTGTTGTCTCCAGATCTATTTATTTTTTACCGGCAGGGCGTATGCCTCGGCCTGGGGGTGCCCGGCTATCGCGGTACCCGGGCCAAATATACTCCCGGAAAATTAATAAATCAAGCGGATTTATATATTGTTTTGGCCGAAAAATATCAGTACAGCGCGACCGGCATCGATGTGTTTTGCTGAAAAATAGTATTTGAAAACTGGCCGCTTTTGCAGTGGTGGCGGGTCGTCTTTGTTTCTATAGTGGCCTTACCGGTGGAAGACCGCCGGACTATAAAAATGGAGACGTGTTATGAAAATCATGACTGCTATTGCATGGGGCACCCTCATGTCCGCCGGGTTTGCCGACGCCTCGGCGCAAAGCTGCAAGGTGCCGGTACTGAAGGTGCTGGCGCAAAAAAGCCTGGGGCTGACGGTGATGGAAAAGACCCTGGCCGACTATGAAAAGGCCAGCGGCACCAAGGTGCAAATCAGCTATTTCGGCGAGAACGACCGCCGCTCCAAGGCCAGGCTCGACGCTTCCACCAAGGCCGGCTCGTACCAGGTCTATTACATCGACGAAGCCAACGTGGCCGAATTTGCCACCGCCGGCTGGGTCGTGCCACTGCTCAAATATTTGCCGAAAGAGGCCGACTACGACGACTTCCTGCCGGGCCGTCGCGCCGTCGCTTCGTACAATGGCGTGGCGTATTTTGCGCCGCTGATCGGCGGCAGCGACTTCCTGTTCTACCGCCGCGACCTGCTGGAAAAGGCCGGTGTGGCGGTCCCCAAGACGCTCGACGAACTGGTGGCGGCGGTGAAAAAAATGCACAGTCCACCGAACGTGTATGGCTGGGCGGCGCGTGGCCAGCGCGGCTCGGGCATGAATGTCTGGCGCTGGGCGCCGTTCATGCTGGCCGCCGGCGGCAAGTGGGAAAACAACGGCGTGCCAAGCTTCAATTCGGCGCAGGCCGTGAAAGCCACCACCCTGTACCGCGACCTGTTCAAGTACGCGCCGCCCGGTGGCGCCACCTACGACTGGAGCAATGCGCTCGAAGCGTTCAGGTCGGGCAAGGTCGCCTTCATGATCGAGTCGACGCCGTTTGCCGACTGGATGGAAGACCCGAAAAAATCCTCGGTGGTCGACAAGGTTGGCTATGTGCGCCCGCCAGCGCCGCTGGCCTCGGCCGCCTATGGCCACGGCCTGGCCATTTCCACCTCGGGCGCGAAAGACGAATGCACGCGCCAGGCGGCCGGCAAGTTCATCGCCTTTGCCACCGGCAAGGAGCAGGAACAGGCGCGCCTGAAGGACAACGTCTTCAGCGACTACAACCGCACCAGCACCATCAACAGCGACTACTTCCGCAAGCATGTCAAGCCGCAGATCCAGGCCGGCCTCACCGACACCACGCCGGTCTCGCGCGTGACCATCTGGCCTAGTCCCGAGTGGCCCGATATCGGCGACAACCTGGGCGTGGTACTGGAAGAGGTGTTTACCGGCACGCGCGGCGATGTGCAAAGCGCGCTCGATGAGGCCAATGAGTATGCGACCGATGTGATGGCGCGGGCGAAAAAACGTAAATAAGGCGGTAACACTAGCGATCCCCGCAGCTTAAATCAGGGGTCAGTCGCTTCGCGATCGGATTGCGCCCCACTGGGGCGCAATCCCCCGGCGGGTCTGACCCAGCTCTACGCTAACGTGCCTGAGAACCTTTCTATGCCGCATACCATCCGAAAAAAACGCCATACCTGGCTGCCAGCGGTATTCCTCACGCTGCCGCTGCTGGTATTGCTGGTGCTGGGCCTGGTGCCCAGCATCGCCGCCATCAACCTGGCCCTGCAAAACCGCGTGCTGCGCTACAGCGACAGCGAATACGTAGGGCTGGCCAATTTCATTCGCCTGTTTGGCGACCGCCGCTTCATGAACGCCGTGCAGGTCTCGGCCGTGTGGGAAGTGGTAACCGTGGCCGGCTCGCTGGTCGTCGGCGTGCTGCTGGCCGTATTCCTGTTCGAGAAAGTCAAGGGCCGCACGCGTGACGTCATCGCGCTGCTCTTGATCGTGCCGGTGCTGCTGCCGCGCGTGTCGGCGGCGTTTATCTGGAAGTTCATGTATTCGCCGCTGATGGGCATCCTCAACTGGATGCTCGAATGCGTGGGCCTGGGCGGCACGGCGCTGCTGTCCGACCCGGCCACGGCGCTGTATGCGGTGGCGCTGGTCGATATCTGGCAATGGGGCCTGTTCTTCGGCGCCGTGATATTGAAACTGCTCGAAACCCTGCCGCCCGAACCGCTGGAAGCGGCCCGCCTCGATTACGCCGGCACGGTGCAGGTGTATGCGTATATCGCGCTGCCGATGCTCAAGGTGCCGATCATGAGCCTGGTATTCATCAAGATGGTCGAGTCGCTGCGCTCGTTCGACCTGATCTACGTGATGACCAAGGGCGGTCCCGGCATCGCCACCGAAACGCTGGACATGTATGCGTATGCGCAGGGGATCGGCCTGATGGGCAAGATCTCGTATGCGTCCAGCATGGCCGTGCTGATGATGATCGCCACCACCATCATCTTTACCCTGCTCTGGAAGCGAGTCGCCAAATGGGAAAACTGACTTTGACACGCGGTGCGGACCGTGCCGCCACCACCGCCATCACCACCGCCATCGTGCTGGTGGCGCTGTTCCCGATCCTGTGGGCCGTGCTCAATTCCTTCAAGGAGCTGATGGACATCGTCACGCCGGTGCCGCGCTTTATCTTCAGCCCTACTTTGGCCAACTACCGGCAGGTGCTGGCCAGCCCCGAAGTATTGACGGGCCTGGGCAACAGCGTGGCCATTGTCGGCATTGCCGTGTTGCTGGGCGCCGTGCTGGGCGTGCCGGCCGCGTATGCGATTGCGCGCTATCCGGTGCCGGCCAAGAAGGATATCCAGTTCTTTTTGCTGTCGCTGCGCTTTTTGCCGCCGGTGGCCGTGGCGATTCCATTGATCTCGATCTGGATCGACCTGGGCCTGTACGACTCGCGCCTGTCGATGGTGGTGACGTATCTGCTGGTGACCCTGTCGACGATTATCTGGCTGTCGATTCCCGCCTTTGCGCGCATTCCGAAAGAGATCGAGGAAGCCGCTGCGCTCGATGGCTACGGCCCTTACCAGGTGTTCTGGAAGGTGGCCCTTCCTGTGGCCTCGAAAACCCTGATGGGCGGCATCGTCTTCAGCTTCGTGCTGGTCTGGAACGAACTGATGATCGCACTGGCGCTGACCTCGTCGAAAAGCGTGACCTTGCCGGTGATCGCCTCGGCCTTTACCTCGATGGGCCAGGAAGTGCCGTGGGGCGTGGTCAACGCCTCCACCGTGCTGCTGGCGCTGCCGCCGCTGCTGTTCGTCGGTATTTTGGGACGGCTGCTCAACTCCATGCTCAAACATAAATAAGGATTTATCATGCAAGCTCTCGTACTGGAACAAGCGCATTCCATCACCCTGCGCGACATCGATATCGCCCTCGCGGTCGGCCCACGCGACGTGAAAATCAAGATCCACACCGTCGGCATCTGCGGCAGCGACGTGCACTACTTCAAGCATGGAAAAATTGGCCCGTTCGCGGTCGAAGAGCCGATGGTGCTCGGTCATGAAGCGTCGGGCGTGGTGGCCGAAGTGGGTGCCGAGGTGACGCACCTGAAGGTGGGCGACCGCGTCTGCATGGAGCCTGGCGTGCCGCAGTTCGATTCGCCCGCCACCATGCGCGGCCTGTACAACCTCGACCCCGCCGTGCGCTTCTGGGCCACGCCGCCGATCCATGGTTGCCTCACGCCCTATGTGGTGCATCCGGCCGCGTTTACGTTCAAGCTGCCCGACAACGTCAGCTTCGGCGAAGGCGCGATTGTCGAACCCTTGGCGATTGGCCTGCAGGCGGCAAAAAAAGCCGCGATCAAGCCCGGCGACGTGGCGGTGGTGATCGGCGCCGGCACCATCGGCGCGATGAATGCGCTGGCCGCGCTGGCGGGCGGCTGCTCGCGCGTGATCCTGGCCGACCTGGTGGCCGAAAAGCTGGCGCTGTTTGCCGACAACCCGGCCGTCACCACGGTCGATATACGCCACGCGAATCTGGCTGACACCGTGCGCGAACTGACCGATGGCTGGGGTGCCGACATCGTCTTCGAAGCCAGCGGCAGCATGCGCGCCTACGACAATATCATCGACCTGCTGTGCCCCAACGGCTGCCTGGTGCTGGTCGGCATGCCGCCCGATAAAGTACCGTTCGATATTGTCGCCATCCAGGCCAAGGAAGTGCGCATCGAGTCGGTGTTCCGCTATGCGAACATCTTCCCGCGCGCGATCGCCTTGCTCGGTTCGGGCAAGATCGACGTGAAACCCTTCATTTCGCGCACCTTCGGCTTTGCCGATGGCGTGCAGGCCTTCGACGAGGCGGCCAAGGCCTTGCCCGGCGACGTCAAGATACAGATAGAACTGGCCTGAGCCAGTCATCAAGGAGACAACAAGATGGCCAATATCGCCTGCAGGCAGCTGTACAAGACCTATGACCACAAGACGGCCGTGCTGCAGCCGTTCGACCTGGAAATCGACGACGGCGAATTCATCGTCCTGCTGGGGCCTTCGGGCTGCGGCAAATCGACCCTGCTGCGCATGATCGCGGGCCTGGAAGACATCAGCGGCGGCGAGCTGCATATCGGCGGCGCGGTCGTCAACGACCTGCCGGCGCGTGCGCGCAACGTGGCGATGGTGTTCCAGAACTACGCGCTGTACCCGCACATGACGGTGTACGACAATATCGCCTTCGGCCTGCGCCGGCTGAAGGTGCCTGCCGGCGAGATCGAGCGCCGCGTGCGCGAGGTGGCGGCGATCCTCAGCCTCGACACTCTGCTGGAGCGCAAGCCGCGCGCCATGTCGGGCGGCCAGCAGCAGCGCACGGCGATTGCGCGCGCGATGATCAAGACGCCGCAAGTATTTTTGTTCGACGAGCCGCTGTCGAACCTGGACGCCAAGCTGCGCGCGCAGCTGCGCGCCGATATCAAGCGCTTGCACCGGCGCTTGCGCACCACCACCCTGTATGTCACGCACGACCAGCTCGAAGCGATGACCCTGGCCGACCGGGTAGTGCTGATGAAGGGCGGCCATATCGAGCAGATCGGCACGCCGGCGCAACTCTACAACCATCCGCGCACCCTGTTTGCGGCTGGCTTTATCGGCACGCCGGCCATGAATTTCATCGATGGCGTGATTGAACAGGAGGGGGATAAACCTGTGCTGGCGTGCGCCGGCCGGCGCTGGCGCCTGGCCTCCAGCCGTTTTGCATCTTTAGTGGCCGGCACCAGGGTGGTATTCGGCCTGCGCCCGAACCACTTGCGCACCGCCACTGCGCAGGACCGGCAGCAAGGCAGCAGCAGCCATGGCCTGGACTGCACCATCGACCTGGTGGAATTGCTGGGCGCCGAAGCGCTGACCAGCTTCCAGTGCGGCGACTTGAGCCTGTCGGCGCTGCTGCCGGCCAATGCCGCCAACAGCGTGGCGCAAATCGGACAGTCGCTGGCGCTGGCCTTCGATGAAGAGCATATCCACCTGTTCGACGCCGAAAGCGGTTTGGCCCTGGCGCCAAACCGTTAGAATACCGCCATCGAGACCGTGCAGGGGAAACGCCGTGACACCAGACCTGGAAGTGATCTACAAGCCATTGCACGAATCGTTTCGTGCGTGGGCGCACGGCTTTCCGCATACGGTGGCCAAATGGCATTTTCACCCCGAGTATGAGCTGCACTTCATTATCACCTCGACCGGCAAGTTCTTTATCGGCGACCATATCGGCAGCTACGGCCCGGGCAACCTGATACTGACCGGGCCGAACTTGCCGCACAACTGGGTCAGCGAACTGCCGGAAGGCATGGTGCTGCCCGAGCGCGACCTGGTGCTGCAGTTCTCCAGCGACTTCATCGAGCGCTGCACCTTGCTGTTTCCCGAGCTGGCGCCATTGAAGTCGCTGATGGGCGAGGCCTCGCGCGGCCTGCAGTTTCCCGATGCGCTGGGCCTGCGCCTGGTGCCGCTGATGCGCGAGCTGACGACGGCGCAGGGCCTGCGCCGGGTCGAGCTGTTCGCGCGCCTGTTCGGCACCCTGTGCGAGTGCCGCGAACGCCGTCCGCTGGCCAGCGTCACCTATATGGCGCAGGCGGGGCGCTACATGTCGTCCACCATCAACCAGGTGCTGGCGTATATCAAGCAGAATATCACCCTGGACTTTTGCGAGCAGGACGTGGCCGACGTGGCCGAGATGAACACGCTCAAGTTCACGCGTTTCTTCCGCAAGCACACCGGCACCTCGTTTATCCAGTACGTCAACCAGGAGCGCATTGCGCTGGCCTGCGAGCTGCTGATGAACACCGACCTGAAGGTGACCGATATCTGCTACCGCACGGGATTCAATAACCTGTCCAATTTCAACCGCCAGTTTTTGGCGCACAAGCAGATGTCGCCCTCGAAGTTTCGCTCCTGCCTGTTGATGAATATGTCCGAACCGTCAGCCTGACGGCCCCTACAATATTTTTTGGAATCACATGACTTATCTTGGTATCGATATAGGCACTTCCGAAGTCAAGGCCATCCTGCTTGACGACGCGCAAACCATCCTCGCCAGCAGCGGCGTGAGCCTGCGCGTGGCCAGCCCCCATGCGGGCTGGTCGGAGCAGAATCCCGAGGACTGGTGGCACGCCACGCTGGACGTCATCGCGGCCATCCGCGCTGCCCAGCCGGTGGCGTTTTCGGGGCTGCGCGGCATCGCGCTGTCGGGCCAGATGCATGGCGCGACCCTGCTCGACAAGCAGCAGCATGTGCTGCGCGCGGCCATTTTATGGAACGACACGCGTTCGTTTGCCGAATGCGTGGAACTCGAAGCGCTGGTGCCCGAATCGCGTGCCATCACCGGCAACCAGGCCATGCCGGGCTTTACCGCGCCAAAGTTGCTGTGGCTGCAAAAATACGAGCCGGCGCTGTTCCGCGCCACCGCCACCGTGCTGCTGCCCAAGGATTACGTGGCGCTGCGCCTGACGGGCGAATGCGTGTCCGACATGTCCGACGCTTCCGGCACCTTGTGGCTGGACGTGGCCAAACGCGACTGGTCCGACCGCATGCTGGCGGCCACCGGCCTTTCGCGCGAGCACATGCCGCGCCTGGTCGAAGGCAGCGCCGCTGCGGCCCAGGTGCGCAGCTCGCTGTGCCAGGAGTGGGGCATCAGCCACCCGGTGATATTGGCCGGCGGCGCCGGCGACAATGCGGCCGCAGCCGTCGGTCTGGGCGTGGTCGAGCCGGGCGCCGGCCTGCTGTCGCTGGGGACCTCGGGCGTGCTGTTTGCCGGCAGCGACGGCTATGCGCCCAATCCGGGCCAGGGCGTGCATGCGTTCTGCCACTGCCTGCCCGAGCGCTGGCACCAGATGAGCGTGATCCTCAGCGCGGCGTCCAGCCTGTCCTGGGTGGCGCAGCTGACGCAATCGAACGATATCGGCGAACTGGCCAGCCTGGCCGAAAAAGTCGACGCGCGCAAGGCGCCGATCTTCCTGCCTTACCTGAGCGGCGAGCGCACGCCGCACAACGACGCCACCGCGCGCGGCGTCTTTTTCGGTTTGTCGACGGAGCACGGCCGCGCCGACCTGGCCTATGCGGCGATGGAGGGCGTGGCTTTTGCCATGGCCGACGGCAACGAGGCGCTGCGCAGTGCCGGCACGCACCTGACGGAAGCGTCGTTTGTCGGCGGCGGCTCGCGCAGCCGCTTCTGGGCGCAGCTGTGCGCGAATGCCTCGGGTTTGAACGTGCTGCGCCACGACCACGGCGTGGCCGGCGGCACCATGGGCGCGGCGCGCCTGGCGCAGATGGCCGTTACCGGCCGCGCGCCAGCCGAGGTGTGCAGCCGCCCGGCGGTGCAGGAAACCATCGCGCCGCAGGCGTCCGCCATGCTGGCCGACCGCCTGGCGCGCTACCGCCGCCTGTATCCGCTGCTGCGCGAGGAGTTTGCGGGCGCGACGGCGGCGGCGCGCTGATAGTGGAAATGGCGCTGACAGCGCCTTTTTTTTAAAACGTATATTTCGCCGTCAGCACGGCGCTGCGCGGTTCGCCAAACGCATTGCCGCTGTCGATGCTGCTGATGGCCTGGTAGTAGCTGCGGTCAAACAGATTGGTCAGGCTCAGGCGCACGTCGAGCTGCTTGCTGACCTGCCAGCCCGCGTTCAGGTCGGCAATCGCATAGCCGCCCTGGCCGATGGGGGCGTTGGTCTTGTATATCCGGTTTTGCGCGCGCAACGCCGCACCGACGCGCCAGGCGCTCCATGCGCCCGGCAGGCGATAGCTGGTGGCCAGGCGCAACAGGCGGCTCGGGCGTTCGGCCGCATAGCGCGCGCCGGCCTGGTTGCTGCCCTGGGCCTTGGTGTATTCGGCCGTGTTGTAGGTCAGGCCCGCGCTGACCTGCCAGCGCGGCGTGATCGCCCCGGCGATGGTCAGCTCCACGCCCTGGCTGCGCACTTCGCCGGCCGCTTCCGAACACGACAGCAGGCCCGGGCTGCACTGCGTCAGCGGCAGCGAGGTGGCCAGGTTTTCCTGCACGATGCGAAACACGGCGGCCGACGCATTCAGCGCGCCGCCGAAGTATTCGCCTTTCACGCCCACTTCCATATTGGTGCCGGTGACCGGGTCGAGCAGCATGCCATTCTTGTCGAGCGCGCTTTGCGGATTGAAGATGCTGGTCCAGCTGCCGTACAGCGAGTGGTGGGCGTCAAGGTCGTACACCAGGCCCACATAGGGCGTCACTTCCTGGCTGACCTTGTAGCCAGAACGCACCTGTGTCAGCGGATTGAGGGCGCCGTATTCATACCAGTCGACGCGCCCGCCCAGCAGCAGGGCCAGCGGGTCGGCCAGGCTGAAGCGGGCCGTCGTGTAGACGCTTTTCTGGGTGACCTCGGTATTTTGCCCGTAGTAGAAAGTTCCGATCACGGGCTTGACGGGCGCCGCCGTATTCCAGCTGACAGGGTCGAACGTATAGCTGTAGTCGGGCACCGATTTGTAGCCCTTGTCTTCCGTGTCGCGCGTGCGGTAGTTGGCGCCGAAGACGATTTCATGGCGGCGGCCCAGCAGGCTGAATGGCCCGGACGCCTGCACGTCGAGGATGCGCTGCTGGCGGTCGTAGATAAAGGCGTTGGCCGCGCTCAGGCGGAACAGATTCGTGCGCGGCACGCGGGCCACGCCGGTGACGATGGAATCGAGTTCATCGTCGAGCGCCTGGGCGGCAATCTTGAGCTTCCAGCCGTTGCCCAGGCGGTGTTCCAGTTCGGCGAACAAACGCGTGTTCTTCTTGTTCCAGAAGGTCCAGTCGGGCGCATTGCTGGCCGAGCGGTCGAGCGGCAAAAAGCTGCCGTCGAGTGAGGTCGGCAAGCCATACCAGGTCGAACCGGGATTGCGCTCGTCGTTGACGTGGAAGCCCACGCTGAGGGTGGTGTCGCGCGTGATGTCGGCGTCGATGGTGGCGTACAGCAGGGCGCGCTTGTGGCCGTAGTTCGAAATGAAGGTGTCGCCATCCTGGTAGGCGGCCACCGCGCGTGCGCGCACGGAACCGTTGTCGTTGATCGCGCCGCGCGCATCGACTTCGCCGCGGTAGTCGTGGTAGCGCCCGACGCTGCCGGTAACCGAGACTTCACTCTCGGCGGTCGGGCGCTTGCGCACGAAATTCATGGTGCCGGAAGGGTTGCCCACCCCATTGAGCATGCCGGCAGCGCCGCGCAGCACCTCCACCCGGTCGTACATGGCCAGGGTGGCGAAACCGAGCGTGTCGCCGTCGCTCGACATGGTCAGCCCGTCTTCGGTGAAATTGCTGATGGCGAAACCGCGCGAATAGAAGCTGGCGCGTTCGGTGGCGCCCTTGTTCAGGCTCAAGCCCGGCGTGATGTTGACGATGTCTTCCACCGAGCCGATATTCATGTCATCCATCTGCTGGCGCGTGACGACGCTGACCGACTGCGGCGTTTCGCGCACCGACAGGTTCAGGCGCGTGGCCGCGTTCATGCTGCCGGTGGTATAGGAGCCGCTGCCTTCGGTGGTGGCGCCAGGCGCGGCCTGCGCGCTGACCTTGACTTCAGGCAGGCTCTGTTCTTGTGCCTGGGCCTGGACTGGGCCGCCAAAGGCGGAAAAAATGGCTACGGCCATGAGCTTTGGCGCCAGGCTGGCGCGTTTGTTCGTTATTGTCATTGGAACTTCCCCGTATCGCTGTATGAAAAGCAGGCGTGTGCCCGCCGCTGTCGTTTGCGTCGCTGGGGTGGTGCTGCGCCTGGCTAGCATGGCCATGCCGCTGTGTTCCCGGACCAGCCGTGGAAGCGCGGTAATGAACCGTCTCAATAATGAGAATCATTCGCATTTTAAGTGAATGCGGGTATTGCAGCAATTTTTGGTGGGATTTGGTGAGAATGCTGGCCTATCTTGTTGGGCGTTTACAACAAGCGTGGAGCGGATGAGCCGCTTGAGCGCCATCAAGCGCGGCGCCATCAGGCAAAAAAGCAGGGCGGATTCTTATATTATTTCCTTTAGGCATCTTTTTTACTCCATCCCGTCGCGAGGAAAGCCATGAGTTTCCCATCCTGTCCCGCTGGTGATCCATGATGGCGCTGCTGCTGGCGCTATGCCTGTTGCTGGTCGTGCTCAGTGCGCTGCTGGCCGGGCAGTGCTGGGGTGCGCGGCAATGGCGTGCCCGGCATGCGGCGGGTGAAGCGCAACTGGCGGCGCAGGCGCCCAGGCTGGCGCTGCTGCAGGCGCTGCCGGCGGCGGTGATCGGCACCGACCGCGATGGCGTGGTGCGCTACCTGAATGCGCGCGCGCTGGCCCTGGGCGGCATGCCGGCGGCGCACGGCGTGGGCGCCAGCGTGGCGCAGCTGCTGCCGCTGTTCCAGGACGGCGCCGCGATCGACGCGGCGCGCCAGGTACGCGACTGCGTGGCGCAGCAGGCCGTGCTGGAAGTGGCGCGCGGCGCGGTGCTGCTGCGCGAAAGCGACGGCAAGCGCATCGACGTGCACTACAGCTGCGCACCGCTGGCGCAGGATGGCGCGGTGCTGCTGCTGCACGATGTGTCGGCGCGTCGGCGCGCCGAGCAGCAGCTGGAATTCATCGCCCACCATGACGGTCTGACCGGCCTGCCGAACCGCCTGCATTTCCAGATCCGCTTCGAGCACGGCATCGCCTATGCGCGCCGCCACCAGGGCTTGCTGGCGGTGCTGTTTGTCGATATCGACCGTTTCAAGGCCATCAACGACCGCCTGGGCCACGACGTGGGCGATCAGGTGCTGGCCGAATTCGCGCGCCGGGTACAGCAGTGCGTACGCAAGGTCGACACGGTGGCGCGCCAGGGCGGCGATGAATTCATTGTCCTGCTGACCGAACTGCACGATCATCACGATGCGACGCGCGTGGCCGAGAAAATCATCGCCGCCATCGCCGCGCCCTTCGTGATTGACCAGTACAGCCTGTCGGTGGCCGCCAGCGTGGGCATGGCGCTGTATCCGGACGACGGCGACGATGTCGATGCACTCATCGAAAAGGCCGATCTCGCCATGTACGCGGCCAAGCGGCGCGCGCCCGGTACCTGTTTGCGCTACGCGCCGCGCATGCAGACGCAGTCGTATTCGCGCACCATCCTGGAAACGGCGCTGCGCCACGCGCTCGAGCGCAATGAATTCATGCTGCATTACCAGCCATGCATGGACCTTGCCACCGGTGCCATCACGGGAGTAAAGGCGCTGCTGCGCTGGAAGCACCCGGAACTGGGGCTGATGATGCCGCTGGACTTCTTGCCGGTGCTCGAAGAGAGTGCGTTGATCCTGCCGGTCGGCGCCTGGGTGCTGGCCACCGCCGTCGAGCAGGCGAAACTCTGGATCGCGCAGGGACTGAGCCTGACGATTACCGTCAGCCTGTCGGCGCGCCAGTTCTACCAGCGCGACATCGCGCGCAATGTCGGCGCCGCCTTGGCGACGGCCGGCGTGCCGGGGCACTGCATCGAACTGGAAATTGCCGCCGGCACGCTGATCGACCATAGCCACGATGGCGAGGCGATTTTGCGCCAGTTCCGCCAGCTGGGCATGGCCATCTGCCTCAGCGACTTCGGCACCGGCGACGGCCCGCTGCATTACCTCAAGCGCTTCCCGGTCGACGCCGTCAAGATCGAAAAATGCTTTATCGATGAATTGGGCGACGGCCAGGAAGACGGCGCCATGGTGCACGCGATGGTGGCGATGGCGCACACCTTGAAGCTGCGCGCGATCGCCGGCGGCGTGGAAAACGCGGGCCAGCTCGAAATGCTGGCCGCCATGGGCTGTGACGCTGCCTTCGGCTATCACCTGGGGCGCGCGATGGCGCCGGAAGGGGTGGAAGCGCTGCTTGGGCCAGGCTCAGGCCACGGCCTGGCGGGCGTGACGGCGAATCACGACCGTGCCGGCAAGCTTGTCGTGCCAGCCCTGCTTGCGGGCGTCAAGACCGATCCAGATAAAACCCAGGAACAGGGGCAGGGCTGACAGATAAGAGGCCAGGCTGCGGATGACGAACTGCCCGGCGGAAGGTTTGCCACCCGTGTGCGCATCGACAATGACCGCCTTGACGGCCATCTTGCCGGGCGTGGTAGCAAGCCAGATCCACAGCGCCAGTTGCAGCACGGTAGGCAGCACATAGGAAATCAACACATGGGCCGGCCCATGGATCCAGACATCCTCCGCCCAGTAGTAGCGGCCATAAACGGCCAGCATCAGCGGTGTCGTAATCAATAACAACAGCACGGTATCGATCAGGGTCGCGCCCAGGCGCGGCCAGAAGCCGACATATTCAATCTCGGTTGCGGGGTGCAGCATGTTTTCTCCCGGTTGAAAAAATCATGGCATGACCGCTTGCAGCTTGGCCAGGAAGCGCCGCAGATGGGGCTCGCTGCGCTCGAATGGCACTTCGTCAAACGCAAACCAGCGTATCGACAGGAATTCTGTTTCATCCCAGCTGATTTTTTGCCGGCGGTCGGCATGCACAACATACCACAGCGACACATCGGTGTGGCCTGCGGTCAAGCCCACGGTAGTGGTCACGGTCAGCATCAGCGGCGCTGCGATGGCATGCGCGGGCGCCAGGCCCAGTTCCTCGGCCAGTTCACGCATGACGGTGGTGCGTGGATGCTCGCCGGGATCGGCATGGCCGCCGGGCGGCAGCCACAGCTGGGCATTGCGATGGTCGACCAGCAGCACATGCCCGTCATCGACGACGACAAAGTAAGAGACCAAGTGTTTCGGTGGCGTGGCCGGCTTGGCCAGGCGGAACAGTTCGGCGCCGCTATCGATCCAGGTCAAGGTCTGTGCAAGCTGGGTGCGTTCGAGTTCGTCCAAGGGCACGATGGCGGAGACTTCTTCCCGGATTTGCTGGCGCATCTGCTATGCCTCTGACGAATGATATGCCGTGAGCGTAGCAGATGTCCTGGCAAAAAGTGCAGTTAGAACTTGTAGCGCAGCGACAGCATGGCGTTGCGCGGGTCGCCGAAATAGCCGCCCATGCCGGTCGAGTAGTAGCGCTTGTCGAACACGTTGTTGAGGTTCAGGGTCGCCACCAGGCGCGGATCGAACTGGTATTGCGCCATCAGACCGGCCACCGCGTAGCCGTCTTGCGTGAAGCGCTCGCCGTTCGGGCCGCGGTCGTCCATGTAGATGCCGCTCTGCCAGTTCACGCCGGCGCCCAGCACCAAGCCTGGCAGGCCTTGCGACAAGCGATAGGTGCTCCACAGCTTGGTCATCGCTTGCGGCTGGCTGGTCTGGATGCGCTCGCCGGCGGCGTTGCGGATGCGGCTGTATGCATAGCTTGCCGTCAGTTGCCAGTCCGGGCGCAGCTGGCCCGACACTTCAGCTTCGAAGCCGCGCGTGGTGGCGCCCTTCACGGTGTGATAAGCGTACGAGCCGCCGCCGGTGCCGATGATCCAGATATTGCCCGGATCGGCTTCGGCCAGGTTTTCCTGGCGCAGCTGGAACACGGCGGCGCTGGTGTTCAAGGCGCCGTTGAAAAATTCGCCCTTCACGCCGGCCTCGTAGTTCTTGCCTTCCAGCGGCGCCAGGAAGCGGCTGTTGACGTCGCGCTGGCTTTGCGGCGTGAAAATGCTGGTGTAGCTGGCGTAGGCCGACCAGTGCCGGCCCAGGTCGTAGACCAGGCCCGCATACGGCGTGATCTTGCCGCTCTCGCGCATGGCGTCGTACAGGTCGGTGTCGGCATCGTAATCGCTGCGGATATCGCGCTTCCAGTACGACAGGCGCGCGCCAAGGATCACCGACAGCGCGTCCGTCGGGCGCAGGCGCAAGGTCGAATACAGGCCGCTTTCGCGCTCCTTGTCGTACGACGTACCCAGCCGCGTGCCGCGATAGTCGGGCACCGGCATGGCGCCATTCCAGGCATTGATGTCGGGGATGCTGTAGTCGTAGCCGGCCAGGCGCCAGCTCGGGTAGATCGGGCTGTTGGTCTGCAGTTCGGAGGCGCTCACGCCGAATACCAGTTCATGTTTGCGGCCGAAGGCCTGGAACGGCCCGCTGACATACGCGTCGAGCGAGGTTTGCTGCGGCTTGCTGTGCCAGTTGGCCAGCCACAGTTTCAGGTTGGCGCCGCTGGCGCGGTCCGCATAGCCGTTGCCGGCAAAGCCCTGCAGCGCATCATACTGATTGCTGCTGCGGCTGACGGCCAGCTTGGCGATCCAGTCGTTGTCGAAATAATGATCGAGCGTGGCGAACAGCATGGTCTGCTCGCGGTCATACGTGCTCCACGCCGTGGTACCGTTCATCGAACGCTTGAAGTGGGTCAGCGAGCCGTCGCTGTAAAAGACCGGAAATTCGCGGCCCGCGCCGTTCAGCTTTTCCTTCTGGTAGTTCACGCCCGCGCTCAGTACCGTCGACGGCGACAGGTCGGCTTCGACGATGGCGTACAACACGTCCTTCTTCTGGCGGTAGCGCTCGATGAAGGAATGCTGGTCTTCATGCGCAGCCACCACCCTTGCGCGTACGCTGCCGTCCTGGTTCAGTGGTTTTGACAAGTCGCCGTCGATGCGGTAGCGGTCCCACGAGCCAGCCTGCACGCCGGCCGAGGCGGCGAACGTGCGGCCCGGGCGTTTGCGCACCAGGTTGACGGCGGCCGACGGGCTGCCGGTGCCGCTGATCAAACCGGTGGCGCCGCGGATGATTTCGACCCGGTCGTAGATGGCGGCGTCATAGGTGCGTGCTTCGAGGTTCTTGCTGGTCGGAATGCCGTCGAACATATACGACGTCACTTCAAAGCCGCGCGAGAACACCTGGTCGTATTCACGCGTGCTTGACGAGCGGTCGACCGTGATGCCGGGCGACTGCACCAGCACGTCCTGCAAGGTGCGCAGGCCCTGGTCTTCGATCTGCTGGCGCGTGATGACGCTGACCGCTTGCGGCGTTTCGCGCAGCGACAGGTTCAGCCGCGTGGCGCTGGTCAGGCCGGCGTAGCTGCGCTTGCCTTCGGTGGTGCCATCGCGCAGCGCGCTCGAGCTGACGGCCACTTCGCCAAGGGTGGCGGCAATTGGCGCACCGGCGCCGCTTTTGCGCAGCACATAGCTGTTTGCGCCACCCGGTACTGCTTCCAGTCCGGTGCCGGCCAGCAGTTGCGCCAGCGCCTGCGGCACCGTATAGCTGCCTTGCAGTCCAGGCGAGCGTACGCCTTGCAGCAGTTCGGCCGCCGCGCCCACGTTGACCCTGGCGTTGATGGCAAAGGCGGTGATCGCAGCAGACAGTTCGCCGGCCGGCACGCTGTAGTGGTTTTGGACGGCGCCGGCCGCAGCAGGCGCATCGGCCGCAATGGCCGGCGCATGCGCCAGCGACAGCAGCAACAGGGCGCCGCCAACGGCGCGGGCGAGGGGAGTCAGGTGCAAATGCTGCAGATGCATGATGGTGCCTTTCCGGTGAAGTTAAGTGACAGACATCCACAGGACAGGCAGGTCATGAAAAAGGGGCCAGAAAAAGCGGATTATTTTTTTGCCGCAGCGATGGTGACCCAGTAGCCGCTGCGATACAGCACGTCGACCGGCAGCATGCGCGCCAAGTCACCCAGCACCGTGTCGGTGTCGTCCAGACGGAAGGCGCCGGTCAGGCGCAGGCCCGCCACCTGCGGTTCGACGCGCAGCAGGCCGGGGCGGTAGCGCGCCAGTTCGGCGGCAAACGCGTCCAGGCGCATGTCCTGCGCCATCAGCATGCCTTGCGCCCAGGCGCCTGCCTGCGGCGTTGCCGCCACCGGCAGGCTGGCGTGGTCGGCGTCGAAGCGGCTTTGCCAGCCGGCCTCGATGCGGCGTACGGTGGCCGAGGGTGCGCGCGGCGCGATCTGCACCGCGTGTTCCAGCACCGTCACGCAACTTGCCTCGTCGTCCAGGCGCACGATAAAGCGCGTGCCAAGCGCGCGGATGCGGCCATGGGCAGTAGCGACGATAAAGGGGCGGTTCCTGGCAGAGTCGGGCCGGGTTTCCACCAGCAGCTCGCCGCGCCGCAGTATCAGCAGGCGCTCGTGCCCGGCATAGTCGACATCGACGGCGCTGTCGGTATTGAGCACCAGCCTGCCGCCATCGGGCAGGGTCAGCTCGCGGCGCTGGCCGATGGCGCTGCGGTAGTCGGCCAGCAACTCCTGGCGATACAGCATCCAGGCGCCCGGCACCGTCATCAACACCAGCAGCGCCTGCATGGCGGCGCGGCGCTGCGGACGGCGCAGCACCGGGGCTGCCACGCCTGGCGGCAGCAGGGCGGCGGCATGCTCAAACTGGCCGCTGACCTGCTGCACCTTGTGCCAGGCGCGCAAGTGTTCCGTGTCGCACGCGCGCCAGCGGGCGCTGGCCGCCAGCTCGGCTGGTGTGGCCTGGCCCGACTGTTCGATCAGGAACCATTCGACGGCCTGACGCGCGATCTTGCGTGACAATGGTGCCGGCAGGTCGGCGCTGCTCATGCCAGCAGCACGCATTCGGTCAGTGCCTCGGCCATGTAGCGCTTGACGGAGCGCTCGCCGATATCGAGCCGTGCGGCGATCTCGGCATAGGTATGGCCTTCGATCTGCGCCATGATGAAGACAGCGCGCACCTTCGGTTTCAGGCCGTCGAGCATGGCGTCTACCGCTTGCAGCGACTGCAGCATCTCGGCCTGCTGCTGCGCCGACGGCACATGCGGTTCAGGCAGGGCCGCCAGCGCTGCCAGCCAGGCGTGTTCCAGCGACTGGCGCCGCAGGTGATTGATCAGCAGGTGCTTGGCGATGGTAGCCAGGTAAGCCCTGGGCGCGCGCAGGGCCGGGGTTTGCGGCTGGGCCGGCGCGCCGGCCAGCAGGCGCGCAAAAGTGTCCTGCATCAGGTCGGCCGCATCGAAGCCATTGCCGAGGCGCCGTTGCAGCCAGTGCGCCAGCCAGCCGTGGTAGGCGCTGTAGCAGCTTTCCAGCTGCATTACAGTACGGCCAGCAGTAGCGCCGCCACCAGCGCCGCCGCGCCGATCACGCGCGCCAGGCGCATTGCCTGGTGCGGTGCATAAGGCAGCAGCCAGATCAGCAGCAGGCCGCAGCCGGTCAGGCTGCCGACCCAGAACACGCTGCCGTAGCCGGCGCCGGCGATGTGCATGGCCCAGGCCAGGGCGAACGCCAGCGCCAGAGCGCCGCCCCATTGCAGGCGGCGGCGCAGCTGCTGCGGCGGTTCTGCGCCACGTCCGTGCAGATCGGCGTAGTGGCGGTCCATCGCCAGGCACAGACATGACAGTCCCGCATAGCACAGGGCGAAGACGAGGAAGTTGGACAGGAACTCCATCATGCGGCTCCTTGCAGCGGGGTGTTGCTGGTGGCTGGCGCGGCTTTCTTTGCTTTTGCCGCCAATGGCTTCAGTTTCCAGGCCGCATAGCCCAGCAGCAGGCCCAGTGCCAGCACCACCAGATCAAAAGCGGCCACCGAGACCGGGCCACGGCCCAGGAACAGGGTCACGCCCAGGTGCGACTGCGTGGTGAACACGTTCAGCACCGGCAGGCCGGCCAGCAGGACCGCGCCGGCCGTCAGCTCGATACGCCACATGGCGCGCGTCGGGCGCAGCTGGGCAACGATGGCGGCCAGCGCCCAGGCGCCGAAGAAGCAGGCGATTTCTTCTTTCGGGCGCTCTTCCATCACCACCGGCAGCAGGCGGTTGGCCCAGAAATAGGCGCCAAACGCGATCGGGATGCCGGAGATGGCGCCGATATTGAGCGCTTCGACCAGGCGCAGGCCAAAGCTGGCGCGCTTGCCGGCGGCCAGCGCCTTGGCTTGCTTCTGGCGCGTCTTGACGGCCCACAGCAGGGCGCCGGTGGCGACCATGGCGCAGCCGGCCAGGCCGGACAGGAAGAACAGGGCGCGCAGCAGCGGCCCGCCGAAGTGGGCCACATGCAGGCCGACCATCACGCCTTGCGTGGCGGCCGCGCCGGGCACCGTTTCGCCATTCGACGACAGCAGCTTGCCGGTGACGCCGTCAAAGTCCATCGATGGCTGGCGGGTCGACATGTCGCGGCCCGAGGCACGGCTGAGGGTAATCACGGCGTTGGCGTCGCCGGGAGCGTTGACGGAGATGCGTTCGACCTTGCCGCCCCATTGCTGTTCGGCCTGGCGCACCAGCGGCGCGAATGGCGTCAGAGGTGCGGCCACCCCGGCCGCCTTGCGCTCTTGCGCGCGCGGGAACGCTTCGGCAAAGAAGGTGTCATTGTCGCCCTTGTAGGCGGCGGTGGCGCCGGACGGCATATACAGGAACATCAACGTGACCAGGCCGGTATAGGTGATCATCAGGTGGAAGGGCAGCGCCAGCACGGCCGTCACGTTGTGCGCGTCCAGCCACGAGCGCTGGCCTTTTTTCGGCCGGAAGGTGAACAGGTCCTTGAAGATGCGCTTGTGCGTAATGACGCCGCTGATGATGGAGACCAGCATGAACATGGCGCAAAAGCCGACGATCCAGCGGGCCCAGATGGCCGACATGTAGTGCAGGTCGAAATGCAGGCGGTACAAAAATTCGCCGCCGCGTGTCTCGCGCGGCCTGGACAGTACTTCGCCGGTCGCCGGGTCGGTCTTCTCGCTATGGAAGTTGCCGCGCCGACCCTTCTTCTTTTCGCCCGGTTTCGACGGCTTGCTCCAGCCCAGCTGCGTCGCTTGCGTGCGCTTGTCGGGCAGGCTGATGAACCAGCGCGTGGCACCGGCCGCGCGCTGGTTCATCGCCGCCTGGGCAGCGCTGGCGGCGACTTCGCTGCTGACCGGGTTGGCCGCCACGGCGTGCAGTTCGGGCTGCATCCACAAGGTGATTTCGCTGCGGTAGTAGCTGGCCGTGCCGCCGCAAAATACCAGCAGCAGCACCCAGCAGACCAGCAGGCCCGACCAGGTATGCAGCCATGCCATCGACTGGCGGAAACCTTCTTTCATGCGAGACTCCAGGATAGTACGTCCATCCATTGCAGGATGGCGGCGAGGACGGCGCACGGTATCAACAGGCCCAGCCAGGCGCGCAGGGCGCTGCCGGTGGCAAAGACCCACAGTACGGCGCAGGTGTAGATGGTGAATGACAGCAGGGTCGCCGTCGTGACGGCTTCCGAGCGCGCCATCGGCAGGCTCACCGACAGCAGCATGGTGACCAGCGCCGCCAGCACATAGCCGCCGACGATGGCGGCCACGGCGCGCGAGGCCACGCCGAGGCGGTAGAGTGCCCCGGCGGACAGCCGCAGGCGCGGCAGTGTGGATGTGATGGCGGGCGCTGGCATGATCAGCCGTGGTCCTTGCTTGGCGCCACGGGAGCTGGTGCCGGCAATGGCGCCACGCCTTGCGTCTGCACCAGGCTCAGGGTGGTGACGTAGCTGGCGTGGTCGTATTTCTTGCCATCGCGTTCGCCGCCGGTTTTGTCCTCATGGTGCACTTCCAGCACATAGCCGCCCTGCCATGGCAGCGGGAAGCTGACCAGGCCCTGCTCGTCGCTGTAGGCCTCGCGCATCCAGCCCGATTGCACCACCGCGCCGACCTTGGCTTTCGGCAGCGGCTTGCCCTGGTAGGTGACCTTGAACTGGCCCGGCGTGCCGGTTGGCAGCAGGTCCAGCGTCAGCGCCGGCGCCTGGGCGCTGTGGTCGGCAACGATGCGCGCGGCCGGGGTCCAGATCGAGAACAGCACCTTGCCGTCCTTCTTGCTCTCCCAGCCCGGATAGCTGTTTTCTTCGGCGATGATGGTTTCGCCCGGCGCCACTTTACCGTTCAGCACGAATGCGCCGGCCGTCTTGCTCGCCTGCAGCGGCTTCCTGGTGCCAGCCGAAATCCAGGTAACGTTTTTCAGGGTGAATTTGTCGAGCAGGCCCGGCGACGCTTCGCGCAGGTTGTCGCCGAATTCGCCGAAGTAGATGCTGGCGGCCTGGCCGTTCTGTTCCAGCCAGATCTGGTGGGCGCCAGCCGCGCCGGACAGCAGCGAGCCGGCCACGAGTGCCGTGGCAAGGGCGGACAAGCGCGCGATGGAAGTGATGGTCATGGTGTATCCCTTGGTGGTGTTGTTATTTGCTGTCGTGAAATGGACGCTGTTCCGGGTCAGAAGCTGAATGTAAATGAGAACGATTCTTATTATATTGCGACGTTGCGTGTCCTGCAAGAGTTCTATGGTGCAATTGCACACGGTGTTCGCACAAAAGCCGGCGATGCAGACAAGACTATGCGGGCTGGCACACTGTCACGGCTGTGCGCCACTTTCCCCGGCAGGCCTCTTCGGCTAACATGGCACGTTATTAAGGAGGCAAGATGACTATTCAACGGATCAATACGGCACCGATCGCCGGCCAGCAGCCGGGCACGTCGGGTTTGCGCAAGAAGGTGGGCGTGTTCAGCGAACCGCAGTACCTGGAAAATTTCGTGCAGAGCGTGTTCGACACCCTGGGCGACTGCCATGGGCAGACGCTGGTGCTGGGCGGCGATGGCCGCTATTACAACCGCACCGCGATCCAGTCGGTGCTGCGCATGGCGGCCGCGCACGGCTATGCGCGCGTGCTGCTGGGGCAGGGCGGCATATTGTCGACGCCAGCCGTCAGCTGCGTGATCCGCAAGCGCGGCGCTAGCGGCGGCCTGATCTTGTCGGCCAGCCATAATCCGGGCGGCCCTGACGGCGACTTCGGCATCAAGTACAACATCGCCAATGGCGGCCCGGCGCCCGAAAAAATCACCGACGCCATCTTCGCGCGCACGAAAGAACTCACCGAATACCGCATCAGCGATGCGGCCGACATCGATCTCGATACCCTGGGCGAAGTGCGCATCGAGCAGATGGTGGTCGAAGTGATCGACCCGGTCGCCGACTACGCCGAACTGATGCAGGAGCTGTTCGACTTCGACGCCATCCGCGCCCTGTTCACCGGTGGCCTGCGCATCTGCTTTGACGGCATGCATGCCGTCTCGGGACCGTACGCGACGGCCATCCTGGAAGGCCTGCTGGGCGCGCCGAAGGGCAGCGTCATCAACGGCTTGCCCCTGGAAGACTTCGGCGGCGGCCATCCGGACCCGAACCCGGTCAATGCACACGAACTGATCGCGCGCATGTCGCAGGACGACGCCCCCGACTTCGGCGCGGCATCGGACGGCGACGGCGACCGCAACATGATCGTCGGCCGGCGCTTCGACGTCACGCCGTCCGACAGCCTGGCGATCCTGGCCGCACACGCCACGGTGGCGCCTGGCTACCGCGCCGGCCTGACGGGCATTGCCCGTTCAATGCCGACCTCGGGCGCGGCCGACCGCGTGGCCGCCGCGCTGGGCATCCCCATCTTTGAAACGCCGACCGGCTGGAAGTTTTTCGGCAACCTGCTCGACGCCGGCATGGCCACCTTGTGCGGCGAAGAAAGCTATGGCACGGGCTCGAGCCACGTGCGCGAAAAAGACGGCCTGTGGGCCGTGCTGTTCTGGCTCAACCTGCTGGCCGCGAAACAGCAATCGGTGGAACAGATCGTGCGCGCGCACTGGGCCACGTATGGCCGCAACTACTATTCGCGCCACGACTACGAAGGCATCGACAGCGCCGCCGCCGCCGAACTGATGGACGCCGTGCGCGCCCAGCTGGCCGGCTTGCCGGGCCGGCAGCTGGGCGACTATACGGTGGCGCTGGCCGACGACTTCAGCTATACCGACCCGGTCGACGGTTCCGTGTCGCACAAGCAGGGCATCCGCGTCATCATGACGGACGGCTCGCGCATCGTGCTGCGCCTGTCGGGCACCGGCACCGAAGGCGCCACCCTGCGCCTGTACCTGGAGCGCTATGAGGCCGACACGGCCCAGCACGATATCCCGACCCAGCAGGCGCTGGCCGGGCTGATCGCGATTGCCGAGCAGCTGGCGCAGATCCGCAGCCGCACGGGGCGCGATGCGCCGACGGTGACGACGTAAAAAAAGGGCGCACAGTGTGCGCCCTTTCTTGTTGCGACTTTGTCAGGCTTTGCGGTAGTTGTCGACCATCTTGTAGTTCCTCGCATACAGCCCAAAGGCGAGCATGGCCACCGCGGCAAAGGCGGCGAAGAAGAACATCTGGAAGGCCGTCACGCTGATACCGCTTTCGGAAATCTTGCTGATCACGCCCGGGTTCATGACACTCTTGTTGACGATCAGCACCCACAGATTGCCGACCGTGGTCGACAGATTCCAGAAGCTCATGATGGCGCCTTTCATCGACGCCGGCGCCTGGCTGTAGGCAAACTCCAAGCCCGTGGCCGACACCAGTACTTCGCCCAGTGTCAGCAGCGCATAAGGCAGGATCTGCCAGAAGATCGATACCGAGTTGCCGCTGTCGAGCGCCAGTTGCAGCATGCCGATGACCACCCACGACAGCGAAGAAAAGCCGATGCCGGCCGTCATGCGGCGCAATGCCGTCGGTTGCCAGCCGAAACGCTGCAGCGAAGGGTAGAGTACCAAGTTGTTGAAAGGGATCAGCAGCATCACCAGCAGCGGATTGAGTGCCTGCATCTGCGATGGCAGGAAGTTTTCAGGCCGTGTCATCGATTCGGCCTGCACGATCCAGGTCGAGGCTTTCTGGTCGAACAGCGAGAAGAACGGTGTGACCAGGGCGAAGATAACGAGGATGCGCAGGACCGCGCGCACGCCTTCGACCGCTTCGTCAGGATGCGCGCCGCGTGCGCGCTCCAGTTGCATGGCCGTGCCGATACTGCCGAAAGCGAGCAACAGCACCAGCGCCAGGCAGGCTGAAATGACAAAGCCCAGGTCGGGCATGCGGTAGAACGCATAGATCGCGCCGATCACGCCGAAATAGGCCACGTACAGGCCTGGGCGCGAACCGCCGTTGACCTGCGCCAGCAGCGCGGTACGCGCCACGCGCGTGAACGAATGCGGGTTCGGCGGTGCCGGTGGCACGTGCACGTATTTCTTACTGCCCATCCAGAAAACGATGGTGGCGGCCAGCATCATGATGCCGGGAATGCCGAAGGCGACGGCCGGACCGTAGTCACGCAGGAACATAGGCATCAGCCACGAAGCAAAGAACGAGCCGAAGTTGATGATCCAGTAAAACAGTTCGAATACCACCTTGGCCTTGTGCTTGTTGGTCTGGTCGAACTGGTCGCCGACGAACGACGCCACCAGCGGCTTGATGCCGCCCGAGCCGAACGCGATCAGGAAAAGGCCGAAATAGAAGCCCTTGACATTGTTTTCAAAAATCGCCAGCGAGGCGTGACCGGCGCAGTAGACCAGGCTGAGCCACAAGATGGTGTTGTACTTGCCAAAGAAACGGTCGGCCAGCCAGCCGCCCAGCAAGGGGAAGAAATACACGCCAATGACAAACGTATGAAACACATGCTTGGCCTCGCCCGTGCGCTGTTCGGCCGGAAGTTGCAGCAGCAAGGTACTGATCAGGAATACGGTCAGAATATTGCGCATGCCATAAAAGCTGAAGCGTTCGCAGCCTTCGTTGGCGATGATGTACGGAATCTGCCGGGGCATCTTGCCCGTGGCGGTTTGTGTCTCGGCCGTTGACATTGGCTCTCCCAGGTAGTTTTTTTGTAAGCCGCGATGCTAAGGCCTGCCGCGTTTGCTGGCAACAGAAAAAACGGCTTCAGCCCTATTTCGCAGGTATTTGTAAAGGTTTGATTTTCAGAAAGACACTACTTTGTGGCACTTTCGCGGCAGGCATGGCAGGGCGCGGCAGCAGCAATTGAAGGTGCAGCATGTCGCCTTGCGGCACAGCACCATCGAGCACGAAACCGCACGCCAGGTAGAGCGTCAATGCTGCCTGGTTGTCCTGCGCCACGGCCAGCCGCACGGTGGCCAGCTCCGAGATGGCGCAGGCATGGGCTATGGCCGTCTGCACCAGTTGCCGGCCCAGTCCCTGGCCGCGCGCTGGTGGCGCCACGTACACGCCCCACAGGCTGGCCTTGTCGTGCACCACGGCGATCGCTTCCCGGCGCAGGCCCGCCATGGCGATCAACTGCACATCATCAAAAATGCCAAATATTATTTGGAGCGGGGTGGGCTGCAGGCGCTGGCGCATCTGCGCCATCGGCAAGCTGCTTTCCAGCGCATGCGTAGTGCAAAAGGCGGACGGCATTTCTGCGATGCCGGCCAGCCGCAACGCGCGGTAGGCGGGCGCGTCATCGGCAGCGAGCGGCCGGACAAGGGGATGGAAGGATGGCATGCGCCGAGTATCGGATGTTGTGGCCGTAAAGTAAACCTTGCGCTGGGCTCGCTGTTTCTCCAGGATATATCTTTTATGATATATCTGGATAATGGCATGACGCCTCTCCCTACCGCTGTATTGAGCCCGGCGCGCGAACGCTGGCTGTTGTGGCTGCTGGCGCTGACGCAATTTACGGTCATCATGGATTTCATGGTGATGATGCCGCTGGCGCCGCAGCTGATGCAGGCTTTCAAGATTGGCCCGGCCGCCGTCTCGGGCGCCGTGTCGGCCTATGCCTGGTGCGCCGGCCTGTCGGGCTTGTTGGCTGCTACCTATATCGACCGGTTTGACCGCAAGCGCCTGCTGCTGGTCATGTTCTGCCTGTTTACGGTGTCGAACCTGGCCTGCGCGCTGGCGCCGAACTTTCATGTGCTGCTATGGTCGCGTGCGTTTGCCGGCCTGACCGGCGGCGTGCTGGGCGCCATCACCATGGCCATTATCGGCGACGTGATTCCGGCCGAGCGGCGCGGCGCGGCCACGGGCGTGGTGATGACCTCGTTTGCCATGGCGGCCGTGGGCGGCGTGCCGCTCGGCGTGGTGCTGGCCGCGCATTTTGGTTGGGCTTCGCCATTCTTCTTGCTGGTGCTGCTGTCGCTGCTGGTCTGGCTGGGTGCGGCGCGCGTGCTGCCGTCCTTGCGGTCGCACCTGGCCGGCACGCCCACGCCGCTGCGCGAAGTGCTGCCGAACTTGCTGGCGCTGTTGCGTGAACCGCGCCATCTGCAGGCGTTTGCCTTATCGGTAGTGAACATGGCGGCCGGCATGCTGCTGATTCCGTTTGTCTCGCCGATGCTGGTGGGCAACCAGGGCCTGGCGCCGCTGGACGTCACCTGGGTCTACCTGGCGGGCGGCTGCGCCACTCTGGTGACGGCGCGCATGGTGGGGCGCTGGGCCGATCGGGCCGGCAAGCAAACTGTCTACCGCTGGATGGCGCTGTTTTCCATCGTGCCGATGCTGCTGATCACGCATCTGCCGCAGTTGCCCTTGGTGGCGCTGATGCTGGTGTTTCCGCTGTTTATGGTCTTCGTTTCCGGGCGTACCATCCCGCTGCAGGCGCTGCTGACAACCATCCCCGCGCCGCAGCAGCGCGGTGCATTCCTGAGCGCCAACTCGGCGCTGCAAAGCGTGGGCAATGGCCTGGGAGCCTGGCTGGGCGGACTGACCTTGCACACTGACGCCGCCGGCCATATCAGCGGCTATGGCGTCAATGGCTGGCTGGCGGCGGGCTTGTCGCTGCTGACGGTGTGGTGGGCCTCGCGCGTCAGCGGCGCTGTCCAGCCGCCGCTGCCGGCCAAGTTTTAATTTGGCACGCGTTTCATGGGAGCTTTTTCCTTGCGCCAGCGCTCCAGGCTCAGCAACTCGCCTTCGACATCATCCTCCACCAGGATGCGCTTGCCGTCGGGCGTGACCAGAAAGCTTTCCCAGCGGTGCGCCGCATCCGGGCCGTTCTCAAAAAAACTCAGTTGAAAATAGGCCTGGCCATCGACCAGGCGCTGTTCGGGCGTCGTTTCCATCACGGCGCCATGCGAACGTCCGCCCGAGGCCTTTTCGATATGCGCCGACCAGGCACGGATTTCCGGCAGCGCCAGCAGTGCATTGACCGCCTTGTCATCTTGCTGTGCGGCGGGGGCGTCCTGTGATGCCGGGCCTGTCGACGGCGGCTGGTACACATAATAAGCGCCCAGTGCGGCGGCCAGCAGGCCGGCCAGGATGCCGGCGGTAATGGCGGTTTTGGAAGACGAGGCGCGTGGCGGCATGGTGGCGTGCAGGAGGTGGATGATGGCGGCCATGCTAAAGCAAAATGCGGGCGCGGGCAATCGCCGTTGCGCTCTCTTGAGTATCCCCAACAGCAGGGAGAATACATGGAGTACGCTCGGCAAAGGACTGCTTCAACCAGCTGGCGGCAAGTCCAGAAACGCGAATGGCCCACCGAAGTGGGCCATTCTGACTCTCTTGTTCCCGGGGGGAGGCTTGCGCCAACAAGTCCCGAAACACACAAGGTGATTATATACCTTTCTTAAAAAAGTGCACCGCTTTCGAAGCTGACCTCATATGGCATTGTCACCACAACAAACCGCAGCCATTACCGTTGCCATTTCTCCGGCACGGCTGGGTACTTATATCAATGCTACCGGCTTCGGGCCTGGCGCGACGGCGCTGGACATTTATATCTGGAACGCCTTGGTATCGTGCGCGTTTTTTTCGGCGCTGCATATCTGCGAGGTTGTGATGCGCAACGCAGTCGCCCATGCATTCGAACTGAAATATGGCGCGAACTGGCCCTGGCATACGGGTTTTGAGCGCTCGTTGGCGAGCTGGGCCAAGGGCGAATTGCAGTCGGCCAGGCAAGGCAAACCGGTTGGATCGAGCGGTAAAGTCATTGCCGAATTGAAGTTTGCATTCTGGTGCAAAATGTTTACCGCAGGGCAGGACCAGCACATCTGGAACGCCCATCTGCATACCGTGTTTCCATGCCTTCCATTACCACTGACGGTAGCGTCCGCCCGGCAAATGATCTACGACGATATGGAGGCGCTGCGCAGCCTGCGCAATCGCATCGCCCATCATGAGCCGGTCATCGGCTATCCGCTGATGGCACAACAGTTTCGCATGCAACGTCTGCTCAAACTGCGCTGCGGGCATACCGAGGCCTGGATGTGCGAATGGGAGATCGTCAGCGCGGCGCTGGCGGCGCGGCCTTGAGCAGGGCAGTTTCATGTTGAACAGACGAAAAAAAGCCACCTTCCGTGGAAGATGGCTCTTTCGGGTTGCCGCAGATGACTGAACAGCTTTTGGCCTGCCCGTCATGCTGCGGCTTGTGCGGCCCGGCGACGCCGTCGCCTGCGCGCCGGGCCGCAGGACATTACATCATGCCGTCCATGCCACCCATGCCGCCCATGCCACCCATGCCGCCGCCCATGCCGCCGCCTGCTTTGTCGTCAGCGATTTCGCAGACCATGCAGTCGGTTGTCAGCATCAGCGAAGCGATCGAAGCGGCGTTTTGCAACGCCGAACGGGTCACTTTGGCTGGATCCAGCACGCCCATTTCAACCATGTCGCCATAGGTGCCGTTGGCAGCGTTGTAGCCGTAGTTGCCGGTGCCAGCCAGTACGGCTGCCACGACGACCGAAGCTTCTTCGCCGGCGTTTTGCACGATCATGCGCAGTGGCTCTTCCATCGCGCGCAGCACGATCTTGATACCTGCATCCTGGTCAGGATTGTCGCCCTTGACCGTGATGTTGGCGCGTGCGCGCAGCAGTGCTACGCCGCCGCCTGGCACGATGCCTTCTTCGACGGCAGCGCGGGTAGCGTGCAGTGCATCTTCAACGCGGGCTTTTTTCTCTTTCATTTCGACTTCGGTGGCAGCGCCAACCTTGATCACGGCAACGCCGCCGGCCAGTTTGGCCACGCGCTCTTGCAGTTTTTCACGGTCGTAGTCCGAGGTCGCTTCTTCGATCTGCACGCGCACTTGTTTCACGCGTGCTTCGATGTTGCTGGCTTCGCCGGCGCCGTCGATGACGATGGTGTTTTCCTTGCCCACTTCGATACGCTTGGCCTGGCCCAGCTCTTCGAGCGTGACTTTTTCCAAGGTCAGGCCGACTTCTTCGGCGATCACCTGGCCGCCGGTCAGGACAGCGATGTCTTCCAGCATGGCTTTGCGGCGGTCGCCGAAGCCTGGTGCTTTCACTGCGCAAGTTTTCAGGATGCCGCGGATGTTGTTCACAACCAGGGTAGCCAGCGCTTCGCCTTCGATGTCTTCTGCGATGATCAGAAGTGGACGGCCAGCTTTGGCAACTTGTTCCAGTACCGGCAGCAGGTCACGGATGTTCGAGATTTTCTTGTCGCACAGCAGGACGAATGGATTGTCCAGGATCGCAACTTGCTTTTCTTGATTGTTGACGAAGTATGGCGACAGGTAGCCGCGGTCGAACTGCATGCCTTCCACGATGTCGAGCTCGTCGTTCAGCGACTTGCCGTCTTCCACGGTGATCACGCCTTCTTTGCCGACTTTTTCCATCGCTTCAGCGATGCGCTCGCCGATCGAGTAGTCGGAGTTGGCCGAGATCGCGCCAACCTGGGCGATTTCCTTGGTGGTGGTGCAAGGACGGGCAATTTTCGCCAGTTCTTCCACGGTCGCGGCAACAGCCTTGTCAATACCGCGCTTCAGGTCCATCGGGTTCATGCCGGCGGCAACGAACTTCATGCCTTCGCGCACGATGGCTTGTGCCAGCACGGTCGCGGTGGTGGTGCCGTCACCGGCGTTGTCGCTGGTGCGGGAAGCAACTTCCTTGACCATTTGCGCGCCCATGTTCATGAGCTTGTCTTTGAGTTCGACTTCTTTTGCAACCGATACGCCGTCCTTGGTGACGGTAGGGGCGCCGAACGAGCGCTCCAGGACCACGTTGCGGCCTTTCGGGCCCAGGGTCACTTTGACTGCGTTGGCGAGAATGTTCACGCCTTCGACCATCTTGGCGCGCGCTGCGTCGCCGAATACTACTTCTTTAGCTGCCATGTTCAATTCTCCAGAAATTTCGGAATAGATTATTTAAAACGTGGAAACGAATTACTGAACGACGATCGCCATGATGTCTTCTTCGCGCATGACCATCAGTTCCTGGCCATCGACTTTGACGGTCTGGCCGGCATATTTGCCGAACAGCACGCGGTCGCCCACTTTGACATCCAGAGGACGGACTTTGCCGTCGTCGAGAATCTTGCCATTGCCTACGGCAAGGACTTCGCCTTGATCCGGTTTTTCAGCAGCTGCATCAGGAATGATGAGGCCGGACGCAGTCTTGGTTTCCTGGTCGAGGCGTTTGACGATGACGCGATCGTTCAATGGGCGCAGATTCATACAAAACTCCTTAAAGTTCAATGGATAAGTGTTGCTCGATCCTCGCCAGCCCGGCATCGCGCCAGGCCCGCTGTCGACCGACCGCCGTATCGAGGAATCAATAACGGCATGCAACGAATCAAGCAAGCCTCGTTCGTCCCGTGCTTGCCCGCGTTCGGCAGGAAGTGCGCTGCGGCGTCGCCCACCGCGCGTACTCCTTGCCAGAAAGCAGGCAAGCATCGATCTGTCATGAGGATTGCTACGAAAGAGTTTGTTAGCACTCTCTACTAACGAGTGCTAATTATAGGGACGGCAAGTGGCTTATTCAAGGGGAACATATATATACACGATCGGTGCAAGCGGCGGAGTGACGCGGGTTTGCGCTGGCGCAAGCCTGCTTCCCGGGCGTCAGCGGCGAATCCGACTCTAGCACGGCCTTGACAGCATGGCTGTTCCTGTACACACGGGAAACATTGCATATCGGCCAAATTTGCTAAGATAGTCAGTATTGCATATCAACAATTCTTCCACATCATGCCAAACCTGTTTTCACGCCATGCGCTGTCCCTCTCCCTGAGCGTTGCCAGCCTGGCCTTTTCCGGCGCTGCCGTCGCGCAAACTTTTCTCGACGAACTGAAGGTGGTCAGCCTGTCGCCGCAGGACAAGGAAGCCCTGATCAATGATCTTTCCAAGCACCTGAACAAGGACGACGATGACCAGGAAGCGCACGTGTGGGAGAACGACGGTGCCAAAGCCGTGTACAGCTTCAGCAATTCCGGTTTGACCGAGCAGAGCCTGAAGGCGCATATGTGCCGCGACCTGAAATTCGTCATCACCGCCGACGGCAAGACGCAGGACCTGAGTCGCCGCACATGCTCGCAAAACAGTGGACGCTGGGATATCCAGGGCAAGGATGCGCCGCCGGCCGTTTATCCGCCTTTCCTGTCCGACGTCACGGTGGCCAAGTTGAACGCGAAGGAAAAGAAGGACCTGCTGAACGCGGCCGTGCGCACCCTGAAAGACGAGGAAGACGGCAAGACCCGTGAATGGAGCAACAAGGGCATGGGCAACAGCGTGCCCTTGCGCGTGAGCTTGATGCCGTCCGAAACGGGAACCAAGCCCGGCAGTTTTACTACCTGCCGCGACCTGACGATGGTGTTCGATGGCAAAAATGGCAAGCAGGAATTACGCCGCCGTTCCTGCGAAAACCGGTATGGTGCGCTGGACATCGAACCGGACTACAAGGAATAGCGCTGGATCGCCGAAGATGTTAAAAAGCATCCATTTACCGGTAACTACACGGCATTGATGTAATTATGTGTGACAGCAACGCGATTCGATTGACGCCCGTGTGACCTGCGCCCTATAGTGGCGGCATGATTTCCGAATTCAACGAATTATCCGACAAAATCGGCCTGCTGGCCGAGATGACCCATGCGCTGCGTCGTGAAAACGCGCAACTGCGCAAGGACAATGCCGCCCTTGCTGCGGAGAACGCGCTGTACGTACAGCGCATGCGCGAGGCGCAGGAGCGGGTCGAGGCGCTGCTGGAAAAAATTCCGGAACTGGTGCAGGCGGGCCTGGAGCAAGCCGCATCCGAAGCCATGGCCCATGCGGCTGACAACGGGAAGGAAGCGTAATGCCGCGTGTCGATGTCAATATCATGGGCCAGTCGTACAGCATGGTCTGCCGCGATGGCGAAGAGCGCGCGCTGCGCGAAGCGGCCATCTATCTCGACAGCAAGATGAAAGCCATCCGCGACGCGGGCAAGGTCAAGGGCAATGACCGCATCGCCGTGCTGGCGGCGCTGGGTGTGGCGGCGGAATTTTTGTCCGTCAAGTCGCCGCAAGGACCGCTGTCCGAGCTGACCATCCTGGAAGTGAAGCAGAAAATCTCGGCCATGCACATGGTGCTCGACAGCGCGCTGACGCCCCAGGAAAATTTATTTTAAGCAGCGCTTAAGTGCCCGGGCCGCATTTTCTGTACGAATTCCCTTTGCGATGCGGACATGAAGGAGTAAACTTCTGCCTACCCTGCGGTGTTCGCGATTGTCATATATTCCTTGAACCATTTATGCGCATCGGTTGCGAATTTTGTTTGATGGGAGTGAGCGTCGCTCGTTCGACGAACCCGAAATTGAACTAACGTGACCACCTTGAACCGTTTGGTTCGGGATGCCGGCATAGCGGCACAGGCGGGGCCTAACACTAGAGAAACGCAAGAACGGTTGCAGCATGGCATGCGCAACCGTTTTTTTACGCCTGCAGCATTGATCCGGGGAAAACATGAAGCAATACTGGTTGATGAAATCCGAACCCACCGAAGTGAGCATCGATGACCTGATGGCAGCGCCGCAGCACACCATGCCCTGGTTTGGCGTGCGCAACTACCAGGCGCGCAATTTCATGCGTGACGGCATGCGTGAAGGCGACGGCGTGCTGTTTTATCACTCCAGTTGCCCGCAGCCGGGCGTGGTGGGGGTGGCCGAAGTGGCCAGCACGGCCTACCCGGACCACAGCCAGTTCGACAAAAACAGCCATTATTTTGATCCGAAAGCTACCCAGGAACAGCCGCGCTGGGTCAGCGTCGATGTGCGCGGGCTGAAAAAGACGGCGCTGCTGCCGTTGTCCGAACTGCGCCAGATGCCGGTGCTGGAAGACATGCTGTTGCTGAAACGCGGTAGCCGCCTGTCGATCACGCCGGTCACGCCGGCGCAGTGGAAAGCGATCAACGCGCGGCTGACCGATTAATCAGGCGCCTGCGTGCCGACTTCCTCAATATCGATTTCCATGCGGTAGGCCAGCGCGATGAACAGCGCCTGGCAAAGGCAGATGGTGCCGGTCAGCGAGCGGAAGGCAAACGCGCTGCCTTCGGTCACCGTCAAGAGGGCGTCGGCGCTGCGCGCCAGCGGCGCCAGTTTGCTGTCGGTAATCACCAGCGTTTTTGCGCCATTGTCATGCGCCATGCGCGCGCATTCCAAGGTTTCCTTGCCATACGGCGCGAAGCTGATGGCAATGGCCACGTCGCCTTCGCGCACGCTGCGCATCTGGTCGCGGTGGCCGCCACCGAGGCCCGTCACCAGGTGCACGCGCTTGCTGGTGTGCTGCAGCGCGTAGGCGATATACGACGCGACGGGAAATGCGCGCCGCACGCCTACCACGTAGATATTGTCGGCCTGCTGCAGCAAGGTGACGGCCGCTTCGAGCTGCTCGTCGTCGAGGCCGGCTGCCAGTTCATCGAGGCCGCTGCGGCTGGCGCCGATGAATTCGCGCGTCAGGTCCCCCGTGCGCACCTTGCTGTCGCGCGAAGAAATCAGTTTGCGGATGCGCTGGCGATAGTTCGGCGCGGCGCGCGCCTGGTCGGTATAGGCTTGGCGGAACACGTCCTGCATTTCGCTGAAGCCGGAAAAGCCGAAGCGCTGGGCGAAGCGCACGATGGCCGACGGCTGCACGTCGCAGGCAGCGGCGATGTCGCTGATGCGCTCAAGCATCAGGCTGGCGCGATTTTGTTCGATATGCTTGGCGATCAGTTTCAACTGGCGCGACAGGCTGTCGTACTCATCGACGATTTGCTGCATTAACTGGTCGATCGCGGCGGGTTGTGCCATCTCTTGTGCTCTCTTGTATGGGCTGTGGGCAAGCCATGGCTGGCGCCATGCTGGCGCTCTCTTTAATGGATAAATTATAGAATCGAATCCCAAAAATAGAAAGAAATTTCGATTTTATTCATTTTGTAAAAAATAATTTCAGTATTGGCTGTCGCAGCTGCGCTGGTCGGCCGGGACGCGACCACGCCGGCGCGCCGCGCCGGGTGGTGCAAAGATTCACAAGGGAAGAAGGACGGCGGAGATCAAGCGTCGGCGATGCGCGCCCTGGTCGGTGGAGTGGCCATGATGCGGCTCTTGTAGGACCAGACCAGCAAGGCAATCGCGCCGACGATCATCGGCAGCGACAGCATCTGGCCCGAGGTGATCGGCACGCCGAACCACACGACTTCCCAGTCCGGCGTGCGGAAGTATTCGGTAAAGAAGCGCGCGCAGCCATACAACAGGGTGAACATGGCGCCGACCGCCACCCGCGGATGTGGCTTGCGCGCAAACAGCCACAGGATGATGAACACCAGAATGCCGTCGACCAGCATCTGGTAGATCGGCGACGGGTGCACGGGGTAGGGAATGCCCGGCCACTGCATGGCCCACGGCAGGCTTTCCGGGGCGATGCGGCCCGGCAGTTCGGCATTGATGAAGTTGCCCAAGCGGCCGGCGGCGTAGCCCAGCGGCACCAGCGGCGCGATAAAGTCCAGCACGTCGAACAGGTTGCGGCCCGCCTTGCGGCCCCACAGGTACATGGCCAGGATCACGCCCAAAAATCCCCCGTGGAAGGACATGCCGCCATGCCAGACCATGAAGATTTCCAGCGGATTGTGGAAAAAGTACTCGGGGCGGTAGAACAGCACTTCGCCCAGGCGTCCGCCGATCACCACCCCCAGCATGCCATAGAACAGCATGTCGTCGAGGTCCTCCTTCTTCCAGTCCAGTGCGGCGATATGCGGCTGTTTGATGCGTACGCGGCCCAGCGCAATGAACAGGGCAAAGGCCAGCACATACATCAGGCCATACCAGTGTACGGCCAGCGGGCCGATCTGGATGGCGATCGGGTTGGGCATCGGGTGGATCAGCATCGGTATTCCTTCTAAAAATCAGGCAGGGTGCCGCGCAGCAGGGTCAGAAAACCCTGCAGCACGGGCGAGGTATTGTCGCGGCGCCAGGCAAGCCCCGTTTCCACCAGAGGGGTAGGGTCTTGCAGCGGCCTGTATTCTACGCCGGGGCGCATCAGATTCGATACCGATTGTGGCACAAGCGCGATGCCCATGCCAGCCGAGACCAGGCTGACGATGGTTTGCATCTGGATCGCCTGCTGGCCGATCAAGGGCGTCACGCCGGCGGCGCGAAAGACGCCCAGGATGGCGTCGTGCAGCGCCGGCGATATCGCGCGCGGGAAAATGATCAAAGGCAGCGCCGGCACGTCCTGCAGTCGCACGGGGCCGGGCGTGTCCAGGATGACCAAGCCGGCCGGCGCCGCCAGCACCAGGGGCTCGGCCAGCACCGGCAGGTAGTCGAGCGCCAGTTTTGCCTTGTCGGGCAAGGGCGGGATCAGCAGGCCGGCGTCGACCCGGCCCGCCAGCAGTTCTTCCAGTTGCAAGTCCGAGGTCGCCTCCTGCAGCTGGATCTGCACCTGCGGGTAGGCCGTTTGATAGGCGCGCAGCAGCGGCGGCAGCACGCTGTAGTCGGCTGACGACACAAACGCCAGGCTCAAGCGGCCCGCCTCGCCTTGCGCTGCGCGCTGCACCAGCGTCGGCAGTTCCTGCGCCTGGGCCAGCAGGCGCCGCGCTTCGGGCAGCAGGGCGGTGCCGGCCGGCGTCAGCTGCACTTCGCGCCGGGTGCGCACAAACAGCGGCGCGCCCAGCAGTTCTTCGAGCGCCATGATGGTTTGCGATAGTGGCGGCTGCGTCATGTGCAGGCGCAGCGCGGCGCGGCCGAAATGCAGTTCCTCGGCAACGGTGACGAAATAGCGCAGCTGGCGCAATTCAAGCGGCATGATTGATATGTATTTCCATGTTGAACAATTGCTGTGATATCTATTGCGACTCACAGATGCGTGCATCATATATTTGACAGGCAGGCGTGCGCAAGGCAATCTGGCGTACCCCCACTGCGCACAGGGTCTTGACCCTGCAAGCCCGGCAGTCAGGCAACTCTTTTGAAAGACCATCATGCCGCAATACCGCTCACGCACCACCACCCACGGCCGCAACATGGCCGGCGCCCGCGCCCTGTGGCGCGCCACCGGCATGAAGGACGGCGACTTCGACAAGCCGATCGTGGCGGTCGTCAATTCGTTTACCCAGTTCGTGCCCGGCCATGTGCACCTGAAGGACCTGGGCCAGATGGTGGCGCGCGAGATCGAAGCGGCCGGCGGCGTGGCCAAGGAATTCAACACCATCGCCGTCGATGACGGCATCGCCATGGGCCACGGCGGCATGCTGTATTCCTTGCCGTCGCGCGACCTGATCGCCGACTCGGTCGAATACATGGTCAATGCCCATTGCGCCGACGCCATGGTCTGCATCTCGAACTGCGACAAGATCACGCCGGGCATGCTGATGGCCGCCATGCGCATCAATATCCCGGTGGTGTTCATTTCCGGCGGGCCGATGGAAGCGGGCAAGGTGATCAAGGTGGTCAATGGTGCGCAGAAGATCATCAAGCTCGACCTGGTCGACGCCATGATCAAGGCCGGCGACAGCAGCGTGTCCGATGCCGACGTGGCCGAAATCGAACGCTCGGCCTGTCCGACCTGCGGTTCCTGTTCCGGCATGTTTACCGCCAACTCGATGAACTGTTTGACCGAAGCGCTGGGCCTGGCCCTGCCCGGCAACGGCACCATCCTGGCGACTCACTCGGACCGCCAGCAGCTGTTCCTGCGCGCCGGCCGTTTGATCGTTGAACTGGCCAAGCGCCACTACGAGCAGGACGATTATTCGGTGCTGCCGCGCTCGATCGCCACCAAGGCCGCGTTTGAAAACGCCATGGCGCTCGACGTCTCGATGGGCGGCTCGACCAATACCGTGCTGCACCTCTTGGCCGCCGCCCACGAAGCGGAAGTGGAATTTACCATGGCCGACATCGACCGCATTTCGCGCAAGGTGCCATGCCTGTGCAAGGTTGCGCCGATGACCGACAAATACCATATCGAAGACGTGCACCGCGCCGGCGGCATCGTCGGCATTTTGGGTGAGCTGGCGCGCGCCGGTTTGCTCAACACCACCTTGCCGACCATCCACGCGCCGACCATGGCCGATGCCATCGCGCAAAACGACATCAAGTGCACCGACGATCCGGCCGTGCACCAGCTGTTCCGCGCCGCGCCCGGCGGCGTGCCGACGCAGACGGCGTTTTCGCAATCGGAACGTTTCGCCAGCGTCGACACCGACCGCGCCACCGGCTGCATCCGCGACAAGGCGCACGCCTATTCGCAGGACGGCGGCCTGGCCGTGTTGTACGGTAACCTGGCCGAGAAGGGCTGCATCGTCAAGACGGCCGGCGTCGATGAAAGCATTCTCAAATTTTCCGGCAAGGCGCGCGTATTCGAAAGCCAGGATTCGGCCGTCGCTGCCATCCTGGAAGACACCGTGCATGAAGGCGACGTCGTCATCATCCGCTACGAAGGCCCGAAAGGCGGCCCCGGCATGCAGGAAATGCTGTACCCGACCTCGTATATCAAGTCAAAAGGCTTGGGCAAGGCCTGCGCGCTGTTCACCGATGGCCGCTTCTCGGGCGGTTCCTCGGGCCTGGTGATCGGCCACGCCTCGCCGGAAGCGGCCGAAGGCGGCGCCATCGGCCTGGTGGAAGAGGGCGACTTCATCGATATCGATATCCCGGAGCGCACCATCAACCTGCGCGTCACGCCGGCCGAACTGGCCGCGCGCCGCGCCGCCATGGAAGCGAAGGGCGAAGCGGCCTGGCTGCCGGTCAACCGCGAGCGTTATGTATCGCAGGCGCTGCAGGCCTACGCGGCCCTGACCACCTCGGCCGACCGTGGCGCCGTGCGCGACTTGTCGCAGCTGAAAAAGCGCTGATCGTTGTAAAAATGCAGCACCGGCCGCGCCGCTTTCAGGGGCGGCATTGCGGCGGGTTACATCGCCTTACAAACAACATGGGAATTGGCGCGCGCTTGGGGCAAAATAGCCTTACCCCAAGCGTTTTACTATTTGAATCGCTTGATCTGGGCTCGTGGTGAACCTGCTGAAACACGGTAGAATGCCGGCAGGAAGTTACTCTGGAGAAAAGACAATGAAACGTTCCATGATGTTGGTAGGTGTGTTGGCTGTGTCGGCGTTGACCTCGCAAGTGGCGCTGGCCAATCCTGACCTGGCGAAAGCAAAGAATTGCATGGCTTGCCACGCGGTTGGCAGCAAGCTGGTCGGCCCTGCGTACAAGGACGTGGCCGCCAAGTACGCCGGTCAGAAAGACGCGGAAAACAAGCTGGTGGCAAAAGTCATGAAGGGCGGCTCCGGTACCTGGGGCGCGATCCCGATGCCAGCGAACCCGCAGGTGAGCGAAGCGGAAGCACGCACCCTGGTGAAATGGGTGCTGGCACAGAAATAATCTGTGCCCTCAAACCCAGCACGACAATCAGCGCGCCGGCATCCCCGGCGCGTTTTTTTTACAGGTTGCCCATCCCCTTTAACGTGGCCCTCACCGCCAGCTCCAGCGGCGTATGCGGCTCCTGCCCCAGCACGGCCAACAGCTTTGCGTTTTCCATGCGCACCGGCGTCTGCCACAAATAACGCATTTCACGCAGCTCGCGCAAGGTCGCCACGAACGGCGCGGCCAATGCCATCAGCCACCACGGAAACGCTGTCACGCGCGGCGTGCGGCCCGTGGCCTGCTCTACCACGCGCGCTATCGCGTCCGTCATCTGCCGTCCATCGTGATCCCAGTGCCCCGCCAGGTGAAAACGCGCAAAGGGTGGCAGGCGTTCGCGCAGTGCCAGCAGTGCGACCATGGTGCGCGCCACGTCTGGCAAATACGACCATTGATGCCCGATGCCTTCCTTGCCCGGATAGGCGATTGCGCGCACCGGCTGGCCCGGCTTGACCAGGCCCTGCGCAAACCAGCTGTTGCCAGCGCCGGGACCAAAGAAGTCGCCGGCCCGTACGATCAGCACCCGCGCGCCGCCCCCTGAAGCACGTTCCAGCCGCGCTTCCAGTTCGACCCGGATCGCGCCCTTGCGCGTGGCCGGCAGCTGCGGCGCGTCCTCCTTCAATATGGGAAAGGCGTCGGCGCCATAGTTGTAGACCGTGCCGGGCAGCACGATGGTCGCGCCTTGCTGCTGCGCTGCGGCGATGGTGTTGTCCAGCATCGGCAGCACCAGCTTGTCCCAGTCGCGGTAGCCGGGCGGATTGACGGCGTGCACGATCACGCCACAGCCTGCGCTGGCCGCCAGCACATCGGCGCGCAGCATGGCGTCGCCGCGCAGCCATGTGACGCCGTCGTTGCGTGGCGATGGCAGTTCGCCGCGCGTCATGGCGCGCACCTGCCAGCCCGCCGCCAGCAGCTGGCGCACCATTTCCCCGCCGATGCCACCCGTGGCGCCCAGTACCAATGCCGTGTTATTCATCATGCTGTTCTCCCTGTGGTTGATGGACCCAGTATCGGCGTTGACTGGCTAGTTGGGAATTGACGAACATCACCTATCAGCTATACATTCATGCATGACCAAACCGATCGCATGGGAATACTACCGTTCGCTGCTGGCCGTGCTGACCCACGGCTCGCTGTCTGCCGCCGCGCGCGCCCTGGGCATCACGCAGCCCACTGTCGGCCGGCATATCGCCGCGCTGGAAAAGGAACTGGGCGTGGCGCTGTTTACTCGCTCGCAGCAGGGCTTGCTGGCTACCGATATCGCGCTGGCCCTGCAGCCGCATGCACAGGCGATGGCGCAGACGGCCGCGCTGATGGCGCGCGCGGCTGGCAGCGAAGGGCCTGGCGTGGCCGGCGTAGTGCGCATCTCTGCCAGCGAAGTGGTGGGCGTGGAAGTGCTGCCGCCGATATTGGCACGCCTGCGCGAGCGCCATCCGGCGCTGGTGGTGGAACTGGTACTCAGCAACCAGGTGCAGGACCTGCTGCGGCGTGAAGCTGATATCGCGGTGCGCATGGTGCCGCCGCAGCAAGAGCGGCTGGTGATGCGCAAGGTGGGGGTGATCGAAGTAGGCCTGTTTGCTCACCGCGACTATCTGGCACGCCATGGCGAACCGGTGGAGGTGGCGGACCTGGCCAGCCATGCGCTGATCGGCTACGACGTGCCCGGTCCGATGGTGCGCAGCATCGGCGGCGCCTGGCAGGCGTATTCACGCGACCGTTTTGCGCTGTGCTGCGACAGCGACCTGGCGCAGATGGCCCTGATACGCGCCGGCGCTGGCATCGGCGGCTGCCAGGCGTTGCTGGCGGCGCGCCATCCCGATCTGCAGCGGGTACTGCCGCAGGCATTTTCAATACCGATGGAAACCTGGATCACCATGCATGAAGACCTGCGCGCCAGCCTGGGTTGCCGCGCGGTCTTCGATGCACTGGTGGAGGGCTTGCAGTTCTATACGGCTGGCTGATTACTTGATGACTTCCATCTTGGTCTTCTTGCCGTCACGGTAGGTGAACAGGGTCAGCGCGCCGTCCTTGATGTCGCCATTCGCGTCAAACGCGATCGGACCGGTCACGCCCTGGTATTTGACTTTTGCCAGGAACGGCAGGTAGACCGAAGGCTTCGACGATTTGGCGTCGGCCATGGCGGTGGCCATGGTCATCACGGCGTCGTACACATACGGTGCGTACAGCTGCACTTCCATATTGTATTTCTGCTTGTAGCGGGCGCGGAAATCGTCCATGCCTTTCTGCTGCTCGCCCGTCACGCCGCCCGCTTCCGCGCAGGTGACCAGGTTTTCGCCGATGGCGTCGCCGGCCAGCTTGCCCAGCGGCTCCGTGCACAGGCCGTCGCCGCCCATGAACTTGGCCTTGATGCCCAGCGCCTTCATCTGGCGCAGCATCGGGCCGCCCACCGAATCCATGCCGCCAAAGAAGACCAGGTCCGGATTTTTCGACTTGATGCTGGTCAGAATCGCGTTGAAGTCGGTTGCATTCGCATTTGTAAATTCCTTGCCAACGATCTGCACGCCCGGCAGCGCTTTTTTCGCACCCTTGACGAACTGCTCCGCCACGCCCTGGCCGTAGGCCGTGCGGTCGTCGATCACGGCGATCTTTTTCGCTTGCAGCTTGCCAACAGCATAGGCGCCCAAAGTACCGCCCAATTTATTGTCATTGGCCACCACGCGGAAGGCCGTATTGAATTTCTGCTGGGTGTAGGTCGGGTTGGTGGCAGCCGGCGAAATCTGCGGAATGCCGGCATTGAAGTAAATCCGCGAAGCGGGAATCGTGGTGCCGGAATTGAGGTGGCCGATCACGCCATTGACCTTGGCGTCGACCAGCTTTTGCGCCACGGCCGTGCCCTGTTTCGGATCGCCCGCGTCATCCTCGCCCACCAGCACGAATTTCACGGCCTTGCCATCGATCTTGAAGCCCTTGGCGTTCAGGTCATCGATCGCCATCTTGGCCGCGTTTTCATTGTCCTTGCCCAAGTGGGCGCTGGTGCCCGAGACCGGAGCGACGTGGCCTATCTTGATGATTTCCTGCGCCCCCGCAGTGCCGGCAAAGGCGAACGCGATGGCGAGGGAAACGGTGGTGGTCTTGAGCAGCATGAAATTCTCCAATGAATAGGTAAGGCGGCGTCTCGTGAAAACCGCTACGTGCGGCGGTGCGTGTGGAGAACGGTACAATAAAAATCAGGCCACGCAAAGCCGCAAATGCGCCTTTTCGCATTTTGTCGCGACAATCACCAAAGTGAGGCGCGATGCACCGATTTCGCTGGTGTAAGCGCACCAAAGAATGGCGTTGGGAAGGAGATGGGTGTAGGAGAGGCCGGATTCAAAATGCAATGAAAGTTACAACACCTGACAAAACCTTAGCGATGCGCAGCAGGTTTTGACAGGTGTCTTATCGCGGCGGATGCAAATGCCCCAGCTCATGACTGACCGCATTGGCCACGATCTGTTCCAGCGACTGCTGCAAGTCTTCGCGCAGGGCGCCGCGCATGCCGATCAGGGCGTTTTGCAGCGCCGTTTGCAGTACGTGGGCGATGCGCTCTTCCAGCAGGTGGTCGATCTTGCCCTGCACCTGGTGCAGGATGCGCTGGGTCAGGCGTTCTTCGATGGCGTCCCAGTCGGGCTGGGCAATCGCGGGAACAGGGTCAGTCTCAATCTGTGCGATGTCGGCCACGTCGATAATGTCGACGGTGCCGATGGTCGGCGGCTCTTCCGGCTCGGCCGTTGTTTCATGCAGGGCCTCTGGCCCCGACAGTACTTCCGTCAGCAGCGGGATGCTCTGGTCGAATGGTTGCTGGTTCATGTTTTCACTCATGCCTTGCCCGCCACGAAATGAGTCGGCTGCAGGTTTTGCTTGCGATAGTGCATGAAGCGCTGACGGCCGGCCTGGGCGTCCTGTTCATCCATCGAGACGATTTCAAACACGCGCTGGAACTGCGCGTAGCTGGCGGGCGGCACCTGCGACAGGTTGACCAGAATATCGTGGTGCGGCAGCGCCACGTCTTCGCGGTCGGTCAGCACGATGGGGGTCTGCGCGGCCAGCGGGTCGCCGGCCAACACGTGCGGCACGAAGTCGGTTGGCGAGAGGGTCCACATGGCCGCGTTCAGCGCGTCGAGCTGGGCAGCGTCCGCTGCCAGCACCACGATCTGGTTGCCGGCCAGATAGGCCTTGCGCGCCAGGCGGCAGGCGTAGGCCAGCTTGTCCGGCACGTTGGTATGAAAGTCGACGCGCGTCATGTCACCCTTCAGGCCGCCATGCCGCTGTGGCGCAGCAGGGCATCGATCGATGGCTCGCGGCCGCGGAAGGCGGTAAACGATTCCAGCGCCGGGCGCGAACCGCCGACCGACAGAATCTCTTGCAGATAGCGCTTGCCGGTTTCGGTGCTCGCATCTGGCCCAAGCGCCTTGGCTTCCTCGAACGCCGCATAGGCGTCGGCGGACAGTACTTCGGCCCATTTGTAACTGTAGTAGCCGGCCGCGTAGCCGCCGGCAAAGATATGGCCGAACGAGTTCTGGAAGCGGTTGAACGATGGCGGCACGATCAGCGCGAACTTGGCGCGTACGCCGTCGATCAGTTGCTGCACGCTCTGGCCGCTGGCGGGGTCGTAGTCATAGTGCAAGTGCATGTCGAGCAGCGAGAACTCGACCTGGCGCAGGGTCTGCAGGCCGGACTGGAAGTTCTTTGCCGCCAGCATCTTGTCGTACAGCGCGCGCGGCAGCGGCTCGCCGGTGACGGCATGCGCCGTCATATGTTCCAGCACTTCCCATTCCCAGCAGAAGTTTTCCATGAATTGCGACGGCAGTTCCACGGCATCCCATTCGACGCCGGCGATACCCGACACGCCCAGTTCATCGACGGCGGTCAGCATATGGTGCAGGCCGTGGCCGAATTCGTGGAACAGGGTGATCACTTCATCGTGGGTAAACAGCGCCGGCTGGGCCTGGCCATCGACCACCGCCGGTTCCGTGAAATTGCAGGTCAGGTAGGCGATCGGCGTTTGCACGTGGTTGGCGTCGGCGCGGCGGCCGCGTGCGTCGTCCATCCAGGCGCCGCCGCTTTTGCCGGCGCGCGCATACAGGTCCAGGTAGAACTGGCCGACCAGCTTGCCATCGCGTTCGATGCGGTAGAAACGCACATCCTTGTGCCATACCGATGCGGTGTCAATCTTGATCTCGACCGCAAACAGATTCTGGATCTGACGGAACAGGCCGTCGATCACCTTGGGTTCGGGGAAATACTGTTTCACTTCCTGCGCCGAGAACGCATAGCGGCGCTCCTGCAGCTTTTCGGACGCATACGGCACGTCCCAGGCTTGCAGGTCGGCTATGCCCAGCTCTTCCTGTGCATACTGTTTCAGTTCCGCCAGGTCTTTCTCGGCGTACGGACGGGCGCGGCGGGCCAGGTCTTCCAGGAAGGTGATCACCTGGTCGGGCGAGGTCGCCATTTTCGACACCAGTGACACTTCGGCGAAATTGGCGTAGCCCAGCAGCTTGGCTTCTTCGTCGCGCAGCTTCAACAGGGTGACGATGTTTTGCGTATTGTCCCAGTCTTCCTTCTTGCTGAAGACAGTGCCCTGGTCCGATGCCTTGGTGGCGTTGGCGCGGTAGATGGTTTCGCGCAGTTCGCGCTTGTCGGCGAATTGCAGGATAGGGAAGTACGACGGGAAATGGAGCGAGAACTCAAAGCCCTGCTTGCCGGCTTTTTCGGCGGCGGCGCGCGCGGCAGCCTTCACGTCGTCGGGCAGGCCGGCCAGGTCAGCTTCGTTCTCGACCAGCAGCTTGTAGTCATTGGTGGCGTCAAGCACGTTTTCGGAAAAGCGCGTGGAAACAGCCGCGTGTTCTTCCTGGATCGCGCCGAATCGCTCTTTCTTGTCGTCGGGCAGTTCGGCGCCACCGAGGCGGAAGTCGCGTACGGCGTTGTCGACGATGCGGCGGCGCGCCGGCGACAGGCTGGCAAAGGCAGCGCTGGCCTGCAACTGCTTGTATTTGCCGAACAGAATTTCATTCTGGCCCAGCTCGGTCCAGAACTCCGTCACCTTGGGCTGGTTCGCGTTGTAGGCGGCGCGCAGTTCGGGCGTGTCGACCACGCTGTTGAGGTGGTTGACGATGCTCCAGGCGCGGCCCAGGGTCTCGCCGATCTGGTCCAGCGGCGTGACGAAGTTGTCCCAGCTGACTTCATCGGCCGGTGCTTCGAGCTGCGCCACGGTGGCGCGCGCCTGGGCCAACAGGGTGTCGATGGCAGGCGTGACATGCTCGTGCGTGATCGCGTCGAAGCGTGGCAGGCCGGAAAAATCAAGCAAAGGATTGGTCGTCATCAGGCAGCTCCATATTCAATAAAAAGGGCGGTCATGCCGCCCCGGTGATTCTTATGCGCGTCTTAGATGCGCTCGGCAGCTTCCACGGTATTCATCAGCAGCATCGTGATCGTCATCGGACCGACGCCGCCAGGTACCGGCGTGATATGCGAAGCGATCTCTCGCACACCGGCAAAGTCCACGTCGCCGCACAGCTTGCCGTTGTCGTCGCGGTTCATGCCCACGTCGATCACGATGGCGCCCGGGCGGACCATGTCGGCCGTCAGGGTATTGCGGCGGCCGACGGCGGCGACGACGATGTCGGCGTTGCGCGTGTGGTGGCCCAGGTCCGGTGTTGCACTATGACAGATGGTGACGGTAGCGTTCGCTTGCAAGAGCAGCAGCGCCATCGGCTTGCCGACCGTGTTGCTGCGGCCAATCACGACCGCGTGCTTGCCGCGCAAATCGACGCCGGTGCTTTCAATCAGCTTCATGCAGCCGTACGGCGTGCATGGGCGGAAACCTGGCAGGCCGGTCAGCAGTTCGCCCGCGCTCAGCACCGAGTAGCCGTCGACATCTTTGGTGGTGGCGATCGCTTCGATCACCTTGTGCGGGTTGATATGTTTTGGCAGCGGCATCTGCACCAGGATACCGTGGATGGCCGGGTCGGCGTTCAGGCTGGCGATGCGTGCCAGCAAATCTGCTTCCGACAGGTCCGCCTCATACTTTTCCAGCACCGAATGAAAACCGACGTCGCCGCAGGCCTTGACCTTGTTGCGCACATACACCTGGCTGGCCGGATCTTCGCCGACCAGGATCACGGCCAGGCCGGGCTGGGTGCCTTTGGCGGTGAGGGCGGCGGCGCGGGTGGCGATTTCGCTGCGCAGTTTTTGGGAGAGGGCGGTTCCGTCGATCAGTTGTGCTGGCATAGTGGTGGCTGAGAGCTGTGGCAGGGAAAACCAGATTATAAAGCCGGGCGGCGCAAAGGGGCGGTTTTGGTGCCGCCAGGTTGCTGTGCCAGCCGTTTGAAAGCGCAAGGCGTAAAAGCGGCGGGCCGGAGACGCGGGCCCGAGAAAATGCCGATGGCGGCGTTGCAGCTTCCTTGCCGTACTGGCGTACTGTCTGCGTCGCTGCGCCTTGCCCTCGACATTTTTCAGGCCCGCTTGGCCCGGAGCGCCTGGGCGGGCGACTGGGGCGTTAATGCGTTTTGCTGGTGTGCTGTTGGAGCAAGGGTGTGCAAGGGAGCGCAGGGCCTGCGAGTTTTTGGTGTCACCTTTGGTACTTTGATCACGCTAATTTCTGGTCAGAATTTGCGGCACTGCAGCATATTCTACGAGGGAAATTTCACAATATGAAATACTATATCGTAATTTGAAAAATACAAAATACACTGTTAGAATCCCCACACTTATCGACCTTAATAGTAAATAATCAGCGAAATACCGTCCGACAGCGATCCGGAAAATCGGCGTGGGGCGCTCACAAAAGGAGACTCAACAGATGTCAGATCAACTGAACCAGGTAACGACACAGATCGGCGCCGACCCGGATATGCAGGAAACCAAGGAGTGGCTGGATGCGCTCGAAGCCGTACTGGAAAATGAAGGTCCGGAACGCGCGCATTACCTGATGGAACGCCTGGTCGACCTGGCCCGCCGCCGCGGCGCCCAGATTCCTTTCTCCAGCACCACCGCCTACGTCAACACCATCCCCACCAAACAAGAAGCACACTGCCCTGGCAACCTCGAATACGAAGAGCGCCTGCGTTCGTGGATGCGCTGGAACGCCATGGCCATGGTGGTCAAGGCCAACCGCGCCGACGGCGACTTGGGCGGCCACCTGTCGTCGTTCGCTTCGCTGGCGAACATGCTGGGTATCGGCTTCAACCACTTCTGGCACGCGCCAACGGCCGACCACGGCGGCGACCTGCTGTACATCCAGGGCCACTCTTCGCCGGGCGTCTACGCACGCGCCTTCCTCGAAGGCCGCCTCTCCGAAGAGCAGATGCTGAACTTCCGCAAGGAAGTCGACGGCAAGGGCCTGTCCTCGTATCCGCATCCGAAACTGATGCCTGACTTCTGGCAGTTCCCGACCGTGTCGATGGGCCTGGGCCCGCACATGGCGATCTACCAGGCGCGCTTCCTGAAATACCTGCACGCACGCGGCATTGCCAAGACCGACAACCGCAAGGTGTGGGCTTTCTGCGGCGACGGCGAAATGGACGAGCCGGAATCCCTGGGCGCGATCGGCCTGGCCGCACGCGACATGCTCGACAACCTGGTCATCGTGGTCAACTGCAACCTGCAGCGCCTGGACGGTCCGGTACGCGGCAACACCAAGATCATCCAGGAACTGGAAGGCGAATTCCGTGGCGCCGGCTGGAACGTCGTCAAGGTCATCTGGGGTCCGGGCTGGGACGCCCTGCTGGCGCAGGACAAGGAAGGCATCCTGCAGCGCGTGATGATGGAAACCGTCGACGGCGAATACCAGAACTACAAGGCAAAAGACGGCGCCTATGTGCGCAAGCACTTCTTCGGCAAGCATCCGAAGCTGCTGGAAATGGTTGCCAACATGACCGACGACGACATCTGGCGCCTGACCCGTGGCGGCCACGATCCGCACAAGATCTACGCGGCATTCAAGATCGCCCAGGAACACAAGGGCCAGCCGACCGTCCTGCTGGTAAAAACCATCAAGGGCTACGGCATGGGCAAGTCCGGCGAAGCGCGCAACACGGCGCACCAGACCAAAAAATTGGACGACGAAGCCATCAAGGAAATGCGCGACCGCTTCTCGTTGCCGATCCCGGACGACCAACTGGCCGATATTCCTTTCTTCAAGCCAGCCGACGATGCGCCGGAAATGGTCTACCTGCACGAGCGCCGCAAGGCCCTGGGTGGCTACCTGCCGCAGCGCCGCCGACAAGCCGAAGAAACCCTGCCGGTGCCAGCGCTGGACGCCTTCAAGAACGTGCTCGACGCGACCCCTGAAGGCCGTGAAATCTCGACCACGCAAGCCTTCGTGCGCGTCATTTCCACCCTGCTGAAAGACCCGACTCTGGGCCAGCGCGTGGTGCCTATCCTGGTCGATGAATCGCGTACCTTCGGCATGGAAGGCCTGTTCCGCCAGATCGGCATCTACAATCCGAAAGGCCAGCTGTACGAGCCGGTCGACAAGGACCAGGTGATGTACTACCGCGAAGACAAGGCCGGCCAGATCCTGCAAGAGGGCATCAACGAAGCGGGCGGCATGAGCTCGTGGATCGCCGCGGCGACGTCGTACTCGACCAACGACCGCATCATGATTCCGTTCTACACCTTCTACTCGATGTTCGGCTTCCAGCGCATCGGCGACCAGGTGTGGGCATCGGCCGACATGCGCGCCCGTGGCTTCCTGATGGGCGGCACCGCCGGCCGCACCACCCTGAACGGCGAAGGCCTGCAGCACGAAGATGGCCACAGCCATATTTTTGCCGCCACCATCCCGACCTGCATGCCGTATGATCCGACCTTCAGCCATGAAGTCGCCGTCATCATCCAGGACGGCCTGCGCCGCATGATCGCCAACCAGGAAGATGTGTTCTACTACATCACGATCATGAACGAGAACTACGCCCAGCCAGGCCTGAAGCCAGGACAGGAAGAAGGCATCCTGAAAGGCATGTACAAGCTGCAGGAAGGCGCGGCGGACGCCAAGCTGCGCGTGCAGCTGATCGGTTGCGGCACCATCCTGCGCGAATCGATCTTCGCCGCCGAATTGCTCCAGAACGACTGGGGCGTGGCGGCCGATGTGTGGTCGGCACCGTCGCTGACGCTGGTGGCCCGCGATGGCCAGGATGCCGAGCGCTGGAACATGGTCAACCCGTCGAAAGAGCAGCGCGTGCCGTACGTGACGTCGCTGTTGAAAGATACCGACGGCCCGATCGTCGCCACCACCGACTACATGCGCGCCTTTGCAGAACAGATCCGCGCCTTCATGCCGAAGGACCGCACCTACAAAGTGCTCGGTACCGATGGTTTTGGCCGCTCGGACAGCCGCGCCAAGCTGCGCGAGTTCTTCGAAGTGAACCGTTATTATGTCACCGTGGCTGCGCTCAAATCGCTGGCTGACGAAGGCAAGATCGACGTGTCGGTAGTGGAGCAGGCGATCGCCAAGTATGGGATCGACGCCAACAAACCGAATCCGGTGACCCAGTAATCGTTGCGGACCCGGTCAGCCAGGGCGGTGCGAAAGCGCCGCCCTGGCATGTGTACGGGTCCATCTGACAAATAAAATAACGGAGCAAGCTATGAGCATTGTGGAAGTCAAAGTCCCGGATATCGGCGATTTCAAGGAAGTCGAGATTATCGAACTGATGGTCAAGCCAGGTGACACGGTCAAGGTTGACCAGTCCCTGATCACGGTCGAGTCCGACAAGGCCAGCATGGAAATTCCATCGAGCCACGCCGGTGTCGTCAAGGAATTGAAGGTCAATGTCGGCGACAAGATCGCCGAAGGTTCGCTGGTACTGCTGCTGGAAGTGGCCGATGATGCGTCCGCGTCCGCGTCCGCGCCGGCACCTGCTGCTGCCGCGCCTGCACCGGCTGCCGAAGCTGCCCCTGCCCCTGCCGCTGCTGCGCCAGCTGCCGTCGCTCCTGCACCAGCCGCCGCCGGCGGTCTGGTCGAAGTGACCGTGCCCGATATCGGCGACTTCAAGGAAGTCGAAGTCATTGAGTTGATGGTCAAGGTTGGCGACACCATCGCCGTTGACCAGTCGCTGCTGACGGTTGAATCGGACAAGGCCAGCATGGAAATTCCATCGAGCCACGCCGGTGTCGTGAAAGAATTGAAAGTCAAGGTAGGCGACAAGGTTGCCAAGGGTAGTCTGGTACTGGTGGTGGAAGCGGCCGGTGGCGCTGCCGCTGCTGCTCCTGCTGCAGCCGCTCCTGCACCGGCACAAGCCGCCGCCGCGCCAGCCGCTGCTGCCGCTTCGGCGCCTGCGCCTGCCGCTGCTCCAGCCGCCGCCCCTGCCGCATCTGCAGCGAATGGCAAGCTGGCGCACGCCTCGCCATCGATCCGCAAGTTCGCGCGCGAACTGGGCGTGGAACTGGCGCGCGTCGGCGGTTCCGGTCCGAAAGGCCGCATTACCCAGGAAGACGTGCAGAACTTCGTCAAGGGCGTGATGTCGGGCGCGGTGGCCGCGCCAAATGCACCGGTTGCCGCAGCCAAGGGCGGTTCGGGCGTCGGCCTGGATCTGCTGCCATGGCCGTCGCTGGACTTTGCCAAGTTCGGCGCCACCGAACTGCTGCCGCTGTCGCGCATCAAGAAAATCTCGGGTCCGAACCTGCACCGCAACTGGGTCATGATCCCGCACGTCACGCAGTTCGACGAAGCGGACGTCACCGACCTCGAAGCGTTCCGCGTCGACACCAACGCCGCCAATGCGAAGAACAAGGATGCAGCCAAGCTGACCATGCTGGCCTTCGTCATCAAGGCCTGCGTCGCGGCGCTGAAGAAATTCCCGGCGTTTAACTCGTCGCTGGACGCCAAGGGCGAAAACCTGATCCTCAAGCAGTACTACAACATCGGCTTTGCGGCGGACACGCCGAATGGCCTGGTGGTACCGGTGATCAAGAACGCCGACCAGAAATCGGTCTCGCAGATCGCCAAGGAGATGACCGACCTGTCGCTGCAGGCGCGCGAAGGCAAGCTGAAACCGGCCGACATGCAGGGCGCCAGCTTCACCATTTCGTCGCTGGGCGGCATCGGCGGCACGCACTTTACGCCTATCGTCAATGCGCCTGAAGTGGCGATCCTGGGCCTGTCGAAAGCCTCGATCAAGCCGGTATGGGACGGCAAGGCCTTCCAGCCACGCCTGATGATGGGCACCTCGCTGTCGTACGACCACCGCGTGGTCGACGGCGCAATGGGCGCGCGATTCTCGGTGTACCTCGGCGAAGTGCTGGCCGACATGCGCAAAATTCTGCTGTAAGGAGCGATACATGAGCACAGTAGAGGTAAAAGTACCGAATATCGGCGACTTCAAGGAAGTCGAAGTCATTGAACTGATGGTCAAGGTCGGCGACACCATCAAGGTGGACCAGTCCTTGATTACAGTTGAATCGGACAAGGCCAGCATGGAGATTCCTTCGACCCACGCCGGCGTGGTCAAGGAAATCAAGGTCAAGGTTGGCGACAAGATCGCCGAAGGCAGCGCGCTGCTGGTGGTGGAAGCAACTGATGGCGCCGCTGCTGCTGCGCCGGCGGCTGCGGCTCCTGCTCCTGCAGCCGCACCGACTGCGGCTCCGGCTGCAGCTCCGGCCGCAGTTGCACCTGCAGCGGCGGTGGCCGCGATCCCGGCCGGCAGCTACTCGGGCCAGGTCGATATCACCGTTGACATGATGGTACTGGGCGGCGGTCCTGGCGGCTATTCGGCGGCCTTCCGCGCGGCCGACCTGGGCATGAGCACTGCCATCGTCGAGCGTTATGCGACCCTGGGCGGCGTGTGCCTGAACGTCGGCTGCATCCCGTCGAAAGCGCTGCTGCACGTCGCTTCCGTGATCGACGAGACGGCCCACATGGGCAATACCGGCGTGACGTTTGCCAAGCCGACCATCGATATCGACCAGGTGCGCGCGTACAAGGAAGGCGTGATCAAGAACATGACGGGCGGCCTGGCCGGCATGGCCAAGGCACGCAAGACGCAAGTCGTCACCGGCGTGGGCCAGTTCCTGTCTGCCAACCACATTGAAGTGACCGGCACCGATGGCACGAAAAAAGTGGTGCAGTTCAAGCAGGCCATCATCGCTGCCGGCTCGTCGGTGGTGAAGCTGCCGTTCGTGCCGGAAGATCCGCGCATCGTCGATTCGACCGGTGCTTTGGAACTGCGCCAGATCCCGAAACGCATGCTGGTCATCGGCGGCGGCATTATCGGCCTGGAAATGGCCACCGTGTATTCCACTTTTGGCGCGCGCATCGACGTGGTTGAAATGATGGATGGCCTGATGCAGGGCGCCGACCGCGACGCCGTCAAGGTGTGGCAGAAGTTCAACGAGAAGCGCTTCGACAACATCATGACCAAGACCAAGACGGTCGCGGTGGAAGCGCTGCCGGAAGGCATCAAGGTCACGTTCGAAGCAGCCGAAGCCGGTGCTGCCGCGCCGGCGCCGCAGATCTATGACCTGGTGCTGGTGGCCGTCGGCCGCAGCCCGAACGGCAAGAAGATCGCCGCCGACAAGGCCGGCGTGAACGTTACCGATCGCGGCTTCATCGAAGTCGACAGCCAGATGCGCACCAACGTGCCGAACATCTTCGCCATTGGCGATCTGGTCGGCCAGCCGATGCTGGCGCACAAGGCCGTGCATGAAGGCCACGTGGCGGCCGAAGCCGCCGCCGGCCAGAAGTCGCACTTCGACGTCAAGGTGATTCCATCGGTTGCCTACACGGATCCGGAAGTGGCATGGGCCGGCATTACCGAAGACGAAGCGAAAGCCAAGGGCATCAAGGTCGAGAAGGGCCACTTTCCGTGGGCCGCTTCGGGCCGCGCCGTGGCCAATGGCCGCGCCGAAGGCTTCACCAAGCTGCTGTTCGACGCTGAAACCCACCGCATCATCGGCGGCACCATCGTCGGCACGCATGCAGGTGACATGATCGGCGAGATCGCCCTGGCGATCGAAATGGGCTGCGACGGCACCGATATCGGCAAGACCATCCATCCTCACCCGACCCTGGGCGAATCGATCGGCATGGCGGCAGAGGTCTATGAAGGTGTCTGCACCGACTTGCCGCCACCGCGCAAGCGTTGATCGCAAGCTGCTAACGTCAAAAAAAACCCCGCAAGCGATTGCGGGGTTTTTTTTATTGTCGTTCTTCGCTTTCGCTGACTTCGCGCAGCGACGCCGACGCCGAGCCGACCAACAAGATGACATACGCGTTTATCTCCAGCAGTTCTTCGATAAAGCCCGAATCCTGTTCCGAGATCGAGTGGAATTTCTTCTTGTCGAAAGGCCAGCCGGACGCCATCAGCACGGCCCCGCACAGGGCGGTAATGATGACGGGGGTGGCCAGCAGCTGCCAGCGCAGCGCCCAGATGCGCTTGACGCGCGAAGCGAAGGCCACCAGGTAGATCACCCAGCAGCTCCAGCCAATGCCGCGCAGGATATGCTCGGTCCAGGGCCAGAACTGGTTGCCCGGTGCGCCGAAGTCGCGGATGACCACTTCGCGCAGGAAGAAGGAATACATCAGCAGCGACAGGCCGGCGTGCAGCATGAAGCCCACGCTTTTCTTGTCGAGCTTGCTGGCGCGCCAGCCATGCACCAGGCAGGCCAGCAGCAGGGCGACGGCCTGGATGTTTTCCATCAGGTGGTTTTCATCGGCCAGGTGCGGGTCGACGCCGTAGCCGACCCAGCAGGCGAGCGACAGGGTGGCCAGAAAGGCGAGCAGGGTGGCCACGCTGCGGCCGGGGTGGCTGGCGGGAATGCCGATGGTGTTGAGTAGCATTTTTTTGTTTTGCAATATTGGGGAGCAGGCAACTATACACGCGATCTTGCCTGTGCATATGTCAGCAGTGAAAATTGGAGAGTATTGCCCCAGGGAAAAAATGGCACAATAGGGGTCCAAAGCGATGTTTCGCTCTGCCTGGCCAGACAGCGTGATTTTTTCTTGCACGTCGCCGGTCAAGCCAGGCTGTGCCGAGAAAGAAGTGCAACGATGAAAAAATTTACCGCTATCCATCTCGCCGACGTGCGCCTGTGCCGTGGCGATGAGCAAGCCCAGGCACCGGTGCTGCATGCCTTGCTCCAGGAGCTCGCTGCCTTGCGCGATGCGGGCACGCAACTCGACGCGATCTTCTTTACGGGCGAGCTGGTGGCGCCTGACGCTTGCGCCGATACCACGCCTGCCTATATCTATGAATACCTGCTGCGGCCCTTGCTGCAGGCGGCCAGCTTGCCGGGTGCGCGTTTTTACCTGGTACCGGGCAGCCGCGCCCATGCAGGCACGGCGCTTGCCACCGGCCGCGCCGGGTTCAGCTTTTTTTCCGCCGGCGAACACGCCACGGCCGAACAGCGTGGACTGTACAAGAATATTCACGCTGTGTTTCACGGCAACGGCCATACGGGCGACAGCAGTTCCTTGATGAAGTCGCTGGGCATCCTGTTCAAGAGCAGTCCTGCCAGTCTGTATGGCGGTCCGGTACAACGCGCGGCCTATGCCCTGCTGGAATACGATGCCGAGGCGGCCAGCGCGCAGTGGACGGTGGCCCTGCGCGAATTTGACGAGGCCGGCAAGACCTTCGGCCTGTCCGTGCTGTACACGCCGAATGGCCAGGATACGGCCCAACGCGATGCCGAATATGTATTTTCCACCTTGCTGCCGCAGCTGGCCCAGGATGGCGCCTACCTCGACGGCTTGCTGGGAAAGCGTGAGCTGGTGCGGCAAGCCCTGCCGGACGAGCCGCTGGCGGCGCGCGAGTTCCTGATCGAGCTGGCTTTTGTGCTGTTTGAGGCCAGGAGCTTGTTCTTGCAGCAGGATGAACTGGAACGCTTTGCCAGCGACTATTGCGCTGTCAAGGGCTTTGATATCTCGGCGCGCCAATGGCTGGCCCCGTTGTATGCGAAGGGCTTGCTGATGCAGGCCGAAGGGCAGGTGGTGTTTGCCTACGATTATTTCCGTACGTATTTCCTGGCGCAGCGCTTCGAGACCTCGTTCGGCCTGATGCCGTACGCCCCCGAGCGGCGCGATGGCACGACAGCCTTGCCGCTTGCGCACGGCCTGCCTGGGGCGCTGCCTTTCCTCAAGACCCTCGGCCTCGATGGCGAGCGCCAGGCGCCGGCACAGGAAGCCTGCAGCCGCTCCTGATCAGGCTGGCGCGTCCTGCAAGGTGCCGCGCAAGAACATGTCGAGCCTGACGGCCACCAGTTTGCGCAGTTGCGCCACGTCGGGCTGGGTGTCCGGCGGGAACAGCAAACGCGACATCTGGTCGCCCAGCAGGCAGTTCAGCAAATGCATGGACAGCAGTTCCGGCGTGAGCGCAGCGCGAAACAGCGGTGCGATATCGGGCCGGCCGAAAAAGCGGGTCAGCATCTCGCGCGTCTGTCCAGGCCCTACCTTGTAGAACGTTTCGGCCAGTTCCGGATGGGTGGCCGCCTCGGCGATCACCATGCGGTTCAGGCGGATTGCCGCCGGCATGGTAATCAATTGCATGAACAGTACACCGAACTCGGCCAGTATGGTGTGCAGCGGACGCATGTCCGTCTGCAGCGCCGGCATGGTGGAAAAGTACGCCGCGCGCTTCTGTTCCACCACCGCATTGAACAAGCCCGACTTGCCGCCAAACTTCACATAGATGGTGCGCACGGCAACATGCGCCTCGCGCGCGATCATCTCCAGGCTGACCTTGCTGTATCCCTTGTCCAGAAACAGGTGGCCTGCCGTATGCAGCAGGTTTTCCGCGCGCGCCTCCATGTCGGCGGCGCGCGGCCGGCCGGCGCTCTTGCCGCAACAGCCGAACTCCATGCTGTTCTGGTCGGCGGAATCGATGGGAAGCGTGTCGCTGAGGCCTGGCTCGGACATGGTCTGGGTCTCGTGGAAGGTAAGTAATGGCTCACACTGTAGTGCAAATTAAAATGAAATGCAATCGTTTCATTTCTTGACAAGCGGATTTGTTTGTCCAATAATGAACCTATATCATTTCATTTTGGAGCGCAGCATGCCCACCCCGTCCAGTTCCGCCGAGCAATCCGGCGTCCCACCAGCAGGCCCAGTGGCCGCCCGCATCGCTCCCGCGCCGGCTGCCGCCCCCGCCGCGCCGAATCACCGCGTGAAAATCATTGCCGGCCTGATCGTGCTGGTGGCCTTGGGCGCCGGTGCCCGCATGTGGTACCGCAGCCACTATTTCGTCGAAACGGAAAACGCCTATGTGGCCGGCCACGTGCACCCGGTATCGTCGCGCATTGCCGGCGTCGTCACCAAGGTCTTTATCGATGACAACCAGATCGTGAAAGAGGGCGATGTGATCGCCGAACTCGATCCGTTCGACCAGCGCGTGAAGACCGAACAGATCGCCGCCCAGATCGCCAGCGCCGAGCAGCAGGTGCTGCAGGCCGACGCGCAGATCGCGCAAGTCAAGGCGCAAGCGAGCGCAGCCCAGGCCCAGGTGGCCCAGGCCGATGCCCAGCTGCTGCGCACGAAACAGGATGCCGAGCGTTTCGGCCAGCTGTACACCAGCCAGATGAAAGCCGTGTCGAAAGCGGAACTGGACGCGGCCAACGCCGCCCGTTCCGGCGCCGTGGCCGACCTGGCCGCCCGTCGCGACAGCGTCGTCGCTGCCAAGGCCCAGATTGGCGCCGCGCAAGCTGCGCGCGACGTGGCCAAGGCGCAAGTCGATGTGCTGCGCGTGCAGTTGAAGGACGCCGAACAGCAGCTGCAATACAACAAGATCCTGGCCCCGGTTGCCGGCCGCATCGGCAAGCGCAATGTGGAAACCGGCATGCGCGTGCAGCCCGGCCAGCAATTGACGGCCATCGTGCAGAATAATGTGTGGGTCACCGCCAACTTCAAGGAAACCCAGCTGGCCGACCTGCGCCCTGGCCAGAGCGTGCATGTGTCGGTCGATGCCATGCCGGGCAAGAAACTGGTCGGTACCGTGGACAGCTTTGCGCCAGCCTCGGGCGCCCAGTTCGCGCTGCTGCCGGCCGATAACGCCACCGGCAATTTCACCAAGATCGTGCAGCGCGTGCCGGTCAAGATCGTGTTCCAGCCGAAGGATATCGCTGCCATGAACGGCCGCCTGGTGCCGGGCATGTCGGTGATCGCCGAAGTGGAAATCAACCAGCCTGACAATCAGCCTGCGCGCCACGCCGCCGCTCCTGCCAACGCACCGGCCGCCAACGCCGCCCGCTAAATTCCCATGAGCAGCCCCACAACCACGCTGGCGAAACCGCCAGCCTTCCCCGTGCTTGACGACAAAGTCTCCGGGCGCACCTGGCTGGCGGTCGCCGCCGGCATGCTGGGCGCCTTCATGGCGGTGCTCGACATCCAGATCACCAACTCTTCGCTGAAGGATATCCTGGGTTCGCTGTCGGCTACCCAGGAAGAAGGTTCGTGGATTTCCACTGCCTATCTGGTGGCCGAAATCATCGTCATTCCGCTCACCGCGCTGCTGGCACGCGTGTTCAGCCTGCGCGGCTACATGATCGGCACCACCTCGTTCTTCCTGCTGTTTTCCACCCTGTGCGGCACCGCCTGGAACCTGGAAAGCATGATCGTGTTCCGCATGCTGCAGGGCTTCACGGGCGGCGCCCTGATCCCGATGGCGTTCACGCTGGTGATGCTCAAGCTGCCGCCGTCGAAGCGCGCCACCGGCATGGCGATTTTCGGCCTGACGGCCACTCTGGCGCCGGCCATGGGCCCGACCCTGGGCGGCTACCTGAGCGAACTGTATGGCTGGCCATCGATCTTCTATATCAACTGGGTGCCGGGCGCGCTGCTGATCGTCGGCATGATCTATGGCCTTGACCGCGAGCCGACCAACCTGAAGCTGTTCTGGAAGGCCGACTGGCTAGGCATCTTCTTCATGGCGCTGGGCCTCGGTTGCCTGACGATTTTCCTGGAAGAGGGCAACTCGAAAGACTGGTTCGATTCCGGCTTCATCATCACCTTTGCCGCGCTGGCGATCACGGGCCTCCTGGGCTGGGTGGTCACCAGCGCGACGCGCGCCGAACCGTTCGTCAACCTGGGCCTGTACAGCCAGCGCAATTTCCTCGTCGCGACCCTGCTGTCGGCGGTGACGGGCATGGGCCTGTACGGCTCGGCCTTTTTGCTGCCGCTGTTCCTGGGCCAGATCGCCGGCTATTCGCCGATGCAGATCGGTGAAGTCATCATGTGGGTGGGCTTGCCGCAGCTGTTCATCATGCCGTTCGTGGCGAAATTATCGTCGGTGGTCGACAACCGCATCCTGTGTTCGTTCGGCCTCTTGCTGTTCGGCGGCTCGTGCCTGATGAACGCCTATATGGATGCCAGTACCGGTTATGACCAGCTGCTGTGGTCGCAGGTGGTGCGCGCGCTGGGCCAGCCTTTCGTGATGCTGACCCTGTCGAACTTCGCCATGAAGGGCATCGCGCCGAAAGACATGGCGTCGGCCTCCAGCCTGTTCAACATGACGCGCAACCTGGGCGGCTCGATCGGCATCGCGCTGCTGGCCACGGCGCTCAGCACCCGCGAGCATTTTCATTCGCAGCGCCTGGGCGAAGCGATCAACGCGTTTTCCAGCGCCACGCAGTTGCGCATCGACCAGCTGACGTCATCGTTCATGGCCAAGGGTTTCGATCCGGTCACGGCCGGCAACCAGGCCTTGCAGGCGATCGACGGCATCGTGCGCCGCGAAGCGTATGTGATGGCCTACAACGACGGCTTTTTCCTGGTCGGCGTGATACTGATCGCTTGCATCGTGCCGCTGTGGCTGGCCGACAAACTCAAAGCTCCCGGTGGCGGTGGCGGCGGTCATTGATCGTTTGCGCAAGCTCCTCAAGAACAAGAAGGTACACATCATGAATACAGTTATGAGCAAAATCGCCGCCGCAGCCTCGCTGGCCGTGCTGCTTTCCGCCTGCGGCACCGTGGGCCAGGACTTCAAGGCGCCCGCCAACGTGGCCGGCATCGATACGGCCACGTTCCGCCATGGCGCTGGCACGGCAGACGCCGCGCAACTGCCGGCCGACTGGTGGAGCGTGTTCGGCGACGACACCCTGAACCGGCTGGAACAAAGCGCGCTGCGCGACAACCCCAGCGTGAGAGCGGCCGGCGAACGATTGCTGCAGGCGCTGGCGCAAAGCGGCACGGCGCGCGCCAACCAGGGCGTGAACGTGAACCTGAGCACCGGCATTTCGAACTCGCGCACCTCGGCCAATACCTCGCAGGGTCTGGCGCTGGGCAACCGCTCGATCAGCGGCAACAACTTTTCCGTCGGCGGCTCGCTGTCATATGAAATCGATTTGCTGGGCCGCGTGAAACGCATGGTCGAAGCGGCCGACGCGCAAGTGCTGGCCTCGCAGGCCGACCGCGACGGCGTGCTGCAGATGCTGTCGGCGCAAGTGGCCAGCAACTACTGGCAGCTGCGTGGCCTGGACGCGGAAATGACGATACTGAACGGTGCGTTGGACACCCGCCGCGAATCGCTGCAATTGGTCGAGGCGCGCTTCAACGCAGGCCTGACCAATGAGCTGGACCTGGCGCGCGCAAAAGTCGAACTGCAGAACGCCCAGGCCGACCTGCACGAAGTCAAACGCCAGCGCAACCAGCTGGAAAACAGCCTGGCCACCTTGACCGGCAAGGCGCCGGCGGCAATGCAATTGCCATCGGCCAGCGATCCGGCCGCCTTGCCGCAGCCGCCGATGATCCCGGTCGGCCTGCCGGCGAGCCTGCTGTCGCACCGTCCGGACCTGGTCTCCAGCGTGGCCGGCCTGCGCGCCTTCAATGCGCAAGTGGGCGTGGCCGAAGGCGCGTTCTATCCGTCGCTGCAACTGACGGGCAATTTCGGCTTTGCCTCGGAAAAGCTGCGTGACCTGGCGCAGGGCGGTTCGCGCCAGTTCAGCGTGGGGCCATTGGCGCTGTCGCTGCCGATCTTTGACGGTGGCCGCAACCAGGCCAACCTCGATTTGTCGAAAGCGCGCTACAACGAAGCGCTGGCCAACCATGAAACAAAATTGCTGACGGCCCTGCGCGAAGTGGAAGACGCCTTGTCGGACGTCGAGCAGCGCCAGTTGCAGGGTGACGCCCAGGCGCTGTCGCAAGAAGCGGCGGCGCGCGCCTACCTGGTGGCGCGCACGCGCTACGAGCGCGGCGTGTCGAACTACCTCGACGTCACCGACGCCCAGCGCAGCTCGCTGGCGGCCGACCGCGCCGCCGTGCAGATCAAGACCCAGCGCCTGCTGGCGACCGTCGCCGTGGCCCGCACGCTGGGCGCCGGCTGGCAGCCGCAGGGCGACCTGGCCAAGGTTGTCAGTAACTGAGGCCGACTGTTTACGTGAGCGTGGCCGGCGGCGGTGTCGCCGCCGGCCCGTAGCGTTGCAAAACAAGTTCAATCAAGGTTGTCAGCTTCGGCGTCGGCTGGCGGTCGCGCGGATACAGCAAATGCATGGGCCGCGCCGGCGGCACATAGCCGGCCAGGATCGGCAGCAGCCGTCCGGCGGCGATATCGCCAGCCATCAAAATCTCTGCCTGCATGACGATGCCGAAGCCATGCAGGGCCGCCACGCGCAGCGCCTGGCCGTTGTTCGAGCGGAAGCGGCTTTCCTCCCTGGCGCCTTCTTTTCCATTCAAGCGCCAGCGCAGATGGCGCGCCCACTGCATGAAGTCCAGGCATTCATGCCGCGCCAGGTCGTCCGGCGTGTGCGGCACGCCATGCTTTTCCAGGTAGGCGGGCGCGGCGCAGATCACCATCGCATATGGCCGCAAGGGCCGCGCCACCATGTTCGAATCGTCCAGCTTGCCGATGCGGATGGCCGCGTCTACCCCTTCTTCCAGCAAGTCGACCAGGCGGTCGTTCAGGTTCAGCTCCAGGCTCACTTCCGGATAAGTGTCCAGGTAGTCGGCCAGCAGCGGCGCCAGGCATTCGCTGCCGAACGACACGGGCGCCGTGATCTTCAGCTTGCCGCGCGGCGCCGCGCGCATGGCTTCGGCACCTGTTTCGGCGGCCTGCACCTGCGCCAGGATCTGCCGGCACTGTTCCAGGTACTGCGCACCGATTTCCGTCAGGTGCTGGCGCCGCGTGGTGCGCACCAGCAGCTTTGCGCCCAGCAGCGCTTCCAGGTAGCTGACATGTTTGCCCACCATCACGGGCGAGATGCGAAATGCCTCGGCGGCCGCGCTCAGGCTGCCTGCATCGACCACGGCGACAAACACCTCCATGCTGCGCAGCTTGTCCATTGATTGCAAACCCTGAGTTCTTGATCCTGTAAATGGTAGCGTATTTATCGTGCGGCAAGTGCGGCGCATACTGGCTGTATTCCAACCAGCCAGGACAGCATCATGAAAATCATCATTATCGGCGCCAGCGGCACCATCGGTTCGGCCGTCGTCAGCGAACTCGGCCAGAATCACGAGATCATCGAAGTGGGCAGCCGCAGCGGCGCCCATCAGGCCGACATGGGCGATATCGCCCAGGTGCGCGAGTTGTTCGCGCGCATCGGCAAGGTCGACGCGGTGGTGGTGACGGCAGGCAAGCTGCATTTCGGTCCGCTGGCCGGGCTGACACCGGAACAGTTTCAAGTGGGTCTGGCAAGCAAGCTGATGGGACAAGTCAACGTGGCCCTGGTGGCGCAGCAATATTTGAACGATGGCGGCTCGATCACGCTCACCAGCGGCATCGTGGCCGAGCAGCCCATCCGCAACGGCGCGGCCGCCAGCATGACCAACGCGGCAGTGGAAGGCTTTGTGCGCGGCGCCGCCATCGAACTGGCGCGCGGCATGCGCATCAACGTGGTCAGCCCCACCGTGCTGCAGGAATCGCTGGCCGCCTACGGCTCGTTTTTCCCGGGCTTCGAGCCGGCCGCCGCCAGCCGGGTGGCGCTGGCCTACCGGCGCAGCGTGGAGGGCGCGCAGACGGGCCAGGTCTACCGTGTGTGGTAGGGTTCAGACGTAAAAGCGGCTGCTTTTGAGCGGCCTCAGGCAGGCTGGCGCCATTCATGATAAATTAACTTTTATTTCCAAATGTCAACATCATGGTGATGATGAGTTTGGACACTTTCATGGATGAATGGATATGCAAAGCACCAAAATCAGCACACGGCTTTATACGGGATTTGGCCTGGTCCTGCTGCTGCTGATCATCGTTACCGCACTCGGCATCAACCGGGTGCAAAAGATCGACGCCATTCTCACCAGTATCAGCGACGTCAACAACGTCAAGCAGCGCCATGCGATCAATTTCCGCGGCAGCGTGCATGACCGCGCAATCGCCCTGCGCGACGTGGTGCTGGCGGCCGACGCCGCTGCAGCCAGGACGGAAGTTGCGCGCATCGAAACGCTGGCCGCCAATTACGCCCAGGCCGCCACGCCGCTCGATCAGATCATCGGCAGCGGCAAGGATGTGACCGAAGCGGAGCGCACGGCGCTGGCTGGCATCAAGGCCAGCGAAGCGAAGGCCCAGCCGATTATCGCCAAGGTGATTCAATTGCGCCTGGCCGACGATGTGGCCGGCGCCACCGCCTTGCTGCAGCAGCAGGGGGCCGTCGCCTTTACTGGCTGGCTCGCTTCGGTCAACCAGCTGATCGACCTGGAAGAAAAGATGAGCCGCGAACAGGCCGACAGCGCCAGCACCGTGGCGCGCAGCTTTTTCTTCTTCATGGTGCTGCTGTGCCTGGGGGCGATCGCCATCGGCACGGTCGCCGCCTGGCGCATCAGCCATGGCCTGCTGCGCCAGCTCGGTGGCGAGCCGGACTACGCGGCCGCCATCGCCGGCGAAATTGCCGCCGGTAACCTGGCAGTGACCATCACGACGCAGCCGAACGACCGCGCCAGCCTGCTGTACGCCATGCGCGGCATGCGCGACAGCCTGGTGGCCATCGTCAGCCAGGTACGTACCGGCACGCAGACCATCGCCACCAATTCGCGCGAAATCGCCGCCGGCAACCTCGATTTGTCGAACCGCACCGAGCAGCAAGCCGGCTCGATCGAGGAAACCGCCACCTCGATGGAGCAACTGACCGGCACCGTCAAGCAGAACGCCGAGCACGCCATCGAGGCTAACCAGCTGGCGATGTCGGCATCAAGCGTGGCGGTCAAGGGCGGCGCCGTGGTGGCGCAGGTGGTGCAGACCATGGCCGCCATCAATGAGTCGTCGAAAAAGATTGTCGACATTATCGGCGTGATCGACGGCATTGCCTTCCAGACGAATATCCTGGCGCTGAACGCGGCCGTCGAAGCGGCGCGCGCTGGCGAGCAGGGCCGCGGCTTTGCCGTCGTCGCTACCGAAGTGCGCAGCCTGGCCCAGCGTTCCAGCCAGGCCGCCAAGGAAATCAAGTCGCTGATCGATGACTCGGTCGAGAGAGTCGACACGGGCGCGCGCCTGGTCGATGAAGCGGGTGCGACCATGCAGGACATCGTCGACAGCGTCAAGCGCGTGACCGACATCATGGGCGAGATCAGCGTGGCCACGCGCGAGCAGTCGTCCGGCATCGAGCAGGTGAACCAGGCGATCGGCCTGATGGACCAAGTGGTGCAGCAGAATGCGGCGCTGGTGGAAGAGTCGGCCTCGGCCGCCGCTTCGCTGGAAGAGCAGGCCGGCAGCCTGTCGCAGGTAGTCAGCATCTTCAAGCTTGATGATGCCCAGGTGCCGATGCCGGCAGCGCAGCCAGTGCGCAAGGCTGTGGTGGCGGCCAGCAAGCCGCAAGTGAGGCCGGCAGCCAAGCCGGCAGCGAAAAAGCTGGCTTCGAAGGCGTCGGCAGACGAGGCCTGGGAAGAATTTTAAGCGGCGCTCGCATACAATGTGGGCCTCACAATAGTCTTGCCGAGGTTCACATGAAACACATTCTGTTCCCGCTGCTGATGGCCGTTGCCGTCGGCAGCGCCTGCGCCGCCACCCCAGCCACTGTCACGCAACTGTCCGCCATGAGCGCGCGCTATGCGCCGGTCGCGCTGACGGCCGATACCAGTCATTTGTCGGCCGGCGACCGCCAGGCCATCGCCAGGCTGGTCGAATCAGCCAAACTGGTCGACGTGCTGCAGCTGCGCCAGCGCTGGTCCGGCAATGAAGCGCTGTGGGCGGCGTTAAAAAAAGACAAGTCCGCGCTGGGCCAGGCCCGCCTGAACTATTTCTGGATCAACAAGGGACCCTGGTCGGTGCTCGACGGCCATGCCTCGTTCATGCCAGCAAACTATGCCGGCATCGCGATTCCGGCCCATAAACCCGAAGCGGGCAATTTCTATCCGCAGGGCGCCACCAAGGCCTCGCTGGAAAGCTGGATGAACGGCTTGTCGCCTGATGAAAAACAGCAGGCGCAATGGTTCTTCACGACCATACGCGCCGGCAAGGACGGCAAGTACGCCACCGTCAAGTATTCGGACGAGTACAAAGTCGAGCTGACCCAGCTGGCCAAGCTGCTGGACCAAGCGGCGGCCGCCACCGACAACGCGTCGTTGAAAAAATTCCTCACCCTGCGCGCCAAGGCATTTCTTGACAACGACTACCTGCCGTCCGACTTTGCCTGGATGGACCTCGATTCGCCGGTCGACATCACCATCGGCCCGTACGAAACCTATAACGACGAGCTGTTCGGCTACAAGGCCGCGTTTGAAGCGTATGTGAATATCCGCGACCAGGCCGAAACGCAGAAGCTGAACTTTTTTGCCCGGCACATGCAGGAGCTGGAAGACAACCTGCCGCTGGACGCGCAATACCGCAACCCCAAGGTAGGCGCGCTGGCGCCGATGGTGGTGGTCAACCAGGTGTATGGCGCCGGCGACGGCAATATGGCGGTGCAGACGGCAGCCTACAACCTGCCGAACGACGAGCGCATCATCAGCGCGCGCGGCTCGAAGCGCGTGATGCTGAAAAACGTGCAGGAAGCCAAGTTCCAGGCCACCCTGACGCCGATCTCGAAGCTGGTGCTGGCACCCGAAGCGCAGCAGGACGTCGACTTCAATTCCTTCTTCACGCATATTCTCGCGCATGAAATCATGCATGGCCTGGGCCCGCATGCTACCAAAATCGATGGCAAGGCCTCGACGCCGCGCCAGGACCTGAAGGAAACCTATTCCACCATCGAGGAAGCCAAGGCCGATATCACCGGCCTGTTTGCGCTGCGCTACATGATGGACAAGGGGCAGCTGAACGACACGCTGGGGCAGGGCGAACTGGCCGAGCGCAAGCTGTACAACACTTTCCTGGCCTCGGGTTTTCGCACCCTGCATTTCGGTCTGACCGATTCGCATGCGCGCGGCATGGCGATCCAGATGAACTACATCCTCGACAAGGGCGGATTTGTGTCCCTGGGTGACGGCAGGTTCGGCGTGGATTTTGGCAAGATCAAGCAGGCCGTGATCGACCTGGACCGTGAATTTCTGACCATCGAGGCAACCGGCGACTATGCACGCGCGAAAGCCCTGATGGCGAAATACGTGGTGATACGGCCGGAAGTACAGGTGGCACTGGACAAGATGAAAGCCGTGCCCAACGATATCCGTCCCGAGTTCGTCACCGCGCGTGCGCTCGATCAGGCAGCCAGGGCCAAACAATAAACAGTTGCAGCGCGAACTGTAGTCAGTATCTGAAGCCGGCCATCGCGCCGGCTTTTTTTCGTGTTTTTTTCCGGGAAAGTTGCTACTTTTTCCTTGTGGAAATATTTTTTTGTTTTACTCTGCAGTTTCAATCTCCCGCCTTGATGACTGTACAGCCCATGTTGAAATTGCTTCCGTTGCTGAGTCTGCTGCTATCTGCCCCCGCCCTTGCTTCTTCTGCCCTGAGTCCGCTGGAAACGCGCTGGCTGAAAGCGGCCGCGCCCGTGGTCCACTATGCGCGCGAGCAAGGCTTGCCGCTCGATATCGTGGTCCAGCCGCAGGACGCGCAGGGCAGCGTGCCGCTGGCGCTTGGTTTCGAGGGTGGGCGCTGCAAGCTGGTGCTGTCGATGCGTGGCAATGCGCAGGTCGAAGCGGTGCTGCAGGGCGTGCCAGCGCAGCGCCACGGCCTGATGATCGAAGCGATGGCGGCGCACGAGATCGGCCACTGCCAGCGCTATGTGCAGGGAGACTGGCATGCCTTGCCACGCGGTTTTGTCGAGCGCGGCAGTACCCGCAGCGATCTGCGCGAACAAACCGAAACGCGCCGCGAAGAAGGCTATGCCGATCTGGTGGCGCTGGCCTGGATGCACGCGCGCCACCGTGACCATTACCCGGAGGTGCTGGGCTGGATGCGTTCGGTGCGCCAGGCAGGCGGCTCGCATGACACCCGGGCCTGGCTGGCGCTGGCGGGTGAGCGCGCCGCTTTTGCAGTGGACGCCACGCCGTTCGAGCAGGCCGGAGTGCTGTGGCGCCAGGGCCTGGCAGCTCGCTAGTTTCTCATCGGTAAGCCTGAACAGGGTGCGTTGTCGCACAGAGGTTTGTGCGCGACAGGGATTTAATCGGGGCATCAACCAAACCGAGAGGACCCATCATGAACAAAATGCTCTCCTTCGTGCTGGCCGCCAGCGCCAGTGCCCTGCTTGCCGCCGCACCGGCGTATGCACAAGATACCTCCTATAAATCGCTGACCGACCAGGCGGCGGCCACCTACAAGCAGGCCAAGGCTGCCTGTGACGCGCAGTCCGGCAATGCCAAAAAAGTCTGCGTGGAAGAAGCCAAGGTGGCGCGCGCCAAGGCCGAATCTGACGCCGTGGCCCAGCACCGCAACACGCCGCGCGAACTGGGCAAGGCCCGCAAGGACGTGGCCGATGCCGAATATGACTTGGCCAAGGCCCGCTGCGGCGACCGCACCGGCGCCGACAAAACCAGTTGCATGACCGACGCCAGGTCGAAACAGCGCGCCTCCCTGGCCGACGCCAATACGGGCGCGGCAGCCGGCACCAACGTGGCGCAGAACGCTGCGCCTGCCAACCGCGAAAACTGCGACAACATGGATGCTGGCGACAAGACCGCTTGCGTGGCGCGCAACGCCGCCGGCAGCACCAAGAACGTGGTGGCCGACACGGTCATCACCACCAAGATCAAGGCCGACCTGGTGCGCGATGATGACCTCAAAGCGATGGACGTGCACGTGGAAACCGTCAACGGCGTCGTCTCGCTGAGCGGCTTCGTGCCGTCGCAGGCGCAAGTGCAGAAAGCGGCCGACATGGCGCGCAGCGTGGAAGGCGTGACGGATGTGAAGAATGGCTTGAAAGTGAAGTAACCAAGTTGCAGCGAAAGTCCGGGGTCAGTCGCTGCGCGATCGTAATACGTCCCATTGGGACGTATTACCCCGCCGGGACTAGGCGTCCCCGTCTGACCCCAGGTTTCCGCTGTGTACTCCGGCGCCTGAAGTGGCGCTTTTATTTTGATTGTATAAATTACGATCGTCATATATCATGAAATCCACCTACCATCCGGCGCCCTGTATTTCATGAGGTCCACATGCTTTCCCTTCCAGTATCGCAATGGCTGGCGCGGCGCGGCATCCACTTTGCGTGGGTGATCGTTGCCATTACTTTTCTGACCGCCCTGACTTCGTCCGCCGCGCTGGGCCTGCCCGGTGCACTGCTGCAACCCTTGAGCCGCGAATTCGGCTGGGACGTGGAACAGATATCGTCGGCGCTGGCGGTGCGCTTCGTGCTGTTTGGCCTGATGGGGCCGTTCGCGGCCATCCTGATGGAGCGCTTTGGCCTGCGCAATATCATCTGCGTGGCGCTGGGCCTGATCGCTTGCGGCATGCTGCTGGCCACGCGCATGACGCAGTTCTGGCACCTGGTGGCGCTGTGGGGCATCTTGCTGGGCCTGGGTTCGGGCATGACGGCGCTGGTGCTGAGCGCGGTGGTGGCCAACCGCTGGTTTGACACCCACCGCGGGCTGGTGGTGGGCGTGCTGACTGCCAGCTCGGCCACCGGGCAATTGCTGTTCCTGCCGGTCGGCGCCTGGCTGATCGAACACATGGGCTGGCGCATGGCCGTCCTGCCGGTGTTTGCCAGCTGCGCGTTGGTGGCCGTGCTGGCGTTTTTCTGCATGCGCAACCGTCCGCAAGACGTCGGCTTGCGCGCTTATGGTGCCGATCCGGCTAGCCCGTTGGCTGCGCCGGCGACGGCGAAAATGACCTTTGCCACGCCATTTCTGATCCTGCGCAGCGTGGCCGGCCACCGTACCTTCTGGATACTGTTCGCCACCTTCTTTATCTGCGGCCTGAGCACCAACGGCCTGATCCAGACGCACTTCATTTCCCTTTGCGGCGACTCGGGGCTGTCCGCCGTGCCGGCCGCGTCCGTGCTGGCCATGATGGGGGCGTTCGACCTGTTCGGCACCATATTGTCCGGCTGGCTGTCGGACCGCTATGACAACCGCAAGCTGCTGTTCTGGTACTACGGCCTGCGCGGCCTGTCGCTGTTCTGGCTGCCGTATTCGGAGTTCACCCTGTACGGCCTGTCGCTGTTTGCCATGTTCTATGGCCTGGACTGGATCGCCACCGTGCCGCCGACCGTGAAACTGGTGGGCGCCACGTTTGGCAAGGAGCGCGCGGGCATGGTGTTCGGCTGGATCTTCGCCGGCCACCAGCTGGGCGCCGCCGTGGCCGCTTATGGCGCCGGCCGCATCCGCACCCTGATGCTGACCTACAACCCGGCCCTGTTCGCGGCTGGCGCCGCCTGCCTGGTGGCGGCATTGATGGTGCTGGCGATTGCGCGCCAGCGGGCAGTACTGGCGGACGTAAAAAAAGCCAGCCCTGCATAAGCGGCTGGCTTGCGATAAAGCGGCTGGCGATCAGTTCAGGTATTTCGACAGCCAGCCTTCGACTTCACTGTAGAAGAAGCGGCTGTTCTCGCCCTTCATGATCCAGTGGTTTTCGTCCGGGAACACCAGCAGCTTGGCTGGCACGTTCAGGCGCTGTTGCACGGCAAAGTTCATCAGCGCATTATTGGCCGGCACGCGGTAGTCGAGTTCGCCCACGCTGATCAGGATGGGCGTCTTGAAGCCCGTGCCTTTTTCATGATTGCCAGCTTGCATGATCGGGCTTTGATCGCGCCACACAGGCAGGTCGGACCAGACCGGGCCGCCAGCATTGACTTCACGGCCAAAGCCGCCGTCGCTGGTGCCCCATTGCATGATCAGGTCCATTTCGCCCGCATGCGAGACGATCGCCTTGTAGCGGGTGGTGGTGGCCTGCAGCCAGTTGGCCAGGTGGCCGCCGTAGCTGGCGCCGCCGGCCGCCAGTTTCGTGCTGTCGATAAACGGGTATTTCTTGATCGCCTCATCGACGCCCTGGTTGATCTCGTCGGCCGGCCCTTTCAATGGGTCGAACTGGATCGAACGGGCAAACTCCTCGCCGTAGCCGGTGGAACCCTTGTAGTCGGTCAGCAGCACGATATAGCCAGGCTTGGCCAGCAGGTGATAGTTCCAGCGCAGCACGAATTGGTCGCGCCACATGCTCGCTGCGCCGCCGTGAATCACGGTAAACAGCGGGTACTTCCTGGCCGGATCGAAATCGGCCGGCTTGACGATCATATTGTGGATCTGGCGGCCATCGGCCGTCTTGAACCAGAAGTGCTCGGGCGCCTGCCAATCGATCTTGCCGGCTTTTTCGGTATTGAAGGCGGTCAGCCGTTTCGGCTGCTTGCCATTGAAAGCATAGATTTCCGGCGGGTTGATGCTGGACTCCCACACGCCGACCAGCGCCTTGCCGCCGCTGCTGAGCGAGCTGATGCTGCCCGTCGCCAAGGATGGCTCGTCGCGCACGTCGCCGCCTTTCACGTCCATCGAATACAGTTTTTCCAGGCCCGCATGTTCGTAGCTGAAAATGACCCGCTTGCCGCCGTCGGGCAGCACGAAGCGCGAGATCGAACGGTCCAGCTTGTCTGTCAAAATTGCCGGTGCCGGATTGACCAGCGGCCAGGCAAAGCTGGCCAGGCGTTTCACGTCGTAGACCTTGCCCGGCGTTTCGGCATCGGTCAGGGTGAACAGGGTCTTGCCGTCGGCGGAAAATTTCAGCGAGCCATAGCTGCGCTGGTCCTGCGTCAACTTCTGCGGCTCGCCGCCTGCCGCCGGCACCAGGTACAGCTGGGAATAGGTGGCGGCGCGCTGGGCCGCATCGCGGTTGGTGGCGGCGTTGAAGACCACGCCTTTGCCGTCCGGTGTCCAGATGGCGTCGAGCGACTGGCCTTCATCGCCCTGGCCACCGCCAAAGCCGGGCAGGGTGACCAGTTGCGAGCCAGAAAGAATGTCACGCGGGGTAGTGGCTGCCTCGGTATCGATCACAAACAGGCGCACCTGCTTGTCGGTCAGCCATTTGTCGAAATAGCGCGGCGCCGTGGTTTCATACGAGCGCGCGCTGTACTTGCGTTCCTTGCGTTCTTTCGCGCTTTGCTTCACGTCCGCTTCGCTCTTGTTGCCGGGATAGATATCGCTGATGAACAGCAACTGCTTGCCGTCCGGACTCCATTTCGGCATGCGCGCGCCCATCGTCAAGCTCGTCAGGCGCTGTGCCTCGCCGCCGGCCACCACGTCCAGGCGATAGAGTTGGCCGGCCTCGTCGCCATCGCGGCGCGCCACGAACACCAGCTGGCGGCTGTCCGGCGACCAGGCCACCGCGCTTTCGCCACCCTTGGAAAAGGTCAGGCGGCGCGGCGCGCTGTCGTCGGTCAGCGACTTGATCCACAGGTCCGACCATTGCTCCTTGCTGTCGTAGGCGGCATCGACCACGGCAAACACGGCCCACTTGCCATCGGGACTGGCAACCGGTGCGCCGAGCCGTTTCATCAGCCATACGTCTTCATGCGTGATGGCGTGTTTGGCCGATTGGGTGGCTGCGGCCGGGGCGGCAGCCGCTGGTGCGGCGGCGTGGGCAAGCGAGGCACAGGCCGCTGCGATCAGCAGGGAGGCGAGGGAACGGCGAAGACGGGGTGATGTCATGAGCGGGATCCTGGGTTGAAAGTTACGACGAGCAATATTATTGCCCATCGGTTTGCTGTATGCCAAGCAGATGAACCGTTACTTACCATGGCTGTGGTGCGCGACCATGGCGGACGATGGGCTAAACTTGCCGCTTTATAATTGCCTGCCGCGCTCGCTCATGAAAATTAATCTATCCTTGTTGAAAACGGTATTGCTGGCCTCGCTGGCGCTGCCAGCCGGCCAGGCCAGCGCTGCCGATACGGCGCCGTATCCGAATACCAGCGCGATGGGCGTGGGCCAGGCGGAAACCACCACCTGGCATGCCGCCTGCATGAAGGTCGCCAAGGCCGCGCCGCCACCGGCCGACCTGCCCGCGCCCGGCGCCATGGCCTCCTTGCAGCAATGCAAGGCCAGCGAGCTGTATTACGATACCAAGAGTATGTCTGCGCCCAAGCCCGACGACTGGCGCCAGGTACGCCATTGCGCCGTGGCGACGAACAACAGCGAAGTGTTGATGATGTTGTACCAGAACGGCCAGGGCGTGACGAAAGCGCCGCCGCTGGCCTTGAAATACGCGTGCAGCATCGCTGCCGCGCCGGCCGAAATGGCCGGCAGGGTCGAGCATCTGCAAAAACTGGCCGCCAGTGGCCAGGGCAATATCGACCTGTGCGACGACATTACCAGCGGCTACATGATGGGCGTTTGCAGCGCCATCGACGCGCGCCAGAAAAACCGCGTGCGCAGCCAGGCCAGCGGCAAGGCGACCCAAGCGTGGCCGGCTGCCGTGCAAGCGTCCTGGCAGAAGCTGGAAGCGGCCACCGCCAAATTTGCCGACGCCCGCGCTGGCAAGGAAACCGACTTGAGCGGCAGCGCGCGCGCCGCCATGAGCATCGCCGCGCGCACGGCCGAACTGGAACTGCTGGCGCAAGACGTCAAGCAATACGAGGCGGGCAAGCTGCCGGCGGCCATGACGCAAGCCCAGGCGCAGGCGCTCGACAAGCAGTTGAACGGAATCTACGGCAAGCTGATGAAGCAGCCCAAGCCGGACTACGCGGGCGCTGTCGAAAAAGACGGCATCCGCGACACCCAGCGCCTGTGGCTCAAGTATCGCGATGCCTGGATCGCTTTTGGTGCCGCACATTACCCGTCCGTTACCAGCGATACCTGGGCAGCAGTATTGACGGCGCGCCGCAATGCGCAGCTGGAAGCGTTGCTGGAACCATGATGCGCGAGGCTTATTTTCACGAGGACGATGAGGGCCAGGTCCAACTGCTGCCGCTCGACAATCTGCAACACTGCTTGCAGCAGATGGGCCAGCAGCAGGCCTTTGCCGACGCCCATCAAAGCGGCGCCGGCTGGACCGAGATGTATATGCGCGAGGCGGCGCCGTCAAAGCTCGGCGCGCTGGGCATCACGGCGCAGCAGTTGCGGCTGGCAGTGATGGCGGTGCTGCCGCCTTACGACGCCGTCTTTACCGGCTACGCCAGCTATCGCGTGGAGTGCAAAAACGTGCTGGCGTTTGGCGGCGAGCACACGGAAACCCTGTTTGCCGGCCTGGACGAACACGGTATCGTGGTGGAACTATGGTGCAGCGACGGCATGCCGGAACTGCTGCGCTTGCCGCTGCCCGAGCAATTGCTGCTGGCCGACTGGAACGCGGGCCTGGCCTGCCCACTGTCGGACCGGGCACTGTTTGCGCGCTATCTGCAGGAATACGAGCTGGATTAAAACTATTCGCAGGCGATGGCGTTCGGCTGCGCTACCTTATCCACCGATGCCAGGCGCGCCATGTCGTTGCCGTCGCCTTCTTGCAGATAGGGCTGGTAAGTATCGATGATGATGCGCGCGCGCGCCTGCCAGCCACAGTTATCAAGCTGGCGCGCGGGCACGCGCAGCAGCTTGCGCGCTTCGGCATCATTGGAAAAGCAGAACCAGGCATCGTGCGTGGCTGCCGGGCGCGGCAGGCGGCCCCACTGGGCTTTATCTGGCGCGAAGCAGACACGGTCGCCGACGACCTGCAAGCTCATCTCGTCAGAGCGCTGGCTGTACTGGCCGTCGAGCACGATGGGCTTTTCCGACGGTGTGTACAGTTGAGTAGCGCCGAGCAGAAACAGGAGGGCAAGATTCACGATGGCCTTTGTGGTGGAGGGTAGGTGGAACATGGTATCACCGCGCCGGCCGCGCCACGGTTAACGAAAAAAGCCCATCCGTGTGGATGGGCTTTTCTGTACTGCGCATTCGTGGTAGGCCGTGCGGGATTCGAACCTGCGACCAACGGATTAAAAGTCCGCTGCTCTACCAGCTGAGCTAACGACCCGAAAGAGGCCGCATTATATATGGGTTTTGACAGAATGCAAAACCTTTTTACCGCCCATGTTCAACTCAATGCAGCGCCGCCGTGATCTTCAGCACTTCCTCGATGGTGGTCAGGCCCGCGATGATCTGTTGCGCGCCGGCCAGGCGCAGCGGCGTCATGCCGTCCGCCACGCTCTGGCGGCGCAGCGCATGCAGGTCGGCGCCTTCGCGGATGAGCTGGCCAAAGCGTTCGGTCACGCTCAGCAGTTCATAGATGCCGGTGCGGCCCCGGTAGCCGCTTTGCCGGCAATTTGAACAGCCGACCGGGCGATAGCAGGCGTCAGGCTGCGCCAGCTGGCCGCCAGCCAGGCTGTGCCATTGCGCTGCACCGGGTGCTTCCGCCAGTTGCTTGCATTCAAGGCACAGGCGGCGCAGCAGGCGCTGGGCCAGCACGCCGATCAGGCTCGCTTCCAGCAGGTAGCTTGGCACGCCCAGTTCCAGCAGCCGCATCACGGCCGAGGGCGCGTCGTTGGTGTGCAGGGTCGATAGCACGAGATGGCCGGTCAGCGCCGCCTGGATCGCCATTTCGGCGGTGGCCAGGTCGCGGATTTCGCCGACCATGATGATATCCGGGTCCTGCCGCAGCAGTGCGCGCACGCCGTCGGCAAACGACAGTTCGGGCTGCACCTGGACCTGGTTGAAGGCGGGCTCGACCATTTCGATCGGGTCTTCCACCGTGCACACATTGACTTCGCTGCCGGCCAGCGCTTTCAGGGTGCTGTATAAAGTGGTGGTCTTGCCCGAACCGGTCGGGCCGGTCACCAGCACGATGCCATGCGTGCGCGCCGTCAGGGCCTGCCAGCGCAGGGCGTCTGCCGGCGGAAAGCCCAGCTGGTCCAGGCTTTTCAGCACCACTTCGGGGTCAAAAATGCGCATTACCAGCTTTTCGCCAAAGGCGGTCGGCAAGGTCGACAGGCGCAGCTCGATTTCCTGGCCCTGGGCGTTGCGCGTCTTGATGCGGCCATCTTGGGGCCGGCGCTTTTCCACCACGTCCATGCGGCCCAGCAATTTGATGCGCGCCGTCATGGCCAGCATCACCACCGGCGGCACCTGGTAAGCCTGGTGCAGCAGGCCGTCGATGCGCAGGCGCACCAGGCCCACGTCGCGTTTCGGTTCCAGGTGAATGTCGGAGGCGCGCTGGGCAAAGGCGTATTGCCACAGCCAGTCGACGATGCGCACCACGTGCTGGTCGTTGGCGTCCAGGCTGCTCTTGCCGCGGCCCAGTTCGACCAGTTGCTCGAAGTTATGGCGCAGCGACAAGTCCTGGGTCGACGATTGCCGCGCCACCTTGACGGAACCGGCCAGGCTGAAAAACTGCGCAATATAGTCAGCGATCAAGACAGGATTGGCGATCACCAGGCTCAGTTTGCGTGGCGCCAGCCGCCCCAGTTCCGCCTGCCAGGCCAGCGCATAAGGCTGGGCGGTGGCGATCACAATGCGCTCGGGATTGCTTTCGACGGGCAGGATATTGAAGCGCGCCGCATAGCTGGCCGTCATCACGTCGGCCACCTGGCTGAAGTCGATGGTCAAGGGATCGATGCGCAGAAAGGGCAGGTGAGCGCGGCCGGCCAGCCAGGCGCACAGGGTGTCGAGGGTGAGCGGCGCATGCGGCGCGCTGGCCGAGCGCAGCTGGCAGTCGGCCACGGCGCATAGTGGATGGATGGGCTTGCTGTGCTGCAAGCAGGTTTGTGCGCGGGTGCGGATCTCGGCGATATTGTCTGCGGCCAGATGGCCATCGGCCAGCAGCCAGGAGATGATTTCCTGCAGGTCCAGCGGGGCGGAAGATGGGGGCATGGCCGGCGCCTTTCATGGCCGCCGGCACAAGCAACAGCGGCAGCTTACAGCGTGCTCTGGATGCCCTTGAGCCAGGTCTTGGCGGGCAGCTTGGTGTCGGCAACGATCTGTTTCGCACGTACGAGCAATGCGGCCTGTGCATCGGCATCGAGTGCCACCCTGGTCTTGAAAGCGATCGCCACCACGTTTCCATCATGGACTTCAGGCAGGCAGATCACCTGTTCGAACGCAAATTTCATCGCCTTGAGGTTTTTCGCGTAGCTCGGGTGGTCGCCGAACAGGTTGACCGTCATGATGCCGTGCGGCGCCAGGCAGGCGCAGCAGGCGCTGTAGAATTCGGCGCTGTCGAGCACCGGGCCGCGCGCGGTGGCGTCGTACAGGTCGACCTGCAAGGCGTCCAGCGTGCCGTGGTGGGCTTCGTCGTTGACATAGTCGAGCGCATCCATTTCGCGCACGTGCAGGCGCTCGTCGTTCGGCGGCAGCTTGAACATCGACTCGCAGATGGTAATCACGGACGGATTGAGTTCGATCGCCTCGACCTGCGCCTGCGGAAACTGGCGGTAGCAGAACTTGGTCAGCGCCGCCGTGCCCAGGCCCAGCTGGGCCACGCGCTGCGGTTGCGCTATCCACAGCATCCAGGCCATCATCTGCTGCGCGTATTCCAGCTCCGGCCAGTCGGGCTTGCGGATACGCATCGCGCCCTGCACCCACTCGGTACCGAAATGCAGATAGCGCACGCCATCCATTTCAGACAGGGTGACGGGTGCATAGCGCGGCTTGCGCGCAGGGCGCGAGGATTCGATTTGTTCGATGGATTTTCGTTTGATAAGCATAAGGCGGGCCTGGAAGTGTGCCGCATTATAGCGTGCCATAAAAAAATGCCGGCCCCCGGGGGCCGGCATTCACAGCGCGTCGATGCAGGCGCTTATTGCTGTGCCGGCTCAATTGACACCCTGAGGCGGATGCGCTCGCCCGGGTCATACGACGTGATGCTGGTGTAGTTGCGGCCGCGGTAGTCATACGTGACCTGGTAGCCATTGTTGCGCGACTCCCAATGATCGACCTGACGGCATTGCTTGACGGCTTGTTCCTGCGTGCCGCCCTGGTAATTGTTCTGGTTGTCGACCCGGTCGCCGACGACGGCGCCGGCAATCGCGCCAGCGGCGGCGGCGGCCGTACGGCCATTGCCGCTACCGACCTGGCTGCCCAGCAGGGCGCCGGCGATACCGCCGACGATCGAGCCGCCGGCGCTGCGCTGTTGCGGCGGTGCCTGGACCTGCATGTATTCCGTGCGGCATTCCTGGCGTGGACGGTTGACCTGTTCCACTTGCGGCACGACGCGCACGACCTTGCCGAAATCTTCAAAGTCGGCAGCCTGGGCGAGTGGCAAAGCACCGATACAAAGGGCTGACATGATCAATTTGGCTTGCAGGTTCATTTCTTACCTCGTTATGTGGAGTATCTTCAGGGTCTGGCGTCTGGATGTTGTCTTGATTTGATTTGCAACATGAATCCAGTGTAATCGGCCTGCGCCCGCGAGTGTCATACCGCTGGCAACAAAATGTAACAGCAAAAGCACCTTTCCCCTCAGTCTGTAACATGCACTTTCAATCGATACAAAAGATTGAAACTCCGTTGAAACTCGTGGTTTGTAACAAATCTTGCGTTTGATATCATATTCGGGTTGATTCACAGAGGACAACACGTTACCCTAATACGCGTATGGCTTTAAAAACGCAGTCTGCCGCCGCAGCATGATGGCGACCGATATGCCGCGTGCGTATTGACCCGCAGGCGCCAAATGCAACAAACACAACAGATCCATACATAACAGGTCGATTTGAGGGAAAAATGAGTTTGTTAATAACCGTGCCGCCCAACCTTGTCCAGTCCATCCGCGCCTTCCGAGTGACCGAGTTACAAGACGAGGCGGCTCGTCTCGGGCAGCACTTTTTATATGCTTACTGCAACACCGGCCTGACCAAGCAGCAAGTCATCGGCCTGATCGCGGAAGCGTTCCTGTTTCCCAAGAGCCTGGCCAAGAATTTCGATGCCTTGCGCCTGTGCCTGACCGACACCATGTTCAAGGCCGGCCCCCAGGCAGGTTTCCTGGTGGTGCTGGAGCAATTGCCCAATACCCAGAAATTCGACAAGGAAGCGCGCGAAACCCTGCTCGACGTGTTCCGCGATGCGGCCGAATACTGGGCCGAGAAAAAAGTCCCGTTCCGCGTCTTTTACTCCTTCGAATAGCGCTGCCGCCGCCCATGCAGGCGCATGCTGCGCCGCAACAATAATGCCGGCCTTTCTAGATTCACGTCGCCATAGCGGGTACAATGCGCGCTATGAAAAATATCGTTATCCTTATTTCCGGACGTGGCAGCAATATGGAAGCGGTCGTGCGCGCGGCAAAAGCCGAGCAATGGCCTGCCCGTATCGCCGCCGTGATCAGCAACCGGGCCGATGCCCAGGGCCTGGTATTTGCTGCGGAACACGGGATAGCGACCGCAGTCGTTGCCAACAAGGATTACGCCAGCCGCGCCGAATTTGACGCAGCCCTGCAGCTGGTCATCGATGGTTTTTCGCCCGACCTGGTGGTACTGGCCGGTTTCATGCGTATCCTGACCGAACCGTTTGTCGAGCACTATGCGGGGCGCATGCTCAATATCCACCCGTCGCTGTTGCCGCTGTTCCCGGGCATGGCGACGCACCGGCAGGCGCTTGAGGCTGGCGTGACGGAACATGGCGCAACCGTGCACTTCGTCACGGCCGAACTCGATCATGGTCCGGCCGTGGCCAGCGCCACAGTTCCGGTGTTGCCGGGCGACACAGAAGACAGCTTATCGGCGCGCGTGCTGGTACAGGAACATCTGCTTTACCCGCGCGCCATCCGCCTGTTCATTGACGATAAACTGTCGGTAGAGCATGGCCAGGTCCGCGTGGACCCTCAATAAAATATTACAGGAAGAATAACAATGAGATTGCCACCAGCGATACTTGCCAATGCTGAAGAAGTATTGCGCGAAATTTTACGTTTCACGGCGCCCGCCGATACCACCCTGTCGCGCTATTTCCGCGACCATCCGCGCTTGGGTTCGCGCGAGCGCGGCGCCATCGCCGAAGGCATTTATGCCGTACTGCGCAACAAATCGTTCTTTACCGATTTTGCCGAAGCGGGCAATGGCCCGACCATGCGCCGCCTGACCATCCTCGGCTTGGCCGAAGCGATGGGCGCCGATTCGCTGGGCGGCCTGACGGAAGAAGAAGTGGAATGGCTCGAACGCATCAAGCAGATCGACCGCAACCTGATGCCGGCCAATATGCGTTCGAACATGCCGAAATGGCTGTTCGACAAGTTGATCGCCCAGTTCGGCGAAGCCGAAACCATGCAGCTGACCGATGCGCTCAATGCGCCGGCGCCACTGGACCTGCGCGTCAACTCGCTCAAGTCCACGCGTGAAGACGTGATGCTGGCGCTGGCCGAAGCGCCGATCCTGAGCACGCCGACGCCCTATGCGCCGCTGGGTCTGCGCGTGCTGAAAAAGCCATCCTTGCAAAACATGCCCTTGTTCCAGAGTGGCGCCATTGAAGTACAGGACGAAGGCAGCCAGATCCTGTCGCAGATCGTCGGCGCCAAGCGCGGCGAGATGGTGGTCGACTTCTGTGCCGGCGCGGGCGGCAAGACCCTGGCACTGGGCGCGCTGATGCGCAACACCGGCCGCCTGTACGCCTTCGACGTGTCGGAAAAGCGTTTGGCCAAGCTGAAGCCGCGCATGGCCCGCAGCGGCCTGTCGAACGTGCATCCGGTGCAGATCGCGCATGAACGCGACGCCAAGATCAAGCGCCTGGCCGGCAAGATCGACCGCGTGCTGGTCGACGCGCCATGTAGCGGCCTGGGTACCCTGCGCCGCAATCCGGACGTCAAATGGCGCCAGCAGCCGAACTCCATCGTCGAGTTGCAAGCGAAACAAGCTGCGATCCTGGCTGGCGCCGCGCGCCTGGTCAAGGGCGGCGGCCGCCTGGTGTACGCCACCTGCAGTTTCCTGAACGAAGAAAACGATGCGATCGCCGAGCAGTTCCTGGCAGCGAATCCCGACTTCACCCTGGTGCCGATGAGCAAGGTGCTGGCCGAACAGAAGATCGAACTGGACATGGGCGACTACCTGAAACTGCTGCCGCACCTGCACCAGACCGACGGCTTCTTTGCCGCCGTGTTCGAACGCAAGGTGATGCCGAAGAAAGTCTACGCCGACGAAAAAGCAGCCAACGACGCTGACGCAGCCGACGCCGACGCATAACAAGGCTTTACTGGCGGCCGCTGCACTCGCAGCGGCCGCCTTGTTTCATCCGCCAGCTTGCCTGGCATGAGCGTCCTGCTCGTCAGTATCATCCTCATGTTCCATCCACCATGACCAAAACCCCGCTGCTCAACCTGATCGCCGACTTTGTCGATGATTTCCGCCAGCCTGCCATCTTGTGGCAGGCGCTCGTCATCATTGCCTGCCTGGCGTTGAGCTGGGTCTTCGTGCGCCAGCTGCGCGCCGTGCTGGCCAGGCGCGCCGATGCTTTTGTTCCGCCTGTCAGCGCAGAAGTGCGTGCTCGCACCGAAAGTTTCATCCGCATCCTGACGCCGGTGCTCACCGCCTTGCTGCTGGGCGTGTCGCAGCATTTCCTGGCCAGGTTCCAGAGCGTCAACCTGCTCAGCATTGCCGTGCCCCTGTGTACCTCGATGGCGCTGGTGCGCTTCGGCTTTTATGTGCTGCGCCGCATCTTTGCCCGCCATGGCGAGATCAGCCCCACCATGTTGCTGCTGGAAAAAGTATTCACTATCGTCGTCTGGTTGGGCATGGCCCTGTATATCACTGGTCTGTGGCCGGAATTGCATGAATTCCTGGAAAGCATCGTGGTGCCGCTGGGCCGCAACAAGGTCTCGGTGGCTGCCATCTTGCAAGCCGCTATTTCAGTCGCCGTACTGATGGTGCTGGCGATGTGGGCCGGTACCGCGCTGGACGATCGGCTGATGAAAATGCAGGGCCTGCATTCCTCGCTGAAGGTGGTGGTCTCGCGCATGGGGCGCGCCGTGCTGATCCTCGTTTCCGTGCTGGTCAGCCTGTCGCTGGTGGGCATCGACCTGACGGTCTTGTCGGTGTTCGGTGGCGCTTTCGGCGTGGCGCTCGGTTTCGGCCTGCAGAAGATTGCCGCCAACTTCGTTTCCGGTTTCATCATCCTGCTCGACCGCAGCCTGACCATCGGCGACATGATCACGGTGGGGCAGTTCAGCGGTAAAGTCACGCAGATCAATACGCGCTATACTGTGCTGTTGGGCGGCGATGGCGTTGAATCCATCGTGCCCAATGAAATGCTGATCTCGGGCGGCGTGCAGAACATGTCGCTCAGCAATCGCATGGTGTGGCTGTCGGCCACCGTATCGGTCGGCTATGAAACCGATATCGACGTCATCTTCCCGCTGCTGGAAGAAGCGGCGGCCAACGTGCCGCGGGTGTCAAAAAGCAAGCCACCGTCGGCGACCCTGGTGCGTTTCGGCGCTGATGGCCTCGACCTGCAGATCGGCTTCTGGATCTCGGACCCTGAAAACGGCACCGGTGGCGTAAAATCGAATGTGAACCGTGCGATTTGGCGGACGTTACAGCAACATAAGGTATCGGTGCCGTTTCCGCAGCGTGAATTGCGGATTATCGGTACGCCACCCGCCGCGCTGGCGGATGAAACAGAAGGGGCGCCCACGCCCCCCGGCACGCAGCCCTGACCTCGCTGCTGCTTTCAAAATTGCCTGATCGCACCCGTTAGGGCGTACAATTACGCCTAAAATTGACGATGCCGGACCGCCTGCACCTTGCTGGCGCGACCGTGAACAAGCCCCATCCACCTGGAGTAGTAATGACATTGAGTTCTGTTTTACACGACGTTCTGCAGTTCATGGCAACCGGTATTACCGATCTGTCCGCATGGCAGGTCTTTTTGTACACCATGGTGGTAACCCATATCACCATCGCCAGCGTCACGATTTACCTGCATCGCCACCAGGCGCACCGCGCCCTGGAATTGCACGCCATTCCCAGCCATTTCTTCCGCTTCTGGCTGTGGCTGACGACCGGCCAGGTGACCAAGGAGTGGGCGGCGATCCACCGCAAGCATCACGCCAAGTGTGATACCGAAGAAGATCCGCACAGCCCCGTCACGCGCGGCATCAAGAAAGTCTTCTGGGAAGGCGCCGAGCTGTACCGCGCCGAGTCGAAAAACCTGGAAACCATGGCCAAATACGGCCATGGCACGCCAACCGACTGGATCGAGCGCAATCTGTACACCAAATACAGCTGGCTGGGCGTGGTCTCGCTGCTCTTCATTAACTTCGCGTTGTTCGGCGTGATCGGCATTTCCGTGTGGGCGGTGCAGATGATGTGGATACCCGTCACGGCGGCCGGCATCATCAACGGCATCGGCCACTACTGGGGCTACCGCAACTACGACTGCGCCGACGCAGCCACCAACATCATTCCTTTCGGCATCCTGATCGGTGGCGAAGAACTCCATAACAACCACCATACGTATGCAACGTCGGCCAAGCTGTCGTCAAAATGGTATGAGTTCGATATCGGCTGGGCGTATATCCGCTCCCTGGAAATGCTCGGCCTGGCCAAAGTGAAAAAGCTGGCGCCGGAACCGAAGTTTTCTCACGGCAAGCTGGAAGCCGACTTCGATACCTTGCAGTCGGTCATCGCCAACCGCTATGACGTGATGGCCAAGTATGCCAAATCGATCAAGTCGGCCTGGAAGGAAGAGCTGGAACATCTGAAGGACAAGGCCGAACTGGAAAAACGCTTCCTGAAATCGTCGCGCAAGCTGCTGCAGCGCGAACCGGGCAAGCTGGCCGATGCGCACCATGAGCAACTGTCCGAATTATTCCAGCACAGCAAGTCGCTGGAAACCATGCACCATATGCGCGTGGAACTGGGCGCCATCTGGGAGCGTTCGCACTTTACGCGCGAACAATTGCTGCACAAGCTGCAAGACTGGTGCGTGCGCGCCGAAGCGTCGGGCATCAAGTCGCTGCAAGAGTTCTCGTTGCGCCTGCGCAGCTACGCTTAAGCCCTTCGTTAGTTTCCGAGGCTCCGCATCGCGGGGCCTTTTTTTCGTGCCTCCATCTTTGGATATGAAACGCGGGACGAAAAAAAACCGCTCGGAAGCGGCTTTTTCGCAGAAGCAAAGATCGATTACTTGATCTTGGTTTCTTTGTACGTCACGTGCTTGCGTGCTTTAGGATCAAATTTCATGATCTCCATTTTCGCAGGCGTCGTACGCTTGTTTTTGGTGGTCGTGTAGAAGTGACCCGTACCGGCGGTCGATTCTAACTTGATTTTGTCGCGGCCTGATTTTGCCATGATAGCTCCCTTGTTCTGCTAATTAGACTTTTTCGCCACGAGCGCGCATGTCGACCAATACGGCGTCGATGCCGACTTTATCGATGACGCGCAGACCGGCGTTGGACAAACGCAGGGAGACCCAGCGGTTTTCAGATTCAACAAAAATACGACGATTTTGCAAGTTAGGCAAAAAACGACGTTTGGTTTTGTTGTTTGCATGGGAAACATTGTTGCCGACCATCGGCTTCTTCCCAGTGACTTGGCAAACACGTGCCATGGCGCACTCCTTAAAGACATTCCAAATTGGAAAAACGAGAGTATATCCAAAAAAATCAGATTTATCAATGACTTGCGAAAAACAATTGTGTATTGTTGTATTGAATTAATTTAACAATTTGAGATCTCGGCATTTTCGCCTTGAAAAACCTTGTAAACCTGCTTGTTTACTGCTATGCAAGCATTGCTGTGGCGGCGCGTATGTCCTTGTTTACACAGGTAAACTGGCGCAAACGCGCATAGATGCTAGAGTTGCCCGTGTTCGGCGAAGGAATGAACATGCCTTCCAGCCACCACAAAATGGTCGAGTATGCGCACATCGACCAGGGACAGCGCCTGCACCAGCGAACGCGTCAGCAGCAGATCCGATTCGCTGGGGTCCGGCGTGCCGGAAGGGTGGTTGTGCGCCAGGATCACGCTGGCCGCATTGTATTGCAGCGCCTGTTTCACCACTTCGCGCGGGTAGACGCTGGTATGCGTCAGGGTGCCCCTGAACATTTCCTTGGCGGCGATCAGGCGGTTCTTCACATCAAGAAACAGCACGTAGAACGATTCGTGCCCTAGGTTGCCCATGGTCATGCGCAGGTAGTCCTTGACCGCATGCGGTGAACTCAGGGCCTGGCCCGACTGCAGATCTTCGACAATCGCGCGCCGCGCCAACTCCATTACCGCCTGCAGCTGGGCGAACTTGGCGCTGCCCATGCCGTGCACGGCGGAAAAATTGACCAGGCTGGCGCCAAACAGGCCGCGCAGCGAACCGAAGTGCTCGACCGTGTCGCGCGCCAGCTGTACCGCGCTCTTGCCGCGCACGCCAGTACGCAGGAACACGGCCAGCAGTTCGGCGTCCGACAGCGTATGGGCGCCATCCTCGATCAGCCGTTCCCGGGGCCGCTCGCGGGCGGGCCAGTCCTTGATACCCATGGTCGTCTCCTGCATGGCAGTGGCTGCCTAGTCCCTGATTATCTGCCTGCCGGCCAACCACTTGCTGATCTGCTCGAAGCATTGTGCGAAAAGACGGGGAAAACTTGTTGTTAATATAGCTGACAGAGAAATATTATTTCCAAGGGGTAATTATTTGCATGTACAATTTTCAACTTGATTGAAAGACTGGCTAGCCGGCACGGCAACATCGTGCGGCATTTTTACGTTCTTACCATACAGATGATGAAGAAAACCATTGCGTTGTTCCTTGCTGCAGGCTTGCTGTCAGCTTTGCCCCTGCAAGCCCAAGATATCAATAACCTGACGCCGGAACAGCAAAAGCAACTGCTGACCCTGCTGCTCAAGCAACAACTGGGCGGTGCCCAGCAGCAGGGCGCGGCCCTGCCATTGCCACTGGCGGCAAACAATGCCGTGCCACAACGCACGGAAGCGAGCCTGGCCGCCGACTTCAGGCAGTTTCCCATCCTGACCCAGGGCGTGCAGTTTGAGCGCTTCCGCGACGGCTTTGCCATCAATGGCCAGCGCTATATCGATGCGGAAGGCAAGATCACGTCTTACGCTTTTGATGCGCAATCGGGCGATTTCACCTATCTGGCGGAAACGCATCCCGGAGAATATGTGCTCAAGGCGGGCCGCGCCATGACGCAGAGCGAGCCGATCACGATTGCCACGGTGCAGAAACAGGGCATGATCTGGCAAGTCACGGCAGCGACCGGCAAGAAGTTCACCGGCTACCGCCTAATTCCATCGTCGCGCGGTTTCGTGATTGCGCGCGACAACACCGGTTTCCGTTATGTACCGGGTAGCGGCACCACCAATATCGTCGCGCCAGAAGCGTTTTCGATTGCCGCCCTGCAAAATGGTGATATTGCCAATACCGGCTATATTTTGCTGGAACGCACGCCGACCTCGAACGGCACGCAGCCCGGCAATTCGCTCGGTGCGCTGTTCAGCGCCGTGCAGTCGCTGGGCAGCGTGGTGGGTGTCGGCAAGAAGGAAGACTACGCCTTGCTGAACATGGACAATGGCCGCGTGGTGCCAGTCAACATTTCGCTGGAAAGCAAGCAGGTGCAAGTGATGAGCGCGTGCAAGCAAAAGAATTTCCTGATTGCCAAATGTGCGCAGATGGAATCGTTTGAAAGCGCTTTCGAGCCGAACGGCACGCGCAACATGAGCCATTATTTCTGGCGTATCAACTGGTTCAATGTCCCGGGCCGGCCGGTGCTGGTATCGCAGGAGGGCGGCTTGGGCAAGGTAACGGCCACCGACCTCAATAGCGGCAAGAAAGTGGTGCTGTTCGAGCGCGCGCTCGGCATCGCCAGTTTTGCCGCCATCCAGGATGCGAACGGCAAGATCAATGTCACGGCGCAGATGGGATTTTCCAGTGAAACGCGCCAGGATGTGCTGGCCTTGCTCGACAGCCTGCCGAACGTGGCCGAGACCGTCGCGGCGAACTAAGTCCTGAAGTTTCTTGCAGCAACGGGCGGGCGCCATGGGGCGCCTGCCCGGCCCCGCCTTCTTTCCCTTGCTTTGCCGCCACTCCCGCTTCTTTGACGATGCGATGGGGCGGGCGCGGCCAGTGTGGCTTACAATATCGTTTTGCATCAGTTATCTGAAAACATCACTATGTCCAACCAGCAACCAGCAGTCGTCACCAAAGAAGCCTACCTCACCCTGCATTATCGTCTTGCCACCCTGGACGGTACTGATATTGTCACTACCTTCAATGGCAATCCGGCGACCCTGATGCTGGGACAGAACCAGCTGGCGCCGTTCCTGGAACAGCGTTTGCTGGGCTTGCCCGAAGGCACGCACACCACCTTCGAGCTGGCCGCCAGCGAAGGCTTCGGCGAGCGCCACCCGGACCTGGTGCAATCGGTATCGCGCGCCACGCTCGATGAAAACTCGGTGCCCGGCGCCGACTACAAGATCGGCGACCTGGTCGACTTTGCCGCTCCCGGCGGCGGCCGCTTTGCCGGTGTCCTGCGCGAAATGCGCGAGGACTCCGCCTTGTTTGACTTCAATCACCCGCTGGCCGGACAGCCGCTGCGTTTTGAAGTCAAACTGATTTCCGTGCTGTAAGGAGATGACCATGGACAAGGAACTGTTACTGGCCCAGCCACGCGGTTTTTGCGCCGGCGTCGACCGGGCAATCGAAATCGTCGAGCGCGCGCTGCAACAATTTGGTGCGCCTATCTATGTACGCCATGAAATCGTTCACAACGCCTATGTGGTGGCCGATTTGCGCAACAAGGGCGCGATCTTCATCGATGACCTCGATGATGTGCCTTCTGGCAATACGCTCGTGTTTTCCGCCCATGGCGTGTCGAAAGCCGTGCGCGCCGAGGCCGAATCGCGGGGCTTGAGCATCTTTGACGCTACTTGCCCGCTGGTCACCAAAGTGCACATGGAAGTGGCCAAGATGCGCCGCGAGGGCCGCGAAATCATCATGATCGGCCACGACGGCCATCCTGAAGTGGAAGGCACCATGGGGCAGGCCGAGCAGGGCATGCATCTGGTGGAAACACTCGATGATGTGGCGTCCTTGCAAGTGGCCAATCCCGACAGCCTGGCCTATGTTTCCCAAACAACGTTGTCAGTTGACGACACCAGCGACATTATTGCGGCGCTGAAAGAAAAATATCCGAATATTTCCGAGCCTAAAAAAGGCGACATTTGCTACGCCACCACCAATCGCCAGGAAGCCGTGAAATTCATGGCGCCACAGGTGGAACTGGTGATCGTGGTCGGCAGCCCGAACAGCTCGAATTCGAACCGCTTGCGCGAAGTGGCCGACAAAATGGGCACGCCTGCCTATATGGTCGATAACGCCTCGCAGATCGACCCTGCCTGGCTGGACGGCAAGCTGCGCGTGGGTGTGACGGCCGGTGCCTCGGCGCCCGAGGTGCTGGTGCAAGCGGTGATTGACCGCCTGAAAGAGTGTGGCGTGAAGAGCGTGCGGCCACTCGACGGCGTGCAGGAAGCCGTGACCTTCCCGATGCCGAAGGGGCTCGATGGCGTGAAAAGAGTGGTGGAACAAGTGAGCTTTGGAGATGCGCCCGTCTAAAAACTGAATTTAATTTGTTGATTACGATATTATTCCAAGCTAAGTTTTTGCAAAAGATCGTTATGATGGTCGCAAGCTTGAATATGTTGTCGTTATGACTAAGCAAGTGCGCGCACGTTTTCAGTGCGTGCACCACGCTGGTGAGAACGGTCCGGGGATGGCACTGCAGGAATTTTTCCTTCGGTGCCGTTTTTTTATCGGCGGCGGCATGGCGAGCGCAAGGTGTTCCCGAAAAATGCAACTCGACAGGGCAATCTGACATGGATACATTCATCCAGCAAATCATTAACGGCTTGGTGCTGGGCAGCATGTATGCCCTGGTCGCCCTCGGTTATACGATGGTGTACGGCGTCCTGAACCTGATTAACTTCGCCCACGGCGACGTGCTCATGATAGGCGCCATGGTGGGCCTCTCCATCCTCAAGCTGCTGGGCATTTACGTGCCGGACTGGCCCGGCTACCTGAAACTGGCTACCGCCATCCTCGGCGCGATTCCCGCCTGCATGCTCATCAATATCATTATCGAACGCGTCGCCTACCGCCGCCTGCGCAACGCCCCCCGCCTCGCTCCCCTGATTACCGCCATCGGCGTCTCGATCCTGCTGCAAACCTTTGCCATGATGATCTGGACCCGCAATCCGCTGCCGTTCCCGCAATTGCTGTCGACCGACCCGATCAATATCGGCGGCGCCGTCATTTCGCAAACACAGGTGCTGCTGCTGGCCCTGGCCGCCATTTCGATGGGCTCGCTGGTGATCCTGGTGGAAAAAACCAAAATGGGCCGCGCCATGCGGGCCACGGCTGAGAATCCGCGCGTGGCCGGCCTGATGGGGGTCGATTCCGACAAGGTGATTGTCGCCACCTTTGCCATCGGCGCCGCACTGGCCGCCATCGCCGGCGTGATGTGGGGCGCCAATTATGCATCCATCCAGTTTTCCATGGGCGCCATCCCCGGCCTGAAGGCGTTTTGCGCGGCTGTGCTGGGCGGCATCGGCAATATCTACGGCGCCATGATAGGCGGCATTCTGCTGGGCATTATCGAAAGCCTGGGCGCCGGCTATATCGGCGACCTTACCGGCGGCTTCCTCGGCAGCCACTACCAGGATATCTTTGCCTTTATCGTGCTGATCATCGTGTTGACCCTGCGCCCGTCCGGCATCATGGGCGAACGCGTGGCCGACCGCGCCTGACGTCATTAGGAGACAGAAAATGGCACTACTCGATTTCGACGTCAAGAAGAACCCGACCAAAGCCTATGCCGGCATGGTGGGCCTGGCCGCGCTGCTGATGATCTTCCCGTTCTTTGCCGCCCAGTTCGGCAACTCGTGGGTGCGCATCATCGACATGGCGCTGCTTTACATCATGCTGGCCCTGGGCTTGAATATCGTGGTCGGCTTTGCCGGCCTGCTCGACCTCGGCTATATCGCCTTCTACGCGGTGGGCGCCTATCTGACGGCGCTGCTCGCTTCGCCGCAGTTCGCCATCCTGCTCGAATCGGTGATCAATCAATATCCTGTATTTGGCGAATCGCTGGTGCAACTGATGGGGCCGCAGATCCGCGAGAACGGCATCCATTTGTCGGTGTGGGTGATCGTGCCGCTGGCCGCCGCGGTCGCCGGCCTGTTCGGCGCGCTGCTGGGCGCGCCGACCTTGAAGTTGCGCGGCGACTACCTGGCCATCGTCACGCTGGGCTTTGGCGAGATCATCCGCATTTTCATGAACAACCTGAACGACCCGATCAATTTCACCAACGGGCCGCAGGGCATCAACCTGATCGATCCGATCCGCGTGTTCGGCGTCAACCTGGCCGGCGAGGCGGGCACCAACAGCACCGTGGTGGTGGGCGGCTTTTCCATGCCGTCCGTAAATGCCTATTACTTTTTGTTCCTGTTCCTGTGCATCGCCGTGGTGTTCATCACCAAGCGCCTGCAGCATTCGCGCCTGGGCCGCGCCTGGGTCGCCATCCGCGAGGACGAGATCGCCGCGAAAGCCATGGGCATCAATACGCGCAATGTCAAACTGCTGGCGTTTTCGATGGGTGCCTCGTTTGGCGGCGTGGCCGGCGCCATGTTTGCGTCGTTCCAGGGTTTTGTGTCGCCGGAATCGTTTTCCCTGACCGAATCGATCGCCGTGCTGGCGATGGTGGTGCTGGGCGGCATCGGCCATATCCCCGGCGTAATTCTTGGTGGCGTGATCCTGGCGTCGATTCCCGAACTGTTGCGCCATGTGGTCGAGCCGGCCCAGCAGGCGCTGTTCGGCAAGGTGGTGATCGAAGCGGAGGTGCTGCGCCAGTTGCTGTACGGCCTGGCCATGGTATTGATCATGCTCAACCGCCCGGCCGGCCTGTGGCCGTCGCCAAAGAGCGAAGACCGGCCCGACCATGATGTCGACCAGCCCAACAAATCGACCGATGTCGTGTCGGCTTAAGGAGAACGGCTTGAGCGAACAGATCATTCTCAATATCGCCGGCGTGAACAAGCGTTTTGGCGGCCTGCAGGCGCTGACCGATGTCGGCATTACCATCAAGCAAGGCCAGATCTACGGCCTGATCGGCCCCAACGGCGCCGGCAAGACGACGTTTTTCAATGTGATTACCGGCCTGTACCAGCCCGACACCGGCACCTTCGAACTGGCCGGCAAGCCGTACTCGCCGTCGGCGCCGCACAAGGTGGCCAAGGCCGGGATTGCCCGCACGTTCCAGAATATCCGGCTGTTCGGCGACATGACGGCGCTGGAAAACGTGATGGTGGGGCGCCATGTGCGCTCGCACCAGGGCGTGTTCGGCACCATCTTCCGCCACAAGGCGGCGCGCGAGGAAGAAGCGTCGATACGCCGGCGTGCCATGGAGCTGCTGGAGTTTGTCGGCATTGCCCAGTTCGCCAACCGCACGGCGCGCTTTTTGTCGTACGGCGACCAGCGCCGCCTGGAAATCGCCCGCGCGCTGGCCACCGACCCGCAACTGCTGGCGCTGGACGAACCGGCGGCCGGCATGAACGCCACCGAAAAGCTGGCCCTGCGCGAACTGCTGGTGAAAATCAAGGCCGAGGGCAAGACCGTGCTGCTGATCGAGCACGACGTGAAACTGATGATGGGCCTGTGCGACCGCATCACGGTACTTGAATACGGCAAGCGCATCGCCGAAGGCTTGCCAGCCGAAATACAACAAAACCAGGCCGTCATCGAGGCTTACCTGGGAGGATCGCACGCATGAGCAATGTTTTGAAAGTAGCCGGCCTGAGCGTGGCCTACGGCGGTATCAAGGCTGTCAAGGGCATCGACCTGGAAGTCAATCAGGGCGAGCTGATCGCGCTGATCGGTGCCAATGGCGCCGGCAAGACGACCACCCTGAAAGCCATCACCGGCACTTTGCCTGCGTGCAAGGTCGAAGGCACGATCACCTATATGGGCGAGTCGCTCAAGGGCAGCAAGTCGTTTCACCTTGTGGAAAAGAAGCTGGCGATGGTGCCGGAAGGGCGCGGCGTATTTACCCGCATGTCGATCCGTGAAAACCTGATGATGGGCGCCTACACCCGTACTGACGCGGCCGGCGTCGAAGCCGATATCGGCAAATGGTTCGATGTGTTTCCACGGCTGAAGGAAAGGGCGGCGCAGATGGCCGGCACCCTGTCGGGCGGCGAGCAGCAGATGCTGGCGATGGCGCGCGCGCTGATGAGTCATCCGAAGCTGCTGCTGCTCGATGAGCCGTCGATGGGCCTGTCGCCGATCATGGTCGAGAAGATTTTCGAAGTCATCCGCAAGGTATCGAGCGAAGGCATCACCATCTTGCTGGTCGAACAGAATGCCCGCCTGGCGCTGCAGGCGGCGCACCGCGGCTATGTAATGGATTCGGGCCTGATGACCATGAGCGGCAATGCGGCCGACATGCTCGATGATCCGCGCGTGAAGGCGGCGTATTTGGGAGAGTAAAGCGTGGCGATTAGTGTTTCCCCATAAAAAATGCCCCGGGTTGACCGGGGCATAATGGCATCCGTGGGGAAGAACGGGTGGATGCCGGGAGGAGCTGGTTCAGCTGGACCGCCTGGGGCGGTCTTGAGTCATGCAGCAATCAGGCAGCGTGCGGTGCGGCTTTGGCTGCAGCTTGCGTGAACTGGCTGACGGCCGATGCCAGGTTCGCTTCGATGGTTTCTACGGCTTGCTTGCTGCTTTTCGTGAACTGCTCGTAGCCAGCATTGGCGTTGCCGATGGCGCTTTTGAAGATGGCGACAGCGTTTTCCGAGCCGGCTGGCGCATTCTTGGTGACTTCTTCGACCAGCGAGATGACCTTGCGGTTCGTTTCGGCGATTTGCGATTCAGCAGCTTTGCTGAATTCGGCTTGGGCGCCGGAGGTAATGGCAGCCAGATGACGGCCATAAGCGATGGCTTTTTCAGCGGTTGGCTGAGCCTGGGCGGCGGTCAACGAGAAGAATTCTTGTGGATCTTTGGCAGCCAGCAATTGCTTGGTGGTCGCGGTCGACTCTTCCAGGGTTGCCTTGGCGGCGGTCAGGTTCAGCTCGACGATTTTTTCGATGCTTTCGAATGCCTTGCCCGTCAGCGACGAGAACAGGGCGAATTGGGCTTCCAGGTTGGATTTGGTAGCGGACGAGAATTGCTCAGGGATTGAAAACATTGTGAATCTCCAAAATATTGAAATCTGGTTAATTTGATGCTGCGTTTACCGTAAAGGGGGAAGCAGTTGACTCTGTTTTATCTAGCTGAACAAGCAATTGTGCAACGCAACAAACCCTATTCTACGGTGAAAAAAAGTTAAGTCAAGCGAATCTTGTGCAATGCAACAATTGAATAGATTCAGGTCAAAAGTCATTGTTTCTAAAGAATAATATTGATTCCATGGTGTTAATTATTCAGTTGTAAATCGGTTTTTAGATCCGTTCCGGACCCGTCGCGACACCGCATGCTAGACTTGCCTTCCGCACTGGCGCCAGCCGATGGTGCCGCCACGTTTTCCGAGCCTGTCCATGTCCAATATTCCCGCCGCGCCCAGTGCCGGCAACAAGAGCGCCTTTTCCGCCAGCCTGGCGCCGATGGCCTTGCCCGCTTTCTTCGTGCTGTTATGGAGCACCGGCTTTATCGTTGCCAAGTTCGGCCTGCCGTATGCGCCGCCGCTGACCTTCCTGCTGCTGCGTTTCCTGGGCGTGCTGGTGATCCTGCTGCCGCTGGTACTGGTGTTGCGTGCGCCCTGGCCGGTGGGGCAGTTGCGCCAGATCGCCGTGGCCGGCATCCTGATGCAGGCCGGCTACCTGGCAGGCGTCTGGTGTGCCATCAAGCTGGGCATGCCGGCCGGCCTGTCTGCTCTGATCGTCGGCATGCAGCCGGTGCTGACGGCCTGCGCTGCACCCTTGATCGGCGAATCGGTGCGGCCGCGCCAGTGGCTGGGCCTGTTTTTCGGCCTGCTGGGGGTGGCGCTGGTGGTTTACGCCAAGATCGACCTGGTGGGGCTGACCCTGGAAAGCGTGCTGCTGTGCGTGTTCGCGCTGCTGTCGATGACGGCCGGCACCATGGTTCAGAAACGCCATTGCCCGCAGTTCGACTTGCGCACCGGCACGGTGGTGCAATTTGCCGCCTCGATCGTGGTGGTGCTGCCGTTTGCCCTGTATTACGAAGGCCTGGATTTTGCTTTGAGTCAGGTGCAATGGACCAGCAACTTTATCGGCGCCTTGCTGTGGTCGGTATTGGTGCTGTCGATCGGTGCCATCTTCCTGTTGTTTGCACTGATACGGCGCAGCGACGCCACCAAGGTCACGGGCTTGCTGTACCTGACGCCACCGACCACGGCCGTGATGGCCTGGCTGATGTTTGGCGAAGCATTTAACATGTTGGGCATTGCCGGCATGCTGGTGGCCGTGATTGGCGTGGTGTTTGTCGTCAAGAAATGACACCCATCACGGTTCAGGCAATGAATCACATGATGAAATGGAAATTCGTTTGCCCATTGTTAATGCTTTGTGTTTCATTGCCGCAATAAATACTGTCTCAACTGTTAAATAGGCTTGCGATTACTCTGCATTTCGCTACACTGCAATAATGCAACAGCTTCACGGGGAAATATTGAATGGCTAAGTTTAAACTCGCGCTGGGCTTACTGGCTTCCCTGCTGTTCGCGCTGGCACCGGCTGCGGCCGTGCAGGCCAAGGAAGCAAACAGTAAATCTTCAGCCGCCAAGAAACAAAATACCAAGAAAGTCAAGGTCGTGCTGCGCAAGGGCGCTCGTGCCACGGGCGATCGTGCCATGGGCACGCGCGCGACTGCCGCGCCGCGCGAGAAAGCCGTGCGACGCGTGGTTACCGTGCGCGGCAAGCGCAAGGTCATCTATCAACGAGTGACCAGCGCCGCCGTGCCGATGGCCGCGCCGATGCCGACCATGGGTGACCTGGCCGGCCTGAACCTGACACGCGATCCGCTCGACCTGAAGTCCAGCGTGGCGCTGGTGCTTGACCAGAGCAATGCGGAAGTCCTGTTCGAAAAGAACTCCAATGTGGCCCTGCCGATCGCCTCGATTACCAAGATGATGACGGGCCTGGTAGTGGTCGAAGCAGGGCAGGACATGGAAGAAGTGCTGACGATCACGGATGACGACGTCGACCGCGCCAAGTTCAGCAGCTCGCGCCTGAAAGTCGGTTCACAATTGACACGCGCCAACATGCTGCATATCGCGCTGATGAGTTCGGAGAACCGCGCCGCCTCGGCCTTGGGCCGCAATTATCCGGGTGGACTGCCGGCCTTTGTCAGCGCCATGAACGCCAAGGCGCGCAAACTCGGCATGAACGATACGCGCTATGTCGATTCGAGCGGCCTGTCGAAAATGAATGTGGCCAGCGCGCATGACCTGGCCAAGCTGGCCATGGCCGCCTTCCAGCAGCCGCTGCTGCGCCAGTTTTCAACCGATCCGAAAGCCATCGTCGAAGCCAGCGGCCACCCCATGCAATTCGGTAACACGAATCACCTGGTGGCCAATCCGGGCTGGGATATCGGCTTGCAAAAAACCGGCTTTATCAACGAGGCCGGGCGTTGCTTGCTGATGCAGGCGGTGATCGAAGGGCGTTCCGTGATTATGGTATTTCTCGATTCCAAGGGCAAGCAGTCGCGTACGGCCGATGCCGGGCGGATGCGCAAGTGGTTGGAGGCTTTGAAGCCAGGTAATCTGGTTTTACCCGGCGGTTGATCAAAAAAGCAGTTTTCGCTGTAATGCCATTTACTCAAGCCGTCGACGGATGAAACGTACAAGGCGTTGAAACGGCGGGCCGGAGACGCCCGCTTGGCCCGGTGGGCCTGTGCGGGCGACTGTGGCTTATGGCGCAGGGACGCTGACTTATTACATGGCAGTTTTCACTGCCTTTTTTAATTCTGCGGCATGAAACCGAGGGTCACGGAAATCTGATTGGCCGTATCCACCAGGTCTTCCAGCCACTCATCCTGCAGGCGGTCGGCCGGCGCCGAGATCGACAGGCCGGCAATCAGCTTGCCGGAATCGTCGCGGATGCCGGCGGCCATGCAGCGCACGCCCAGTTCCAGCTCTTCATTGTCGCGCGCATAGCCGTTCTCGCGCACCTGGCTCAGTTCGCGTTCGAGCTTGAGCAGATCCGTGATCGAATTCTTGTTGTGACCGGCCAGGCCGGTGCGCGTGGCATAGGCGCGGATTGCCTTTGGTTCATCGACCGACAGGAACAGCTTGCCGGTCGAGGTCAGGTGCAGCGGACCGCGTCCGCCAATGGCGCGCACCACCTGCATGCCGGAACGCTCGGAAAACGCGCGGTCGATATACACGATCTCGTCACCCTGGCGTACCGACAGATTGATGGTTTGCTGGGTTTTCTTGTGGAGCTGGCGCATGAAGTCGAGCGCTGCTTCGCGTACGCTCAAGCGGCTTTTCACCACATTGCCCAGTTCCAGGAGGCGCATGCCCAGCCGGTAGGTACCCGGCTCGATGCGGTCGACAAAGCGCGTCAGCACCATGTCGTTCAGGATGCGGTGGGCGGTGGACGGGTGCAGGCCCGAGACTTTGGATAATTCCTTCAGGCTGACCGGGTCGGTATATTTGGCCAACGCGTCGAGCAGGGCGACCATGCGCTCGATCACCTGTATCGTCGTCTTGGGCGCCGCGACGGGTTCAATTTTCATGATGGATTTGGTGCGATGCAGTATTCATGCCGTACTTTATACCATGATGTGAAAGAGGGGAATGCCCCCTGTGGCTTTGCAGTAAAAATTGTCACATTCCTACTGTGCCAAGGCATAATCAAACTCCTACATTGGCCTCGACACAAAAATCCATGCAACCAGTAAACGAATTCAAAAGCAAAAGCGGCTTGAAACGTATCTTTTCTGCCTTTTTCTATTCCATCGACGGCCTGAAGTCGGCCTGGCGTGGCGAGCATGCGTTCCGCCAGGAACTGGGCCTGTTCGTGGTTGGCACCATCATTGCTTTGCTGCTGCGTGTCTCCGCATTTGAAAAGCTGGTGCTGATCGGTGTGCTGCTGCTGGTACTAATTGTCGAACTGATCAATTCCGCGCTGGAAGCGGTAGTCGACCGCATATCGCTGGAGCGCCACGAGCTGTCGAAGAACGCCAAGGATTTCGGCAGCGCGGCCGTGCTGCTGACCTGCCTGCTGGCCTTCGCCACCTGGGCGGTGGTGCTGTTCAACCGTTTTTATTGACCGCGATATCCCCGTTCAATACCATCCATATGCGAAAATCGCATATCAAATGGTGAAACGCTTCGTTCTCTTTATGAGGCGGTAGCCGTAATCTGGTGGCTCTGAAAGCTTAACCACACGGGGATCTTCGATGTTGTCGAAAAAAATAATTATTGCTGCCGCCATCAGCGCCTTTGCCATCCTGCAAACCGCGCAAGCTGCCGATATCACTCTGCTCAACGTGTCGTATGACCCGACCCGCGAGCTGTACCAGGACGTGAACACGGCGTTTGCCAAGGAATGGAAAGGCAAGACGGGCGACAACGTCAAGATCAAGCAATCGCATGGCGGTTCCGGCAAGCAGGCACGCGCCGTGCTCGATGGCCTGGAAGCGGACGTGGTGACCCTGGCGCTGGCGTATGACATCGACGCCCTGGCCGAGCGCAAGCTGCTGGCCGCCGACTGGCAGAAGCGCTTGCAGCACAACAGCTCGCCTTATACCTCGACCATCGTGTTCCTGGTGCGCAAGGGCAATCCGAAAGGCATCAAGGACTGGAACGACCTGATCAAGCCTGGCGTGTCCGTCATCACGCCGAATCCGAAAACCTCGGGCGGCGCGCGCTGGAATCACCTGGCAGCCTGGGGCTATGCGCTGCGCCAGCCGGGCGGCAACGAAGCCAAGGCGAAGGAATTCCTCGGCAAACTGTATAAAAACGTGCCGGTGCTCGATTCCGGTGCCCGTGGCGCCACCACCACCTTCGTTGAACGCGGCATCGGCGATGTGCTGATCGCCTGGGAAAACGAAGCCTACCTGGCCGTCAAGGAACTGGGTCCGACCAAGTTCGACATCATCACGCCGTCGATCAGCATCCTGGCCGAGCCGCCGGTCGCCGTGGTCGACAAGGTGGTCGACAAGCACGGCACGCGCAAGGTAGCGGAAGCCTACCTGCAATACCTGTACACCGATGAAGCGCAAGACATTATCGCCAAGAATTACTACCGCCCGGCGACTGCCAAGGCGGCGCAGAAATATGCCAGCCAGTTTGCCAAGGTCAATCTGTTCACCATCGACCAGGTCGGTGGCTGGACGGCGGCGCAAAAAGCGCACTTTGCCGACGGCGGCATCTTTGACCAGATCTACCAACCGAAGTAATCGCGACAGGCAGGCGCAAGCCTGCCCACTTGGATTGCATTGATCGCAAGGGAACCATCATGGCGCTGCGCAGCTTTTCAGATTACCGGGTACTGATCGTGCCGGGCTTGCATAACAGCGGTCCCGAGCATTGGCAGAGCCGCTGGCAGCGCCTGTATCCGCAGTTCGAGCGGGTAGAACAGGACAACTGGGAACAGCCCGACTTGGCGGCCTGGTCTGCAAAGCTCGATCGCGCACGCCGTGAAGAAAGCCGTCCGACACTGATCGTTGCACACAGCTTCGGTTGCCTGGCGACGGCCCACAGCCTGGCGCGCGATCCGCATGGCGTGGCCGGCGTGCTGCTGGTGGGGCCGGCCGACCCCGATAAATTCGGTGTCGCCGACAGCTTGCCGCACAAGCGCCTGCCTTGCCCCGGTATCCTGATCGCCAGCCAGACCGACCCGTGGATGAAGGCTGAACATGCGGCGCAGTGGGCGCGGCGCTGGAATTGCAAGTATATTGATGGCGGTGCGCTGGGCCATATCAACGCCGAGTCCGGTTTGGGTGACTGGGTGTATGGCCAGGCGCAACTGCAAACGCTGTTTGACCTGGCGCAAAATGAACGCCGCCACCGTCACGCAGCCTGATTGTCCAACCCTAAAACCTGTTGAGGAGATCACGATGACTTTACGCCTGGGCGATACCGCCCCCGACTTTGAACAAGACAGCTCGATCGGCCCGATCAAGTTCCACGAGTGGGCTGGCGACTCCTGGGTGGTGCTGTTTTCCCACCCGGCCGACTTCACCCCTGTCTGCACCACCGAACTGGGCCTGACCGCCAAGCTGAAACCGGAATTCGACAAGCGCAACGTGAAAGCCGTGGCCTTGTCGGTCGATGCGGCCGAATCGCACAAAAGCTGGATCAAGGATATCGAAGAGACGCAAAACACGGTGGTGGGCTTTCCCATCATCGCCGACGTCGACAAGAAGGTATCGGTGCTGTACGACATGATCCACCCGGAACAGTCGGTTACCGCCACCGTGCGCTCGGTGTTCGTCATCGACCCGAACAAGAAAGTGCGCCTGATTCTCACGTATCCGCTCAGCACCGGCCGCAATTTCGATGAAATTCTGCGCGTCATCGATGCCCTGCAGCTGACGGACGGCTACACGGTGGCCACCCCCGGCAACTGGAAAGATGGCGACGACGTCATCATCCCGCTGCCGGTGCAGGACCCGGAAGTGATCAAGCAGAAATACCCGAAAGGCTTTACGGCCGCCAAGCCCTACCTGCGCCTGACACCTCAGCCAAACAAGTAATCGGTTTTTTACACAAAAACGCACCTTGCAGGTGCGTTTTTTTTCGTCCATCGCTTTCCATGCTTATGTATGCATTTTGCATCTAAGCAAATGAGAAATGGTTAGTTCTTTTTATAACGATTGCATGTGAATATGGCGCCCTGTTACTCGAAAATGTAATAAGAAGGGGATTCCATGTCTGAAGCAACACTAGCACCGGTGAAGGCGCGCGGCGCGCCGTTCCGGGTCATGCCGGGTTTCAAGCTGTCATTGGGCTTTACGCTGTTCTACCTGGCGCTGATCGTGCTGATCCCGCTGTCAGCGGTGTTTCTGAAGACGTTCACCATGACGTGGGACGCGTTTTTCACGGCCGTCACCTCGCAGCGCGTGATGGCCTCGTACCGCCTGACGTTTGGCGCCTCGCTGATCGCTGCCTTGCTCAACGTGATTTTTGGCGGCATCCTCGCCTGGGTGCTGGTGCGCTACAAGTTTCCCGGCAAGCGCATTATCGACGCGCTGGTCGACTTGCCGTTTGCGCTGCCAACCGCGGTGGCCGGCATTACCCTGACTGCCCTGTATTCCTCGAATGGCTGGTTTGGCCAGTTCATCGAAGGCGTGCTTGGCATCAAGGTGGCGTTTACGCCGCTGGGCGTGGTGGTGGCGCTGACCTTTATCGGCCTGCCGTTTGTGGTGCGCACGGTGCAGCCGGTGCTGGAAGATGCGGAAAAAGAGCTTGAAGAAGCGGCCGCCAGCCTGGGCGCCAATTCCCTGCAGACTTTTACGCGCGTGATTTTCCCGACCATCCTGCCATCGCTGCTGACCGGCTTTGCGCTGGCCTTTGCCCGCGCCACCGGCGAATACGGTTCCGTCATTTTTATCGCCGGCAATATGCCGATGGTGTCGGAAATCACGCCGTTGTTCATTATTACCAAGCTGGAACAATACGATTACGCGGGCGCCACGGCGATTGCCGTCGTGATGCTGGTGATCTCGTTCCTGCTGTTGTTGACGATTAACCTGCTGCAAGCGTGGACACGCGGAAAGGGCAAGAAATAATGACGACCAAAGTCTCCGCTGTCGCCACCGTGGAAGATGCGTTGCCGAAAGCACGCCGCATCGAACCCGCCGCCGGCCCCGTCGTGCTCGAACCGTTGTGGGTACGCACCGTCCTGATCACGGTGGCGCTGCTGTTCCTCACCGCTTTCCTGATCGTGCCGCTGGTGGCGGTGTTTGCCGAAGCGTTCAAGAAGGGCTGGGAAGCCTACATAGCTGCCATTATCGACCCCGATGCGATTTCCGCCATCAAGCTGACATTGATCACGGCAGCGATTGCCGTGCCGCTGAACCTGGTGTTCGGCGTGGCCGCATCGTGGTGCATTGCCAAGTTCGAGTTCCGTGGCAAAAGCATTTTGCTGACCCTGATCGACCTGCCGTTTTCGGTCTCGCCGGTGATTTCCGGCCTGATCTATGTGCTGATGTTCGGCGCCCAGGGCTGGTTCGGTCCGTGGCTGCAGGAACACGACATCAAGATTTTGTTTGCCGTGCCCGGCATCGTGCTGGCAACCATCTTCATTACCTTCCCGTTTGTCGCGCGCGAGCTGATTCCGCTGATGCAGTCGCAGGGCAGCGAAGAGGAAGAGGCGGCGCTGGTGCTGGGCGCCTCGGGCTGGAATACCTTCCGCCGCGTGACCTTGCCGAACATCAAGTGGGGCCTGCTGTATGGCGTGATTTTGTGCAATGCGCGCGCCATGGGCGAGTTTGGCGCGGTGTCGGTGGTGTCCGGCCATATCCGCGGCGAAACCAACACCATGCCGCTGCAGGTGGAGATTCTGTACAACGAGTACAACTTCGCCGCCGCCTTTGCCGTGGCCTCGCTGCTGGCCCTGCTGGCCTTGGTGACCCTGGCCCTGAAAGCCTTTATTGAGTGGCGTTTGAACGAGAGCGACGCCGACGATTCCGCCTTACGTTCCACGGAGCACTGACATGACCATCGCAGTTAAAAACATCAACAAGCGTTTCGGCGATTTCGTCGCCCTCGACAATATCTCGCTGGACTTTCCTGCCGGCGAACTGACGGCGCTGCTGGGCCCGTCCGGTTGCGGCAAGACCACCTTGCTGCGCATTATTGCCGGCCTCGAACATCCGGACAGCGGCCAGGTGCTGCTCGACGCCGAAGACGCCTCGAACCGCCATGTGCGCGAGCGCCAGGTCGGCTTCGTGTTCCAGCACTATGCGCTGTTCAAGCACATGACGGTATTTGAAAACGTGGCCTTTGGCCTGCGCGTCAAGTCGCGCGCCGAGCGCCCGTCCGAAGACCAGATCCGCCGCAAGGTGAAAGACTTGCTGGAGCTGGTGCAGCTGGACTGGCTGGCCGACCGTTATCCGCCGCAGTTGTCCGGCGGCCAGCGCCAGCGTATCGCGCTGGCCCGCGCGCTGGCGGTGGAGCCGCGCGTGCTGCTGCTTGACGAGCCGTTCGGCGCGCTCGACGCCAAGGTACGCAAGGAATTGCGCCGCTGGCTGCGCCGCCTGCATGACGACCTGCACGTGACCAGCATTTTCGTCACGCACGACCAGGAAGAGGCGCTGGAAGTGGCCGACCAGGTGGTGCTGATGAACAAGGGCACGGTCGAGCAGCTCGGTTCGCCCGAGCAGGTCTACAACCATCCTGCGTCACCGTTTGTGTATGGCTTCCTCGGCAACGTCAACCTGTTCCATGGCCGTGTGCACGATGGCGTGATGGCCACCGGCGACGCCAGTTTCGACGTGCCCGATTACGCGGGCGTGAGCGACAGCAAAGGCACCGCCTATGTGCGGCCGCACGACCTGGAAATCGACCGCTACACGCCGGGCGCCGACGGCATCGTGGTGAAACTGAGCCGCGCCCATGCGATCGGTCCGCTGGCCCAGCTGGACTTGCAGCGCGTCGATAACAGCGAACTGATCGAAGCGGTGATGTCGAACGAACGCTTCAGCCATCTGCAGCTGAAAGAAGGCGAGACCTTGGTCGTGCGACCGAAGCGCCTGCATGTATTTGTCGAACCGACACGAACTTGATTGGAATGACATGAACTTTCAACAATTGCGCTCGATACGCGAGGCAGCGCGCCGCGGTTATAACCTGACGGAAGTGGCGAATGCCCTGTTTACCTCGCAGCCTGGCGTGAGCCGGCAGATCCGCGAACTGGAAGACGAGCTGGGCGTGGTCATTTTCGAGCGCAACGGCAAGCGGTTGACGGGCCTGACCGAGCCGGGCAAGGGCATCCTGAAGATCGTTGACCGCCTGTTGATCGAAGCGGAAAACCTGCAGCAGGCCAGCCTGGAATACAGCGGCCAGACCAGCGGTACCTTGTCGGTGGCGGCCACCCACACCCAGGCCCGCTATGCGCTGCCGAAAGTGGTGCAGGGCTTTCGCGCGGCCTTTCCCGATGTGCGCATCGCGCTGCAGCAAAGCGCGCCCGAGCACATCGCCGAATGGGTGCTGTCGGGCAAGACCGATATCGGCATCGCCACCGAGGGCCTGAGCCAGTTCCCCGACCTGGTGTCGTTCCCGTGCTACCGCTGGAGCCATCTGATCGTGGTGCCGGACGGCCACCCGCTGCTGGAACACTCGCCGATTCGCCTGGAAGACCTGGCCAAATACCCGTTGATCACCTACGACAAGGGCTTTACGGGCCGCGGCCATATCGACGATGCGTTTGCCAAGGCCGGCGTGACCACCGACATCATTTTGACCGCCATGGATTCGGACGTCATCAAGCAATACGTGGCGCTGGGCATGGGCGTGGGCATCGTCGCCTCGATGGCCTTCGACCATGGCCGCGACAAGGGCTTGCGCGCGGTGGAAGCGTCGCACCTGTTCGCTACCAATACCACCCGCCTGGCCGTGCGCCGCGGCGCCTATCTGCGCGCCTATGCGTATGAATTCATTTTGCAACTGGCACCGGACCTGACGCGCGAGGATATCGACCGCGCCATGAGTGGCGAAGAAGCGCTGTAAGCGATTTTCTTCAGGCCGCCTTGCGGCTGACCAGCCTGGCCGCCAGCAGCACGCCGGCCACGCCCAGCATCCAGGCGGTGCTGCTGCCGGAAAAGCCGATGGCGGTATTGGCGGCGATCTTGCCGGCCTGCGGCTTGAGCAGCGCCAGGCGGCGCTTGCTCATCTGCACGCCCAGCGCACCGAGGCGTTCGCTGTCGAGCAAGGTTTCCGCTTGCGGCAGCAGCACGGTTTCCTCGTCGGCCACATGATGCATCACGTCGCGCATCAGTTCGTGCAGCAGGGCGTCGTGGCGTGCGCTCGATGCGTCGCAGGCGCGCAACTCGGCGATCAGGCGGCGCATCTCCTGGTGCTCGGGCACGCTTTTTTGCAGCACCGGCAAGGCCGGGTTCAGCTGGCGCAATCGCGGATAGAAAATTTCTTCTTCCAGGGTGGCATGAATTTCCAGTGCGCTGCAAATGGTTTCGGCCAGCGCCTTCTTGACGGCGGGTTTCTTGCTGGTCGTGTACTGGTGAAACGTCAGCAGCACATGCGAATGGTCGAAGCGGATCATGTCGGTAATCGACGGGCTCAGTTTGCTCAATGACAGCATGGCTTTCTCCGTGAGGGATGACCATTGATGATAGTGCAGGCCGATGCCCGCACCGCAGGCAGACGGCCTTGGTTTGCGCTGGCGCAAAACCTGGCCGCGCCGCACGGCAGGAAGCACGCTGCGCCTTCAGCCTTTATGATGATCGTTCCCGCTCACCACAAAGGACAGACATGACGGCTGCGATCCCCCATTTGACCCTCAACGATGGCCAGCGCCTGGCGCAGATCGGCTTTGGCACCTGGCCGCTGGACGACGCGCAAGCGCAAACGGCAGTGCAGGCGGCGCTGGGCTGTGGCTATCGCCTGATCGACACGGCGGCCCGTTACGGTAATGAAACCGGCGTCGGGCGCGGCATCGTCGCCAGCGGCGTGGCGCGTGACCAGGTGCAGCTGACCAGCAAGCTGCGTGGCAGCGAACACGGCTTTGACAGCACCTTGCGCGCGTTTGACGCCACCCTGGCGGCATTGAAAACCGATTACCTCGACCTGTACCTGATCCACTGGCCGCTGCCGATGCGCGACCTGTATGTCGACACCTGGCGCGCTTTCATCCGCCTGCGCGAGGAAGGGCGCATCCGCTCGATCGGCGTCTCGAACTTCCAGCCGGCCCATATCGACCGGCTGCTGGCGGAAACCGGCGTGCTGCCGGCCGTCAACCAGATCGAGCTGCACCCGGACTTCACGCAAGCGGCGCTGCGCGCCTGGCATGCGCGCCAGGGCATCGTGATCGAGAGCTGGAGTCCGCTGGGGCGCGGCGAAGTATTGAAGGACGCCACGGTGGCGCGCATCGCGCAAAAACATGGCCGCCCGGCCGCGCAGATACTGCTGCGCTGGCATGTGCAGCACGGCCTGGTGGCGATCCCGAAATCACAGGACCCCGGGCGCATGCGGCAGAACCTGGCCGTGTTCGACTTTGCGCTCGACGCGGACGACCTGGCGGCGCTGGCGCTGCTTGATGGCGAGCATCGGCAGGGTGGGGATCCGGATACCAACGACGAACGGTAAGTTAGCGTCAACAATGTTGTCGGATTACGGCCCTGCGGGCCTAATCCGACCTACGATCTTGTCGGGGCAGTAGGTCGGATTAGCGTAGCGTAATCCGACAACCGCCCCATCAGCATTACCAGCTATACCCAGCCTTCGCATAGTAATAACGGCCATTGAAACCGTTCGGCGCGAAGATGCTGTACGGCTGGGTGCCGGCCACGTTCAGGTTGCCGGCGCTGGTCACTTTCGCCGGGTAGCGGTTTGTGACGTTGTCGATGCCGGCGGCCAGGCGCCAGTTCTTGCCCAGCTTGACGCTGCCCGACAAATCGAGCACCCACTGCGGATCGTAGTTCTGGTCCAGCGTCACATTGTTTTGCGGCACCGTAAAGCTGCCGTAGCGCGTGACCACGCCGTGCGCGTTCCAGTTGCCGAAGCCATAGTCGGCGGCCAGGCTGAACTTGTCCTTCGGCGAGGCGACCGTGGCGCGGGCAATGGTCTGGCGGTCGATCAGCAGCAGGTTGTTGGCGGTCAGGACGGCTGGATTGTCGGCGATTTTTTGTACCGAGCTCTTGTTGTGGTTGTAGGCCACGGTAAAGTCCAGCCGGTCTTTTTCCTGCAGCTCGATGCGGTAGGTGCTGACGATATCGACGCCCTTGGTGCGGGTGTCGACCGCATTGGTGAAGTAGCGCGCCGCGCCGACGGCCGTGCCCTGCGCCGCCAGTTGCGCCTGCAGTGCGCTGTTCAGCGCCAGATTGGCCGAGAACAGGATGCGGTTGTCGATGTCGATGCGGTAGGCGTCGATCGAGGTGGTGAAGTTGCGGTTCGGCTGGAATTGCAGGCCCAGGCTGTAGTTGCGGGCTTTTTCCGGCTTCAGGTCTTGCGCACCCAAGGCGCGTGCCTGTGGCGTATTGACGGCAAAGGTGCCCGTCTCGATCGGCGTATTGGTGCCGTTGATGACCTGGAAGTTGGTGGTGGTAATGGTGTAGTACTGCTGCGCCAGCGATGGCGCGCGGAAGCCGCTCGAGGCCGTGCCGCGCAACGACAGCGCGTCGGTAAAGGCATAGCGCGCCGAACCCTTGGCCGAGGTGGTGTTGCCAAAGTCGCTGTAGCGCTCATGGCGCAGCGCCACGCCGCCCGACAGTTTTTTCGTTACTTCCGCTTCCAGGTTCACATAGACCGATTCATTATGGCGCGAGTGGCTGCCGGCGTTGGCTGGACGAAAACCTGCAAAGCCCTGCGAACCGCTGCCCGAGTATGACGCTTCGTCACCGGCGCCGATGCTGTATTTTTCATGGCGCGCCTCAACACCGGCGGCCACCGTCAGCGGCCCGGTAAAGGCGGGCACGGCAAATTCGCGCGCGGCGTCGAGGTTGAACACGGTCTGTTCGTTTTTCAGCGAACCGGCATAAAAATGCGTGGGACTGTTGATGCCCAGCGGGCCGATCGACAGGTTGATGGTGTTGTCCAGGTCCAGTTCGAACTTGTTGCTGCCGTAGTTCAGGCTGGCGTCCCAGCGCCAGCCGGCCGCTTCGCCGCGCAAGCCGGTCACCAGCGACTGGTCTGTCAGGGTGCTGTTTTGCAGCGGCAAGAAGCCTTCCGGGTACACCGGCGTGCGCAGCGCGGTACCGTTGTAGGCGGTGCGCCAGGTGGCGGCGGCCGAGGTGTCGCGCTTGCCGTAGTTGCCGAAGGCATACCAGTCGATATTGTCGTTGATGTGGTATTCGCTGTTGAAGAAGACGGTGGCCGGCTGGCTTTCGGCGTCGCCGTAGCGCTGGTTGACCTGGCCGTAGCGCGGTTCCAGCGGATTGCGCAAATCCGCGCCGGCGCGGTTGGTCGGATCGCGGTCGGCCACTTCGGCCGACAGGCGCAGCCAGCCGTCCTCGCCGAGCGCAAAGCCGGCCGAACCCTTGATTGACTTCTGCTTGCCGTCGCGTTCCTGGGTCTGGCCATAGCCCACTTCCACGTCGCCGCCGGCCGCGCCTTTTTTCAGGATGATATTGATCACGCCGGCGATCGCGTCCGAACCATACTGGGCGGCGGCGCCATCGCGCAGCACTTCCACGTGGTCGATGGCGGCCAGCGGAATCGCGTTCAGGTCGACCGGCGCCGAGCCGCGGCCCAGCGAGCCGTTGACATTGACCACGGCGGACGTATAACGGCGCTTGCCGTTGACCAGCACCAGCGTCTGGTCGGGCGACAGGCCGCGCAGCTGGGCCGGACGCACGGCGTCGCTGGCGTCGGCGCCGGTGGCGCGCGCGAAGTTCAGCGACGGCAGCAGGCGCGCCAGCACGGTGGCCAGTTCGCCCGAACCGGTGCTTTGCAGGTCGCGCGAGGTCAGGATGTCGATCGGCGATTCGGAATCGATGGTGCGGCGGTTTTTCGCAAAGGTGCCGGTCACGACCACCGATTGCAGTTCGCCATCGGCCGGCAGTTCCTGCTGGGCGTGTGCGGGCAGGGCGAAACAGGCCACCAGGCTGGCGGCGATGACGGTCTTGACGGGGAGGGCGCGGACGGCGCTACGGGCTTGTGGGGAACTCATCGACTATATCTCTTCGGTTAGTGATTCAGGTGACGCGGACCGTGGAGGTCCTGCGATGTCATCAGATTAACAGTGGGCGCGTGGCGCGCTACGAATGCTTCTGTGTATCGTTATGCGATAAACGGATAATGCGCGGGCAATTTGCAGGAGTAGCGCATATCGCCTTGCTATCCAGCATACGACCGGGCATGGCGGCACCGCAATGGTGCACTGCAAGGGAATGGTGCTTGTTGTATAAAAACGACTGCCGGCGGCGTTGCGCCACCGGCAGGGAGCGGCTTTACTGACCGGGGTTGGTCAGCGTGGCGTGAATGGCGTCAACCGCCGCGATGATTTCCGGCGACAGCGTGATGCTGTAGGCGTCGATATTGTGAGCCAGCTGCTCCAGGCTGGTCGCGCCGATAATGGTTGAAGCGATAAACCAGCGCGAGTAGCACCAGGCCAGCGCCAGTTGGGTTGGCGTCAGGCCATGCTCGCGCGCCAGCACCGCGTACTGGCGGGCCGCTTCGATCGTCGCTGGGCGGATATAGCGCGGGCTCCAGCCGGGCGGGAAAATCGTCAGGCGGCCGCGCGCCTGCGGATCGTCGAGGTATTTGGCCGTCAGCTGACCGAACGCCAGCGGGCTGTAGGCCAGCAGGCCCACGTTTTCGCGGTGGCAGGTTTCGTCCAGCAGGCCGGTCTCGAACTGGCGCGCCGTCAGGTTGTACAGGTTCTGGATCGATGCGATGCGCGGCAGGCCTTTCAGTTCGGCCTGCTTGATATATTCGCATACGCCCCACGACGATTCGTTCGACACGCCGATATGGCCGATCTTGCCTTCGTCGACCAGCTTGCCCAGGATCGCCAGCGTGTCTTCGATGGCGACCGACTCGCGTTCATGCTGCGGATTAAAACTGTTGGCGCCGAAGATGGGCACATTGCGGCTGGGCCAGTGCAGCTGGTACAGATCGATATGCTCGGTCTGCAAACGGCGCAGGCTGTCTTCGACGGCGGCGCGGATATTTACCGCGTCGAGGTTGTTCTTGCCGCCGCGTATCCAGTGCATGCGGCTGTTCGGCCCGGCGACCTTGCTGGCCAAAACGATGCCGCTGCGCTTGCCGCTTTTTTTCAGCCAGCTGCCGATATAACGCTCGGTATTGCCCTGCGTTTCCGGGCTGGCCATCACCGGATACATCTCGGCCGTATCGATGAAATTGATGCCGCGCTCGAGCGCGTAATCGAGCTGGCTGTGCGCTTCGGCTTCGCTGTTCTGCTCGCCAAACGTCATGCTGCCCAGGCAGATTTTGCTGACCAGCAGGCTGCTCGAACCGAGTGTGATCTTGTCCATGCCGTCTCCTTAGTGTGACCTGGCCTGCTTGCCGCGCAGCGCGCGCGCGCAGTCGCCGACCAGCGCCGGGCCGGCATAAATCAGGCCGCTGTACAGCTGCACCAGCTGCGCGCCCGCTTCGAACTTGGCCACCGCATCCTGGCCCTGCATGATGCCGCCCACGCCGATGATCGGCAGCGCATCACCCAGTTCCGCCCGCAGCAGACGGATCACGGTGTTCGACAGTTCGAACACGGGCGCGCCCGACAGGCCACCGGCTTCCGCGCCATGCTCCATGCCTTCCACGGCGCTGCGCGAGAGCGTGGTATTGGTGGCGATCACGCCGTCGATGCCGTGGCGCGTGAGGGATTCGGCGATGCTTTTTACCTGTTCTCCATCCATGTCCGGCGCGATTTTCAGGGCCAGCGGCACATAGCGCTTGTGCTGGTCGGCCAGGCGCGCCTGCGCCGCTTTTAATTGCGAAAGCAGGGCGTCGAGTTCGGATGCGCCCTGCAGCTGGCGCAGGTTTTTCGTATTTGGCGACGAGATATTCACCGTCACATAGCTGGCATACGGATAGACTTTTTCCAGGCACAGCAGGTAATCCTCGGCTGCTTTCTCGATCGGCGTATCGGCGTTCTTGCCGATGTTCAGGCCCAGCACGCCAGCACGCTCCTGATAAAACTTCGAGGCCTGCACATTGGCGACAAAGGCGTCCACGCCGCCATTGTTGAAACCCATGCGGTTGATGATGCCCTGCGCCTGCGGCAGGCGGAACATGCGCGGCTTCGGATTGCCGGCCTGCGCGCGCGGCGTGACGGTGCCGACTTCGATCGAGCCAAAGCCCATGTCGGCCAGCGCATCGATAAACGCGCCATCCTTGTCCAGCCCGGCGGCCAGGCCGACCGGATTGGGGAAGGTGATGCCCATTACCGTGCGCGGGTCGGCGGCCGGTTTGCCGGCCAGTTTCGTCAGGCCCAGCGCGGCCGCGCGTTTCAATGCAGGCAGGGTGAAATGGTGGGCCGCTTCGGCATCCATGGAAAACAGCAGCGGGCGGGCGAGGGAGTACAGGAATTTTTTGGACATGGGTTTTTCGAAGATTGCGCGGGGCGTGATGCGGTGATTGGGTCTGTCTATGGGTGGCGTATTTTACCGTGTTCCCCGGCGCTGCCGGGTGTATAGTTCTTGTTGGCCTAATGCAATTGTTGATTCATTACCAAGCTGCATGGGCGCCGTGTACCTTCCTGCTTCCTTACATTATCAGCGAGACACAGATTGAACAAGACACCGATTTTGACGGCCATCGCCGCCGCTGCCGCACTGCTGCTGGGCCACCCCGCCACCGCCTTTGCATTACCCAATACCACCGACACCCGCATGCTGAGCGAGCCGGCCGTCTCGAACCAGCATATCGCCTTTGTCTACGCCGGTGATTTGTGGCTGAGCAATCGCGATGGCGGCGGCGCACGGCGATTGACGTCCGACCTGGGCGACAAATCGAACCCGGTGTTTTCGCCTGATGGCAGCCTGATCGCGTACAGCGCCAATATCGACGGCAATATCGACGTGTATGTGATTGCGGCTGCCGGTGGCGTGCCGCGCCGCCTCACTTTCCACCCCGGCGCTGACCTGGCGCAGGCGTTCACGCCGGATGGCAAGTCGGTGATGTTCACCTCGCCACGCGCCGCCTTCAACAACCGCTTCCAGAAGCTGTTTACGGTGCCGGTAACGGGCGGCGTGGAAACCCAGCTGGAAATCCCAAACGCCTCGCGCGCCACGTATTCGCCAGACGGCCAGCGCATCGCCTACAACCCCCTGATGCCGGCGTTCAAGCAGTGGAAACGCTACCGGGGCGGCACCAATTCCTGGCTGTGGCTGTTTTCGTCCGCCGACAAGTCGATCGAAAAAATCCCGCAGCCGAGCACCCGCTCGAACGACGTCGATCCGATCTGGCTGGGCGATACCGTCTACTTCAGGTCGGACCGCAATGGCGAATTCAATCTGTATGCCTACGATGTAAAAAGCAAGGCGGTGCGCCAGCTGACGCAGCATATGGACTTCCCGGTGCTGAACGCCTCGGCCGCCAACGGCGCCATCGTCTACGAGCAGGCCGGCTATCTGCATAGCCTGGACCTGGCCAGCGGCCAGTCGAAAAAGCTGGTGATCGGCGTTGCCAGCGACCTGGGGCAAACGCGGCCGCGCTGGGTCAAGGGCGCGAAATATATCCGTGACGCCTCGATCTCGCCGTCGGGCGCGCGTGTGGCGTTTGAATACCGGGGCGAGATCGTCACCATCCCGGCCGACAAGGGCGATGTGCGCAACCTGACGCAAACGCCGGGTGCCAACGAGCGCACCCCAATCTGGTCACCCGATGGCCGCTCGGTGGCGTATTTTTCGGACGAGTCGGGCGAGTACGAACTGCATGTGCGGGCTCAGGATGGCAAGGGTGCGGTACGCAAGTTCAAGCTCAACGGCAGCGGCTTCTACGACAGCGCCGTCTGGTCGCCCGACAGCAAAAAGATCGCCTTTGCCGACAACGGCTGGAGCATGTATGTGATCGATGTCAGTTCTGGCAAGGTGCAGAAGATCGCCACCGAGCCGATGTATGGCGTCGACAAGAGCATGCGCGCTTCGTGGGCGCCCGATTCGCGCTGGCTGGCCTACACGCTCAATTCAGCCACCTATACGCGCAGCGCGTATATCTATTCGGTCGAGCAGAACAAGTCGATGCCGGTGACCGATGGTTTGTCCGACGTGGCCGAACCGGTGTTCGACAAGAATGGCAAATACCTGTATTTCTTTGCTTCGACCAATGCCGGCCCCAGCAACAACTGGTTCTCGCAGCAGAACGAAGACAACCTGGTGACGCGCACGGTGTGGATGGCGGTGCTGAGGAATGATTTGCCGTCGCCATTGATCAAGGAAAGCGACGAGGAAAAAGCCGCCGGCACGGAGCCGAAGAAGGACGCCGCCAAGGCCGACAGCGAAGCGAAAAACGAGCCGAAGATCGATCCGAAGACGGGCCGCGACGATCCGAAAGTGAATGTGGCGCCGGTGGCGCCGATCCGCATCGATTTCGACGGCATTGCCACCCGTATCGTCGACCTGCCGATGCCTGCCGCGCAGTTTTCCAGCCTGTCGGCCGGCGGCGATGGCCAGATCTTTTTCCTGCGCGAGAACGACGGCAAGAAGGCGGTGCAGCGCTTCGACCTGAAGGATCGCAAGGCCGACACCGTGGTGGCGGAAGCCGATGATTTCGAGGTCTCGGCTGACGGCAAGAAGCTGCTGTACCGGCAGAAGGACAACTGGGCCATGGGTTCGGCCACCGGGAAGGTGCTGGCGCCTGCTGAAGGCAAGATCAAGATCGATGCGATCGAAGTGAAGGCCGATCCGCGCGCCGAGTGGACGCAGATTTTCAATGAGGTATGGCGCATCAACCGCGATTATTTCTATGATCCGGCCATGCATGGCGTGGACTGGAAAGCCATGCGCGACAAGTACGCGGCCTTTTTGCCTGAACTGTCGAGCCGCGCCGACCTGAACCGTTTGATACAGTGGATGTGCAGCGAGCTGGCTGTCGGCCACCATCGCGGTGGCGGTGGCGACGACTTTATCGACGCCAAAAAAGTGCCGGGCGGCCTCTTGGGCGCCGACTACGAAGTGAGCAACGGCCACTATCGCTTCAAGAAGGTGTACGGCGGCCTGAACTGGAACCCTACCTTGCGCGCGCCGCTGACCGAGCCGGGCCTGAACGTCAAGGCCGGCGAATACCTGCTGGCCGTCGACAGCCGCCCGGTGGCGCCGCCCACCAATCTGTATAGCGCGTTTGAAAACACGGCAGGCAAGGCCATCGACCTGACCATCGGGCCGTCGGCTGATGGCAAGGGCGCGCGCACCATCACGGTGGTGCCGGTGCCGACGGAGGATGCTTTACGCAACCGCGACTGGATCGAGGGCAACATGCGCAAGGTGAACGCGGCCACCGGCGGCAAGGTGGCCTATGTTTATGTGCCCAATACGGCGGGCCTGGGCCACACCTACTTCAAGCGCTATTTCTTCCCGCAGGCCGACAAACAGGCCATTATCGTTGACGAGCGCTTCAACGGCGGCGGCAGCGTGGCCGACTATTACATTGAAATTTTGCAGAAGAAAGAGATCGCCTGGTGGGCCATGCGCTATGGCGCCGACATGAAGACGCCGTCGGCCTCGATCCAGGGCCCGCGCGCCATGCTGATCGACGAGACGGCCGGCTCGGGCGGCGACCTGCTGCCGTGGATGTTCCGCAAGAACAACATGGGCCCGCTGATCGGCAAGGCCACCTGGGGCGGCCTGGTCGGCATCCTCGGCTTCCCCGTGCTGATGGACGGCGGCACCATTACCGCGCCCAACCTGGCGTTCTGGACCCGTGAAAACGGCTGGGGCGTGGAAAACGAAGGCGTGCCGCCCGATATCGAAGTCGAGCAAACACCGGCCGACGTGATCGCCGGCCGTGATCCGCAACTGGAAAAAGCCATCGAGGTGATACAGGCCGAGCTGGCCAAAAATCCACCGGTGCGGCCGATACGGCCGGCGTATCCGGACAAGAGCAAATAAGTGAAAAGGGGCGCAAGCCCCTTTTTTACATCACCACCCACTGTCCTTTGATTCTGGCTTCCAGCGGCTTGAAGTTGATTTTATAAGCCATCTTCGGGCTCTGGGCGATCCAGTAGCCCAAGTACACGTATGGCAGCCCCAGCTCGCGCGCCTGGGCGATCTGCCACAGCACGTTGTAGGTGCCGTAGGAGGCGCCCGGCACATCCGGATCGAAAAAGGTGTAGACGGAAGACAGGCCATCGGCCAGCACGTCGATGATGCTGACCATGCGCAGCACGCCGTCGGGGTCGCGGAATTCCACCAGACGCGTGTTGACCCGGCTTTGCAGCAGGAACTGGGCGTACTGGTCGCGGCTGTCCTGGTCCATGCCGCCGCCTGCGTGGCGCGTGCTCTGGTAGCGCAGGTACAGCTCGTAATGTTCGTCAAGAAAGGACAGGGTGGCCACGCCGGCCTGCAGCTGCGCATGGCGGCTCCAGGCGCGGCGCTGGTTGCGGCTGGCGGCAAAATCCTGCGCGGCCACCCGCACCGGGATGCAGGCCTGGCAGCCGTCGCAATACGGGCGGTAGGTAAAGATGCCGCTGCGCCGGAAGCCGTTGCGCACCAGTTCGGAATACACATCGCTGTTGATCAGGTGCGAGGGCGTGGCCACCTGCGAGCGCGCCTGGCGCTCTTCCAGGTAGCTGCAGGGGTAGGGCGCCGTCGTATAGAACTGCAGGGTGGCAAACGGTAGTTCGTTCAGGTGCGTCATGGTGGTCCAGTATGAGGCAGCGGTGTTGCCTGCAACGATAGCATAGCTACGCCCTGGCCGCAGTGTGCCAGTCGGTGATTTGTGCTTCTTCAATTGCGCCGCGCAGATGGGCCAGGAAGCGCGCGCGCGAAATCGGCGCCGCGCCCAGCGAGGCCAGGTGGCGCGTCTCCTGCTGGCAGTCGATCATCTTCACGCCGCGTTCTTTCAAAAAGCGCACCAGCTGGGCCAGCGCGATTTTCGAGCCATCCGTTACGCGCGCGAACATCGACTCGCCGTAGAACATGCGCCCGATCGACACGCCATAGGCGCCGCCCACCAGTTCGCCGTCGAGCCACAATTCCGACGAGTGTGCATAGCCGAGCTTGTGCAGGCCCGTATAGCCGTCGATGATTTCGTCCGAGATCCACGTGCCGGGGCCATCCTTGCGTGGCGCGGCGCAGGCGCGCATGACGCCCTCGAAGTCGCCGTCGAAGCGCAACTGCCAGCGCCCGTCGGTGGCGGCGCTGCGCTCGACCTTGCGGATGGTTTTCTGCAGGCTGTCGGAGACTTTGAAGTTTTCTGTCATCAGCACCATGCGCGGATCGGTGCTCCACCACAGTATCGGCTGGCCTTCGGAAAACCAGGGAAAGATGCCGTGCCGGTAGGCGTCGAGCAGGCGCCGCGGCGACAGGTCGGCGCCGGCCGCCAGCAGGCCAGGCGCTTCGCCCGTCAGCGCGCGCGACACGTCGGGAAACGGGGTATGGAGATCGAGCCAGGGGATCATGCAGTATCGAGTAGCAGGGTTGAGGGCGGCTCAGTCGGCCGGCATGGCCATCGGGCGGTTGATGTCGCCCGTATGGAAACCGTAGCTGCCGCCTTCGCGGATCTTCACGCGGTCGGCAAAGAACAGTTCGAGCGTGGTGCGGATGGTGGGGAAAGCCAGGTCGTCCCAGGGGATCTGGCTTTCCGTAAACAGCTGCACTTCCAGGCTTTCGATGCCGGGCGCAAAATCGAGATCGCGCAGGCGCGCCAGATAAAACAGGTGCACCTGGTGCACGCGCTGCACGTTCAGCAGCGAAAACAACTTGCCCAGTTCGATATTCGCGCCCGCTTCCTCCACCGTTTCGCGCTCGGCCGCATCCGATGTGGTTTCATCGTTTTCCATGAAACCGGCCGGCAGGGTCCAGTAGCCAAGGCGCGGCTCGATGGCGCGCTTGCACAGCAGCACCTGCAACTGGCCATCCTGCTCCCATACCGGTATCGAGCCGACCACCATCTTCGGGTTCTGGTAATGAATGGTGCTGCAATTGGGGCAGACATAACGCAGGCGGTTGTCGCCATCCGGTATCGACAGGCTGACGGGATGGGCGCATTCGGAGCAGAATTTCATGGGCAGGCTGTAAGGTAAAAGATGGCAGGGGCTATGCGATAGTGTAACGCTTACTGTACACCGATTGCGTGCGCCGTGGCGTGCCGGGCAGACCGGGCATGCGCCGACTTTTTCTATTGAATGGCTCTATTACAGTCGATTTTAGAATAGCTATTGCCTAAGCCACCCGTTTGCGCTTATAATTCTTGTGCGGGGTGGAGCAGTCTGGCAGCTCGTCGGGCTCATAACCCGAAGGTCACAGGTTCAAATCCTGTCCCCGCAACCAATTCGAAGCCGCTGATTCCTTGCAAGAGGATCAGCGGTTTTTTCATGGCCGGGCGATATGTCAACGCCGCCCTTTACGCCGCTTAACAATCTGGTATATAATTCTTGTGCGGGGTGGAGCAGTCTGGCAGCTCGTCGGGCTCATAACCCGAAGGTCACAGGTTCAAATCCTGTCCCCGCAACCAATTCGAA
>NZ_JBXAVX010000008.1:0-268263 GCF_057291295.1 Janthinobacterium sp. 1L-D-8-B-C4
ATCCCCCACTTTCATCCTTAGATCGTATGCGGTATTAGCGTAACTTTCGCTACGTTATCCCCCACTCCAGGGTACGTTCCGATATATTACTCACCCGTTCGCCACTCGCCACCAGAGCAAGCTCCGTGCTGCCGTTCGACTTGCATGTGTAAGGCATGCCGCCAGCGTTCAATCTGAGCCAGGATCAAACTCTTCAGTTTAATCTCTGTTACTTTGCCCTGTTACAGGCACCGTCATTGCTGACGGGTCGCTCACTCAAAAAACTGACAGGCTACTTCTTGCGAAGTATCCTATTTCATTATTTCTTGTGAACATTTGATATTTTAAGTTTTACAGCGATCCGAAGATCACTGCTGCACTTCATCAAATGCCCACACTTATCGACTGTTAATTGTTAAAGAACGGTATTCGGTACTGCGTGTTTCGCGCTATCGACAAAGCGTTGTGTTTGTCAGCTGCGAAGAAGGAAGAGTATGAAGCGTTTCGGCTAATTCGTCAACCTTCTTTTTATCCCCGCTTCACACTGCATTTGCATGTTGTGTTCAGCGAGGGGGCGAATTATAGCCAGCCGCCGCGAGGGCTGCAAGGACTATTTTCAGACTGGGTGAATATTGCTGTGTGCTATCTTAGCGCCAGCAAACCGCGCTTCACCCAACCAACCATTCCCATGCTCCTTCCACATATTTCCACCATCGCCAACACTACTCTGGCCGCCGAACTCGACCATGCAATCAACAGCAAGACCAAGCCACTGGGCAGCCTGGGGCACCTGGAAAACCTGGCACGCCAGATCGGCCTGATCCAGCAGGGCACGCAGCCGGCCATCACTGCACCGGCGATTGTCGTGTTTGCCGCCGACCACGGCGTGGTCGCCGAAGGCATCTCCGCCTATCCGCAAGACGTGACCTGGCAGATGGTGGAAAATTTCCTCGGCAATGGCGCGGCCATCAATGTGTTTGCGCGCCAGACCAACTGCGCCCTATATATAGTGGACGCGGGCGTGAAGCATGACTTCGGCGTGCGCGACGGTTTGCTCGACCGCAAGCAAGGCCCCGGCACCCGCAATTTTGCCCAAGAAGCGGCAATGACTAGAGAACAATGCGCGTCCGCCATGCAAGCCGGCATGGACCTGGTCGATACACTGCCGGGCAATGTACTGGGCTTTGGCGAAATGGGCATCGGCAACACCACCGCCGCCGCCGCGCTGATGCACAAGCTGACCGGCACGCCGGTGGCGCAGTGCGTGGGCGCCGGCACAGGCCTGTCAGCCGAGGGAGTGCTGCACAAGCAGCGCGTGATCGAAGCGGCCGTGAGCAAACATGCGCACGCCATTGACACGCTCGAGGTGCTGGCCACCTTTGGCGGCTTTGAAATCGCCATGATGGCCGGCGCGATGCTGAGGGCGGCCGAGCGGCGCATGGTCTTGCTGATCGACGGCTTTATCGTCAGCAGCGCGCTGCTGGTGGCGGCCCGCTTGCAGCCGGCCATCCTCGACTATTGCGTCTTTGCGCACTGCTCCGACGAAAACGGCCACCGCCAGCTGCTGGCCAGCCTGGATGCGCGCCCCTTGCTGCAACTGGACTTGCGCCTCGGCGAAGGCACTGGCAGTGCGCTGGCCCTGCCGCTGCTGCATGCGGCCGTCAATTTCCTGGCGCAAATGGCGACTTTCGGTTCGGCCCAGGTCAGCGAAAAATCCTTGGGCTGATCATGCTGCATCAACTACGCTTGTTCTTTACCGCGCTGCAGTTCTTTACGCGCCTGCCGATTCCGCGCTGGGTCGGCTACCAGGCTGAGTGGCTGCAGCAGTCGTCGCGCTATTTTCCGCTGGTGGGCGTGGTGGTCGCCGGCATCTGCAGCGCTCTCTATATGGTCGCGAGCTGGCTGCTGCCGTCGCATGTGGCCGTGCTGCTGGCCATCGCCGCCGGCATCTATCTGACGGGCGCCTTCCATGAAGACGGCTTTGCCGATATGTGCGACGGCTTCGGCGGCGGCCTGACGCGCGAGCGGGTATTGGAAATCATGAAGGATTCGCGCGTCGGCGCCTATGGTGCGATCGGCATCGTCTGCCTGCTGGCCATCAAGGCGACCGCGCTGGTGTCGCTGCCGCCAGCCACCGTGGCAACGGCGCTGTTGATCGCGCACCCGCTGTCGCGCCTGGCGGCCGTATCGCTGATCTGGACCATGGACTATGCACGCGACGAAGGCAAGTCCAAGCCGATGGCGCAATCGATGAGCACAAAAGAGTTCGTGATTGCCGCCGTCTGCGCACTGTTGCCGGGGGTCGTGTGCACCCTGCTGGGCGTGATCGACTGGAGCGCGCTGGTACTGGCCGTGCTGGCCGCCGCCGCCAGCGCCTGGTGGCTGAGCCGCAAATGCCAGCGCCGCCTGCAAGGTTATACAGGCGACTGCCTGGGCGCAGTGCAGCAGGTGGCGGAGGTGGCGATCTACCTGGCCATCCTGTCGAGTTTCCAGCCCGCCCTGCGTTTTTACTGAACATGCGGCTGATACTGGTGCGCCACCCGATGCCCGATGTGGCCAGCGGCGTCTGCTATGGCAGCAGCGATGTTGCAGTGGCGCCACATATTCTGGCGGCGGCTCACGCCAGCCTGCGCGCCAGCCTTCCGCCGCACCTGCCTTTGTATACCAGCCCACTGTCGCGCTGCGCCACGCTGGCGGCCAGCTTGGCGGGCGATCTGGCGGCCAGCCAGTTCACGCACGATGCGCGCCTGGCAGAGATGGATTTCGGCAGCTGGGAATTGCGCGCCTGGCAGGACATCGAACGCGACCATATCGACGCCTGGGTGGCGGATCTGGCGCATTACCGGCCCGGTGGTGGCGAAAATGTGCTGGCCATGGCCACCCGCATCCGGTCGTTTCTCGATGAACTGTTGCGCGAACAACACGCGGCCGTCATCATCATTTGCCATGCTGGCACCATCCGTCTGCTATCGGCCCTGCAGGCCGGTCTGCCATTGGCGGAAACGGCCCTGCTGGCCGCGTCCAGCACCCACAAAATCGCCTATGGCGCGGTGGTGACGCTCGATTTTCAGCGACCAATAGTCACGCCAGCCGTTTGAGTCCGGCCCGGCTGCACGTATAATGGCAGGGTTTTGGTGCCCGCGTTCATGTCATGAATGCAGTTAAACGGGAAACACGATGCCGACCCAAGGCCAACGTGTGCTGCCCCCGCAACGGTAAACAAGTGTCGCCGCTTTCGACTCGAAAGCGCCTGACAAGCTGTCCCTGACAACCACTGTGCCATGACGGCATGGGAAGGTAGGACAGCCTCGCTTGCAGCCCGGATACCGGCCAGAACAGGTGGAAGTGTGTGAACGGGGATGTTCGCGTATCCGGCTGGCCAGTCAATCAGGCCGCCTTCGATCGTCATCCTCAGTTCCGTACTTCTGTTCAATCTGGCCTACGGGGACGTCGGCTGGTTGCTTCTTACTTACTGAAAATTATCATGACCCTTGCTGTTTCCCGCCACGCGGCCCTGACGTCGCTCGCGCTAGCCATTGCTGCGCCTTCCGCTTTTGCACAAGCCACCACCGATACCTTCGATCCAGTCGTCGTTACCGCCAACCGCTATCCGCAGCACCTGAGCGAAGTACTGAGCGACACGCAAACCATCAGCTCGGAAGACATCGCGCGTTCGGGCGCCAGCTCGGTGGTCGACCTGCTGCAAAAACAGCGCGGCATCGAAGTGGCGCGCAACGGCGGCCCGGGCACGGCGGCATCGGTCTTCATCCGTGGCGCCAACAGCAACCAGAATATCGTGCTGGTCGACGGCGTGCGCATCGGCTCGTCCACCCTCGGTACGGCCAACTGGAGCGCCCTGCCCCTGTCGAGCATCGACCATATCGAAATCGTCTACGGCCCACTGAGCACCATGTATGGCGCCGACGCCATGGGCGGCGTGATCCAGATCTTCACCAAGAAAGGCGATGGTCCTGCGCGCTTCTCGGCCGCTGCCGGCTACGGCAGCAACAACACGCGCCAGGTCGAAGCACAGGTATCGGGTGCTACCGGCGGCTATAACAGCTTCAGCTACTCGCTGGCAGCGGGCAAGGAAAAATCAACTGGCTACTCGGCCTCGAAACTGGGCGCCTCGTCGTTTACCTACAATCCCGACAAGGATGGCTACGACAAGGAAAACGTCAGCGGCCAGATCGGCTACCAGATGGCCAAGGGCCACCAGGTGGGCCTGGCATTTTTGAACAGCAAACTGGAAGCGCAATACGATGCCGGCCCTGGCTACGATGCGCGCAGCAACCAGAAACTGGAAAACATCTCGGTATTTACCAAGAACGAATTCCTGCCCAACTGGACCAGCGAACTGCGCTACGCGGAAGCGCGCGACAAGTCGGGTGACGACAGCGCCGCCGAATCGTGGGGCAAGAGCCAGATCGACACCAAGCAGACCGACCTGACCTGGCAGAATGACATCCGCATCGGCCGCGACAATCTGCAACTGCTGGCCGGCTACCGTGACGAAAACGTCATGTCGAGCAGCACGCCGGAAGTGACGGGCTCGCGCAACACCAAGTCGTTCGCCGCATCGTACAACCTGGTACGCGGCGCGCACCTGGCCAGCATCAGCGGCCGCCGTGACGACAGCTCGGCCTTCGGCAACCACAACACCGGCAGCATCGCCTACGGCTACCGCTTCACCAATGCCCTGCGCGCCACCGCCAGCTACGGCACCAGCTTCCGCGCACCGACTTTCAATGAGCTGTACTACCCTGGCTATGGCCTGGCGAGCAACCAGCCGGAACGCGGCCGCAACGCCGAACTGGGCCTGCGCTATGACGACGGCGTGTCGAAACTGAGCGCCAACTATTACCACAACAAGATCACCGACCTGCTGGTCAACACCACGCCTTGCCCGGACCCGACCTTCACCGGTACCTTCGGCTGCGCCTACAACGTCAACAAGGCGCTGCTCGAAGGCCTGACGATCGCTGGCTCGCGCAAGTTCGGCGCCTTCAATGTGCAAGGCAACATCGACCTGCAAGACCCGCGCGATGAAACCAAGGACAAGCAACTGGTACGCCGCGCCAAGCGCCACGCCAGCTTTGCCGCCGACTACAGCCTGGGCGCATTGACCACCGGCGCCGAATGGCAGCTGTCGGGCAAGCGTTATGAAAACGCCGCCAACACCACCACCCTGGGCGGCTATGGCCTGGTCAACCTGTACGCCACCTACCAGGTCAATCCTGACTGGTCGGTACTGGCGCGCTGGAACAATATCGCCGGCAAGGACTACGAACTGGCCCGCTTCTATGCGACCCCAGGCTCGAAATTCTTCGTCGGCGTACGCTACGGCATGAAGTAATCAGCAAGCAATGAGGTAAGCTGCGGGCGGTGGCGCAAACCATCGCCCGCAGTGCAGTTCCGCAGTCCCCGTTTTAAAGGTATGCATGCATCCATTTTTTCGCAACATGCGCCACCGTGCCACGGTGATCCTCACGACGCTGTTCGTGTGCGCGGTTGCCAGCCTGATTTTCTCCGGCATGACCGGTTCGATCGCGATCCCGCTCGCCGACCTGCCGTCCGCCCTGCTCCATCTGATACAAGGCCAGACCGATAGCCTGGCCGCCACCTTGCTCGACCTGCGCCTGGGCCGCGCGCTGACCGCCTTTGTCACGGGCGCCGCGCTGTCGCTGGCCGGCGTGATGATGCAGGCGCTGCTGCGCAATCCACTGGCCGACCCGTATGTGCTGGGCATCTCGTCCGGCGCCTCGGTTGGCGCCCTGGCCGCGCTGATGCTCATGTGCTCCCTGTGGGTGGTCGATGCGGCTGCCTTTGCCGGCGCCGTCGGCGTGTCCATGCTGCTGTACCTGTTTGCCCGGCGCGACCTGCGCGGTGGCACGGCGGCCGAAGGCGGCGCGTCGATGCTGCTGCTGACGGGCGTCATTTTGTCGTCGGCCTGCATGGCCATCGTCACCCTGATGCTGTCGATCGCGCCCGAAGGCCGCTTGCGCAGCATGGTGTTCTGGATGATCGGCGATTTGTCCGGCGCGCCATCGCGCGCCATGCCCTGGCTGGTGCTGGGCGCGGCCATGATTTTCGCCCTGCGCAGCGCCCGTTCGCTGAACGTGATGGCGCTGCATGCGGAAGCAGCCGGCACTTTGGGCGTGCGCGTGGGCGCGCTGCGCAAGGGCCTGTTTTTCTGTTCCGGCCTGCTGACGGCCAGCGCCGTCACCAGCGCCGGCAGTGTGGGCTTTGTCGGCCTGATCGTGCCGCATGCGCTGCGCTTTGCCTGCGGCCCCGACCACCGCGTGCTGATTCCCGCCGCCGCGCTGGCCGGCGGCACCTTTCTGGTACTGGCCGACACCGTCGCGCGCACCGTGCTGGCGCCCCTGCAACTGCCGGTCGGCGTAGTCACGGCGATGATAGGCGCGCCGGTATTTTTGTACCAGCTGCACCGGCTGCGCCGCAAGTGAGGCCAACATGATACGCACCTACCAACTGGGCCTGAAGGCCGGCAGCCGCACCCTGCTGGAAAACCTGGACTGGCGCATCGGCGAAGGCGAATGCTGGAGCATTATCGGGCGCAACGGCGCCGGCAAGAGCACGTTATTGCTCACCCTGGCCGGCCTGCGCGATCCCGATGCCGGCCACGTGACCGTGCAGAGTCGCGCGCTGGTCGACTGGCCGCTGGCGGCGCTGGCGCGCGAACGGGCGTTTCTGGCGCAGGCGCGCCACGACGCGTTTTCGTACCGCGTGATCGAAACCGTGCTGTCGGCGCGCCACCCGTATCACGACAACCATTACTGGGAAGGCAGCGACGACCAGCAGATCGCCATCGCTGCACTGGCATCGATGGAAGTGGCGCACCTGGCCGAGCGCGACGTGCGCAGCCTGTCCGGCGGCGAGCGCCAGCGCGTGGCGATCGCCGCCATGCTGGCGCAGGATACGCCCCTGTTATTACTTGACGAACCGGCCAACGCGCTGGACCTGGCGCACCAGGTCAGCGTGATGGGTCTGTTGTCGCGCCTGTGCCGCGAGCAGAAAAAAACCGTGGTGATGGTCGGCCATGACCTGAACCTGGCGCACAGCGTGTCGAGCCACGCGCTGCTGCTGATGGGTGACGGCGGCTGGCTGGCCGGCCCCGTGGCCGAGGTGATGCAGGCATCCATCCTGGGCAACTACCTGGGCCATCCGATCGAGATCATCGAGCACGGCAAACGCAAGATATTCATACCGAAAGAGGACTGACATGAGCGACAACACCCAGATCAACGACGACACCGCTGCCAATACCGAGGCGATAAACGAGCGCCACCGCGTGCGCATGGAGCGAAAAAAAGCCATTATCGACGCAGCAATTGCCAAGGCCGACAAGGAAATCGGCATCATTATCGTCAACACCGGCAATGGCAAGGGCAAGAGTTCGAGCGGCTTCGGCATGGCGATCCGCGCCATGGGCCACGGCATGAAGGTCGGCGTGGTGCAGTTCATCAAGGGCGCGATGTCGACCGGCGAAGAAAAATTCCTGCGCCGCTTTCCGGACGAGATCAGTTTTCACGCGATGGGCGAAGGCTATACCTGGGAAACCCAGAACCGCGAACGCGATATCGAAAAGGCCGAACTGGCGTGGGAACAGGCGAAGACCTTCCTGGCCGACCCCGCCTACGGCCTGGTGCTGTTCGATGAACTCAATATCGCCCTCAAGTACAAATACCTGGACGTGCACAAGGTGATCGCCGACCTGCTGGATCGCCCGGCCATGCAGCACGTGGTGATCACCGGGCGCGGCGCACCCGAAGAGCTGATCGCGATTGCCGACACCGTCACCGAAATGGCGGTGGTCAAGCATGCTTACGCGGCCGGCATCGGCGCGCAAGCCGGTACGGAATGGTAAAGTACGCATGACACAAACGCTGGTCTTCGGCGGCGCGCGTTCGGGCAAGAGCGCCTATGCCGAACAACTGGCCCGTGACTCGGGCAAGGACGTGCTGTATCTCGCCACCGCGCAGGCCGGAGACGGCGAGATGGCGACCCGCATCGCGCATCACCGCGCCCAGCGGCCAGGCGACTGGCCGACAGTGGAAGAGCCGCTGCGCCTGGGCACGGCCCTGCTGGCGCATGCCCGGTCCGGCCGGCTGCTGCTGGTCGACTGCCTGACCCTGTGGCTGAGCAATCTGATGTTTTCGTCCGGCGAAACTTACCCGGAGGTGGGTGACATCACGCTGCCTGAACTGTTCCACCACGAGCGCGCGCACCTGCTGTACGCACTGCAGGAACTGCAAGGCAGCGGCTGCGATATTGTGCTGGTGTCAAATGAAGTCGGCATGGGCATCGTGCCTTATGGCGCCATCTCGCGCAGCTTTACCGATGAAGCGGGCCGCCTGAACCAGGCGGTGGCGGCCGCATGCCAGCGCGCCGTGTTTGTCGCCGCCGGCCTGCCGCTGGTGCTGAAAGGCGCGCCATGCTGATGGGCTGGTCGCTGGCCATGCTGGCCGGCCTGATGACGGCCGGCGTGCTGCTTGACCTGCTGTTGGGCGAGACGCGGCGCTTTCACCCGCTGGTCGGCTTTGGCAAGCTGGCCAATATCATCGAACGCATGCTGAACCGGGGCCGCACGCGTTTTTTACGCGGCCTGTTTGCGTGGCTGCTGGCCGTGCTGCCGATTACGTACGCTGCCTGGTGGCTGTGCGGCATGGCAGGCGCTGCGCTGCATGTTTTTTTGCTCTATCTGTGCCTGGGACTGCGCAGCCTGCGCGACCACAATCAACCGATCGCCGATGCGCTGGCTGCCGGTGATCTGGACAGCGCGCGCCTGCTGACGGCGCGCATCGTCAGCCGTGACACGGCGAATGCCGATGCGGCCAGCCTGGCCAAGGCCAGCACCGAGTCCTTGCTGGAAAACGGCAATGACGCCGTATTCGGTACCCTGTTCTGGTTTGCGATTGCCGGCGGCCCGGGCGCGGTGCTGTTCCGCCTTGCCAATACCCTGGACGCCATGTGGGGCTACCGCACGCCGCGCTACGACTGGTTCGGCTGCTGCGCCGCGCGCATCGACGATGTGCTCAACTATCTGCCGGCACGCCTGACCGCCCTGTCTTATGTTGTACTGGGCAAAACCATGGCCGACAAAAAACGCGCCTGGCACTGCTGGCGCACGCAGGCGCCCAACTGGGGCAGCCCGAACGCGGGGCCGGTGATGGCCAGCGGCGCGGGCAGCCTGGGCCTGGCCTTGGGTGGCGACGCCGTCTACGATGGCGCACTGGAACGGCGCCCGGCGCTGGGCAGCGGACGCCCGGCGCAAGCCCACGATATCGACCGCGCCTGGCGCCTGGTCGCAGAGACTACCGTGCTGTGGCTGATCTGGGTAGCGCTGGCGGCGGGCCTGTTTTATCTGCGGGAGGCCTGTTTTGCTTGAACATGGCGGCAACCTGCGCGACGCCGCGCGCGCTTTTGGCCGGCCGCTGGCGCAGTGGATCGACCTGTCGACCGGCATCAATCCGCACTGGTATCCGGTGCCGGCGACCGCGCCGAATGCGTGGCACCGGCTGCCGGAAGCCGAGCCGGCGCTGCTCGATGCCGCCTGCGCGTACTACGGCGCGCCGGCCATGCTGCCAGTGGCCGGCACGCAGGCCGCCATCCAGGCCCTGCCCCGTTTGCGGGCCCCTGGCCGCGTGGCCGTCGCCGCACCTTCGTATGCGGAACATGCGCACCACTGGGGCCAGCATGGCCACCAGTTGCGGCAGGTGCCCTACGCGGAATTGAACGAGGCGGTCGACGACTGCGAGGTGCTGGTGGTCTGCAATCCGAACAACCCCACCGGCGCACGCATTGCGCCTGAAGTGCTGCTGGCATGGCACGCCAGGCTGGCCGCGCGCGGCGGCTGGCTGGTGGTCGACGAGGCGTTTGGCGATACGGAAGATGCTGCCAGCCTTGGCGCGTATACGGATCAAACCGGCCTGATCGTCTTGCGCTCGGTTGGCAAATTCTTTGGCCTGGCGGGACTGCGCCTGGGCTTTGTGGCGGCGCATCCGGCATTGCTGGGCGCATTGGCTTCCATGCTGGGACCGTGGACCGTCAGCGGCCCGGCCCAGCAGGTGGCGCTGGCGGCCCTGTGCGATATGCCCTGGCAACACGCGATGCGCTCGCGTCTGAAAAACGAGGGCGAACGCCTGCGCCTCTTGCTGGCGCAGCACGGTATTGCCAGCAGCGGCTGCGCGCTGTTTCAATGGTGGCCCGAAGCACGCGCCGAACACTTTCACCGCCAGATGGCCGAACGCGGCATCTGGGTGCGCCTGTTCCGCCACGCGGCGCGCGGCATTCGCCTGGGACTACCACCCACCGAGCCCGCCTGGCAGCAGCTGGAGCAGGCACTGATTGCATGGAACAAGGAAAACACATGAAACAATTTACGATGACGCTGCTGGCCGCCCTGCTGGCCTTGCCGGCGCACGCCGCCATTACCGTGCGCGACGATGACGGCAACGCCGTCACTGTCGCCAAACCGGCGCAGCGCATCCTGGCGCTGGCGCCGCATATCACCGAGCTGCTGTTTGCGGCCGGCGGTGGCGAAAAAATCGTCGGCGTGGTCAGCTACAGCGATTATCCCGAGGCGGCAAAGAAGATCGCCAATGTGGGCGACAACCGCCAGTACGATATGGAACGCATTATCGCCATGAAGCCCGATCTGATCGTGGTGTGGATGCATGGCAGCGCCGAACGCCAGATCGCCATGCTGCGCCAGTTGAAGGTGCCGATCTATCACAGCGATCCGAAAAAGCTGGCCGATATACCGAATAACATGGAGCGCCTGGGCCAGTTGATGGGCACGGAAAAAGTGGCCGTGCCGGCCGCCACGCAATTGCGCGCCAAACTGGCCAGCTTGACGGCGCAATATGCGCAGCGCCCGCCGGTGCGCCTGTTTTACCAGGTGTGGGACAAGCCGTTGTACACCATCAGTGGCGCCAGCATTATCAGCGACGCGATGCGCGTGTGCGGCGGCCAGAATGTGTTTGCTGCGATGAAGGTGGTGGCGCCCGTCGTCACCACCGAAGGCGTGCTGCAGGAAAATCCGGAAGCGATTTTTGCCACCAGCGAGAAGAGCGACGCCGACAGCGAAGGGGGCCTGGCCATGTGGCGCGCCTTTCCTTCCTTGATGGCAGTACGCAACAACAATCTGTTTCGCCTGAATGGCGATTTGCTGAACCGCGCCGGTCCGCGCATGGTCGATGGCGCCGCCGCCATGTGTGAAAAACTCGAACTGGCGCGCCAGCACCGCAATACGCCTGCCGCGAAAGCAGCCAAATGAGCCATTACCAGCGCATCGCCTGTCTGTCGACCGAAGCGGTGGAGACCTTGTACGCATTGGGTGCCGAAGAATGCATCGCCGGCATTTCCGGCTTTACCGTGCGCCCGCCGCGTGCGCGCGAAGAAAAGACCAAGATCAGCGGCTTTTCCTCGTCCAGCCTGGAGCGCATCCTGGCCGTGCAGCCGGACCTGGTGATCGGCTTTTGCGACATGCAGGCCGATATCTGCCGCGACCTGGTCAAGGCCGGCGTGGAAGTGCACCAGTTCAACCAGCGCACGGTCGAGGGTATCCTGCGCATGATCGCCGTGCTGGCGTCGCTGGTGCAACGCGAAGTAGCGGGCCGCGCCTTGATCGCCAGCCTGCGCGCCGATATCGACCGCGCGCGGCAGCGCGCCGCGCCCTGGACACGCAAGCCGGTGATCTATTTCGAGGAATGGAACGAGCCTTTGATGAGCGGCATCGGCTGGGCCGCGGAACTGATCGAACTGGCCGGCGGCATCGATGCGTTTCCGGAATTGTCACTGCAGCCAGGCGCGAAGGAACGCATACTCGCTGACCCTTTGGCGGTGGTGCAGCGCGCGCCCGACATCATTATCGCCAGCTGGTGCGGCAAGAAATTCCAGCCCTTGCAACTGACGGCGCGCCCGCAATGGGACACCATCCCCGCCGTAAAAAACGGCATGGTGTTCGAGATCAAGTCGCCAGATATCCTGTCGCCCGGACCTGCCGCGATTACCGAAGGGCTGCGCCAGATCAGCGATATGGTCGCCCTGTGGCAGGCGCAGCAAGCATGACGCTGCCGTTCCACACCCTGATGGTGCAGGGCACGACCTCGGACGCCGGCAAGAGCACCATCGTTGCGGCCCTGTGCCGGCTGATCAAGCGCCGTGGCGTTACCGTCGCGCCGTTCAAGCCGCAGAACATGGCCCTGAACAGCGCGGTGACCAGCGACGGCGGCGAGATCGGCCGCGCGCAGGCGCTGCAGGCCATGGCTTGCGGCATCGCGCCGCATACCGACATGAACCCGGTGCTGCTCAAACCCTCGTCGAACACCGGCGCGCAGGTGATCATCCACGGCAAGGTGCGCGCCGAGATGGATGCGCGCGACTACCAGCAATACAAGACCATCGCCATGGGCGCGGTGCTTGAATCGTATGCGCGCTTGCGCCAGCAGTACCAGGCGGTGATCGTCGAAGGCGCGGGCAGCCCGGCCGAAATCAATCTGCGCGCGCGCGATATCGCCAACATGGGGTTTGCCGAAGCCGTCGACTGCCCGGTGATTTTAGTCGCCGATATCGACCGCGGCGGTGTGTTCGCCCACATCATCGGCACCCTGGCGTGTTTGTCGGACAGCGAACGCGCGCGCATCGCGGGCTTTGTCATCAACCGTTTTCGCGGCGATATCTCGCTGCTGCAACCGGGTGTCGACTGGCTGGAGCAGCAAACGGGCAAGCCGGTGCTGACCGTGCTGCCGTATTTGCAAGGCCTGTTCCTCGACGCGGAAGACGCGGTCGAAGCGATGCAGGCCGAACGCGGCGCGTTTACCGTGGTGGTGCCGCAACTGCCGCGCATCAGCAACCATACCGATTTCGATGCGCTGCGCGCTCATCCCGGCATCGACCTGCGCTTTATCAAACAGGGCCAGCCGATACCGCCGGCCGACCTGGTGATACTACCCGGCAGCAAGAACACGCGCGGCGACCTGGCCTGGCTTCAGCACGAAGGCTGGCCCTGCTACCTGGCAAAACACCTGCGTTATGGCGGCAAGGTAATCGGCATTTGCGGCGGCTTCCAGATGCTGGGCATGAGCGTGAATGATCCGCTGGGCGTGGAAGGCGCGGCGGGCGAGTCTGGCGCATTGGGCCTGCTCGACATGACGACCGAACTGACTGCCGACAAGCGGCTGGTGCAGGTCGCAGGCCAGTGTGCGTTTGAAAGTGCGAACAAGGCGAGCGTGAGTGGCTATGAAATCCATATGGGCGTATCGCACGGCGCGGCGCTCGAAGCGCCAGCGTTCTTCATTGAGGGCCGGCCGGAAGGGGCGGTGTCTGCCGACGGGCAAATTTTGGGCAGCTATTTGCACGGCATGTTCGACACGCCCGATGCCTGCTCGGCGCTGCTACGCTGGGCCGGGCTGGAGTCTGGCCATGTGGTCGATACGGCAGCGCTGCGCGAAGCGAGCCTGGAACGTATCGCCGACGCGGCCATCCCCCTGATGGCCGCGCTGGAGCGTCTCAAGCTGTGAAGCCTAGTTCTTCAGGCAGGTGCCCATGTAGCTGCGGTCGGTTGAAAACTCGACCGCCATGCTCGACGACACCGGCATGAACATCGAGTAATCGGCCGGCACGTCGGCCGGATCCTTGAATACGGCGATGCCATCGAAGTCGATGGCTTGCGTGCCCAGGCCCAGTTTGTTGATGGTGATGGTTTCCGCGTGCGTCCTGCCGGCGGTATTGTTGGTGATGGTGGCAGTGCTGCCGGCCACCACGATTTTTGCGCTGATGCCGGGCGCCGCGCAGGCGTAGCTGCCGGCAATTTCGGTGCCGATCTTTTGCTGCTTGGCCGCTACCATGGTGCCCACGCGCAGCACGTTTTCGTTGTTGCGGCTATAGCGGTCGATGAACAGCGCCAGCCCGCGGTCGCCGGCATGCACATGGACGATGCCGAAATCCTGCTGGCCCTGGCGCGCGATGACCAGGCCACGCGCAGCGTCCTTGACCAGGGTCAGGCTGGCGTTTTCTGCTGCCAGCTGCGGCGACACTGCCGTGCACGCGCCTTGCGCATTGAACACGCCGCCATTGCACAGTTGCGCGCTGCCGTCGGCCGCCACTTTCAGGCTGCCTTTCGGATTGAAGGGGCTGCCGCCGTTCGAGGCATTGCGCATGGCGCCGATAAAGATATAGTTGCCGGCCAGCTTGGCCACGTCGGTGACGGCATAACCGGTACCGCTGACGTTCGAGCTCATGCTGCCGAGCTTGATGGTTCCCGTCAACAAGCGCGTGCGCGCATCGACGGCAAGGCTCAGGTCGGTGCCCGTATACGTGGTGATATTGCCGCTGGTAACCGCCGTATAGCTGCCGCTGCGGTCGGCCAGGCCAAACTGTGTCGACAGGACCTTCACGCTGAAGGTTCTTTTGGCATTGTCAAACGTGATGCGCCAGCTGTCGCCGATCTCGGCCGCCAGGTCATACACCGTTTCGTCGGCATTGGCGCCGGCGATCACGGCCAGGCCTGCGGCGCTGGCGACCGCCTGCGAGGCCACCGTCACGGCATCGGCAACGGGTGTCACGGGCGGGGTGACCACTACCGGTGGCGTGACGGGCGCGACCGGCGTACTGTCGTTGTCGCTACCGCCGCCGCAAGCGGTCAGGGCCGCGCCCAGCAGGACGATGGAGAAGGCATTTTTCATAGCAGGTTCCAGGAAAGAGGTGACGCGACTGCAGCGAGTCGCGATAGCAGCACCCATGCTATCTCCGGAAATCAACTATTACTATGGAACAATTGTTCCATGGACTGGCCCCGGTGACCGTGCCGTGGCCTGCAGGCGGCCGGCGCGCGTTCGCCATTTATGTGACAATCCGAACACTGTTGGCTCCGTTCCACCCTCCTCAGGTTTGCATCCATGTCCAGTTCCGCCGTTAAAAGCTATCTTCCGTGGGTGGTCGCTACCGCCCTCTTCATGGAGCAGCTCGACTCCACCATCGTCAATACCGCCATCCCCAGCATGGCCGCCAGCCTGAATGTCACGCCGCTGAGCCTGAAGGCGGTCGTTACCAGCTACATTTTGAGCCTGGCCGTGTGCATCCCGATCAGCGGCTGGATGGCCGACCGCTTCGGCACCCGGCGCGTGTTTTCCGCCGCGGTCGCCATCTTTACGATTGCCTCCATCCTGTGCGGGCTGTCCGTCAATTCGCCGATGCTGGTGGCGGCGCGCCTGCTGCAGGGCGTGGGAGCGGCGATGATGATGCCGGTCGGCCGGCTGACCATCATCCGCACCTTTCCCAAATCGCAACTGCTGGCGGCGATGAATTTCGTGATTATCCCGGCCCTGATCGGCCCGCTGCTCGGGCCCACCGTGGGCGGGCTGATCGTGCACTGGCTGTCGTGGCGCGAGATTTTCTTCGTCAACGTGCCGGTCGGCCTGGTGGCCTTGTACCTGGCGCACCGCTACATGCCCGACTATTACGGCGACAAGCCGCGTCCGCTGGACCTGATCGGCCTGGTGCTGTTCGGCACCGGCGTCGCCCTGCTGTCGTGGCTGCTGGAAGTATTCGGCGAGCATCGCGTCGATCCCACCTCGTTTGCGGTGCTGCTGTTCATTTCCATCAGCCTGCTGGCGGCGTATGTGTGGCATTCGAGCGAGGTGCTGCACCCGCTGCTGCGCCTGGCACTGTTCAAGGTGCGCACCTTCCGCGTGTCGGTGGTGGGCGGCTTTGTCACGCGCCTCGGTGTCGGTGGCCTGCCCTTCCTGCTGCCGCTGCTGTACCAGCTGGGCCTGGGCCTGCCGGCATGGCAGTCGGGCCTGCTGATGATGCCGTCGGCGGCCGCCGCGATGGGCATGAAATTCATTTCTGCGCGCGTGCTGGCGCGCTTCGGCTACCGCCAGGTGCTGATCGTCAATACGGTGCTGATCGGCGTGACCATCGCCATGTTTTCGCAGGTCAGCGCCGGCACGCCCTTGTACGTGATCGTCGGCATCAGTCTGTGCCTGGGCTTTTTCAATTCGCTGCAGTTTTCCAGCATGAACACGATTGCCTACGCCGATGTCGACAAAGCCGATTCCAGCATGGCCAGCACGATTGCCAGTTCGATGCAGCAACTGTCGATGAGCTTTGGCCTGGCGTTCGGTTCGCTGATCACCGGCTGGTACCTGGGCGACATGCCGCAGTCGAACCGCGCCATGCTGAGCACCGCCTTGCATCACGCGTTCCTGACGCTGGCGGTGGTGACGATCCTGTCTTCGCTGACCTTCTGGACCTTGCGCCGCACGGATGGCGAAAGCATCAGCAAGGGCAGCGATAGCGATGAAGACGACCTGGCCGAGGTCAAGGCGAAAGCGGTGGTGCAGACGGAAGTCCAGACGACAGCGCAAACCGGCAAGGACTGAGCGGCCTCAAGCCGCCGCGACGCCACGCTGGCGGCCTTGGCCGCGCCGGTGCTACTGTGTACCGGGAGGCGCACATGGCGATCGAGCGGCGGTTCGCATGGGAGGGCAAGGACCGCCACGGCAAGCGGGTAGAAGGCATGCTGCGCGCCACCGACGCCGCTGCCGCCACCGTGCTGCTGCGCCGCCAGGGCATCCTTGCCACCCGCGTGCGGGCCCGCCGCGCCGCGCCGGGCAAAGCCATCCGCCACAAGGATATCGCGCTGTTTACGCGCCAGCTGGCCACCATGATGGGCGCCGGCGTGCCGCTGCTGACCGCCTTCACGATCGCCGGCAAGGGCCATGCCAAGCCGGCCATGACACAGCTGATGCAGGACTTGCGCCACGATATCGAAGCGGGCGGCAGCCTGCAGCAAGCCTTCCGCCAATTCCCCCTGCTGTTTGACGAACTGTATTGCAACCTGGTGGCGGCCGGCGAACAGGCCGGCATCGTGCAGGAACTGCTGGCGCGCCTGGCCACGCACCAGGAAAAAGCCATTGCCCTGCGGCGCCAGCTGCGCGGCGCGCTGATGTATCCGCTGGCCATCGTGGCCGTCGCCATCCTTGTCACGTCCATCATCCTGACAGTGGTGGTGCCGGCCTTCCGGCAAGTGTTCGACAGCTTCGGCGCACCGCTGCCATTGCCGACCCTGATGGTGATGGAAATGTCGCGCCTGCTAATGCAGTCGTGGTACTGGCTGCTGGCCGCGCTGGTGGCCGTCACGCTACTGCTGCGCCTGGCCTGGCGCCGTGCGCCGCAACTGCGCCGCCAGGTGCAACTGCAAGCCTTGCGTATTCCTCTGTTCGGCCCGCTGCTGCGCCGTGCGGCGATCGCCCGCTGGACCCGCACCCTGGCCGCCATGTATGCGGCCGGCGTGCCCCTGCTTGACTCGCTGGCCCTGGTCGGCGCCGCCGCCAACAACGTGCTGTACCAGGAAGCGACGACGCGTATCGAACGCGAAATCCGCGCCGGCGGCAGCCTGGCGCTGGCCATGGGCCACAGCGGGGTGTTTCCCGAACTGCTGACGCAACTGGCCCTGATCGGAGAGGAATCGGGCGCGCTCGACGCCATGCTCACGCGCGCGGCCGACATCATCGAAGCGGAGATCGACAGCACCGTCACCATCCTTACGTCCTTGCTGGAGCCGGCGCTGATGGTGGTGCTGGGCGTGCTGGTCGGCGGGCTGGTGATCGCGCTGTATTTGCCAATTTTCAAGCTGGGGGCGGTGATTTGAAAAGACCTGCGCCAGGGCAAAAACGGTCACCGGTATTTCGCTTGCACTGCGCGTATAAAATTTGATACACTCAAAGGAGTCGAGATGAGCGAGAAACCGATCGACTGGCGCGGCAGTTCGCTTGACGACATCAAGGACGACGCCATCTTTACTGTCAACGCACGCCGGGAAGCGGGCCATCAGCTGAGCCAGGTGCAGGCAGGGCTTGAACCTGACCGCTGGAAACCGTTCGACGAAGTCGGCCCGGGCACGCGCGAAATCATCGTCAACCTGGACGATGGCTGGTTCAGGGTAATGTACGTGGCCAAGTTTGCCGAAGCTGTGTATGTGCTGCACTGTTTCAAGAAAAAAAACCAATGCCACATCCAGGCACGACAAGCAGATTGCCAGCACCCGTTATAAAGCCGTGATCAAGGAAAGGAACACCAAATGAGCATCGACACCAAATCCGCCCGCATCACGCCCGCTGGCGGCAATGTGTTTGCCGACCTGGGTTTTGAACCCGCCGAAGCGCAGGCGCTGCAGGCGCAGTCGCGGCGCATCATCTCGGACAAGATCGCCATCAAGGAAAAACTGATGGGCGAACTGGCGCTGTGGATCGATACCGAAAACCTCAAGCAGGCCGACGCGGCCCAGATCCTCGGCGTGACGCGCCCACGCGTGTCCGACGTGATCAACAAGAAAACCCCGAAGTTCACCATCGACGCCCTGGTCGACATGCTGGCCCGCACCGGCAAGCGGGTGACGTTCTCGATCGCGTAACGGGCGACGCTCTGCCGAAAGTTCCCCGGAAGGGTGTGGATGTTTTACACTGCGCAGTGCCGGCATCTGTTTGTACGGCAACATCCCACCCTGACAAGACCACCATGCTGCAAGATACCCTGTTGTTCGCCGCGCCCGGCAATCTGTTCGTCACTTTGGTCGCCGCGCTGTTCGGCCTGATCGTCGGCAGCTTTCTCAATGTCGTGATCCACCGCATCCCGAAGATGATGCAGCGCGAGTCCGACAATTACGTGGCGGTCGAAAGCGGCCAGCCGCCGCCGCACACCGACAAATACAATCTGATGCTGCCGCATTCGCATTGCACCGCCTGCGGCCACCGCATCACCGCGCTGGAAAACATTCCCGTCATCAGCTACCTGGCCTTGCGTGGCAAGTGCAGCGCCTGCAAGGCACCGATTTCGCCGCGCTATCCGCTGGTGGAACTGCTGACCGGCGCCCTGTCGGCCTTGCTGGTCTGGCATTTCGGCAGCGGCTGGACCGGGCTGGCCACCTTGCTGTTTGCCTTTCTGCTGATCGCCATGACGTTTATCGACGCTGATACGCAGATGCTGCCCGACGACCTGACCTTTCCGCTGCTGTGGGCGGGCTTGCTGGTCAACATCAATGGCACTTTCGTGCCGCTTGCCGACGCCGTGATCGGCGCGGCTGCCGGCTACCTGGCCCTGTGGAGCGTCTACTGGGCCTTCAAGCTGGCGACAGGCAAGGAAGGAATGGGGTATGGTGACTTCAAATTGCTGGCGGCGCTGGGTGCCTGGCTGGGCTGGACCATGTTGCCGACGATTATTTTATTGTCGTCGATCGTCGGCGCGCTGGTCGGCATCGGCCTGATCGTATTTGCCAAACGCGGGCGTGACAAGCCCATCCCCTTCGGTCCCTACCTGGCCGCCGCCGGCGTCATCGCCCTGCTGTACGGCGCGCCGCTGTCGCAGCTGACCCTGGGCCTGGTGGGCTGACGAAATGGAACTCATGACGCAAGCGAGCACAACGAACAGCGTACCTTATTTCAGTATCGGCCTGACCGGCGGCATCGGCTGCGGCAAGAGCACGGTGGCCAATCTGTTTGCCGCGCGCGGCGCCACCATCGTCGATACCGACGAGATCGCGCACAGCCTGACGGCCGCCAATGGCGCGGCCATGCCGGCGCTGCTGGCGGAGTTTGGCGACGGCGCTGCCGACGCCAACGGCGCGATGGACCGCGCCAAAATGCGCGAGCTGGTGTTTTCCGACCGCGGCGCCAAAGCCAGGCTGGAAGCGATTCTGCATCCGCGCATCCGCGCCGCCACCCTGGCGGCGGCGGACAGCGCCAGCGGCAGCTATGTGATCTTTGCCGTGCCGCTGCTGGTGGAATCGGGTGGCTGGGTGGAACGGGTCAACCGCGTGCTGGTAATCGACTGCCAGGAACGCCTGCAGGTGGCGCGCGTAATGCAGCGCAACGGCCTGTCGGAAGCGCAAGTCAACGCCATCATGGCAACGCAGGCCACGCGGGCCATGCGCCTGGCGGCCGCCGACGATGTGATCGATAACAATGGCGACCTGGCGGCCCTGGAACCGCAGATCGCCCTCTTGCACGAGGTATATCTGGCATTTTCAAAAAGAATGGCGGGAATGGCCTCACAGCATTTGTAATTTGCCGACGCTTGGTTCAGAATCACGGGATTGCTTGCCGGTCCATACTTAAGGGAATTATTTTGATTGTCTACGAATACCCTTTCAACGAACGCATACGTACACTGTTGCGACTGGAAGACCTGTACGACAAATTCAAGTTCTTCGTCCAGCAAGAGCATGCGATGCAGCACCACGTTGCATTGGCAACTATCTTTGACATGCTGGAAGTGGCCGGCCGCGCCGACCTGAAGTCCGATCTGTTGCAGGAACTCGAACGCCAGCGCCAGAGCCTGCTTGGCTACCGCAGCAATCCGAATGTGGAGCCGGAAACCCTGGACGCCATCCTCGCTGAACTTGACAGCGTCAGCGGCGCTCTGGTGGCGGCGCAAGGCAAGACCGGGCAGAATATCCGCGACAATGAATGGCTGATGAGCATACGCGGCCGCACCATCATTCCCGGCGGCGCCTGCGAATTCGACCTGCCGTCCTACTATGCCTGGCAGCAGCGCAGCTCGGAGCAGCGCCTGGCCGATATCCACGCCTGGTTCGCGCCATTGGCGCCGTTGTTCGATGCGCTGGCGCTGGTACTGCGCCTGCTGCGCGATTCGGGTGGCTCCGTCAAGCTGATCGCCAATGCGGGCAGTTTCCAGCAAATGCTGCAAGGGAAAGTCTACCAGATGCTGCGTTTGAGTCTTGATGAGGCCAGCGGCGCAATTCCTGAAATCTCCGCCAACAAATACATGCTGTGGGTGCGCTTTACTACCCAGGGCGGCGACCTGAAACCCAAGCCGCTCGAAGAAGATGTCCCATTCGAGCTTACGCTGTGTAATTTTTAATTTTTCTTGCCATGACCGTTGTTAACTGCCCTACCTGCGCCGCCAAAGTCGAATGGACCGAGGCCAATCCCTTCCGCCCCTTCTGTTCGAATCGCTGCAAGCAGATCGACCTGGGTGCCTGGGCCGAAGAGAAATACACGATACCGGCCGCCGACCCGCTCGACGATCCGCTGGACGACGAAGAAAACAAGCCTTCGCATTAAGCAAACGGGTTTTCCAGCCGCAAGCCTGTTGCCGCATAGTGGTCCAGCCGGCCGCTGACTACCGTCAGGCCGTGGGCGATGCCCATTGCCGCGGTCTGGCCATCAATATCGGAGCCATACGCTGGCAAGCGGGCCCACACCAGCGCGCAATCGAGGTCGAACTCGAGCAGGCGCGCCGCGTAGTCGCGCAATACTGCTTCGAGCCAGCTTTCCATCGCCAGCGCTTCCATGCTGGCGCCGCGCTGCCATAACCGCCGGATGCCGGCACGCCACTGCGCCACCGCCTGCACCGGCAGGTAGCGCTCGTCGGGCGCCACCCGCTCGAACCAGGATCGCACGCCGGCCGGCGCCCTGGCCCCCTTGCGCGCGGCATTGACCACATCGGCGTCCAGCAGGTAGCCGGCCATGGCTAATGATCGCGCTCAAAATCGGTGTCGCTGCCGACGTCGGGCATGCCGCGCAGGATATCGTCGAGCGGACGCTTAGGGAGCGGACGCAGCACGCTGCGCAGGATATCGCGGTGCTCTTCCTCGATGCTGCGGCCATGCGCGCGGGCGCGCTTGTGCAGCGCTGCCAGCAGCAGTTCATCGGCATCGTTGAAGGTCAGGGTCAGGGTCAGCGCCATGCGAGTCTCCCGCAAACAGATGCAATCACTGTAGCGGAAAGAGCGGGCAATGCAAGGCGCCGACGGGGACTAGATGGTGGCGGTCAAGCCGGTAGCAGCACTTTCCTGGCGCACCACGTCCAGCCATTCCAGCAAGGGAATGGTGGCTGGCAGCAAGGGTTCCACGCCCACCGTGCCCTGCCAGGCAAAGGCCTGGCCTTCCAGGCTTTGCGGTTCACCGCGCCAGTGGCGGCTGATATAGAAATGCAGGCGCACATGGGCGTGCGGATAGACATATTCCACGCCGCACCAGGCCTCGGCGCTGTCGATCTGCAAACCGAGTTCCTCGACAAACTCGCGTTTCAGGGCGTCAAAGATGGCCTCGCCCGGCTCGACCTTACCGCCGGGAAACTCCCAATAGCCGTCATACGGCTTGCCGGCCGGGCGCTGGCCCAGCAGCACGTCGCCGTTCGGCTTCATCAGGATGCCGACCGCGACATCCACCGGTTTGACTTTCACTTCGCTCATTGCGGCAGCTTTCCCGCGTAGTCGCGCGCAAACTGCCACGCTACCCGGCCCGAACGCGAACCGCGCTGCAAGGCCCAGCGCAGGGCGTCGCCACGCGCTTGCGCGATCTGCTCCGGCGTGCAGCCAAACGAGGCCAGCCAGTGCGCCGTGATGTCGAGGTAGTCGTCCTGCTTGAACGGATAGAACGACAGCCACAAACCAAACCGTTCGGACAGCGAAATCTTTTCCTCGACCGTTTCACCCGGATGCAGATCGCCATCGTCGTCGGTCTTGTAGCTGCTGTTATCCGACATGCGTTCCGGCATCAGATGGCGCCGGTTCGAGGTCGCATAGATCAGCACATTGTCCGATTGCGCGGCAATGCTGCCGTCGAGTGCCACCTTCAGCGCCTTGTAGCCGCTCTCGCCTTCTTCGAACGACAGGTCGTCGCAAAAGATGATGAAGCGCTCGGGGCGCGCCGCCACCAGGTCGACGATATCGGGCAGGTCGGCCAGATCGGCCTTGTCGACCTCGATCAGGCGCAGGCCCTGGCCGGCGAACTGGTTCAAACAAGCCTTGATCAGGGACGACTTGCCGGTGCCGCGCGCGCCCGTCAGCAGCACGTTGTTGGCGGGACGGCCAGCAACAAACTGGCGCGTGTTCTGTTCGATCTGGGCCTTTTGCGTGCCGATATTGTGCAGGTCATCGAGTGCGATGTTCGACACATGGGCCACCGCCTGCAGATGGCTGGCAGCGCCCTGGCGGCGGCGCCAGCGAAAGGCAAAGCTGCTCCAGTCGATGGCCGGCGTGGCCGGTGGCAGGATCGCCTCCACGCGCGCCAGCAGGCTCTCGGCACGCAGCAGGAATTGTTCGAGGCCGGTCATGAACGGTAGTCGGCGTTGATCGACACGTAGTCATGCGACAGGTCGCAGGTCCAGACGGTGGCCGTGGCGTCGCCGCGCGCCAGTTTTACGCGGATGGTGATTTCGCTTTGCTGCATCACGCGCTGGCCGTCCTGCTCCTGGTAGTCGGGATTGCGGCCGCCATTCTTGGCCACCCACACATCGTCCAGGTACAGGTTCAACAGGCTGACATCGAGGTCGTCCACGCCGGCATAGCCGATCGCGGCCAGGATGCGGCCCAGGTTCGGGTCCGACGCAAAAAACGCGGTTTTCACCAGCGGCGAATGGGCGATCGAATAGGCGATCTTACGGCACTCTTCCATGCTGCGGCCGTCTTCCACGGTCACCGTCATGAACTTGGTCGCGCCTTCGCCGTCGCGCACGATCGCCTGCGCCAGGAAAGTCGACAGTTCGGTCACGGCGGCGGCCAGTTCGGCGTAGCCGGGCGAGTCGACCGAGTCGATCACCAGGCTGCCGGCGCCGGTGGCCACCAGCATGAACGAATCATTGGTCGAGGTGTCGCCATCGATGGTGATGCAATTGAACGACTTGTCGGCCGCCTGTTTCACCAGTTGATCGAGCACCGGCTGGCCCACGGTGGCGTCGAACGCCAGGAAACCGAGCATGGTGGCCATGTTCGGCTTGATCATGCCGGCGCCCTTGCTGATGCCGGTCAGGGTGACCGCATGGCCTTCGATGGTGACGCTGCGCGAACCGGCTTTCGGCTGGGTGTCGGTGGTCATGATGGCTTCGGCCGCCGAGAACCAGTTATCTTGCGTCAGCGCGGCGACGGCCTGCGGCAGGCCTGCCACCAGGCGCTGTACCGGCAAGGGTTCGAGGATCACGCCGGTGGAAAACGGCAAAATCTGCTGTGGCGTGCAGCCCAGCAGCTCGGCCAGCGCGGCGCAGCTGTCCTGCGCGGCGGCCAGGCCCGATTCACCCGTGCCCGCATTGGCATTGCCGGTATTAACCAGCAGCGCGCGGATCGGCGCGGCGCCGGCGGTCACGGCCGCCAGGTTGGCTTTCGCAATCTGCACCGGCGCGGCGCAGAAGCGGTTCAAGGTGAACACGCCGGCCACGGTGGCGGTCGGCGCCAGTTTCAATACCAGCAAATCCTTGCGGTTCGGCTTCTTGATGCCGGCTTCGGCAACACCGATTTCAATACCGGCGACGGCTTTCAGGTCGGCGGCGACGGGCTTGGGAGAATTGACGGCCATATGAGTTCTTCTGCGAGGGGAAAAGGAAGCGCTATTGTAGCGCCTTCGCGACGCCGCTGGCCATGCGACGTGCCGGACGCCCGGGCAAAAAAAACGGAGACCGCGGTCTCCGTTTTTGTTCAGGCTGTCAAACCGCCTTTATGCCAATTTCCCGTGGCAAGCCTTGTATTTCTTGCCGCTGCCGCAAGGGCATGGGTCGTTGCGGCCGACCTTGACGCCCATGCTCACGCTCATGTCGTCGACGTACTGCTGGTCGCTGCTGTCGCCGGCGGTCGGCGCCAGCAGCTCTTCCGGCGCCGCGTTCGGATCGAATTCGGCGTGCTGGTAGTGCACGTTTTCCACGTGCGACTGCTGCATCGCTGCTTCGGCCGCATCGACTTCTTCGCGCGACTGGATGCGCACCGTCATCACGTGCTTGGTAACGTCGTTCTTGATCATGTCGAGCATCATGCCGAACAGTTCAAACGCTTCGCGCTTGTATTCCTGTTTCGGGTTCTTCTGGGCGTAGCCACGCAGATGGATACCCTGGCGCAGGTGGTCCAGCGCCGCCAGGTGTTCACGCCAGTGGCTGTCCACGCTTTGCAGCATGACGTTGCGCTCGAAGCCGCCGAACGATTCCTTGCCGACGATATCAATTTTCGACTGGTACACGGCATCGGCCGCCACCAGCACTTTTTCAACGATCTCTTCGTCGGTCAGGGTCGAGTCGGCTTCAAGCAGCTGCTGCAGCGGCATGTCGAGCTGCCACTCGCTGGCCAGCACGGCTTCCAGGCCCTTGATGTCCCACTGCTCTTCGACCGATTCCTGCGGCACGTAAGCGTGCACCAGGTCGGTGAACACGCCGTGGCGCAGCGAGGCGATCATTTCGGAAATGTCGGTCGTTTCCAGCAACTCGTTACGCTGCTGGTAGATCACTTTGCGCTGGTCGTTGGCGACGTCATCGTATTCCAGCAATTGCTTGCGGATGTCGAAGTTGCGCGCTTCCACCTTGCGCTGGGCCGATTCGATCGAGCGCGACACGATGCCCGCTTCGATCGGTTCGCCTTCCGGCATTTTCAGGCGGTCCATCACGGCGCGCACGCGGTCGCCGGCGAAGATGCGCAGCAGCGCGTCGTCGAGAGACAGGTAGAAGCGCGACGAGCCGGGATCGCCCTGGCGGCCGGCACGGCCACGCAATTGATTGTCGACGCGGCGCGATTCATGGCGTTCGGTGCCGATGATGTGCAGGCCGCCCGCATTGACCACGTGGTCGTGCAGCGACTGCCATTCATCGCGCATTTTTTGCGACTGGCTGGCCTTGTCGGCGTCACTCAGTTCGGCATTGGCGTCGATGAACTTGATCTGGTTTTCAACGTTACCACCCAATACGATGTCGGTACCGCGACCGGCCATGTTGGTGGCGATGGTAATGGCTTTCGGTCGGCCGGCCTGGGCGATGATTTCCGCTTCGCGTGCATGCTGCTTGGCGTTCAGCACGTTATGCGGCAGCTTGGCTTTATCGAGGATGCCCGACAACAGTTCCGAGTTTTCGATCGAGGTGGTGCCCACCAGCACTGGCTGGCCGCGCTCGTAGCAGTCGCGGATATCGATCACCATCGCATTGTATTTTTCCGCCGACGATTTGTAGACCTGGTCCTGGCGGTCCTTGCGCTGCAGCGGACGGTTTTGCGGAATCACCACCGTTTCCAGGCCATAGATCTCCTGGAATTCGTAGGCTTCGGTATCGGCCGTGCCGGTCATGCCAGCAAGCTTGGCGTACATGCGGAAGTAGTTCTGGAAGGTGATCGAGGCCAGGGTCTGGTTCTCGTTCTGGATCTTCACGCCTTCTTTCGCTTCGACGGCCTGGTGCAGGCCATCGGACCAGCGGCGGCCCGTCATCAGGCGGCCCGTGAATTCATCGACGATCACCACTTCATTGTTCTGCACCACATAGTGCTGATCCTTGAAGTACAGGGCATGCGCACGCAGCGCCGCATACATGTGGTGCACCAGCGAGATATTGGCCGAATCGTACAGCGAGGCGCCTTCCGGCAGCAGGCCCAGTTCGGTCATGATGCGCTCGGCCTTTTCATGGCCAGCTTCGGTCAAGAGCACCTGGTGCGCTTTTTCATCCTTGGTGTAGTCGCCCGGCACATCGACTTTGCCCTTGCCGTCCGGCGTTTCTTCGCCGATCTGCAACGTCAGCAAGCCTGGCACTTCATTGATCTTGTGATACAGGTCGGTATGGCTCTCGGCCTGGCCGGAGATGATCAAAGGCGTACGCGCTTCATCGATCAGGATCGAGTCGACTTCATCGACGATGCCGAAGTTCAGCGCGCGCTGCACGCGGTCGCGCGCTTCGTACACCATATTGTCACGCAGGAAATCGAAACCGAATTCGTTGTTGGTGCCGTAGGTGATATCGGAGTTGTAGGCCTGCTGCTTGGCGCCGTGCTCCATCTGCGACATGTTCACGCCCGTGCTCAAGCCCAGCCAGGCGTACAAACGGCCCATGGTCTCGGCGTCGCGCTGTGCCAAATAATCATTGACGGTAACGATGTGCACGCCCTTGCCCGACAGTGCATTCAGGTAGGCTGGCAGGGTTGCCATCAGAGTCTTGCCCTCGCCCGTGCCCATCTCGGCGATCTTGCCATAGTGCAGCACCATCCCGCCGATCATCTGCACGTCGAAGTGGCGCATGCGCAGCACGCGCTTGGACGCTTCGCGGCAGACGGCAAACGCTTCCGGCAGCAAGGCGTCGAGCGATTCGCCACCGGCGATGCGTTCCTTGAAGGCAGGCGTCTTCGCTTGCAGCTCGGCATCCGACAGCTTTTCGATGACCGGCTCGAGCGCGTTGATCTCGCGTACCGTTTTTTGGTATTGCTTGAGCAGCCGCTGGTTGCGGCTACCGAAAATCTGGGTCAGTAATGACATGCTTGAATTCTTGAAAAAACGCCGTTAAAAAAAGCTCGGTGGCTGACAGCGAGGTGACAATCGCATGACCGCACGGAGTTCGACTATGGCAAAAGACGATGATTTTATCATGCGTTCCCCCCAAGGTTGGGATCATGCACTATATAACAATAGCTTTAAGACAAACAAACACGGGAAATTGCGGACATTCTCCGCATGACAGTGCACAGGGATGGCACCATCGGCGGCCGCCGCCGCCCTCGCCATGCGCGGGCGAGTGTGCTATGTTTCGGGCATGCGAAATCCCACTTACTCGCCGGCGCCGCGCCGCAGCTATGGCTTTGCCCGTTCGGGCCCGGCCGTCACGGGCGCCACCGATTTCTTGCGCGGCAACGCGACGATGGCGTCCTTGATGCCTACCGTCAAGCGCCTGGCCGCCCTGCAAAAAGATTGTGCCCAGGCCCTGCCAGCCATGTTCGAGCATTGCGACATCTTGCAATTCGAAGCGGGCCAGCTGGTACTGGCAACGCCGAACGCGGCGCTGGCGGCCAAGCTCAAGCAGCAACTGCCGAAACTGCAGGGAGAACTGGAAAGAAAGGGCTGGCAGATCGGCGGCATCAAGCTCAAGGTGCAGGTTACCAGGAGCATTGCGCCCATCGTCCATACGCGCGCGCTGCTGTTGCCGGAAAAAGCCATGTCGGCGCTGGAAGAGCTGAGCACGGCTTTGCCGGCGTCGAAACAGAACGATCAGCTGATCGCGGCGCTGCGCAAGCTGGTGCGCCACCACCGCGAGCCGAGGGACTGATTCAGGTCAGCGACCACTCGCGCTCCATCTGACGGATATACGATTGCGGTGCCGCTGCATTGGTGGCAAACGAGACGATCTCGTACGAGTCCGGCTGCTCCAGCAGCGCCAGCAGCAGCTGGTTGTTCAGCGCATGGCCCGACTTGTGCGCCGTGTAATACGCCAGCAGCGGATGGCCCACCAGGTACAAGTCACCAATCGCATCGAGTATCTTGTGGCGCACGAATTCGTCTTCGTAGCGCAGGCCGTCGGCGTTCAGGATGCGGTATTCGTCCATCACGATGGCGTTTTCCAGCGAGCCGCCACGGGCCAGGCCCATGCCGCGCAGGCTTTCCACGTCCTGCATGAAACCGAAGGTGCGCGCGCGCGCCACATCGTGGATATACGACACGTCGCCAAAGTCGACCGAGGCGCGCTGCATGGTGCCATCGACAGCCGGGTGATTGAATTCAATGAAGAAGTCGAGCTTGAAACCGTCATACGGCGACAGGCGCGCCCATTTTTCGGCCGCGCCGGTGCCGTGGCGTACTTCCACCGGCTTGATCACCTTGATGAATTTCTTGGCCGACGCCTGCTCTTCCACGCCAGCTTGCTGCAGCAGGAACACGAACGACGAGGCCGAACCGTCCATAATGGGAATTTCTTCCGCATTCACGTCAATGACCATATTGTCGATGCCGAGGCCGGCCGCGGCCGACATCAGGTGTTCCACGGTCGAGACGCGCGCGCCGTCCTTGATCAGCACGGAGGCCATGCGCGTGTCGCCGACCGCCATGGCGCTGGCGGGAAACTCCACCACCGGCACCAGGTCGATACGGCGAAACACGATGCCCGTGTCGATGGCGGCCGGACTCAGGGTCAGTTCGACCTTGGTACCGGAGTGCAAGCCGACACCGATGGTGCGGACCGATTGTTTGATGGTGCGTTGTTTTAACATCCCCAGATTATATCCAGTTGCGCTCTGGAATGCTGGCCGCAGAAAAAATGTTACGGATGTTCGCTTTCCACATGCACCGCTTCACGGCGCACCAGATAGATGCCGCTGGCAATGATGATGGCCGCGCCGATCATGGTGTACTGGTCGGGCAGGGTGCGCCACAGCAGCCAGTCCAGGCCCATGCCCCAGGCCAGGGCCGAATATTCGAACGGCGCCACGCTGGAAGCCTTGCCGCTGCGAAACGCTTCCGTGATCGCCAGCTGGCCCAGGAAACCGCTGACCGACAAGCCGGCCAGCAGCAGCCAGTCTTCGCGCCGGATCGCCACCCACTCATGCCAGGACAGCGCCACGCCGCCGGCCGCCATCATGATCATCAGCCAGAACACCATGCTTTCGCTGGCGTCGCTACGGCTGAGGATGCGGCCGGTGATGGCCGAGACGGCATAGCAGGCGGCCGCGGCCAGCACGGCCAGGCCGGCCAGCGACAAAAATTCACCACCTTCCGGACGCAGCACCACCAGCACGCCAGCGAGGCCAACGGCGATCGCGCACCAGCGCGCCAGGTCGACCCGCTCCTTCAAAATGAACACCGACAGTGCCGTGATCAGCAACGGTGCAATAAAGAACAGCGAATACGCTTCGGCCAGCGACAAACGCTTCAGGCCATAGGCGAACAGGGTGATCATGGCAATGCCCAGCGCGCCGCGCAAACAGTGCAGCGGCCAGCGCACCTTCAGTACCCGCTTGAACGCGCCACGGTACAGCAGGTACAGGCATACCAGCGGCAGCGACGACAAGGCGCGCAAGGCCGTTACCTGCATCGCGGGGTAGGTTGCCGACAGCAGCTTCATGGCCGTGTCCATCAGTGAAAACAGGGCGGCGGCGGCCAGCATCGCGTAGATGCTGCGCAGATTGGGATTATGGGAAGGCAAAGCAACTCCTGGCAGGAGAGAAACCGTCATCATGGCGACGGCCGGAGCCAGGACCGGGTGCAAGTGCGCATGCACGCGGTCGCCCGGATTATAGCAAGCGCGGTAGCAATCTTTACAATACAGGCAACAGCATTACCAGCTTCAGCTCGTGCTGGCGCGCCAGGTGCAGGGTCACCTGATTGAACTGCAGCGCGCCGCGCAGCGGATGCTGGAAACGGCGCAAGCCGCCATCGCGGCCCAGCACCTGCTGCGCGTCCCACCACAACTGAAACTCGTCGCTGCTCGCGGCCAGTTCCGCGATCAGGCCGGCCAGCGGCGCCTGGTCGGCACGGCGGCCGATATCGGCGCGAAATTCGCCCACCAGCCGCTGCGCGCGCTCGGGCCAGCCGGCGATCAGCAGCCTCGCCTGCGGCGTCCGGAACATGAAACGCAGCTGGTTCGGTGGCGGCTCCGGCTGCGGCGTGTCGAGCCAGCCGGCAAACAGGCTGGCCGCCTGCGCATTCCAGGCCACCGCATTCCACTGCTGGTCCAGCATATAGGCCGGCGCATCGATGGCGGCCACGATGGCGGCCAACTCGCCGCACGCCGCCCCGGCGCCATGCGCCGCGCCATGCTCGGGATCGGCCTTGTCGGCCACCTCGAACAGATAGGCCCGTTCGGCCGCGCTCAGCTGCAGCACCTGCGCCAGGCGCGCCAGCATCTTGCCCGAGGCCGACACGGGCCTGCCCTGCTCCAGCCAGGTCAGCCAGGTCGGACTGACATCGCACAATTGTGCCAGCTCTTCGCGGCGCAGGCCCGGCGTGCGGCGCCGCCCGCCGCCGGGCAGGCCGGCCATGGCGGGGGTGACGGCTTCGCGCCGGGCGCGGATGAATTCAGCGAGCTTGTGCGACATGGCGTGCTTTCATGGTAGTGCTTATACCAGTATAAGTTGTTGTCTTGTTACAGGATAAAAGAAGGTCTATTCTGCCTCAACACCACCAACCACGGGAGAAAACCATGCACCAGCACGATGTCATTACCGAGCAGTTCGGCAAGACCGCCAATGCCTACCTCAGCAGCGCCATCCACGCCCAGGGCGCGGACCTGGTGCTGATGCAGGAAGCGGCGCGCCGCCATGGCCGACCTGCTGTGCTGGACCTGGGCTGCGGCGCCGGCCACGCCAGCTTTGCCGTCGCGCCGGTGGCGGCATCGGTGGTGGCCTACGACCTGGCGCAGCCGATGCTGGACGTGGTGGAACACGCCAAGGTGCAGCGCGGCCTGGACAATATCAGCACGCGCCAGGGCGACGTGGCCAGGCTGCCATTTGCCGACGCCAGTTTCGACATGGTCGTGACGCGCTTTTCGGCCCACCACTGGGGCGACGTGGCCGGCGCGCTGGCGGAAAGCTGGCGCGTGCTGCGCCCGAACGGCACCTTGCTGGTGGTCGATATCGTGGCGCCGAAAACCGCCCTGTACGACACCACCTTGCAGGCGGTGGAACTGCTGCGCGACGGCTCGCATGTGCGCGACTACCGCACCTGCGAATGGGGCGCCAAGTTCGACAACGCCGGTTTCACGCACAGCCTGCGCAGCGTATGGAAGCTGACCATGCAATTTGACGAGTGGGTAGCGCGCATGCGCACCCCAGCCGAGCGCATCGCCGCCATCCGCAACCTGTTCGACGCGGCGCCAGAGGAAGCGCGCCAGTACTTTGCGCTGCAGGGCGATTACTCGTTCGATATCGACGCGGCCATGTTCGAGGCAACAAAACCGCTGGTGCAATAAAAAAACGGCGCCTGCAAAGGCGCCGTTTTTTTATATCGCCGGCCGAATTACTTCAACTGACCCAACAAGGTCTCGGCATTCGACACTTCAAACTTGCCGCCCTGCTCGATGTTCAATTGCGTCACCACGCCATTGTCGGCCAGCAGCGAGTAGCGCTGCGAGCGCGTGCCCATGCCGTGCTTGGAGAAATCGGCGTCCAGGCCCAGGGCCTTGCTGTAGGCGGCATTGCCGTCGCCCATCATGCGCACGATGCCGGTGGCCTTCTGGTCACGGCCCCAGGCGCCCATCACGAAAGCGTCGTTGACGGAGATGCACCAGATTTCATCGACGCCGGCAGCCTTCAGGGCTTCCGCGTGCTGCACATAACCTGGCACGTGCTGCGCCGAGCAGGTCGGCGTGAATGCGCCTGGCAGGCCGAAGATGGCGATCTTCTTGCCCTTGACCAGGTCCTGCACATTGAACGTGTTCGGGCCCAGCGCGCAGCCTTCGGTTTCGGTTTCGATGAATTCAGCCAGGGTGCCTTCCGGCAGAGTATCGCCGATCTTGATCGTCATGGTGACTCCTTTTTATAGGGTATTGGGGGAAGCCGGCCTTGGGCCGGCACTGCGCGACAGTATGCCTGACTTGCCGTATTTGTGCAGAAATCCCCCATGAAAGCAAAGGCTGAGATCAAAAAAACAGCGGCCCGAAGGCCGCCGTTTGCATCAGTATTTCAGCGTTCGATCAATCAGCCTGTTTGCGCAGGAAAGCTGGAATGTCATACGTCTCCATGCCGTTCTTTTCCATCGCGCGCACCTGCTCGGAAGCGGTTTCACGGCGCCATACGGCTGGCGCCTTCATGCCGTCAAAGCCTGCCGCCGGCGTGGCCGCGCCGACCGTGGTGGTCACGGTTTGCGCAGCGCCCATCGCAGCCGATGGGGTCAGCGGGCTGTTGTGGGTGCCGGTGCGCAGCACTTGCTGCGGTACCAGCTGGATGTTTTTCTTGGCGCGGCCAAGGCCCGTGGCCACCACGGTGACGCGGATATCGTCGCCCATGTCGTCGTCGTAGGCAATACCTTGCGCGATCGATGCGTCCGGCGCGGCAAACGCGCGCACGGCGGCCATGACTTCCTTGATCTCTTTACCCTTCAGGCCACGGCTGGCCGTGACATTGACCAGCACGCCGCGCGCGCCAGAGAGATCAATACCGTCCAGCAGCGGCGAGGCAACCGCCTGTTCGGCCGCGATGCGCGCGCGGTCCACGCCGGAAGCGGTAGCGGTTCCCATCATCGCCTTGCCCTGCTCGCCCATGATGGTTTTCACGTCGTTGAAGTCGACGTTGATATGGCCCGGCACGTTGATGATCTCGGCAATGCCGGCCACCGCGTTGTTGAGCACATCATCGGCGTGCTGCATCCATTCCAGCATGCTTTCGTCTTCGTAGATCTCTTCCAGTTTTTCGTTCAGGATGATGATCAGCGAATCGACGTGCAGGGACAGCTGCTCCAGGCCTTCGTCGGCGATGTCCATGCACTTCTGGCCTTCGTACGAGAAAGGCTTGGAGACCACGGCCACCGTCAGCGCGCCCATTTCCTTGGCCACTTCGGCCACGATCGGCGCCGCGCCGGTGCCGGTGCCGCCGCCCATGCCGGCGGCGATGAACACCATGTGCGCGCCGCGCAGCGCATCGGCGATGCGCGCGCGCGATTCTTCGGCCAGCTGGCGGCCGACGGCCGGTTTCATGCCGGCACCCAGGCCGGTATCGCCGATCTGGATGATGTTGTGCGCCTTGGACGTCGACAGGGCTTGAGCGTCGGTATTGGCGGCAATGAACTCCACGCCCGACATGCCTTTGTTGATCATGTGTTGCACTGCATTGCCACCCGCACCGCCGACGCCGACTACCTTGATGACGGTACCTATAGCTGTGTTATCGACCATATCGAACTCCATGATGTGCTCCTATCAGAATGCGGTTTCCAAGCGCCAGGCCTCATATCGTTAGGAGAGCTGGAGATTGAAAACTGCGGTTAAATTTAAAATAAGTTATGTGTACCTGCGCTGATGCCAAAAAACCTGTACCGCCGGGCGAACTTCAAGCCCTTAAAAATTCCCTAAAAACCATTCCTTCATGCGCTGCCAGACTGCCTTCACCGAGCCATCCTGGCGCGTCACGATATGCCCGCGCAGGTATTGCTTTTTCGCTTCCAGCAGTAGTCCCAGCACGGTCGCGTAGCGCGGACTGCGCACCACGTCGGCCAGCTGGCCGCGATACTCCGGCGTGCCCAGGCGCGCCGGTTTCAAAAAGATGTCTTCCGCCATCTCCACCATGCCGGGCATGATGGAAGTGCCGCCCGTCAGCACGATGCCCGACGACAGCACGCCCTCGTAGCCCGACTCGCGCACCACCTGGTGCACCATCGCGAACAGCTCTTCGACGCGCGGCTCGATCACCGCCGCCAGCGCCTGGCGCGACAGGTTGCGCGGGCCACGGTCGCCCAGGCCCGGTACTTCCAGCGACTCGCCCGGATCGGCCAGCACCTGCTTGGCCACGCCGTAGCGGATCTTGATCTCTTCCGCTTCCGCGGTCGGGGTGCGCAAGGCCATCGCGATGTCGTTGGTGATCTGGTCGCCGGCGATCGGGATCACTGCCGTATGGCGGATCGCGCCATCGGAAAACACCGCCACGTCGGTGGTACCGCCGCCGATGTCGATCAGGACCACGCCCAGTTCTTTTTCATCGGCTGTCAGCACCGCGTCGGCCGAAGCCATCGGCTGCAGGATCAGGTCCGATACTTCCAGGCCGCAGCGGCGCACGCACTTGACGATGTTCTGCACCGCCGATACGGCGCCGGTGACGATATGCACCTTGACCTCGAGGCGGATGCCGCTCATGCCGATCGGTTCGCGCACATCTTCCTGGCTGTCGACGATGAATTCCTGCGGCACCGTATGCAGCAATTGCTGGTCGGTCGGGATGTTAACCGCTTTTGCCGTCTCGATGACGCGCGCCACGTCGGTGGCCGTCACTTCCTTGTCCTTGATGGCCACCATGCCGCTCGAATTGAAGCTGCGGATATGGCTGCCCGCGATGCCGGCATACACATTGCGGATCTTGCAGTCGGCCATCAGCTCGGCTTCTTCGAGCGCGCGTTGGATCGACTCCACCGTGGCCTCGATATTGACCACCACGCCTTTTTTCAGGCCCTTCGATTCGTGCTGGCCCAGCCCGATCACTTCGTGGCGTCCATCGGACATCACTTCGGCAACCACCGCCACCACTTTCGAGGTGCCGATGTCGAGGCCGACGATCAGGTTCTTCGCGTCTTTTGTCATTTCTGTCGCCTAGTTTTTTGGGCTATTGGTTTAATTACTTTGAGTATTCGGTCAAGCCGGTTTTTTGGTCGCACTGCTGGTTTTTTTCCTGATCGCCGGCGCCGGCCGGCCATCCTTGCCTTCGGCCGGTATCACCAGGCCGGCCGAACTCAAGGCCAGGCCATTCTGGTAACGCATGTCGATGGTGTCGATATTGTCCAGGCGGCTGGCCAGTTGAGGATAGATGCCCACCAGCCGGTCGACCCTGGCCTTCAGGGTCGTGTGATTCTGTTCGCGCCCCAGCGCCACGCTCATGCCGTTGCTCAGCTTGACGGTCCACGCATAGCGGCTCGACAACGACAACGATTCAGGCGCCATCTTCAAGGGTGCAAACCATTTTTCCAGGTTCACATACGTCGCCAGCACGTCCTTCTCGCTGCCGTCCGGGCCCGAAAACGCGGGCAATTCATGGTCGTCCTCGGCTTCGGCTACGTTGGCGGTAAACACGTCGCCCTTGACCGACAGCAGCCGGCCGTCCTCGCCCCAGGTACCCAGCGCTTCATGCTCTTCGAGCGCCACGATCAGCTGGTTCGGCCACTCGCGGCGCACGCTGGCGCGGCGCACCCAGGGCACCGCTTCGAACACGCTGCGCACGCTTTCGAGATTGCTGGTGAAGAAATTGCCCTTGATGCGGCCCTGCGTGCCGGCGCGCAGGGTCAGGTAATTCACGTGCCGCAGCCCCTTCGCATCCACGCTTTCCACCTTGATGGTGCGCAGCTCGAACATCGGACGCTGCGACACCCACCACACGCCGGCGGCCACGCACACGACCAGCACAAAGGCCATCAGGCCGTTGGCGGTCGTATTGAGGCTTTTAGCGTCGTGCCACATGTCAGTGTTGTCCCTTGCTGATTTTCAGGCGTGCCGAGGCGACGATTTCCAGGCACAGGTCTTCATAGCTGATGCCCACCGCGCGCGCCGCCATCGGCACCAGCGAGTGGCCGGTCATGCCGGGCGAGGTATTGACCTCGAGCAGGAACAGCGCGCTGTCGGCACTGCGCATCAGGACATCGACCCGTCCCCAGCCTTCGCAGCCCAGCGCGCGGTAGGCCGCCAGCGCGATGCGCTCCATCTCCGCCAGGATCGCCGGGTCCAGCTCGGGCGGGCAGAAATACTGGGTCACGTCCGTGAAATACTTGTTCTGGTAATCGTAATTGCCTTGCGGTGCGACGATCTCGATCGGCGGCAGTGCGCGCGCGGTGGCGCCCTGGCCCAGGATCGCCACCGTAAATTCGCGGCCCTTGATGAATTGCTCGGCCAGCACGGAGTCGTCCAGGCCGGCGGCGATATCGTACGCAGCCTGGAAGGCCGACGCTTCATGCACGGTGGTGATGCCGATGCTCGAACCTTCATGCGGCGGCTTGACGATCAATGGCAAGCCCAGTTCTTCGACCACCTGCGCCAGGTTCGAGTCGTCGGCCAGCACCGCGTATTGCGGCGTGGGCAGCTTGTGCATCAGCCAGATCATCTTGGTATAGACCTTGTCCATGCCGACCGAGCAGGCCATCACGCCGCTGCCCGTGTATGGAATGCCCAGTTGCTCCAGCGCGCCCTGCAAGCTGCCGTCTTCTCCGTAGCGGCCGTGCAGCGCAATAAAGACGCGATCAAAATTTTCAGCGGCCAGTTCGGCCAGGCTGCGTACACCCGTGTCGAAGCCATGCGCGTCGACGCCATGGCTTTGCAAGGCGGCCAGCACGCCGGCGCCCGACATCAGCGACACTTCGCGCTCGGCCGAGCGGCCGCCGAACAGGACGCCGACCTTGCCCAATTGTTTCACATCGATAGCTGAAGCTGCGTTCACGTCAGGCCTTTGCAGTGTTGGTTGTATACGTTGTCAGTTGTTGCGGGATGCCGCTGATCGAACCGGCACCCATGGTCAGCACGACGTCGCCGTCGCGCGCCACGCTCATGATGGTGTCGGCCATGTCGGCCATGGACTCGACGAAGATCGGTTCGATCTTGCCGCGCGCGCGCAGTGCATGGGCCAGCGAACGGCCGTCGGCGGCGACGATAGCCGCTTCGCCGGCAGCATATACTTCCGACAGCAGCAGCACGTCGGGCGCGCCGAGCACTTTCACAAAATCTTCGAACAGGTCGCGCGTGCGGCTGTAGCGGTGCGGCTGGAACGCCAGCACCAGGCGGCGGCCCGGATACGCGGCGCGCGCGGCGGCCAGGGTGACTTCTGTCTCGACCGGGTGGTGGCCGAAATCGTCGACCAGCGCAAAGCTGCCGCCGTTCGGCAGCGCCACGTCGCCATGACGCGTGAAGCGCCGGCCGACGCCGGAAAATTCGGCCAGGCCCTGCTGGGTGGCGCTGTCGGCGATGCCGATCTCGCGCGCAATCGCGATCGCCGAACAGGCGTTCTGCACATTGTGCATGCCGGGCTGGTTCAGCACCACGTCGATGGCAGGGTAGCCTTCCTGCAGCACCGTGAAATGCATTTCCAGGCCGACCGCGCGCGCATTGATGGCGCGCACTTCGGCGTCTTCGGCAAAGCCGTAAGTGGTAACCGGCTTGGTGACGAACGGAATGATCGCGCGTACGTGCGGATCGTCCACGCACAGCATGGCGCGGCCATAGAACGGCAGGCGGTGCGTGAACTGCACGAAGGCCTGCTTGAGTTTTTCAAAATCGTGCTCGTACGTATCCATGTGATCGGCATCGATATTCGTGATCACTTCGATCATCGGCGCCAGGTTCAGAAACGAGGCATCCGATTCATCGGCTTCGGCAACCAGGTAGTCGCCCGAGCCCAGCTTGGCGTTGGCGCCGGCACTGGTCAGGCGGCCGCCGATGACAAACGTCGGGTCCAGCCCGCCCTGCGCCAGCACGGAGGCGACCAGGCTGGTGGTGGTGGTCTTGCCATGGGTGCCGGCAATCGCGATGCCGCGTTTCAGGCGCATCAGTTCGCCGAGCATCACCGCGCGTGGCACCAGCGGGATCTTGCGTGCGCGCGCGGCCGCCACTTCAGGATTATCGTGCGGCACGGCGCCCGACGTTACCACGGCGTCGGCGTCGCCGATGTTTTCCGCCGCGTGACCGAGCATCACGGTTGCACCCAGGCTCGCCAGGCGCTGCGTCGCCGCATTGCTGCCCAGATCCGAACCCGACACCTTGTAGCCGAGGTTGACCAGCACTTCGGCAATGCCGCTCATGCCGCTGCCGCCGATGCCGACAAAGTGGATATTGTTTACTTTATGCTTCACAGAGCTAACCTCATGCCAATTGTTCCAATACGTTTGCGATCGCCTGATTGGCGTCGCGCTTGCCTGCCGCCAGTGCCGCCTGCGCCATCTGCTGGCAGCTGTCGCGGCCAAGCGACGCCAGCATCGCGCCAAGTGACGCCGGATTCATTTCCGTTTGCGGCAAATGAATCGCCGCGCCCTGCTGCGCCATCCACTGCGCGTTATTGCGCTGGTGGCTGGTGGTCGAGGCCACCAATGGCACCAGCACGCTGGCCACGCCGGCCGCCGTCAGTTCCGACAACGTGATGGCACCGGCGCGGCAGATTACCAGGTCGGCCGCCGCATAGGCGCCCGCCATGTCGTCGATAAAATCGACCACGTTGGCCGTCACGCCGGCCTGCGCATACGACGCGCGCAAGGCATCGATATTCTTCTTGCCCGACTGGTGCGTCACCAAAGGCCGTTCGCCTTCCGGCATCAATGCCAGCGCGGCCGGCAGATTGTCGTTCAGCGCCTTCGCGCCCAGGCTGCCGCCCACCACCAGGATGCGCAAGGGGCCGCTGCGATGTTCAAAGCGCGCCGCCGGCGGCGCCATTGCCAGAATCTCGGCGCGCACCGGGTTGCCGGTAACGACCGCCTTGCTTGCCGCAGCGCCAAATTCTGCAGGAAAGCCGAAGCATACCTGCTGCGCCAGCGGAAGCAGTGTCTTGTTCGACAACAGTAATGCCGCATCGGCATTGACCAGCACCAGTGGCACGCCGCACAGGCGCGCCACCAGGCCACCCGGCACCGTCACGTAGCCGCCCATGCCCATCACCATGTCGGGCTTGCGGCGCGCAATAAAGCCGCGGATCGCAAACAGGCTGGCGATCATCTTGAAGCCGCCCTTGACCGTGTGCGCCAGGCCCTTGCCGCGCATGCCGGAAAATTCGATGGCGTCCATGGGAATACCGCTTTTCGGCACCAGCTCCTGCTCCATGCCGTGGGTGGTGCCCAGCCAGCTCACTTCCCAGCCGCGCGCGATCATGGTTTGCGCAATCGCCAGACCGGGGAAAATATGGCCACCGGTACCGGCCGCCATGATCATCAGTTTTTTTGTTTTCAAGTTTTTTACAGTGTTCATAGCCGGCCCCCGCGCATCAGGATCCGGTTTTCATAATCGATGCGCAGCAGGATCGCCAGGCCGATACAGTTGATCAGCACGCCCGTGCCGCCATAGCTCATCAGGGGCAAGGTGAGGCCCTTGGTCGGCAGCAGGCCCAGGTTCACGCCCATGTTGATGAAGGTCTGCACGCCGATCCAGATGGCGATGCCTTTCGCCGTCAGGCCGGCGAAGGTCTGGTCGATGGCGATCGCCTGGCGGCCGATATCGAAGGCGCGCTTGATAATCCAGTAGAACATGCCGATCACGATCAGCACGCCCACCAGGCCCAGTTCCTCGCCGATCACGGCCAGCAGGAAGTCGGTATGCGCTTCGGGCAGGTAGTGCAGCTTTTCCACGCTGCCGCCCAGGCCCACGCCAAACAGTTCGCCACGGCCAAAGGCGATCAGCGAGTGCGTCAACTGGTAGGCCTTGTTCAGCGCATTGTCTTCCTGCCATGGATCGAGATAGGCAAAGAAGCGCTCGCGGCGGAATTTCGACAGCGCGATAATGGTGACGAAAATCGCCGTCAGCATGGCGCCGATGCCGCCGAACCAGATGGCATTCACGCCACCCAAAAACAGGATGCCCATGGCGATGCAGACGATCACGCCAAAGGCGCCCAGATCCGGCTCCATCAGCAGCAACAGGCCGACGAAGCTGACGGCCAGCGCCATCGGCATGAAGCCCTTGGTCAGCTTGTGCATGTATTCCTGCTTGCGCACCGTGTAGTCGGCCGCGTACAGCACCATCACCACCTTCATCAGTTCGGACGGCTGCGGCCGCAGGCCCGGCAGGTTCAGCCAGCGGCGACCGCCGTTGACCGATACGCCCAGGCCGGGAATGAGCACCATCACCAGCAGCACCAGGGTGCCGATGAACAGCCACGGCGCCATCTTCTGCCAGGTGGCGACGCGGATGCGGAACACCAGCGCGCTGGCGATCATCGAAATGCCGATGAACAGTGCCTGGCGCACGACAAAATAATTGTTGGTATAGGCGGCGAACTTGCGCGCGTCCGACAGCGAGATCGAGGCCGAATACACCATCACCATGCCCAGCAGCATCAGCAGCAGCACCACCCAGATCAAAGGCTGGTCGTAGTCCATCATCTTCGACTGCCGCGCGCGGCCGTCCAGCGGCTTGGCAGCCGAGCCGGAACCGAAACCGAATGGCAGCTGGAAGGCCATCAGATATCCTGTCCGTTATCCAGGGCGATATCGCGCACGGCGTCGACAAACACCTGCGCGCGATGCGCATAATTCTTGAACATGTCCAGGCTGGCGCAGGCCGGCGACAGCAGCACCGCGTCGCCCGGCAACGCCAGCGTTGCCGCCTGTTTGACCGCTTCGGTCAGCGTAACGCAGTCGAACAGGTCGACACCGGATGGTTCCAGTGCCGCGCGCAAGGCCGGCGCATCGCGCCCGATCAGCAGCACCGCCCGCACATGGCGCGACGCCGGTTCTGCCAGCGGCGAGAAATCCTGGCCCTTGCCGTCGCCGCCGGCGATCAGCACCAGGCGCTGCTGCGCGCCGCCAAAGGCCTTGCCCAGGCCATTGATGGCCGCCACCGTGGCGCCCACATTGGTGCCCTTGCTGTCGTCGTAGTATTCGACCTGGTTTACGGTCGTGACCAGTTCCACCCGGTGCGGCTGGCCCCGGTATTCGCGCAAGCCATGCAGCAGCGGCGCGAATGGCAGGCCGATGGCGCGGCACAGGGCCAGCGCCGCCAGCGCGTTCGAGGCGTTGTGCTGGCCACGGATTGTCAAGGCGTCGGCCGGCATCAGCTTTTTCGCCATGGTCGGCACCGGCTCGGGCGCCGGATCGTTCTTCCTGCGTTTTTTCTCGATCACTTCTTCGCTCGGCACGGCTTGCGCCAGCCAGAACACGCCACGCTCGTTGACCAGGCCAAAGCTGTCAACCTCCTGCGGCTCGCCGGTGCCAAACGTCACGGTCTCGACCAGCGCATTTTTCATCCGCATCACCGCCGCATCGTCGCGGTTCAATACGCGCACCGTGTGCTCGCCAAAGATGCGTGCCTTGTCAGCGGCATAAGCGGCCATGTCGCCATGCCAGTCCAGATGATCCTGCGACAAATTGAGCACGGTGGCCGCATCGGCTTGCAGGCTGAAAGTGGTATGCAGCTGGAAGCTGGACAACTCCAGTATCCACGCCTGCGGCAGGGTGCTGGCGACCGGCTCGGCGGCATCGGCGTCGGCGTCGACTGGCGCCGGCTCGGCATCGAGCACCTCGCGCAGCACGTCGAGCGCGGCCGGGCTGATATTGCCGGCCACGCGCGTGGCCAGGCCCGCCCGTTCGCACAACAGGCCTACCAGGCTGGTGACCGTGGTCTTGCCGTTGGTGCCCGTGATCGCGATCACTTTCGGCGCATAGCCGCGTTCTGTTTTCAGTGCAGCCAGCGCCTGGGCGAACAGTTCGATCTCGCCCCAGACGGGGATATTTTTTTCAGCCGCCGCCGGTGCAATCTGTGCCAGTTCGCGGTTCGGTGCCAGGCCAGGGCTGACGGCGACAAAGTCGACACCATCGAGCAGCTCGGCGCCAAACGCCCCGGCGATGAATTGCGCGTCCGGCACGCCAGCTTGCAAGGCCGCCAGGCGCTCGGGCGCTTCGCGCGTGTCGGCCACGCGCACAGCAGCACCGCTGCGGGCCAGCCACAGGGCCATTGCCAGGCCGGACTCGCCGAGTCCCAGTACCAGTGCGGTTTGATTGGCGTACATCATCAGCGCAGCTTCAAGGTGGTCAGGCCGAGCAGCACCAGCATCATGGTGATGATCCAGAAACGCACGACAACCTGCGTCTCCTTCCAGCCTTTTTGTTCAAAATGATGATGCAGCGGCGCCATCAAAAATACGCGGCGGCCCACGCCGTAGCGCTTCTTGGTGTATTTGAACCACGCCACCTGGATAATCACCGACAGGGTTTCGACCACGAAGATGCCGCCCATGATGAACAGCACGATTTCCTGGCGCACGATGACGGCGATGGTGCCCAGGGCGCCACCCAAGGCCAGCGCGCCGACGTCGCCCATGAAGACCTTGGCCGGGTGGGTGTTATACCAGAGGAAAGCCAGGCCGGAACCGGCCAGCGCGCCGCAGAAGATCACCAGTTCGCCGGCGCCCGGAATATGCGGGATGAACAGGTAGCGCGCATAGGTGGCGTTGCCGGTCAGGTAGGCGAACAGGCCCAGGGCCGTGCCCACCATCACGGTCGGCATGATGGCCAGGCCATCGAGGCCATCGGTGAAATTGACGGCGTTGCTGGTGCCGACGATCACGCAGTAGGTCAGCGCGATAAAGCCCCACACGCCCAGCGGATAGCTGATGGTCTTGAAGAACGGCACGATCAAATCGGCCTTCGGTGGCAGGTCCATCGCAAAGCCGGACTGCACCCAGGCGTAGATCAGGTTCCACACCTGGCCCGCGTTCGGCTCGGAGATCGACACCGAAAACGCCAGGTAGAACGCCGCGGCCAGGCCGATCAGCGACTGCCAGAAGTATTTTTCGCGCGAGCGCATGCCTTCCGGGTCCTGGTGCACCACCTTGCGGTAGTCGTCGGCCCAGCCGATGGCGCCAAAGCCCAGGGTGACGATCAATACCGGCCAGATAAAGCGGTTCGACAGGTCGCACCACAGCAAAGTGGAAATGCCGATGGCGATCAGGATCAAGACGCCGCCCATGGTGGGCGTGCCGTGTTTTTTCAAATGTGTTTGCGGGCCGTCGGTGCGCACCGCCTGGCCGACTTTCAGGCGCGTGAGCATGCGGATCACGGCGGGGCCGGCGACCAGGCCGATCAGGATGGCGGTCAGCGTGGCGAAAACAGCGCGAAAGGTGATGAAGTTAAAGACCCGCAGTGGGCCAATGTCGTCCTGGAAATAATGAGCGAGCCAGAGCAGCATGATTAGTGAGCTTCCTTGTTATTGTTTGAACCAATCAAATGCTGCACGGCCCGTTCCATTTTCATGAAGCGGGAGCCCTTGATCAATACTGTTGCATCCAAACGGCCAGCCAGGTGCGCATCGAGCGCCGCCAGCAAGCCGTCGAACTGTTCGAAATACTCGACCACCGTACCAGCGGTCGATGTCATGTGGCGCGTCAGGCCGCCCGTCGCCAGCACGTGCTCGATGCCTTTGGCGGCGGCGTAGGCGCCGATCTCTTCGTGGAACTGCTGGCCTTGCGTGCCGACTTCGCCCATCTCGCCGAGCACCAGGATGCGCGGCGCGCCAGCTTGCGCCAGCACGTCGATGGCGGCGCGCGCCGAATCGGGATTGGCGTTGTAGGTGTCGTCAATCACGGTCGCGCCGTTCAATGCGCGCTTTTTCTGCAATCGCCCGGCCACTGGCGCGAACGCTTCCAGGCCCTGTTTGATGGCGTCAAGCTTGATGCCGGCGCCAACTGCGCAGGCAACCGCGGCCAGCGCATTTTTCACATTGTGTTCGCCGGCCGCCTGCAGGCCGACAAAAAACTGCTGCACGCCGCCCTGTTCATCGCGCACGCTGACGAACAGGTCGCTGCCAAACACCTCTGCCGCGCGGTGGGTGCAGCTTACTTCGGCGTCTTTCGACAGGCCGAAGCGGATCACGCGGCGCGTGCTTGCGAGTTCCTGCCACAGCGGCGTAAATTCGTCGCCATGCGGGAACACCGCCACGCCGTCGACCGGCAAGGCGGCCAGCACGGCGCCGTTCTCTCGCGCTACCGCCTCCACCGTGTGCATGAATTCCTGGTGTTCGCGCTGGGCGTTGTTGACCATCGCCACGGTCGGTTCGGCAATCGCCGCCAGGCGCGCAATCTCGCCCGGATGGTTCATGCCCATCTCGATCACGGCCGCGTCATGGTGGGCGGCCAGGCGGAACAGGGTCAGCGGCACGCCGATTTCATTATTCAGGTTGCCGCGCGTGGCCAGGCGGTCCTGTTCGCCGTAGGCGGCGGCCAGGATGGACGACAGCATTTCCTTGACAGTGGTCTTGCCATTGCTGCCGGTCACGCCAATCACCGGCAGGTCGAACTGGCGGCGCCAGAAGTTGGCAATGCGGCCCAGCGCGACCAGCGTATCGGGCACGATGATGGCGGCAACCTTGTTTTCATCCCAACCTTCGGGCAGGGCTTCGACGATCACCGCCGCCACGCCCTGGCGCGCCACGTCAGACAGGAAATCGTGGGCGTCGAAACGTTCGCCGCGCAGGGCAACGAACAGCGCGCCGGCGCCGGCCTGGCGGCTGTCGGTCGTCACGCCGGCAAACGGCGTGTCGAGACGGCCTTCCAGGCGCGCGCCGGCCGGGGCCAATACTGGCAGCACTTGTGCGAGTGTCGCGTGCACGGTCTGCTCCATCAATTGGTCCTCATCATGGTCAGGCGCGCCGACAGCGCCAGCTGCGCATGGTCGGCGTCGGAAAACGGCAGTTTCTTGCCCTTGATTTCCTGGTACGGCTCATGGCCTTTGCCGGCCAACAGGATCACGTCCGGCTTGGCGGCATGCTTGATGGCCGACAGAATGGCGGCGGCGCGGTCTTCGATCGCCTGCGGCTGCGGGCCGTCCTGGCGCATGCCGGCCACGATCTGTTCGATGATGGCGTGCGGATCTTCGCTGCGCGGATTGTCGCTGGTGACCAGCACATGGTCGGCCAGTTGCGCGATGGCGCCCATCTGCGGGCGCTTGCCCGGATCGCGGTCGCCGCCGCAGCCGAACACGCACCACAGCTGGCCGCCACGGTCCTGCGCCACCTGGCGCAAGGCGACCAGGGTTTTTTCCAGGGCGTCCGGCGTATGCGCATAATCGATGACGATCATCGGCGCTTCCTGGCCGCCCACCTGCTGCATGCGTCCCGGCGCCGGCTGCAACGCTTCGATCGCGTCGAGCGCCGCGCGCAATGGCGTGCCGTGGGCCAGCAAGGCGCCCAGCACGGCCAGCGCGTTGCTGATATTGAAGTGGCCCACCAGCCGGGTTTTGACCGGCGCGACGCCCAGGCTGCAGTCGAGCTGGAAGTCGGTGCCGGCGTTACGGCTGCGGAACTGGCTGGCGCGCAGCATCAGCACACCCGGCAGGTCGGGCACCTTGGCCGCATCCTGCAAGGTATAGCCGATCACCGGAATCTCGCCGGCAGGCTTGCCCGCCACATGCGCGGCCAGACGCAGGCCCATCGGATCGTCGAGGTTGATCACCGCCGTTTTCAGGCCCGGCCAGTCGAACAGTTTGACTTTCGCCGCCTCGTAGGCCGCCATGTCGCCATGGTAGTCGAGATGGTCGCGCGTCAAATTGGTAAACATGGCGACGTCAAAGTGCATGCCGGCCGCGCGCTCCTGGTCGAGGCCGATCGACGACACTTCGATCGCCACCGCCTGCGCGCCGCCGTCGCGCAGCACGGCCAGTTTCCTGGCCAGCAGCACGGCGTCGGGCGTGGTGTAGCCGGTGACGTCGAAATCGATCTCGCCACGCGCCTTGCACAGGCCCACGCCCAGGGTGCCGATCACGGAGGACGTTTCACCGAGGCGCGCCAGCGCTTGCGCCAGCCACAGCGCGCACGAGGTCTTGCCATTGGTGCCGGTCACGCCGGCGCTGAACATGGCGCGATCGGGCATGCCATAGTAGCTGTGCGCAATCGGGCCGGCCTGGCGTTTCAGGTCGGGTACGGCCAGGTGCGGTACCTCCAGCGAGACGTCGCCTTCGGCCTCGTCATGCACGATGGCGGCGGCGCCCAGCTTGATGGCGGCGTCGATGAAGCGGCTCGCGCCGGCATAGGCGAAAAATACATCGCCGCGCTGCACGCGGCGGGAATCGGAGGTCAGCTGCGCACCCGGGGCGGCAGCCTTGATCCACGAACTGATGTCTTGTATGGTCATGAGCAAAGTCACATGGCCTCCGGGCCGGCATTGGCCGGAACCACGATTTCGGTAACGGAGGAATCGGGCGGTACGTTCATCGCGCGCAGCGCGTTGGTGGCAATCGCCGCGAAAGCGGGAGCGGCGACCTGTCCACCGTAGTGATACAGGCCGGTCGGTTCATCGATCATGACGGCAATGATGAAACGCGGCGCCGACATCGGCACCATGCCCACGAAAGAGCCGATGTATTTGCGCGGCATCGCATAGCGGCCGTTTTCCACCTTGTACGCGGTACCGGTCTTGCCACCCACGCGGTAGCCGGCGACCTGGGCGCGCTTGGCCGAGCCGTGCGGGCCCGACACCACCAGCTCGAGCATGGCGCGCATGTCGGCCGCCGTCTTCGGCTTGATCACCTGCTGGCCGACGGGCAGCTCGGTGACCTTCTGGAACGACAGCGGGATCGTGTCGCCGTCGCGCGCAAACATCATGTAGGCGCGCGCCAGCTGGATCAGCGACACCGAGATGCCGTTACCGTAGCTCATGGTCGCCTGTTCCACCGGACGCCACGATTTGTACGGACGCACGCGGCCGGCGACAGCGCCGGGGAAGCCCCATTTCGGCTGCTGGCCGAAGCCCACCTTGGTAAACATCTCCCACATTTCCTGCGCCGGCATGCCCAGCGCGATTTTCGAGGAGCCGATATTGGACGACATTTCGATCACCTGCGCCACGCTGATCACGCCGTGCGCGCTGGTGTCGGTAATGGTGCGGTCGGCGATGGTGTAGCGACCCGCGCCCGTATCGATCAGGGTGGTCGGCTTGACGCGGCCGGTGTCGAGCGCCAGCGAGACCGTGATCGGTTTCAAGGTGGAACCGGGCTCGAAGGTGTCGGTCATGACGCGGTTGCGCAGCTGCTGGCCGGTCAGTTTGCGGCGGTCGTTCGGATCGTAGCTCGGGTAGTTGGCCAGTGCCAGCACTTCGCCCGTGTGCACGTCAAGCACCACCGCGCCGCCGGCCTTGGCATTGTATTTCTCCACCGCTTCCTTCAGCTGCGTGAAGGCGATGTACTGGATCTTGCTGTCGACCGACAGGGTCAGGTCCTTGCCGTCGTGCGGCTCGTGGATAAAGCCGATATCTTCGACGATATGGCCCAGGCGGTCCTTGATCACGCGGCGGCTGCCGGTGGTGCCCACCAGGGTTTTTTGCTGCGCCAGTTCCATGCTTTCCTGGCCGACGTCTTCCACATTGGTAAAGCCGACCACGTGGGTCGTCACTTCGCCCTGCGGATAGAAGCGCTTGTACTCCTTGCGCTCGTCGATGCCGTCGATGCCCAGCTTGTTGATCTTGTCGGCCACGTCCATCTCGACCTGGCGTTTCAGGTAGACGAAGCTGCGGTCCGAATCGAGCTTCTTGCGCAGTTCGGTAACGTTCATGTCCAGCAGGTTGGCCAGCGCCGTGATTTTTTCCGGTGGCGCCTGCAGCACGTCGTCAGGGATCGCCCAGATGGCTTTCACGGGCACGGACGAGGCCAGCACCTGGCCGTTGCGGTCGGTGATCTTGCCGCGCGTGGCGGGCAATTCCAAGGTGCGCTCATAGCGCGCCGCGCCCTGCTTTTGCAAAAACTGGGTCGACACGCCCTGCAGCCACATGGCGCGCGCGCCCAGGCCGGCAAAGGCGAAAAACAGGCAAAACAGCACCACGCGCGAACGCCACACCGGCAGGCGCACCGCCAGTACCGGGTTCTTCGAGAACGGCACGCCTTTCGAGGCGGCCACGCGACCGCCACTGCCGTTGCTGCCCAATTTCATTGGCCGCCCTCCGTCAGGTATTGCGTGCGCGCCGCCGTCAGCGGCGTCATGCTCAGGTCGCGCCGCGCGATCGCTTCGATGCGCTCATGCTTGCCCAGGGTCGACTGGTCCAGCTGCAGCTGCGCCCAGTCGATGTCGAGCTGGCGCGACAACGCCTGCGCGCGCTCGAGATCGATCAGCAGATGGCGCGCCTGGTACTGCGCGTTGACCAGCGACAGGCCGCAGGCAACCAGCAGCGCCGACAGCAAGATGCTGAGCTTGCCGGTCATCGCGCGCCGCCCGTGATGGAAACCGGCACAGGCAAACGCTGCGCCACGCGCATCACGGCCGAACGCGAGCGCGGATTGCCTTCGATCTCGGCGTCCGACGGCTTCATTTTCGAAATCAGCTTCATTTCCGGCTGCGGCAGGTCGACTGCGCGGATCGGCAGCCGGCGGTCAGGCTGCTCGACGTTCGCCTTGGAAGCAAAGAAGCGCTTGACCATGCGGTCTTCCAGCGAATGAAAACTGATCACGGCCATGCGCGCGCCTGGCGCCAGGCAGGCATACGCCTGGTTCAGGCCAGCCTCGAGATCCTCGAGTTCCTTGTTAATGAAAATACGGATTGCCTGAAAGGTGCGGGTAGCGGGGTCCTTACCCTTCTCGCGGGTCTTGACGGCCCCTGCCACGATGCCGGCAAGCTGTCGTGTGCTTGAAATTGGCTGCACTGCCCGGCCAGCAACAATCGCCTTTGCAATCTGAAAAGCAAACCGTTCTTCCCCATAATCGCGTATCACTTTCTCTAAATTCTGCTCGGTTTCCACCGCCAGCCAGTCGGCTGCGGAGATGCCGCGCGTGGTATCCATGCGCATGTCCAGCGGTCCGTCATTGCGGAAGCTGAAACCGCGCGCCGCATCGTCGACCTGGGGCGACGAAATGCCCAGGTCGAGCAGGATGCCGTCCACCTGCTGCACGCCACGCGCGGCCAGGCTGGCCGTCATGGTGGCGAAACTGTCATGGACGATGTCAAAACGAGGATCAAGAATCTGTTCGGCGGTGGCGATCGCCTGCAAGTCCTTGTCGAAGCTGATCAGGCGCGCATCTGGCGCCAGGCGGGACAGGATCAGACGGCTGTGGCCGCCACGGCCAAACGTGCCATCGACATAAATGCCGTGCGCACGCGCGCCCGACAGATCGAGCGCATCGACCGCTTCATCAAGCAGCACCGTGCGATGCTGAAATTCCGGCACCGTGAGTAGTGTCATTACGGAGCCTTAGAAAGAAAAATTGGAGAGTACATCGGGAGTGCCGCCAGCGATGGCTTGCTGCTCCTGTTCGGCCAGGGTGGCGGCGTCCCATATTTCAAAGTGGCTGCCCATGCCCATCAGCATCACTTCCCGCGACAGGCCGGCGGCGTTGCGCAGTTCAGGCGAGATCAGCACGCGGCCAGCCGAGTCCAGCTCGACGTCGACGGCGTTACCGAGAAAAATGCGCTGCCAGGCGCGTGCCGACATCGGCCAGCTGGCGATCTGCTGGCGGTGGCTTTCCCACACGGAGCGGGGGAAAAACAGCAGGCAGCCATCGGGGTGGCGGGTCAGGGTCATGCGGCCTTCGCATTGGATGGCGAGCGCGTCACGGTGCTTGGCAGGGATAGACATCCTGCCCTTGGCATCGAGACTGATAGCGGACGCGCCTTGAAACACGTAAGACCTTTTTGAGCTTGGGCTGTGGCGTCTTTGACGCCACCCTGACCGGGGAAATTTCCCACAAAAACACACTTTTTCACACAGTTGACCACTTTAGAGTAAGCACTGAGGGTGGTCAAGCGGTTTCCGATTGGCAAAACTTGAATTTTATTAATGAAATTAAGGACTTAGCGCATATCGTTGAAGCAGTCTCAAAATAAAATATATCGATAAATTAGATACTTATGACAGATAGTGAATGTGGTACCTCATCTGCACACATGTGTTTTCCTACCGTAAACATCGAAAATTACGAAATGGAAAAATTGGAATTTCTGCAGGTAGTTGACGTGGGACAATAGTTTCGCGATGTAAGCACCGCTGGGGCAGGCGAGCTTGATTCTCTTGTTTTAAAGCAAAATTTGTTTTATTTTCGTCTATAAACCAGTATTTCCAAGGCCACCGTTCCAGACGCGCCAACAATTTTCATTGCGGCAATTAATTATTAATCAGCAATTTTACATAAAAAAACATCTTGGATGTATATACAACTTTATTGCATTCCTTGCCTTTGCACACATAAAAAAAGCCCCCTTGCGGGGGCTTCCGGGTGGCTTCCTGGCAGGCCAGAAAGCACAAATTCAAGTGAAGCAGGCCGATAGGCCGGATTTTGTTACGGCGCCTTGCCTTGCGGGTCGGCGCTATGACAGTCATTCCTCTAGGCGCCGGATTGCTCCGGCGCTCAAGCTTTCTACCCGCACGCTCCGCGAGCAGCATCATCGCGTGCCTATTTGAAATTGCACCAGGTGGAGGTTACCGCGTTTCACCGTAACTTAATACGCTCGTCTCTGTGGCCCTGTTCCTCGCCTTATACTTTGCAGCTTTCAGCGGACGGCCGTTAACCGTCACCCCGCTCTATGGAGTCCGGACCTTCCTCCCGCCGATGCATTGCTGCACCAGCCAGCGACTGTCTGGCCTGCTTCAGCCGCCATTGTACCGCGCCGCAGCATGATTGCGCAAAAAGCCGTGGCGCGTTTCGGGCGATTGTGAAATTCGGTGTCGCCATTTCAAAAGCCTGCCGAAAACGGCTCACCTAAAATGGCGCAAGCTGCACGCTTGCCCGCTTTTTTTCACCTTACTTGCCATAAAGAGCCGAACATGACGCAATCCTCCCGTACCGGTGGCCAGATCCTGGTCGACGCCCTGCAGATCCACGGCGTCGACACCGCCTTTGGCGTGCCTGGCGAAAGCTACCTCGATGTGCTCGACGCGCTGCACGAGTCCAGCATCCGCTTCATCATCAACCGCCAGGAAGGCGGCGCCGCCTTCATGGCCGAAGCCTATGGCAAGCTGACCGGCAAACCCGGCATCTGCTTTGTCACGCGCGGCCCGGGCGCCACCAACGCCTCGATCGGCGTGCATACGGCCTACCAGGATTCGACCCCGCTGATCCTGTTCATCGGCCAGGTCGGCAATGATTTCATCGACCGCGAAGCGTTCCAGGAAATCGACTACCGGCGCATGTACGGCCAGATGGCCAAGTGGGTGGCGCAGATCGACCGCGCCGAACGCATCCCCGAATACCTGGCGCGCGCCTTCCAGGTCGCCACCAGTGGCCGGCCCGGTCCGGTGGTGCTGGCGCTGCCGGAAGACATGCTCGTTGCGCTGGCCAGCGTGGCCGACACCGGCGCCTACCAGCCGGTGCAGGCGTCGCCTGGCGCCAGCCAGGTAGGCCAGCTGCGCGCCATGCTGGCAGAAGCACAGCGCCCGCTGCTGCTGCTGGGCGGCGCCACCTGGACGCCGCAAGCCTGCCTTGACGTGCAGCGCTTTGCCGAGGCCAACCACCTGCCGGTGGCCTGCGCCTTCCGCTTCCAGGACCTGCTTGACAATGCACACCCCAACTATATAGGCGACGTCGGCATCGGCATCAATCCGAAGCTGGCCGCGCGCGTGAAAAACGCCGACCTGGTGATTGCCATCGGCCCGCGCCTTGGCGAAATGACCACCGGCGGCTATACCCTGTTCGCGTCGCCAGTGCCGCGCCAGCGCCTGGTGCATGTGCATGCCGACGCCGAAGAGCTGGGCAGCGTCTACCAGGCCGAGCTGATGATCAACAGCGGCATGCCCCAAGCCTGCGCCATGCTGGCCGCGATGGAACCGGTCGACGCCGCCGCCTGGCGGCACACGCCGGCCGAAGCGAAGGCCGAGCTGGCCGCCTACCAGCAGCGCCCGCCCATCTTCCAGGATGGCCAGGCACCATTGGACTTGTGGCAAGTGACGCAGGACATCATGGCGCAAGCGCCGCGCGACACCATCATCACGAACGGCGCCGGCAACTATGCTTCCTGGGCCCACCGCTTCTACCGCTACGGCGGCATGCGCACGCAGCTGGCGCCCACCAACGGCGCCATGGGCTATGGCGTGCCGGCCGGGATTGCCGCCAAGATCGTGCACCCTGAACGCACGGTGATCACCTTTGCCGGCGACGGCGAATACCTGATGAATGGACAGGAACTGGCGACCGCCGTCCAATACGGCGCCGGCGTAGTGATCATCGTCTTCAATAACCAGATGTTCGGCACCATACGCATGCACCAGGAACGCGACTATCCGGGCCGCGTTTCGGGCACCACCTTGCACAACCCCGATTTTGCGGCGCTGGCGCAAGCGTATGGCGCGCATGGCGAAGTGGTCAATACCACGGCAGAGTTCGCCCCTGCCCTGGGCCGCGCGCTGGCGCATGCCAGCGGCAAGCATCTGCCAGCCCTGATCGAACTGCGCTATGACGGCAACCTGATCACGCCAAACGCCACCCTGGAGACCATCCGGGCGGCGGCCAAACAAGCGCAACGATAACAGCCGGGGTCAAGCCACCGGCATTGCCGCGCTCGCTGGCGGCGCAGCCGGTTCGGCCGGCTCGGATGGCGCCGCCGGTGCTTCCGGTGCCGGTTTCACGACAGGGCATGGCGTGCAGTTTTTCAGCGGACGGCCAAAGTCGGTGATGCGCGACAGTTTCATCGGCATGCGCACATTGCCGCCGCAATAATCGCCTTCCAGTGTCAACGTTTTGCCATCCCTGGAAAACTTGCCGGCGATGGTACGCTCTTCGCTGTCGGCGCCAGCGATGGTGAAGTCGAACGCGCCGGTGGCGTCGTCCAGGTTGACATCGTTGGCGACGATCGGCCAGCTCAGCGAGCCGGCCGTGAATTCATAGATGACCGTATTGGCCTCGGCAAAGCGATGCAGGGTGACGCGCTGTCCGCCGATTTCACCACTGTCCTGTTGCAGGCACAGGTCGGAATAGACGGCCACGCCATAGCGCGCCGGCCCGGCGGCAGGCTTCTTGTCCTTGGTGGCCGCCAGCACGGCGCCGGCGGCGCCCATCAGCAGCAAGGCCAGCAGCAAGGCGCCAGGGCGCGACGAATTTCTTTGGTACATGGCTTCCCCTTACTTTATTAACAGCAATATTGTAACTGATGCCGCCAATGCAAAAACGCGCCGCCAGACCAAGGTCTGACAGCGCGTTTTTATCACGGCGGGCATTCGCAAGCGAATACCCTTTGTGGCGGACTACGCTTGCGCGTAGTTCAGCTTAGAACGAGTGACGAACGCCAACGTTGACAGCTTTATCACCCGAACCGACGTTGCTGTTGTTGCCAACGGTGTAGCCAGCATCGTTTTTGTTCGAGATCTTGGCGATCGAAGCGTAGGTGCTGGTGCGCTTCGACAGGGCGTACGAGTAGCCCAGTGCGAACTGGTTGGCATCGGCATTGGCAACGCCTTTGTCGTTCACGTGGATGTACGAAGCCATGAAGGTGCCAGCGGCGCCCAGTGGTACCGTCGTGCCGATCAGTGCGGTGGTGCTGTCGGTGCTGAAAGCAGCCGAAGGGTTGCTGTATGCGTTGACGGTACCGTTGTTACGGATGGTGCTGTTGACGCCTTTGTTCACGCCGTAAGCGACGTAAGCTTTAGCCACTGCGAAATCGTAGTTGGCGGCAGCCAGGTAGTTGCGGCCGCTGCCGATCGAGGTCAGCGCGGTTTCGTTGCTGGTGTTGTTGTAAGCAACACGGGCGTTCAAAGGACCGTTGGCGTAACCAACCGATGCGCCGATTTTACGGCCGATTTTGTTCGACTCGGCGTTTTCGCCGAAGGTGTAAGCAACGTCACCGTCAAAGCCATTGTAGCTAGGCGAGGTGTACAGCACGGTGTTGCTGGTACGGGTGTTCGATGGGAACAGGTTCTTTGCGGAACCGGCGTAGCCCACCTGGAATGGATCAGCAACTTTCGACAGCGTGTTGTAGATCGGGGTGTACTGGCGACCCAGGGTCAGGGTACCGGTGGTTTTGCTGCTCAGGCCAACGTAGGCTTGACGATTGAACAGGGTACCCGAAACGTCTTGCTGACCGTTGTCAACGCTGAAGCCCGATTCCAGCAGGAACAGAGCCGACAGGCCGCTGCCCAGATCTTCGGTGCCTTTGAAGCCCAGACGCGAAGCCGAACCAATGCCGCTGTCCAGTTTGTTAACGTTGCCGTTAACACCGCCGCGCTCGCTGACGAAACCAGCGTCAACGGTACCGTAGATAACGACGCTCGATTGAGCTTGGGCTACGCCGGTGGCTCCTGCCAGGACTGCCAGGGTGATCAGAGTTTTTTTCATTGCATGTTTCCTTTAATTTTTTTGAAGCAAAAAGTAATACAGCCTATGCATCTCGAGCTGCGCTCTAGCAGAGCGCTTTTTATGAGTGAGGGCAAGGTCTCCACCTGCCACTGCTGTTCCGGTCGGGGGAACAGTCATATTGGACTCGGCACGCTATTGCACCGATTAGCTTGAAGGCTGCATAAGACCGTATTTCGTGCGCCAGTTCGGGTGCTCAAGCGGCACCGGAAGCGGCACTATAACGATCGTTGCGCATTCCATCAAGTTCCAACATGTTACTTCCGGTACCAAACCTGGGGCGTTTTGCGGCCCCTTCACCATCGCCAACCGTACTGTGCGACAGAGCCACTGCCCCTTGCCAATCAATGCATTGGCCTGATTGACCATTTCATCATAGCGCATGCTTTTCATGAACCCGTTGTATTAGCGCAACAGTAGCAGACGTATGATTAAAACATCAACCTGCTCCAGCCATCATTTACTCTTATTTATTTACGCGACATTGCACACAATTTGTAAGGTGATAATGGATGAACGGGACGAAGCATACACCCCCTCGTCAAACTTTGCAGGCGAGGCCCCGAAAACGCACCAAAAGGCGCTTCAATTTGGTGCAACAATGCATGATTGAGGGGCGTAGCGAGAAATGCCGGAACCATTTCGAGCATGCCGAACCGAGACCGGAAACGCAGGAAATTACTGACTCCCCGGTAATTTAAATGAGCTTGCCGCAAACATTTCAGCCGTTTTTCCTAAGCGTGGAAAACCAGTCAACAGCGAACATGACAGCGACTTATGCTTGCAAAGTTGAGCACAATTGAAACAATTTCTTACAATGTTAATTCTTGAATATTTTGCGATTTTTGTTGCTTAAAAACGACAATTTGATGTAAATCAACTCGATATTTGTTCTGCCCATCAATATTATCTTTTTCTTTTTCAAAATTTTCCGGCGAATTACGCCTTGGCGAACGCTGCTGTCGCCCCGGGTAGCTGCAAAAGCTGCGCATGGTGAAACGCTTGCGCAATGTTGCCAATCGAACAGTGAAACGTGAAGCGGTGGACACGCTCTGGTAGAATAGACCGATCCATAGCGTCCGGCGCCGCCGGGCCAAGCGCAAGCACCCGCCACCACATACCCATGTTTAGTTTCTTCAAGAAAAAACCCGCCGCCCCCGAAGCCGCGCCAGTCATCGTTGAACCTGTCATTCCTGCCGTCCCGGTGGCGCCGCCCACCCAGCCTGGTACCCTGTCCGGCGCGCCTGCCGAACTGGTGCCCGTGATCGTGGCCGCCGAGCCGGAAAAGAAATCGTGGATGACGCGCCTGAAGGCCGGCCTGTCGAAAACCTCGAATACGCTGTCGGTGCTGTTCGTCGGCGCCAAGATCGATGACGCGCTGTACGAGGAACTCGAAGCGGCGTTGCTGATGTCCGACGCCGGCATCGACGCCACCGACTATCTGCTGACGGCGCTGAAGAAAAAGGTCAAGGAAGACAAGCTGCTCGACGCCGCCGCCGTCAAGGCCGCCTTGAAAGTGCTGCTGATCGACCTGTTGAGCCCGCTGGAAAAACGTTTCGAGCTGGGCCGCCACAAGCCGCTGGTGATGATGATCTCGGGCGTCAACGGCGCCGGCAAGACCACCACCATCGGCAAGCTGGCCAAGCACATGCAGTCGAACCGGCAATCGGTGCTGCTGGCCGCCGGCGACACCTTCCGCGCCGCCGCGCGCGAGCAGTTGATGGTCTGGGGCGAACGCAACAACATTACCGTGATCTCGCAGGAATCGGGCGATCCGGCAGCCGTCGCCTACGACTCGGTGCAGTCGGCCAAGGCGCGCGGCATTGACGTGGTGATGGTCGATACGGCGGGACGCCTGCCGACCCAGTTGCACCTGATGGAAGAGCTGAAAAAGATCAAACGCGTGATCGGCAAGGGCATGGAAGGCGCGCCGCATGAAACCTTGCTGGTGATTGACGGCAATACCGGTCAGAATGCGCTGACGCAAGTCAAGGCGTTCGACGACGCCTTGCAGCTGAGCGGGCTGGTGATCACCAAGCTCGACGGTACCGCCAAGGGCGGCGTGCTGGCGGCGATTGCCCGCGTGCGTCCGGTGCCCGTGTATTTTATCGGCATCGGTGAAAAAATCGAAGACTTGCAGCCTTTCGTGGCTGCCGAATTTGTCGAAGCCCTGCTCGGATAAGCCCAACTACATGATTGAATTTCAGCACGTCTCCAAACAATACTCTTCCGATGCAGTGGCCCTGAGCGACATTTCGCTGAGCATCGCCAAAGGCGAGCTGGTGTTCCTGGCCGGGCCGTCCGGCGCCGGCAAGTCGACCCTGCTGAAAATGATCGCCGCCATGGAACGCCCCACTTCGGGCAAGCTGATCGTCAATGGCCAGGACATGGCCAAGCTGAAACCGGCCGGCGTACCTTTTCTGCGCCGCAACATGGGCCTGATCTTCCAGCAGCAGAAACTGTTGAACGACCGCTCGATCCTGGCCAACGTGATGCTGCCGCTGCTGGTGGTCGGTGCGCACAAGGTGGCTGCCGAACAACGCGCACGCCGCGCGCTCGACAAGGTTGGATTGCTGGATCGCGCGCTGGCGCGGCCGCTGTCGCTGTCCGGTGGCGAGCAGCAGCGCGTGTCGATCGCGCGCGCCATCGTCAACCGCCCGCAGATCATCCTGGCGGACGAGCCGACCGCCAACCTCGACCGCGCCAGCGCCAACAAAGTGCTCGAGGCCCTGAAAGCGTTTCATTCGGTGGGCGTGACCTGCCTCATTTCCAGCCATGACGAACAGATGCTCGACGCCGCCGCCCGCGTGATCCACTTGAAAAACGGCCAGTTGGTGGCCATCGACAAGGCCACCGAAGCGCCCGTGTTTGCGGCGCCCGATCCCGATTTCGCGCCCAAGCCAGATGCCGACGCGGACGATGCGCAGGGAGAAGACGCATGAGAGGCTGGTTCCGCCAACATCGCTTTGCGCTCGGCTCGGCGCTGATTCATCTGCGCAAGTCGCCAAGCGGCTTCCTGCTCAATGTGTTCGTGGTGGCGATCGCGCTGTCGCTGCCGTTCGCCGGCCTGACCATGCTCGACAATGTACGCCCGATGTCGGAACAGATGTCGGTCGACCCGGAAATCAGCGTATTCATGAAAATCGACACGCCGCGCGCGCAGGCCAGTGGCCTGGCCGGCGAAATGCGCAAGATCGTGCACGACCCGAAAGCGAAAATCGTCTTCATTCCACGCGAAGACGCGCTGGAGTCCCTGAAAAGCAAGAGCGGCCTGGCCGATGTCTTGAATACCTTGGGCGACAACCCGCTGCCCGACAGCTATGTACTGAAACTGAACGCCTTCAATACCGCCACCGAAGCGCAAGATGTCGATGCAGTGGCCGAACTGCTGCGCCAGTTACCGGGCGTGGAATCGGCGCAGGTCGATTCGGCCTGGGTCAAGCGCCTGGCCGCACTGCTGGGCGTGCTGCGCCTGGTGCTGCTGCTGCTGGCCATTACCCTGGGCGTGGCGGTGATTGCAGTGGTATTCAATACCATCCGCCTGCAAGTGATGACGCAGCGCGACGAGATCAGCATTTCAAAGCTGATCGGCGCCACCGACACCTTTATCCATCGGCCGTTCTATTACACGGGCGCGCTGCTGGGCCTGTGCGCGGGCGCGCTGGCCCTGGGTGGCGTGGCGCTGGCGCTGCAGCCGCTCAATACGGCGATTGCAGAATTCGCGCGCCTGTATGCCTCCGAGTTCCAGATGACGCCACTGGCACCGCTGCCGATGGCGGGCCTGCTGGCCGTCAGCGCGGGGCTGGGCCTGATCGGCGCCTTCCTGTGCGTGCAGCGCCACCTGGCGCGCGTCAACTGAAGCAAGCCTGGACGGCGCTGCCGCGCCGTCCGCTTCTCTCTACCTTCCGCAATACCCTTGATTTTTGACAAGCATTCTTAAGGCTCACTTCAGTCAGCTTGCGTAGACTGTCCAAATTGCCTTAGGGAATAATGTTCAGTTCTGCCATAGTTGCCATTGGCTACTGTGCGGCGCTTTCAAGCCAGCCACAATCGGCGCACACTCACGCTATCCCCCCAATACAAGACCGTATCAGCGACTCCATCAATATGCCGAAGGTCATAGTATTTTGGCTATCGGCGTGATTGAATCAGCTGATTGGCACTCTCCATCAGAGAGTGCTAATATATGTCATACCGTTTGCAGCAGCGCCATGACCCCCAGATGTAGATTGCGCCGCGCGCTGCAAACCGCAAGACCGGATACAGTAAAAAGAATGAAACTGGTCCCTGCCGCGTGGCAGGGCCGTATGGAACAAGCAAGACTACGAGGAGTAAACATGACTACGATGTCCGCATTGGTTCCCACCAAAAATAATGCGCTGAACCTTGGGTTCACCGGCAACCTGGGCAATATTGACGCCTATATTTCGGCCGTGAACCGTCTGCCCATGTTGACCCACGACGAAGAAATTTCGCTGGCGACGCGCTTGCGCGAAAAAAACGACCTGGCCGCCGCGCAGGAGCTGGTGCTGTCGCACTTGCGCCTGGTGGTGTCGATCGCCCGCGGCTACCTGGGTTATGGCCTGCCGCATGCCGACCTGATCCAGGAAGGCAATATCGGCCTGATGAAAGCGGTCAAGCGTTTCGATCCGGACCAGGGCGTGCGCCTGGTGTCGTACGCCATGCACTGGGTGAAAGCCGAGATGCACGAGTACATCCTGAAAAACTGGCGCCTGGTCAAAGTGGCGACGACGAAGGCGCAGCGCAAGCTGTTCTTCAACCTGCGCAGCCACAAGACCGGCCTCGATGCGATGACGCCGAAACAGATCGATGCGCTGGCCAAGCTGCTGGACGTGAAACGCGAAGAAGTGATCGAAATGGAAACGCGTCTGAGTGGCCGCGACATTGCGCTGGAATCGCCAACCGACGATGAAGATGACAAGTTTTCGCCGATCGCCTACCTGTCGTCGGAGCAAAGCGAGCCGACCAAGGTACTGGAAGCGGAGCAAGTGACGCGCTTGCAATCGGAAGGCCTGGAAACGGCGCTGGGCAAGCTGGACCCGCGTTCGCGTCGCATCGTCGAAGCGCGCTGGCTGGCCAACGACGACGGCTCCGGCGCCACGCTGCACGCGCTGGCCGAAGAGTTCGGCGTATCGGCCGAGCGCATTCGCCAGATCGAAGTGGCGGCGCTGAAAAAAATGAAGGGCGCGCTGGCCGCCTACGTGTAAGCGATGTGCAGTGCCCAGTAAAAAGGCGCCGCAAGGCGCCTTTTGATTTTAAGCAGACAGGCCCTTGGCCAGCAATTCTGCAACGAGTTCGTTCAGATCCGCGCCACGCTCCTTGGCCAGGGTTTGCAACTGCAACACCAAGTCGCTGTTGAGCTTGACGGCGAACGGTACCAGGCCCAGGGCCTGGTCGAGTCTGCGCTGTTCGCGGCGGTCAACGACCACCGCTTCCTTGCCGAAGGCGCCGGCGCCGGGAACATTCATCTTTCCCATCAACTTCTTGGCATCGCTTTTCGCCAGGGCGGTTTTTTTCATGGTTGTTTCCTGATTTTCAAAACAGCCATTTTACGCCATCGCCGCACGCCAGGCGTGCGCCAAGGCGTGCGCCGCAAGAATATCATTTTGTTATGATCAACAATCTCATCCGTGAATACCACACAGAGGACGCTATCTGAAAGGAAAAGCATGTACTACCCGAGTCATTTGTTACGCACCCTGTTCTGGCCTTTGATGCTGTGTCTGGCCCTGGCCGGCTGCGGTGCCGCCACCAGCGCCGGCGATGCACGCAATACGCCGCGCAGCGTTACCCATGTATTGTCGCCGGGCGAACAGGTTGCCATCACCGCCACCGATACCCTGAAGCTGGACCGTGTCAACGACAGCCGCTGCCGCGCCGGCGCCGTCTGCGTCTGGAAAGGCTATGTCAGCTACAGCTTCACCCTGCTGCACAGCGCCGGTACAACCGACCTGGTGCTGTCGGACTCGATGCCCAATGGCGCCAGTTCCATCACCATCAATCACCTGACCTTTACTTTGCTCGACGTCGACCCGGCCACGCCGCCGCCGGTCGATGCGGCGCTGCCCGTCTACCGCGTCAAGGTCAAGATCACGCAAGGAGCGCTCAAGCACTGATGTCGTGGCGGCAGCGGCTGTCGGCAGGTGCCTGCGCCCTGTCAGTCATGCCATAGTCGCGTACCACGGCGGCAATGCGCAGCCGGTAATCGTCGAATACGCCATGCCTGCCTTCGGCTTGCGCCGCGCGGTGCGCTTCGAGCTGGCGCCACTGCGCCAGCGCCGCTTCGTCACGAAAAAACGAGAGCGACAGCAATTTGCCTGGATCGCTGAGGCTGCTGAAACGTTCGATGGAAATAAAGCCGTCAATCTGGTCCAGCAGCGGGCGCAGCGCGGCCGCCAGTTCCAGGTAATGCGCGCACCCCTCTGCGCTGGGCCACACTTCGAAGATCACGGCAATCATGCGGCCTCCGCTGCAGCAAACACCGGAATGCGGGCATTCGGCGAGGCGCGGTAATGACTATCGAGCGTCAGTTGCGCCAGCGTCCCGGACCAGGCTGACAGAATGGCCCGGACGATGGTCTGCGCCACCGCTTGCCCCGGGCAGCGATGCACGCCATGGCCAAAGTCCAGGCCGTCCTGCGCCAGCAGCACCAGCACCATCTGGCCCTGGCGTATCGTCACGCCTTCCATTGGCACATCGCAGGCGGCATAACGGCGCGTATTGTGGATCGCCGGCGATGGCTGCCGGGTGCGCAGCGCCAGCACGCTGTTGCCCAGCAAACCTGCGGTCGCTTCGCAGGTCTGCACCAGTAATCCAATCAGATTGGCCCGCAGGCCGACATCGTCGCCTGGCCTCAATTGCTTGAACGCCGCTTGCAAACTCAACGCCGCCAGTTGTGCCCGCGCAATGGTGGCGCAGTCAGCCTGCACCGGCAAAGCGGCAACAAAGTCGCGTGTCCAGCACGCGATTTGAGGCCAATCGGCCGGCGACAAACCCAGCAACTGCGCCACGGCAAACAGCGGCAGATCAAACATCAGCTGATTGAGCTGTTCAGCGCTACCAGGCAGGTGCTGCCGGGCCAGGAAAACAGTATCGGCATGCAGGCGGGCAAGATCCATGCTGGCCAGTTCCTGCATCAGAGCGCGCCGCGCTTGTGTATGGCGCTCGCCATCATTCATGCGCACCAGCTCGGCAAAAATCGCGCCGCAAGCGGTGCCCATCAGGTGTTCGGGCACCGGCTGATCCAGTGGCCGCACCCGCAAATCACGGTGTGCCAGCACCGCCGGCACGCCGCTGCCGGTTGCCAGCCAGCAGTCCAGCCCCGCGTCAAAGCGCAAGGGCGGCCCGTCCGCCAGGCGGCGATAGTAGTCATGGGGCGCGGCGTGCGTGACGGCGGCCAGCATATGGTCAGGATCATGGGGAAACATGGCAACTCCATTGCGGTGGTGAATGGAGCCGAGTATGCTGGCCCTTTCACCTCAACACTTCGTCCGGGAACGAACCATGGATACCAATACTGCCGACACCGGCCTGGCGCAACTCGCAGGCGCCATCGCCGAGCCTGCCCGCGCGCGCATGCTGTGCAGCCTGCTCGACGGCCATGCGCGCACGGCAACCGAGTTGTCGGTGCTGGCCGAGGTCGGCGCGTCGACCGCCAGCGCCCACCTGACGCGCTTGTGCAAGGACGGCCTGCTATCGGTGGTGGCGCAAGGCAAGCACCGCTATTACCGGCTTGCCAGCGTCGAAGCGGCACAGGCGCTCGAAGCGCTGCTGGTGGTGGCCGGCATTTCCAGCCCCGTGTTTGTGCCTTCTACGCCGGACCGCCTGCGCCATGCCCGTACCTGCTACGACCATATGGCCGGCACGGTGGCCGTCGCCCTGCACGACCAGTTGCTGGCGCAGGACTGGCTGCGCGGCGATGACGGCAACTACCGCTTGTCCGAAGCGGGCGCCATCGGCATGGCGGCGCTGGGCATTGCCGCAGCGCCGCTGGCCGGCCAGCGGCGCCGCTTTGCCTGCGCCTGCCTGGACTGGAGCGAGCGGCGCTTTCATCTCGGCGGCGCACTGGGCGCGGCCGTGCTGCAACTGGCGCTGCGCCAGGGCTGGGCCGAGCGCGAACTCGACAGCCGCGCGCTGCGCATTACGGCCATAGGCCAGCAGCGCCTGATGGCAGCATTGGGGGCACCATGATCGAGTTCCAGGCCCTCTCCAAACGCTACGGCAGTTTCGACGCTGTCAAACCCTTGACCTTCCAGGTAGGGCGCGGCGAAGTCTTCGGTTTCCTGGGGCCGAACGGCGCCGGCAAGACCACCACCATCCGCATGCTGATGGGCATTTTGGTGCCGACCAGCGGGCGCGTGCTGATCGACGGCCTCGATTGCCACCGCGATGGCGCGGCCGTCAAACGCAAGGTCGGCTATTTGCCCGACAATCCGATTTTCTATGACTACCTGCGCGGGCGCGAGATCCTGCAGTTCGTTGCCGAAATGCACGGCTATTCCAGAGCGCAAGCGACCACCAGGGCTGCCCAGCTGCTGACAGAGTTCGGCCTCGACGAAGCAAGCGAGGACTTTGCCGTCAACTATTCGCTGGGCATGAAGAAAAAACTGGGCCTGGCCTGCGCGCTGATCCATGAACCGCCCGTGCTGGTGCTCGACGAACCGATCAACGGCCTCGATCCGCGCGCCTCGCGCGATGTGCAGGAACGCTTGCTGCGCATCGCCGCCGCCGGCACCACCATCTTTGTCTCGACCCACTTGCTCGACATGGCGCAAAAGCTGTGCAGCCGGGTCGCCATTATCCACCGCGGCGCGCTGGCCGCCACCGGCAGCCTGGACGAGATCCGCCAGCAATTGGCCAGCGCCGGCAGCCTGGAAGATATTTTCCTGCAGCTGACGGACGAGCCCGGGGCATGATGGCCACACCGTCTACCCTGCACGCCATCTGGCTGCTGATCCGTTTGCGCCTGCGGCGTCTGCTCAACTTCAGCGGTTCGGCCTTGCTGTTCAAGCGCGGCCAGAACGGCAAGAGCCGCGCGGCCACGCCAGGCAAACGGCGCGGGCGCTGGCTGGTCGGCGTCTTGCTGATGGCGCCGATGCTGTTTTCGTTCGGACACATGGCCCGCAACAGCGTGCTCAACCTGCATTGCCAGCTCGACGCCGTGGCCGCTTGCGGCCTGCATCACGCGATGCCGGCGGTGATCGCCCACTTGACCGCCACACCGTTCAGCACGGCGCTGCTGGCCGGCCTGGCCTTCCAATTGACCCTGCTGTGGCTGGTCAGCGTGCTGGTGCCGCTCGGCACCGGCGACCTGGCGCGCCCCGACTGGGACCTGGAATGGCTGGTCACCCTGCCCGCCCCGATTGCGACCGTTCTGTGGGCGCGCGTATTCGAGCGCAGCGTGGTCAATCCGGCCGGGGTGCTGGCCGTGCTGCCCACCACCACCATGATTGCCTGGTACTCGGGCCATGGCTGGCTCTCGCCGCTGCTGGCGCTGGCCGCCAGCCTGGTGCTGCTGTTGCTGGCCGCCATGCTGCGCACCTTGGTCGACACGGGGTTGCGCCTGTCGCTGGCGCCATCGAAACTGGGCAATTTGCAGGCAATGATTTCCATCGTGTCGCTGCTTCCCATGTATGCCGGCATGTCGTTCGGCATGGGACAGAGCGGTTTCCTGTTCGGCTGGGTTGCCAGGCTGCCGGCCTGGATCGGCTGGACCCCGCCCGGCCAGATCGTGGCGCTGCTCAACGCGCAGGACGCCGGCGCCGCCCTGCTGGCGGCTTGCGCCTTGCTGGCGCAAACGCTGGCCTTGCTGGCGCTGGGCATGGCGATCTTGCGCCGCCAGCTGCGCCACGGCGTGGTCGGTTCAGGCCAGCGCGCCGGCGTGCGCAAGGCGGCAACATCGGCGCCGGTCCCGCCCGGCCGCTGGCAGATCGGCAGCGTGATCCAGCGGCGTGAGCTGACCTTGCTCAAACGCGACCGCAATTTCCTGGTGCAAACCATGTTCCTGCCGCTGCTGATACTGGGCAGCCAGGTGCTCTTCACCGGTCGCCTGCACGATGTTCGCGAGCTGCTCGACAGCCCGGCTCTGGTGGCCTCGACCGGCTTTTTTCTCGGTACCTATACGCTGATGATGTCGGCGTTCCAGAACCTGAACAAGGAAGGCGGCGCGCTGTGGCTGCTGTACACCTTCCCGGCCGGCGTGGAACAGGCCCTGCGCGAAAAGGCCCAGCTGTGGGCCGTGCTGGCGATGGTCTACCCCGTCATCATGTTCGGCGCGGCGCTGGCGTGGATGCCGGCCTGGCGCTGGGACATGGCGGGCCTGATGCTGCTGGCGCTGGCCGGCATCCCCCTGTATGCGGTGATCGGCGTGGCGCTGGGCGTGTTTGCCAGCGATCCGCAAGCCACCGAAGCGGCGGCGAAAATGCGCCCGGCCTACATGTATCTGTACCTGCTGCTGACCGGCTTGTATATCGCAGCATTGGCGGCCGGCAGCGTGGTGCAGCAGCTGGTGTTCGTGGTGCTGACCGGCGCGCTGGCCGTGGCACTGTGGCAAAAGGCGCGCGACGAAATGCCGTATCTGCTGGACCCGGCCGCATCGCCGCCGGCGCGTGTTTCGGGCGCCGACGGCCTGATCGCCGCCATGCTGTTTTTCGTGCTGCAGGTACTGGCCTTGCTGCTACTCAAAGGCAAAGGTCCGGCGGACTTGCAGCAGATCGCCATGGCGTTCGGCATCGCCGGCGTACTGACCTATGCTTCGATGGGCCTGGTCTACTGGCGCAGCAAGGCGACCGGCGTGCCGCGCATCCAGCAAGGCCGCCCGGCCTGGCCGCTGGTGCTGACCGGCACCATGCTGGCCGCCGTGCTTGGCGTCGGCTACACCATGCTGCTGCAGGCATACGGCCTGGCACCAGCGGCCTCGCCGCTGCTCGACGGCCCATGGAGCTGGCTGTGGCTGGGCGCGCTGGCGGTGCTGGCCGCGCCGCTGTGCGAGGAATTCATTTTCCGTGGCCTGATCCAGGGTGGCCTGCGCCGCTCGCTGCCGGCCTGGCAGGCCGTCATGATCGGCGCGGCCATCTTTGCCATCGTCCATCCGCCAGCGTCCATGCTGCCGGTATTCGTGCTGGGCTTGTGCACCGGCTGGGCCTACGAGCGCAGCGGCGCGCTGCTGGCGCCGATGCTGGTGCATGCCAGTTATAACGCAGCCATGCTGGCCTGCCAGTTTGCCCTGCTCTAAAAGAAAATGGCCCGCACGATTGCTCGTGGGGCCATAGTCCAGGATGGAAGCACCGCCGGGATCAGATCACCCGGCTGCGCCTGCGTAAGTAGCTGCGGCTTAATGCGCCTTCCAGTTCGCGCTCCGTTTTATGCTGGTTCACCGTGTACAGGGCCCACAGGGCCGCTGGCACCCAGCCGATCACAGTGCACTGCATGACCAGGGTGGTGGCGCCGGCCAGGGGACGGCGCAACATGAAAAACGTGAGACACGGAAGTAGCAAGGCTATCAGCAATCGCGTCACGACATACTCTCCTTCTTTACTCAAGAGCAGCGGACAGGAGCCGGTATCCGGTCCGTCCCTCGCCCGCTGCGTACTGCTCCTTATAAATGCACGGTGATCTGCGGCATCAAATCGTCAAAGGTACGGCCATTGCCGTTTTCGCCGATCGCGTGCATTTTCCATTCGCCGTTATGGCGGTACAGCTTGGCCATGATCTGCGCCGTATGGGCGCCCTGGACCGACAGGTTGAAACGCGCGATTTCCTGGTTATTGCTGGCATTCAAAATGCGGCAATAGGCGTTTTCCACCTGCGAGAAGTTCTGGCCGGTAAAGCTGTTGACGGTAAACACCAGGCTTTTCACGCCGGCCGGCACATTGGCCAGGTCGACATTGATCTGCTCGTCGTCGCCATCGCCCGCGCCGGTGCGGTTGTCGCCCGTGTGAACGATGCTGCCATCTTTGCTTTTCAGCTGGCGGAACCAGACGATATCGGACACCTTGTTGCTGTCGTCAAACAGCACGCACGATGCGTCCAGGTCGACAGCTTCGGTTTTCGAGCCGAAGCCCAGAAAACCCTTGGTCTTGACCGAATCCCAGCCCAGGCCCATGGTGATGCGGGTCAGGCTGGTGCCAGCTTCCTTGTCCAGAGAAATCTTCTGGCCCTTGCTCAAATTGACAGACATACGCAGTGCTCCTGTTTGGTTAGTGTGTGATTACGCCGGCTTGCTTTGGGTCCAGGCCAGGAAGGCCGCGCGGTTGCGCGAACAGATCAATATCTTGCCAGTGCCCGTAAATTTGAGCACCATGCCTTCGCCGCTGGTCTGGCTGTTGATCAGGTTGCCCAAAAATCCCCCGCTGCTGCCGGTCGTAATGGAAATTTCGTATTGCAGGCGGTTGTCCCAGCACACGACGTGGGCGTTATCGATCACCACGTCCTTGCCGGGCACCACGTCCAGTTCGGACATGGCGCCAAAGCCGGACACCGCCAGTTGGCCGCTGCCAGCCGTTTCGGTGATAAAGAAACCACCGCTCTGGGCAAACAGCGCGTTGCCGATGTTCTGTGTGCGCACCTTCAGTTCCACGCCGGAACTGGCCGCGACAAACGCGCCATCGCTGATCATGTATTGCTGGGCGCCCACTTCCAGCACGCGCATGGCGCCCGGCAAGGTCGGCGACAGCAGGCAATCGCCATCGCCGCGCAAAGCTTCGACATGCTGCTGGAAGAACGATTCGCCGTTGGCAAAGGTGCGCATCAGCGCAGCGCCCAGGCCGCCGGTCATCTTGCCTTTCAGCTCAAGATTGGTTTCCATCATCACCATCGCGTCCGATTCGCAATAAATCTTCTCGCCCTTGGCCAGCGATACATGCAGAAACGGGTCGATATCCCCGGTAACACTAAAAACTGGCATACAAACTGTTCCTTTCCTGGCGATGGTGATGAGGTGTGGCGACCTTAGACGCCGACGCCGAACGATGCTGCCAAAGGACCTAAACCGCCCTTGTAGCCCTGGCCGATGGCCTTGAATTTCCAATCGGCGCCGTTGCGGTAGATCTCGCCGAAGACCATTGCCGTTTCGGCCGAGCCGTCTTCGGACAGGTCGAAGCGGGCGATTTCCGTGTTGCCATTGGCGTTGATGCAGCGCACATAGGCTTTCGAGACCATGCCAAAGTTCTGCTTGCGCGCTTCGGCATCGTGGATTGTCACGCAGACGGCGATCTTGTCGATCTCGGCCGGTACGGTCGACAGGTCGACAGTGACGGTTTCATCATCGCCATCGCCGGCGCCGGTGGTGTTGTCGCCCGAGTGGGTGACGGAGCCGTCGCTCGACTTCAGGTTGTTGTAGAAAATCATGTCGACGTCGGCACGGACCTTGCCGTCCGCTTTCAACAGGAAGACCGAACCATCGATGTCGAAAGCGGCGCCGTCGGTGGCGCGCGCATCCCAGCCCAGGCCGATGGTCATCTTGGTGATGCCGGGAGCTTCCTTGCTCAGGTTGACGTTGCCGCCTTTTTGCAGACTGATTGCCATGATGTATTTCTCCTATGTGATTGAAGGTAACGCATATTTAATACAAACACCTGGCGCCCTCCGCCGGCCCGACTCCCCGGGCCGGCAGCGACGCTTGCTGCTGCTGGCGGGCAAACCGGTGTGTTCGTTTGCCGCGCATTCTTTTTTGACCGCTTATGCCTTGACTGATTCCAGCACTTCCGTCTTGTCTTCTTCCAGCGCCATCCGGCGTTTGTAGCGTATTGATGACCACAGCGAGGCAAGGATAAAGGCCACGCCGATCAGGCCGGTAAATATCTCGGGCACATGGAACTTCATGCTGACCAACATGATCACGGCCAGGATGCCGATCGCATAGTGCGCACCGTGCTCCAGATATACAAACTCATCCAATGTACCCTTGCGCACCAGGAACACCGTCATCGAACGCACGAACATCGCACCGATCGCCAGGCCCAGCATGATGATGACCACGTCCTTGGTGATGGCGAAGGCGCCGATCACGCCGTCAAAGCTGAACGAGGCGTCGAGCACTTCCAGGTACAAAAAACCGCCAATACCGCCGCGCTTGACGATGTCGCCGATATTGCCGTCACCGTTGTCGCCTTCGAGCAAACCGCTGATCACGTCGACGCCGACGTAGGTCAAAATACCCCACAGGCCCGCCGTCAGTACCACCAGTTTTTGTGCATCTTCGATCATCCCCAGGCTGGCCATCAGGGTGCCCAGCGCGATCATCACGGAGATCGAGGAAACCTTGCCCAGCGCGCCCAGTTTTTCTTCGAAACGGCCCAGCCAGTGGGTTTCTTTTTCATGGTCCAGCAGGAAGTTCAGGAATACCAGCAGCAGGAAAATGCCGCCGAAAGCCGCCACTTCCGCGTGGTGATTCGTCAGGTGCATCGAATACTGTTCAGGGTCGCTGAGCGCCAGGTTCCACACTTCCAGCAAACCGAGGTCTGCCGCTTGCGCCACGATCACCAGCGGGAACAGCAAACGCATGCCGAACACGGCGATGATAATGCCCACGCCCAGGAACAGACCTTGCCAGAATTTGTCCCAGTTTTTCAGGACAGAAGCGTTGACGACCGCATTGTCGAATGACAGCGACACTTCCATGACCCCCAGGATCACGGCGATACCCAGGGCCGACAGCATGGCCGATACACCGCCATGGGTGTAGCCCCACCAGGCCGATATGCCCAGGCAGATAAATGTCACTAAAAATGACACTCTGAAATGCTTCATCAATTCTCCTATCAGTTTGCAAACATAAGACAGAGTATAGGTGCGCACGATTGATTTAAAAATGGAAGATAATGGAAGCATTACTTCGTAAAAACAGAAGATAGGACAACGCAGATGAAAACCACCGGCTTCAATTACCGCCATTTATACTTTTTTTGGGTCGTGGCCAAGGAAGGCGGCGTGACGCGTGCGGCCGAACGGCTGGGCCTGGCGGTGCAGACCATCAGCACCCAGCTGGCGCTGCTGGAAAAGGAACTGGGCAAGTCGCTGCTGCAGCCGCAGGGGCGGCGCCTGGTGCCGACCGAAGCGGGACGGCTGGCGCTCGGTTATGCGGACCAGATTTTTTTGCTGGGCGAACAGATGCAGGACGCGCTGGCCGACACCGACGCGGAAAAGATGCGCTTGACGGTGGGCATTTCGGATTCCCTGCCGAAACTGATGGCCTACCGCATGTTGGATGCCACGCGCAGCCTGGGCCAGCCCGTCAAGCTGGTGTGCCTGGAAGACGAGTTCGAGTCGCTGCTGGCCGACCTGGCGCTGCACAAGCTGGACCTGGTGCTGACCGACCGCGCCGTGCCGGCCGGCGCCAGCCTGCGCGTGGCCAGCCACCTGTGGGGTGAAAGCGCCATGAAGCTGTTCGGGGTGCCGGCGCTGGCCGAGCGCTACCGCGACAACTTTCCGCAGAGCCTCAATGGCGCGCCATTTTTGCTACCGACGCGCAATAACGCCTTGCGCGGGCGCATCGACGAATGGATGGTGCACCAGGGCGTGCGGCCCGACGTGGCCGCTGAATTCGAAGACAACGCCATGCTCAATGCCTTTGGCCGCAAGGGCCTGGGCCTGTTTTTTGCGTCCGCCAGTCTGGCGGCTGAAATCGAGGAACAGTTCGGCGCCGTGCTGGTGGGTGAAGCATCGTCGCTGCGCGAACAGTTCTATGTGATCTCGAACGAGCGCAAGATCATGCACCCGGCGCTGGGGGTGATTCTGGCAGCGGTGCAAAAGCCGGCAGCCACCCACTGAGCATCAACCGTCCAGGTCAGCCGTGATCGCCGCCAGCAGGGCCGCCTGGTCTGGCGCGGCCGTATCGACATTGGCCAGATGCACCACCGACAAGCCGGCCTGCGGCAAACGCAGCATCAAGGTATGAAACCCCCACAGGCCGCCGCCGTGGAACACCACCTCGCGCCCCGCGTGTTCGACCACTTCCAGGCCGAAGCGATAGGGCCAGTGGTGGCCGTCTGGCGCGCTCGACGGTTGCAGCAGGGAACTTACCAGGCTGGCCGGGTCGGCATGCTGGCGGTGCCATGCGCACTCCCATAAAGCCAGGTCATGCAGCGAGGCATACACGCCGCCATCGCCGACGGTATTCGCGTTGCCCAGGTGCTGGCGATAGCCACCCGGCAAGCTTGCATCGGGTGTATAGCTGCGCACGCGCTGCGGCATCACCGCTTGCCGCTCGGCGTCGAACAGGGTCGCATGCATCCGCAGCGGCGCGAACAGCGTGCTGCGCGCATGCTCCGCCAACGCGTTTCCACTCAACACTTCCACCAGCTTGGCCAGCAAGATGTAATTGCAGTTGCTGTAGGCATGGGCGCTGCCAGGCGCAAACGCCAGCTCATCCATTTTCCCGATGATGCACAGCAAATGCGCATTATTGAAATAGTCGCTCTCGTGCCGGCCCAGCTGGCACTGTAGAAAAGCAAAATAATCGGGGATGCCGCTGGTGTGGTTGAGCAACTGGCGCACGCTGATCGCCTGTTCGAACTGCCGCACTTCCGGCAGGTGCGGCGACACATCGTCATCGAGGCCGATCCGTCCCTGGCGCACCAAGTCCAGCATGCAGGCGGCCGTAAACTGTTTCGATTCGGACGCCAGGTAATAGCGTGACCGGCTCGTCAGCGGCACGCCCAGCTCCAGGCAGGCCAGGCCATGGTGCAGTTCAAACACCGGCTGGCTGTGGCGCAGCACCAGCGCGCTGAAGCCGGGGCCGTCGGCAGGCAGGCGCGCCTGCAGGGTCTCGAAGTGGAGGGCAAGATTTTTCATGGCAACAAGATTAACATGCTGGTGCTTATATTCAGTGGAAAAACTGATAAATCCATTCGAAAATAACGTTTGAATAATCAATCAAAAACGATTGTAATCAAGGCTCAGAAAGGTACCTGCCGCAATCACACAGACGCGAACGCGGACAGGCGCCACCGATAACAAAATCCCAGGAGCAGCAAGCATGTCCACGGCAGGCACAACGATCGATATTCCCGATCTCATCAATCACAACAAGATAGGTTCCTTCCAGGTCGGCATGCTGATCCTGTGCGGGCTGTGCGTCATCATGGATGGCTTCGACGTGCAGGCCATGGGCTATGTGGCGCCGGCCATTATTGCCGATTGGCATGTCAGCAAGGCCAACCTGGGTCCGGTCTTCGGCGCCGGCCTCTTCGGCATGCTGGTGGGCTCCTTGGTATTCAGCATCACGGCCGACAAATTTGGCCGCCGCCCGGTGCTGATCGGTTCGACCATCTTCTTTTCGCTGTGCATGCTGGTCACGCCGTTGGCCACCACCATCGAGCAATTGCAGCTGATACGCTTTATTACCGGCCTGGGGCTGGGCGCCGTGATGCCGAACGCCATGGCGCTGGCCGGTGAATACAGCCCGCTGCGCAAGAAAGTCACCCTGATGATGCTGGTGTCGTGCGGTTTCACCTTGGGCGCGGTGCTCGGTGGACTGCTGTCGGCGGCCTTGATTCCTGCGTTTGGCTGGCAGTCGGTGTTTTACGTGGGCGGCGTGGTGCCGTTGGTAATCGGCGTGCTGATGTTTTTCTGGCTGCCCGAATCGATGCAATTCCTGGTGTTGAAGAAAAAGAATTTGCACAAAGTGGCGCAGTGGCTCAAGCGCATCGACCCGGGCGTGACGATCACGGCCAGCACGCAATATGTGGTGCATGAGAAAGAAACGCGCGGCGCGCCGGTGCTGGCGCTGTTTCGCGAAGGCCGCGCGAAGATGACGGTCTTGCTGTGGGTGATCAACTTCATGAATCTGCTGAACCTGTACTTTTTGTCGAACTGGCTGCCGACGATTGCGAAAGAAGCAGGCCTGTCGACCGCCAACGCGGTGCTGGCCGGTACCGCCCTGCAAGTGGGTGGCACCATCGGCACGCTGGTGATGGGCCAGCTGATCGACCGCTCGAGTTTCCGCCGCATCCTGCTGCCCTGCTTCCTGGTGGCGGCGGTGGCGATTGCCCTGATCGGCCGCCCGGATGTGTCGCTGGCGTTCCTGTTCATCACGATTTTCATCGCCGGTTTCTGCATCGTCGGCGGCCAGCCGGCCGTCAATGCGCTGGCAGCCAGCTACTATCCCACCACCTTGCGTTCGACCGGCATCGGCTGGAGCCTGGGCGTGGGCCGCATCGGCTCGATTATCGGCCCGGTGCTCGGCGGCGAGCTGATCCGTTTGAACTGGCCCAACAGCACGATTTTCCTGGTGGTGACGATTCCGGCCATCGTGTCAGCCGTGATGGTGTTTTCCATGCGCGCTGGCAGCACCGGCACCAGTACTGTCAAAGCCTGAAAAGGACTGAAATTGCGGCGCGCGCGGCTGATATTAGGCTATGGTGGCCTTCGTCGTTTAAGATGACGTTTTAACAGCCCATCTTTTTGCGTCCCCATGCATAATGTTTTGCTTGTCCTGCTGGCCTTTTTCCTGGTCGCGCTCAACGGTTTTTTTGTTGCCGCCGAATTTGGCATCGTTACCTTGCGGCGCACGCGCATCCGCGCCATCGCCAAGACGCAGGGACTGCGGGGCCGCATCCTGGCCAAGGTGCATGGCCAGCTGGACGCCTATCTGTCGGCCTGCCAGCTGGGCATCACGCTCGCTTCGCTGGGCCTGGGCTGGGTCGGCGAGCCGGCCTTTGCCGGCCTGCTCGAGCCATTGTTCGGCGCGATCGGCGTCAACTCGCAGGAGCTGATCCACGGCGTGTCGTTCGTGGTGGCCTTCAGTGTGATTTCCTTTTTGCATATTGTGGTCGGCGAACTGGCGCCCAAGTCGATGGCGATCCGCAATCCGGAAGCGGTCGGCCTGTGGAGCGCGATTCCGCTGTACGGCTTTTACTGGGCCATGTATCCGGCCATTTTTTTGCTCAATGCCAGCGCCAACTGGGTGTTGCGCCTGGCTGGCCTGTCCGGCAAGGGCGGCCACGATGCGCATTATTCGTCGGAAGAACTGAAACTGATTTTGCGTACCAGCCAGCCTGGCGAGAAATTCACGCGCGACGAGCGCAATATCCTGGCCCAGTCGCTCGATTTCGAACAGATGACGGTGTCGGACCTGATGCGACCGCTCAATGAAGTGGTCGCCCTGTACGCCTCGGAAACGCTGGAGCAGAACCTGGAAACGGTGCTACGCAACCGCTTCAGCCGCTACCCGTATTTCGATACCAATGAAGACGACGTGCTGGGCGTGATCCACCTGAAAGACCTGTTTTTCGCCCAGCAGGCCGGCAAGACCATCAGCTCGCTGATCCCTTTCCTGCGGCCGGTGGACATTATTTCCGCACGCACGCCGGCGCTGGAACTGTTCCGCCGCTTCCGCGACGGCGCGCCGCACTTCGCGCTGATCGGCGAAAAAGGCAAGCGCCCGGTCGGTTTCATTACGCTGGACAACTTGCTGGGCGCCATGGTGGGCGAGATACGCGATGAATTCCGCCGCAACGAAAACGACTGGCTCAAGCAGAGCGACGGCACCCTGATCGGCAAGGCCAGCCTGCCGATCTTTTCGCTCGAACGCATCCTCGGCATCGATATCGAAAACGAGGAACTGGGGCTCGACGATGTGGAATCGGTGGGCGGCCTGATCATGGTCAAGCTGGGCGATATCCCGAAACAGGGCCAGCGCATCACCTTTGTCGACTTCGATATCGTTGTCAAGAAGATGAACGGGCCGCGCATCGTCCTGATCAAGGTGATCCCGAAAGTCGAGCGCGACCTGGACGCCGACCTGCGCGATTAAGACTTGTTGTCGGTCAGTGAATCCTTGCCCTGCGGCACGGTGGTCACGCCCAGGGTCCAGGTTTGCAGCAGGCTGTACAGCACGGCCAGCAGGGTCGGTCCAATAAAAATACCGACAAAGCCGAACGCCAGCACGCCGCCCAGCACGCCCAGCAGCACCAGCAAAAATGGCAGGCTGCTGCCGCGGCTGATCAAGAGCGGCTTGACCACATTGTCGACGCCGCTGATCAACAGGGCGCCCCACACCAGCATGAAGATGCCCCAGCCGGTCTGGCCGCCGTTGAACAGCCAGATGGCGGCGCCCCCCCACACCAGTGGCGGCCCCACCGGCACCAGCGACAAAATGAACGTGGCGATGCCCAGCAGTGCTACGGCCGGCACGCCGGCAATCAGAAACCCCACCACTGCCACCAGCGCCTGTGCCAGCGCCGTGCCCAGCAAACCATACATCACGCCGCGTATCGTGCGGCTGATGGTCAGCGCCACGCCGGGCGCGCTGTCGCCGATAATGCGCACGCTGCCATTGAGCAAGGCGGTGCGCAGCAGTTGCCCGTCGCGGTACAGAAAGAAACTGACAAACACGGCAAGGCTGGTCTGCGCCACGCCACTGCCCAGCACGATGCCGCCGGAGGTGAGGAAATGGCGGGCCGGCTCCAGCATGTTCTTGCCCAGGTTCAGCAATTCTTCGCGGTCTTCCATGATGCGGCGCACATAGACGTCCAGCGTTTCGCCGATCAGCGGAATACTGGCCAGCCAGGCCGGTGGATGCAGAGCTCCTTCATCCAGCGCCAGGCGCACCTGCTCATAGATGCGCGCGACATTGTCGGCCAGGTTGTAGGTGACCAGCACCAGCGGCAGCACGATCACCAGCACCAGCGACACCGTCATGATGGCGGCCGCCAGATTGCGCCGGCCCTTGACCTTGCTCAACAGCAGCAGATACAGCGGCCAGCTGGAAATGCTGACGCAGACGGCAAACAGCATCGCCGGCAGGAAGGGGCGCAAGACGAAAAAGCAGCCGATCAGCAAAAAGATGACGGCTGCCAGGCGGGCGTGAGGCTCGAAACGTTTGTCCATGTACCGCGTGCATCCTGAAATGGCGCCCCAGCGGCGCCGCTGGCTCAGGATAGCAGAAGTTTAAGATCGTGCGCGATGGCGGCCGGCTTCTCGCCATGGCGCACGAACAGGCGGATCTTGCCCTGGCGGTCAAACACATAGGTGCCGGCCGTATGGTCAACCGTGTAGCTGCTGTCGGTTTCGCCTTCGACCTTGGCGTAATACACCTTGAATTCCTTGGCCACCTTGGCGGTGGCGGCCAGGTCGCCATACAGACCGACAAAGCGCTTGTCAAAAGCCGGCACGTATTCGGCCAGCAAGGCCTGCGTGTCGCGCTCGGGGTCGACGGTGACGAACAGCACTTGCACCTGGTCGGCCTGCGGCCCCATTTCCTTCATCACCTGCGCCATGTCGGCCATGGTGGTCGGGCATACATCGGGGCACTGAGTGTAGCCAAAGAACATCAGCACGACCTTGCCCTTGTAGTCGGCCAGGGTGCGCGGCTTGCCCGTATGGTCGGTCAGCGCGAATTCGCGCGCATAGCCGAGACCCGTCACATCGGTATTCTGGAACGCCGGTTTCGGCGCCTCGGGTTTGCCGCAGCCGGCCAGCAGCAAGGTCGTCAACAACAGGCAGAAGAGTTTTTTCATAAGCCGAGTGGAATGTAATGGTCGACCAGCAGCGCCAAGAACAGCAGCGACAGGTAGATGATGGAATACGTAAAAGCCTTGCGCGCGATCAGATCCGTGTAATTGCGGTACATCTGCCACGCGTAATACAGGAAGCCGGCGTTCAGTACCACCGCCGATGCCAGGTAGATCAGCCCGCTCATGCGCACGGCATACGGCATCAGGGTGGTGGCGGCCAGCGCGATCGAATACAGCCACACGTGAAATTGCGTGAATGCCAGGCCATGCGTGACGGGCAGCATCGGCAGGCCCGAGCGCGCATAGTCGTCGCGGCGGTACATGGCCAGCGCCCAGAAATGCGGCGGCGTCCACACAAAAATGATCAGCACCAGCAGCCAGGCCTGCATCGGCACGTCGTTGGCCACCGCGGCCCAGCCCAGCGCGGGCGGCATGGCCCCGGACAGGCCGCCGATGACGATGTTTTGCGGCGTGGCCGGTTTGAGCACCATGGTGTAAATCAGCGCATAGCCGACAAAGGTGACAAAGGTCAGCCACATGGTCAGCGGATTGACCAGGTAATACAGGATGCCCATGCCCAGGCCGCCGATCACCAGCGCGAACACCACCGTCTGTTTCACCGTGATATCGCCCATCGCCATCGGGCGGCGCGCCGTGCGGGCCATGCGCGCGTCGATCTCGCGCTCGGCCAGGCAGTTGACGGCGAATGCGGCGCCGGCCAGCAGCCAGATACCGATGGTGCCGAACACCACCGGCTGCCAGTCCGGCAAGGTCTCGCTGGCCAAAAACATGCCGATCACGGCGCAAAATACGGCCAGTTGCGTCACGCGCGGCTTGGTCAGCGCCCAGTACTGGGCGATGCGAGGGGAGGACTTGCGGCTGATGGTCTGAGTAGTCATTTCTGGGAGAAGACGGAAGGTGCTGTCGCGAGGATGTCGCGCCGGGCGCTGTTATTGCGCGCCGCATCGAGCTGGAATTTAGCCTTGTAGTTTAACATGGTCAGCAACAACACGAGCAGCGCCGCCCCGCCGTTATGCAGGACGGCAATCGCCAGCGGCCAGTTCAGGTAGATGGTCGCCATGCCGGTGGCCGCCTGCAGCGCCAGCACCAGGGCAATCAGCCGCGCCGTGCCGCGCAGGGACGGCAGCTTCCACGCGCGAAACACCGTATAGCCGATGCCGGCCAGCACGATAAACGCGAAATTGCGGTGTACCCAGTGGATTGCCGTCAGCGCCGAGAACGGCAAATAGTGACCGGCGGCCGTCTTGCCCAGCTCGCGCCACAGATAAAAGCCGTGTTCGAAATCCATCTCGGGAATCACCTTGCCGCCGCACAGGGGAAAGTCGGTGCAGGCCAGCGCCGCATAATTGGTGCTGACCCAGCCGCCCAGGGCGATCTGCAAGGCCAGCAGCACCGCCGACATGATGGCCAATGCGCGCACCGGGCCCAATACGGAGGCATCGGCATCGGCCCGTTTCAGCGGCGAGACGGCATGATCCTGGCGCCCGCCGAGCCACACCAGCAAGGACAACAAGCCCATGCCCAGCAGCAAATGGATCGTGACGATCACCGGCTGCAGCTTCAGGGTCACGGTCCAGGCGCCGAATGCGCCTTGCAGGCAGACAAAGAAAAACAGCGCAGTCGGCAAGGCCGGGGCGAATTCCTCGCGCCGGTTTTTTCGCCACTGGCGCCAGGCCTGCACCATCATCGCCACGATCAATACGCCGATCGCCATCGCCAGATAGCGGTGCGTCATTTCGATCCAGGCCTTCGCCACGGTGACGGGACCGCTGGGCATCAGCGTTTCGGCGGCCACGATATGCTCGTGCGCCAGGAAAGGATTGGCCGAGCCATAGCAGCCGGGCCAGTCGGGGCAACCGAGGCCGGAATCGGACAGGCGCGTAAAGCCGCCAAACATGATCAGGTCGACCGTCAGGAAAACCGCGATCCAGACCAGCTTGCGGTATTTGTTGGCGTCGGACGACACCCACACCATCGTCAAGGGCAGCAAGGCCACCAGCAAACCGGTCAGGCCCAGCTGGGCCAGCGCGGAAAGATGCATCGTCGGCATGGACACTCCTTAACCGATCGCCGAAGCTTTGAGCAGCTTGGCGATATCTTTCTTGACCTTGGTCGGGTCCGCATCTTTCGGGAAACGCATCATCAGATTGCCGAGCGGATCGATCAGGTACAGATGATCGTCCGGCCTGCCGCCCTGCTCCACCGGCAGCCAGGCTTTCAAGGCGTCGCCATTCACGCGCAGCATATTGGTGCCGTCGTATTCGCGCATGACGATGGTGTCGATCGGCTGCGGATCGGTAATCAGCCAGACGCGCTCGATGCGTTCCATTTCCTTGCCCTGCGTCAGGCGCAGCTGCTGCATGGCGAACAGGTGCTGCTTGCACGCTTGCTGGCAATCGGACGGGCCGCTTTGCAGCATCACCCACTTGCCCTTGAACTGGACCAATGGCGACGGCTTGCCGTCCAGCTCCGCCACCTGCAACTTCGCTTCCGGTATCGGATGCTGGCGCGGGTCGATCAGCGCGCCATAGTTGTTGCGGCTGGTCGGCTTGATGATGTAATACGTCACATACGAGGCGATGATGGGAAACGCGCACACGGCAACCACGGCCAGCAGTTTCCAGCGGCCGGTGGTTTGGGCTTTTTTCTCAAAAGTGTCAGGGCGATTTGTTTGCACGTCGAAATCCTGTAAAGACAAAAAATAAGAAGGCCATCAGTGCCAGCGCGACCCACTGGAAGGCGTAGCCGCGGTGCTTGTCGGCGCCCAGGTCGGGCGCCGGCCAGTCGCGCACCGGCAATCTGGCGGTCTCCGGCGAGGTCTGTTCGATCAGCAGCGGCTGGAAAGCCAGGCCGCTGGCCTGCGCCAGTTGCGCGATATCGGCATTTTGCACGATGGCCTGCGGCGCCAAAGGAGCGGCGGTACCCAACTGCATCACATGGCCGGCGTTCAGGCGCGCCACGCCCTGCAGCGTGACGGTGCCGGTGGGGGTGCTGTAATCGGCGATGCGGGTGCGCTCGGCATTGTTGCGCGGCAGCCAGCCCTGCGCCACCAGCACATGCATGTTTGAACCTTCGATTTGAAATGGCGTCAGCACATGAAAACCGGCCTGGCCGCGATACGGGCGGTTGTCGAGATAAATGGTCCAGGCGGGCACGAAATGGCCAGTGACCGTCACGCGGCGGTATTCGATCGCTTGCGCGTCCTGCGCCAGCATGGGTGCGGCGTTCAAGGACAGCGGCGCGGCCAGGTTGCCCGCTTCCAGCCTGGCGGCGCGCGCGATTTTCTCGTCTGCGCGGCGCTGCTGCCACTGCGCCAGCGACAGGCCCAGCGCCACCAGCACCAGCATGACAACAAAAGGTATCCATCGAAACTGGAAGCGGAACTTGAAGCTTATTGGCATTACAATGGAACCTCCTCAGAGCGGGCCTTGTCATCCATGAAAATCGTCGTCGCCATCGCGTTTATCCTGATCCTGGGCAGCCTGGGCTCGGCCCTGTTCTTCCTGATGCGCGACAAGGGCAAGAGCAACCGCACCGTGCAGGCGCTGGCCATGCGCGTGGGGTTTTCCATCGCCCTGTTCCTGCTGATACTGCTGGCGCACAAGCTGGGGTATATACAGCCAACGGGGATACGCTGATGGAAAAAAGGGGTCGGACCCTGTGGGTCCGACCCCGGTATTTGCTTATGGGGTGCGGCGGCTTTGCAACCCAACACCTTGAAGGCTGGGGTCAGACCCGAAGGGTCTGACCCCACACATTATAACCAATACACGACCACGTACAGGCCCAGCCAGACGACGTCGACAAAGTGCCAGTACCAGGCGGCGCCTTCGAAACCGAAGTGGTGTTCGGGCGTGAAGTGGCCTTTCAGTACGCGGTACAGGATCACCGACAGCATGATGGCGCCCAGGGTCACGTGGAAACCGTGGAAACCGGTCAGCATGAAGAAGGTAGCGCCGTAGATGCCGGACGTCATTTTCAGGTTCAGCTCGCTATACGCGTGCATGTATTCATACACCTGGAAGCCCATGAAGACGGCGCCCAGCAAAATGGTGGCAGCCAGGAACAAGGCCGTCATGCCACGGTGGCCGGCGCGCAGCGCGTGGTGCGAAATGGTCAGGGTGACGCCCGAGGTCAGCAGCAAGGCTGTGTTAATCGTCGGTATCCAGAACGGCGTCATGGTGGTAAATTCCTGCACCGTACCGGCCGGCCCCACCGAGCCCCAGTGGGCGGAGAAATCGGGCCAGATCAGCTTGTGGTCGAGGTCGCCCAGCCATGGCATGGAGATCACGCGCGCATAAAACAGCACGCCGAAAAAGGCGGCAAAGAACATCACTTCCGAAAAAATGAACCAGCTCATGCTCCAGCGGAACGAGTAATCGATGCGCTCGCTGTACAGGCCTTTTTCCGATTCGCCGATGGCGTCGCCAAACCAGAAATACAGCACCAGCAAAATACCGGCCAGGCCCACGTAGTTCAGGTACGGTCCCCAGGCGATATCATTGACCCAGGCCGACGCGCCTATCATGGTCAACAGCAGGCTGGCGCCGCCCAGCATCGGCCACTTCGATGGCCCGGGTACGAAATAATAGGGTACGGCGGCGTGGTTGGCGCTCATTCTCATCTCCTCGTTTATATAGTTATGGTACGACCAGGCTCACGATGGCAATCAATATGCCGACCAGGCAAGCGACTGCCAGCAGGCCGGCAATCACGATATGCACCGGGTTCAGCCTGGCCGAATCCGTATCGAAATCGCTCTTGCGCCGCAAACCGGTAAACGCCCAGATCACGGCCTTCAATGAATACAGGAACGACGCTTGCGGTTTGCGCGGCTCGTTCATTACTGCACCACCGGCGTCTGAGCCTGGCTCAGGCCGGCAATCTCGAAAAACGTGTACGACAGGGTGATGGTCTTCACTTCCTTCGGCAGCGCCGGATCGAGGAAGAACACCACCGGCATCTGCCGCGCTTCATGCGGCTTCAAGGTCTGCTGCTGGAAGCAGAAGCACTCGACCTTCTTGAAATGCGGCGTGGCGCTTTGCGGCGCATAGCTCGGTATCGCTTGCGCGTTCACCGTGCGCCCCTGCGTGTTGACCACTTCATACAGCACCGTCACCAGTTCGCCCGGATGCACCTGCATGCTCGAGACCACCGGACGAAAACGCCATGGCCCCTGGGAATTGCCGTCGAATTCCACCGTAATGCTGCGGGTGGCGTCGACCTGCGTATTCTTGTCCCAAGCGACCGTGCCATCCTTTTGCGTCAGCACATTGATGCCCATTACTTCGCAAATTTGCTTGTAGACCGGAATCAGGGCATAGCCAAAGCCGAACATCACGCAGGCAATGACCACCAGCTTGCCCAGCATCTGGCGGTTCAGGCCACGCATTTGCGGCTCCTGCTGCGGCGCCATGGGCGTGGGCGTCGTCATGTCACAGCCACAGCCGCTTGGCAAACACGGACAGGAAAAAGAACGCCGCCAGCGCCGCCAGGATCAGCCCGGTGCGCAGGTTGTTCGGCTTCTTGCGTCCACTATTACGCTCACTCATGGCAGCTTACTTCACGGTCGGTGGGGTTTCAAACGTATGGAACGGCGCCGGACTCGGCACGGTCCACTCCAGCCCTTCGGCACCTTCCCACGGTTTCGCCGGCGCGGCCTTGCCGCCACGAATCGTCGGGATCACCACGAAGACCAGGAAATACACCTGCATCAGGCCAAAGCCGAAACCACCGATCGAGGCGATCATGTTGAAGTCGGTGAACTGCGCGGGGTAGTCTGCGTAGCGGCGCGGCATGCCGGCCAGGCCCAGGAAGTGCATCGGGAAGAACGTCACGTTGAAGGTGATCAGTGACAGCCAGAAGTGGATCTTGCCGCGCGTCTCGTTGTACATATGGCCGGTCCATTTCGGCGACCAGTAATAGAAGCCGGCAAACAGCGCAAACAGCGAACCGGCCACCAGCACGTAGTGGAAGTGCGCCACCACGTAATAGGTATCCTGCAGCTGGATGTCGATCGGCGTGACGGCCAGGATCAGGCCGGTAAAGCCGCCCATGGTAAACACAAAGATGAAGCCGACCGAGAACAGCATCGGCGTCTCGAACGTCATCGAGCCCTTCCACATGGTAGCGATCCAGTTGAACACTTTCACGCCGGTCGGCACGGCGATCAGCATGGTGGCGTACATGAAGAACAGCTGGCTGGTCACCGGCATGCCGGTGGTAAACATGTGGTGCGCCCAGACGATGAACGACAGAATCGCGATCGAGGCCGTGGCGTACACCATCGAGGCGTAGCCGAACAGCGGTTTGCGGGCAAACGCGGGCAAAATCTGCGAGACGATGCCGAAGGCCGGCAAGATCATGATGTAGACCTCGGGGTGGCCGAAGAACCAGAAAATGTGCTGGTACATGACCGGGTCGCCGCCGCCGGCCGCGTTGAAGAACGAGGTGCCGAAATGGCGGTCGGTCAGGGTCATGGTAATTGCCCCGGCCAGCACCGGCATCACGGCGATCAGCAGGTACGCCGTGATCAGCCAGGTCCAGCAGAACATCGGCATTTTCATCAACGTCATGCCCGGTGCGCGCATGTTCAGGATGGTGACGATAATGTTGATCGAACCCATGATCGACGAGGCGCCCATCAGGTGCATGGCGAAAATTGCCATGTCCATGCCAGGGCCCATCTGCGTCGACAGCGGCGCGTACAGGGTCCAGCCGGCAGCGGTGGCGCCACCGGGCACCAGGAACGACGTCGCCAGCAAAATGGCGGCCGGCGGCAGCAGCCAGAACGAGAAGTTGTTCATGCGCGCAAAGGCCATGTCGGAGGCGCCCACCTGCAGCGGGATCATCCAGTTGGCGTAGCCGACAAAGGCCGGCATGATGGCGCCGAACACCATCACCAGACCGTGCATGGTGGTGAGCTGGTTGAAAAATTCCGGGTGGAAGAACTGCAGACCCGGGTGAAACAGCTCGGTGCGTATCATCAGCGCCAGCACGCCGCCCGACAGCAGCATGATGAAGGAGAACCACAGGTACAGGGTGCCGATATCCTTGTGGTTGGTGGCAAACAGCCAGCGGCGGTAGCCGGTGGGGTGATCGTGACTATGGTCGTGGGCGTGGTCGTGAAGATCGTGACCGGCGCGGTCCAGGGTGCTAGTGCTCGTGCTCATCTGCGGCTCCTGATTACTTGCGTGCAGCCACAACTTCGGCTGGTTGAACGATGTTTTCTTCGGCTTTGTTGGACCAGCTATTGCGGGTGTAAGTGATTACTGCCGCGATATCGGTGTCCGACAGTTGTTTCCAGGCTGGCATTTCCGCCGGATACTTGCCGCTCTTTTGCCCGTTCAGCAAGACATGGATCTGCGCCGCTTTCGGACCATTGACGACCGGCGAGCCATCGAGCGGCGCGAAGGCGCCCGGCACGCCCTTGCCGGTTGCCTGGTGACACACCACGCAGTTGGCCGCATACACTTTTTCGCCCTTGACCTTCAGCTCGTCAATGGTCCAGGTCTTGTTCGGATCGTCGGCCAGCGCCGCCATTTCCTTCTGTTTCACGTCGACCCAGGCCTTGTAGTCGTCAGCGGAGACAACTTTCACGACGATCGGCATAAAGGCGTGTTCCTTGCCGCACAGTTCGGCGCAGTTGCCGCGGAAGGTGCCGATATGGTCGGCCTTGAACCAGGTGTCGCGCACGAAACCGGGGATCGCATCCTGTTTCACGCCAAACGCGGGCACCGACCAGGCATGGATCACATCATTGGCGGTCAGCACCATGCGGATCTTTTTATTGACCGGCACCACCACTTCATTGTCGACTTCGATCAGGTAATTTTCACCGCGCTTTTCGGTCGGCGGCGCGCCTGGGGCACCCACTTGCGAGCGCGGCGTGGACAGGTTGGACAGGAAGGAAATGCCCTGCCCCTCGCCTTTCAGGTAGTCATAGCCCCATTTCCACTGCATGCCGGTGGCCTTGATGGTGATGTCGGCATTCGACGTATCTTTCATGCCGACCACGGTGCGCGTGGCTGGCAGCGCCATGCCGATAACGATCAGGAAAGGCACCACCGTCCAGGCGATCTCGACGGTAGTGCTTTCGTGGAAGGTGGCCGGTTTGTGGCCCAGCGACTTGCGATGCTTGAAGATGGAATAGAACATGACGCCGAACACGGCCACGAAGATCACCAGGCAGATGACCATCATCCAGGTGTGCAAATCGTAGATTTCATGGGCGATCTGGGTCGCCGGCGGTTGCAGATTCATCTCGAAGGGCACCGGACCGCCCGTGCCGGGATAGGTGGAGGCGGCAGGTGCCGCCATGGCCCATTGTCCGCTGCCAGCCGCTAGCAGCAATAGTCCCGGCATCGACGATAGCAGTCGCTTTGCATAAGTCATGTTTTCCCCAACCACCTAAAAAATAACGATATTTTAAACGGCTGCGGAAACCTCCGTACTCCCCCGCTGCCGCTCCTCCATGAAAGCTCAACGGCCCGACCGCCGCCGCAAGCCTGTAGCACCAGCAGATTCCATGCTGGCTGGTCGACAAAAAAAACCGCGCCGGACCACCATGCTGAAACCCTGTTTTTCCATCTCTCTGCAGTGTCCCTGCATGCAAGATGATTACTATACTAATGCACTAACTTCGAGCGTGGCTTGCTTTGCGTTTTTATTTTTTGCACGGCCCTTGTTTTTTAGCTTAACAAGCTGACAAAACAATCAAGGATTATAAGCAAGAAAAGTTGAATCCATCAAGAAATATGCAGTGTGCATGGACCCGCGCCGGCAATGGCGGCGCGGTTTGCAACGGTTGTAGCGCAATCGCCTGAAATGGCGACCAGGTCTGGCTTATTTTCTTGGCAAATCAAAACGAATGATCGCCTCGCCATTGCGCGTGACGCGCGGGGCCGGACGAAAAGCATGGCCATAAAGCACTTCAAAAGTCAGCCCCAGCTTGCCATCCGGGCGGCGCATTTTTTCCAGCGCGGCCAGCATGCGCTGCCATGCAGCTTTCCCCATCAGCCCGCGCTGGCGCGTGGTGAGCGGATTGCCGCCAAAAGCGCGTACATCGGCCAGCAGTTTTTCCGGCGTATCGTAGGTGACGGTAATGATTTCCATATCCAGCACCGGCGTGGAAAAGCCCGCTTCTACCAGCATGTCGCCAAAGTCATGCATGTCGACAAACGGCAAGGCGTGCGGAAACAGGTCGGCTTCGGCAAAGGCGTCGCGCAGTTCGCGGAAGGTGTCGGGACCGAAGCAGGAGAACATCAGCAGGCCGTCGAGGCGCAGCACGCGGCGCCATTCGGCAAACACGCGGTCGGGCTGAGCATGCCAGTGCAGCGCCAGGTTGGACCACACCAGGTCGACGCTACTGGGCGCCAGCGGCAAGTCGCCCAGGTCGCCGCACAGCAAGTCCACGCCCGTCTTGGCCGGCAGCAGCTTGCTGAGGAACTGGTTCAGGCCCGATAATTTGCTGGCCGGCGCGCGCGCCGCCTGCACCATCGCTTGCGCCGCGTCCAGGCCGAGAATCTGCGCGGCCGGATAATCCTTGTGCAGCTGCGCCAGGTCGGCGCCGGGGCCGCAACCGGCGTCAAGCACGCGCAAGGGAGCGATCTTCACCAGCTCCAGGCGCTCGTGCATGCGCGACGACACTTCGCGGCGCAAAAAATCGGACGGCGCCACGCGCGCCGGGCGGGAAAAGAAATCACGGACGTGCACCGCATCGATGGGCGCACTCATTTTGGGCGGAGTAGTGGGAACTGACATGTCGAATCGGGTGAGATGAGATAATGTCGGCAGTGTACATGGAACACGGCCATGGCGATCAGGACGACTTTTTGGCACGAGGTGCTTGGCGGCTTGCTGCCGGCCCAGTGCGCGCTGTGCGCCGGCAGTTGCCGTGGCGTCGTGTGCTCGCCTTGCCGGCAACAATACCTGGAACAGACGCGGCGCCGCTGCCGCCAGTGCGCCAATCCGCTGACCGATGTGGCCCAGCTGTGCGGACGCTGCTTGCGCCGGCCGCCAGCCTATGACGCCACCTGGACGGCGGTGGACTATGCGGCGCCGGTCGACCAGCTGTTGCTGCAACTGAAGTTTGGCGCGCGCCTGGCGCTGGCGCCGCTGTTCGCGCAATTGCTGGCGGCGGCCGTGCAGCAGGAAAACAACTGGGATGCGCCGCAACTGCTGTGCCCGGTACCGCTGGGCCCGGCCCGCCTGGTCGAGCGCGGCTACAACCAGGCGCTGGAAATTGCGCGTCCGCTGGCGCGCCAGCTTGGCATTGCCTTGCAGCCGCGGCTGGCGCTGCGCGTGCGCGAAACGCGGGCGCAAAGCGGGGTAGCGCCGCGCGAACGGCGGGCCAACCTGGCGCACGCCTTTATTGTTGAACCGGCATATGCGGCGCAGCTTGCACGCTGCCATGTCGGCATTGTCGACGACGTGATGAGCAGCGGCCACACCGTCCACGCGCTGGCGGCCGCCTTGAAACGCGCAGGCGCGCGCAAGGTCACCGTGCTGGTGGCGGCGCGCACGCCGCCCCGTTAATGCGTTAATTGATTATTTATGAGGAGAACGTCTTGTTTCATGTAGTGTTGGTCAATCCGGAAATTCCACCCAATACGGGCAATATCATCCGCCTGTGCGCCAATACGGGCGTGCAGCTGCACCTGATCGAACCGCTGGGCTTTCCGCTCGACGATTCAAAAATGAAGCGCGCCGGCCTCGACTACCACGACTACGCCACGATGAAAGTACACAAGAACTGGGACGCATTCATCGCCGACACCGGGCCCGATCCGGCGCGCATGTTCGCCATGACCACGCACGGCTCGCGCCCGTTTGCGGAACTGGCCTTCTTGCCCGGCGATGTGTTCGTGTTCGGTTCGGAAACAAAGGGCCTGGACCCGGAACTGCGCAACAGCTTCCCCGGCGAACAGCGCATCCGCCTGCCGATGCGCCCGGACAACCGCAGCCTGAATCTGTCGAATACGGTCGCGGTGGTGGTATACGAAGCGTGGCGCCAGCATGGCTACGCCGGCGGCGCGTAGGTCGGATTAGGCCCCAAAGGGGCCGTAATCCGACAACATTGTTGGCGCCGCTGGTGTTGTCGGGTTACGCGCTTGCGCGCTAACCCGACCTACGGATTCGCATACACAATCAGCGCAGCGCCAGCTGCGCGTTGGTGCCCGTGTCCACATCCATGATCACCAGCTGCGTGCGCAGGTCGCGCGTGGCGGCCAGCTTGCCGTTGACATACAGATTGGTCTTGACGCCGTACACGCCCTGCGACACGCCGGCCGGCAAGGTCAGCTCGAACGAGTTTTCAAAGCGCCCGCCCGTGCTGTTGTTGCTGGCCAGCGACTTCGAGCCGGACTTGAAGGGCTGGCCCTGCGGGTCGAGCACCACCAGTTCTTCGCGCACATCGTTGACGCTTTGCGCGCTGCCGTTGACCAGTTCCACCACCGATGTGACCTTGAACGGCTGGCCGCGCTTGACGGTGGCCGCGCTCACCTGCGGCGTGTATGACACGACTTGCGGCTCGCGTGGCAAGGCGCCGCGCGCGCGGATATAGTCGCGGTCGGCCTGCGCCGCCGTCTTGGTCTGGCGCGAATTGACGTTGATGGCAAGGCAACCGGCAGCGGCCAGGCCGCCGCCAATTGCCGCGCCCTTGACAATGCCGCTCTTGCCGCTGATCAGGCCACCGAGCAAGGCGCCAACGGCCGCGCCGGCGGCGGCCGTCGCGCCGACGCTGCACGGGTCGTCGCTGGTGGCGGCCTGGGGATTCTGCCCGCCTTGCGGGTATTGCGTATCCTGGCGCACGCCGTTCGGGTTGCCGGGCGCCGTCGCGCAGCCGGCCAGCATGGCGGTCAGGGTCAGGGCGGCGGCAGCGCGCAAAGTGGTCTTGTTCATATGAGCTCCAAAGTGACTTATTTAATCGTGGTTTCCGTCTGCAACACCTGGTGCTCGCGGTCACGGATGCGACGCGACAGGCTGTCGATGCGCGGGTTGTTCGGATCGACCCGGCGCGCGCTGTCCAGATAGGTCTTGGCGGCGTCAAAACGGCCATCGGCCATCGCCCGTTCGGCGTCGCGCAGGAAAGACTGCGCCATCTCGTTGCGCATGGCCGCGCCATTGTCGACGGCAGGCGCTGGACGTTCGACCACGCGCGGCGCAGCAGGTTCGGTCTGGATGGGGCGCGTTGGCGCCGCATCAACCGGTGCGGGCGCGGGCACAGGCGTGGGAGCCGGCGCCGGCGTATTCAATGCCTGCAATTCGGCCTTCAGCTGCTTCAGTTCCGGATATTCGCGGTCGATCGCTTCGAGCTTGGCGATGCCGTTTTGCGCAGCCGATGCATCCTTGTTGTCGAGCGCCTGGCGCACGCCCACCTGTACCGAGGCGGCCGCCGCCTGCTGGCGCGCCAGTTGCTTGCGCAGGGACTCCACGCTGGCGGCACCGGTGCAGTCAACGTCGAGCTTGGCGATGGCCTCGCCTGCGCTTTGCAAGCGCTTGCCGTCGAGCGCGTTTTCAATTGCCTTGACGCTGCGCTGGCAGCCGCTGCTGGCCGCGCCGGCCTTGCCGATGGCCGCCTGCAAGTCCTCGGCCTTGGCGCTGGACTTGCCGGTGCATGCGAGCCTGGCGGTGGCGAGCTTGCCGCGCGCGCCATCGAGGCTGCCATTGGCAACCAGCTTCAGGCCGCTGTCGATGGCGTCATTGCAGGCCGACTCGCTTTTGCCGCCGGGCTTGCCGTTCATATACACAATCACCAGCGCCAGCACGGCGATGCCGGCCAGCCAGCGCGGCCATTTTTTCGGTGGTGCGGGCGGCAGCACCGGCTTCGGTTCGGCTTTCGGCACGGGCCTGGGTTCTGCGGCTTTCGGCTCGGCCTTCGGTACCGGAGGCGGCGTGACCGGAATCACCGGCGGCGGTTTAGCCGCAGGCACGGGCTCCGGCTTGGGCTCCGGCTTGGGCTCCGGCTTGGGCACGGGCGCCGGCTTGGGCTGCGCCAGCGGTGGCGACGGCACAGCGGCCGCCACCGGTTTCGGCAACGGCGGCGGCACGGCGGCACCCGTCACTCCATGGCCGCAAAACGGACAGAACGGTACGCCACCGACCAGCACCGATTGACACTTGACACACTTGTTCACAACACGTCCTTCATTAAAGCTGCGGCGGCGACAGCGACGGCATCGAACTGAACAACGCCGAGGCCAGCTCAGGCAATTGCGTCAATTCAACCCAGGCCGGCATGCCTTCACGCCAGACTTTGGTGGCGGCCGGCACAATCTGGCCGGCGCGCACGAATTGCGCAATCTGCTGCGCCGTATACGGCCCTTGCGGCTTGTTGTCGATGCCCAGCATATATTGGTGCTCGACCGGCGCCAGCGACGGCATCGAGGACGGCGCCAGCGTCGCTGCGGCAAACGCCGTGGCCGCCGGCGCTGCTGCCGCTGCCGGCGCAAACAGCGCCTGCAAGGCGCCCGCTTCCAGCATTTCAGGCTTGATGGCAAATTTGAGTCGCGGCAAGCCACTTTCTCCGGGCGGCTGCACTTCCCACTCGTGCGCGTCGGCGTCCGACTCCGGTATCACATTGGCCCAGCGCTTCAGGTTCTGGTACAGCTTTTCCTCCAGCTTGGTGACTTCGGCGTCGGTCATGCCCTTGCGGCGCGCGCTCTCGCGCAGGTCGGCGGCGATTTCACGGGCGATGGCATTGCCGAAGCCCTTGTTGTCCAGCTGCACGCCACCATTGATCGATACCACGCGCGGCGTGTACACCTCGTCGGCGTAGTAACTGGCCAGCGCGGCCAGCGCCACGGTTTGCACCGCATCGAACTCGGCCAGGCGCTCGGCCACGCGCGATTCGATCAGGCCATGGAACACATTATGCAAGCCATTCTGGCGGATCAGGCGCTCGTTGCCGATACGGCGCAAGTCGCCACGCCCCATGGCAAACAGATACTGGCCCAGCGGCACCACTCTTCCGCTGTGGCGCGTCAGGATGCCCAGCATGACGGCTTTCAGGAACAGGCCGAAGTGTTCGGCCATCATGCGGATCTCATCGGTGCTTGGCGAGATCGGATGGTTGAACTGGGTCGTGTCGATATGTGTATGGATCGGCGCTTTTTCCTCGTCGCTTTCCTTGCGATAACTGGTGCGCCAGCCCTCCAGCCCGCGCAGCACCGTCAGCGGCACGCCAGCCAGTTCGCAATAGCAGACGGCACGCCCGGCAATGCCGGTTTCCACGATCTCGACCTGGCTGCTGGTAATGCCGGCCTGGGTCTGCACGCAGGCATTGATTTCGGCGCCGAATTTGGCCTTGAAGGCCACCGCGCCCGTCACCCCGATCACGCATTTGTACTGGTCGGCCTTGACGGTGAATTCGCCCACCATGTTGGCGTCGATCCACGGCATGGCGCAGGCCAGCAGCTTGCGGAAATAATCCTGGCGCCGCGCCGGGTCCATCTGGTCGAGCGCGACAAACAGCGGGTCGGCCCGGGCCGCATCCTGGTCATTGACGCCCATGCTTGCCAGGCGGTTTTCCGCCATGCGCTTGACCTTGTTCAGGATTTCGCCGCGCTTGGCCACGTCGCCCAGCATCGGGAACAAGGTCTTGGAGCCGCCGATGTCCTTGAAGGCCTCATCGGCCCAGTCGCGCAAGGTGGCCGCGCTCGGCATGGCGATATCGGCCAGCGTAACGGGCACGACGATGGCAGTCGCATGGTCTTTCTGCAGGTCTTTCTGCACGATGACGTTGGCGGTCTGCAACTGGTTCAGCATGTCGAGCACGGCGGCGCGGCCAACTTGCAGCTCGCCGACCAGGCCATTCCATACGGCGCGGCCTTCGGCGTCGACGCCGGTGCGGTTGCCCAGCCAGCGCGAAATGTCGCGCAGCAGCAATACCGCCTCGTCGGCGGCGCGCGCGCGCAGGTGGAACTTGAGCGCATTGGCGATCTCGGTGCGCAAATGGTCCATCACCACGCCGGCCTGTTTCTCGCCACTGCCGAAGAAGCCGCCACGGGTCTGTTCCAGGTTGTTCAGCAGGCGCTCGTATTCGCGCGTGCGCACGGCTTCCTTGATTTCGCGATAGCGCTCGGCATTCGTGTCGATCTGTGCGATCAGGCCGCTGCCGGGCGCTTCGATGCGGTCCTTCATCTGTTCGACCAGCGACAGCACATACTCCAGGCCGCCGAATTCCTTGTTATCGAGGTAGCCATACAACTGGTCGCGCACCACCTGCTTGATATGACCGAACAATTCCGCGCGCCGCTTGGCGATGCGGTCTTCGGTGGTGTCGGCGGTGGAATCCTGGTCGCGCACGGCGTCGCGTTCGAGCTGGCGCACGGCGTCGCGCAGCTGGGCCGGCCATTCCTTGCGGTCATAGCCGGTACGGATCTCGTCGACACGGCGGTTGACGCGTTCTTCCACGCCGGCCAGCAAATTGCCCTGGCGTTCGGCCAGCAGGTCGTCGACCATCTGGAAATCTTCGAACGCACCATTCGAGCGCTTCAGCTCGATGCTCTTGTCGGAAAACACCGGGAAGTCGTCGAACGGCAGGGCACGCAAGCCCATGTGCGCGGCCAGGAACTCGTTGCGCTGGCTGTCATTGGCGCGGTTGGCGCCGGCATCGACGCCGCCCACGCCAAAAAACGCTTTCAGCATGGCGCCGGCCCAGCGGTGGGCGCGTTCATCGCGCGCCGCTTCCTGGCGTGTATCGAGCACGGCCATGCCGAACGAGGAGTAGCGCTGCGAGAAATACAAACGCATGTCGCCGAAGCGGTTCTGCGGCACCGGCGCCTTGTACATCGAATTCTTGTGCTGCGCCTGGTTGACGGCGATCGAGCGCTTGGCGCGCGCAAAGTCGGCCGAGGCGAAATCTTCGAACAGGGAGTCGGCCACCATGTGATAGATGTCGTCGACGCTGTCGGTATGCTGCTGGGCCAGGTTGCCCGAATCGACCAGGAACACTTCGCTGTACGGCGAACGCGCCAGTTTGGGGCGGTCATAGCTGTCCCAGCGGCTCAGATAGCCCTGGTTGCCCATCATCGCCGATTCCATCTCCATCAGCGCCGCATAGCCATTGCCCTCGGTGCGGTCCTTGTTGTTTTTGGTAAAGCCGCTCGGCAGGAACAGCATCAGTTCCACGTCCGCATGCTCGACCTCGGTCTCGGCGATCCAGCGCGCCAGATAACCCATGTCAAGGAAGGACCCGGAACCGGTGCCGCCGGCCACCGAGCCGACCACCACGATACGGAAGCGGCCCGGCTCCATGCGCAGGCCCAGTTCGCTCAACTGGCGCTCGTGCGACAGGCCGGCTTTCAAATTCTTCAGCTTCAGGCGGATCTTGTCGCGCACCTTGCTGTACTTGTCGAAGAAGTACAGGCGCGACACGGCGCGCACCTGGCCGGCGCCGGCCTGCATGTCGAAGTTCAGGTCGCGGATTTTTTGCGGCGTCAGCGGCAGCCATTCCTTGATATGCGGATAGCGCTCGAGCGAATCGTCGTCGCGGCCGTACTTGTCGGCGTCAAACGAGCCGACGATCTTTTCATCGTCGGTAAATTTCAGCAGGTCGAATTGCAGGTCCTGCGCCTGCGACTCGCCGCTTTCCACCACCGCACCACTGTCCAGGTCAAAATGAATGAACTGCGCCACCGGAAACTCATCGAGCTTGTCGACCCGCTGGCGCTGGCCGGGGTTGCCCCACAAGGTATTGAGAATGCGCCGGCGCACGCGCATCAGCACCTGCATGCCGGTGCCGCCCACGCCGATAAACAAGGTGGGGCGCAAATCGATGATCTTGTCCTGCTTGCGCTCGCCCGGCGCGGCGGTGGTCTGGTTCAGTGTGTCTGACATGGTGTTTCCTTAACGGGAGTTCGGTGCCGGCGCGGGCAATCAGTTTTTGCTGGAGGTAAATGTGAGCACCAGCGCCACCAGGCCGACCAGCACCAGCGGCCCCATGAACAGAGGCGCCAGGAATTTATGCGAATTCACGGCCGCCAGCACCACGGCGGTGGCCAGGCTGGCCAGGAAAATGAACAGCCACCAGCCCGAGGCATTGGCCTTGTTCGGCGACACGCGCTTGCCCACCAGGCCGTTGGCGTAGGCGTTCTTGGCAAAGAAAAAGGCCACGAACAGCACCAGCAGCACGGCGCCGCCGATCAGCGTGTCGCGCGATGAGGTGTCGGTGGCGCCGACCTGGTCCAGCGCTGGCGCGGTCTCGACGCTGGCGGTGGTTGCCGGCGCAGCCGAGGCGGCAGGAGCGGCCTGCTCGGCCGGCGTGGCTGCCGGGGGTGGCAAGGTAAAGCCTGCGTTGTCTTTGGGAGTATCTTGTGCCATCGTCTGCCTCGAAAAGTAAAATATAAAACAGGAAAAGTGATCAGCCCAGCGTCAGCTGGTGGCCCTCGGCCACGCGGACCACGGACGGCTTGCCCAGGCCACGCTTGAGTTCACCGATATCGCGCCCGCCATCGTCACGAATGACAACGCTTTTGAACGGCTTGAGCATGATCTGGCGCGCCACGCCGTCGACCATCACGCGGTAGCGCGTGCTGCGCGTGCCCAGCAGGCCGAACAGCACAAACGCCAGCACCAGCAGCAAGATCGCGCCGATAATCAGCAGCACCGGCAGCAGCGGATACTGGATGCGCACCAGCAAAGGCACGGTGGCCTGCGACGCGCGCACGCTGTCGGGCGGCGTAAATACTTCCGAGATCGGGTCGCCGGGGAACAGTTCCTGCAGTTCGGTGGCAAAGCCGGACGACAGCGCCAGGCGCTGGCCGGCCAGGCCCACCGTCGCCGTCATCGGCAGCAAGACCTGCTTGCCCATGGCGGACAATGCCTGGGCCGACCACGGCGAAGGAATCTGTGCCATCGGCAAGTCGAAGCGCACTTCGACCGACTGGCTGGCGCCCGGCTGCAAGCCCTTGATGGTATCGGGCGTCACCTGCAGCGGCGCCGCCTGGCCGGCCAGCGCCGCCTGCACCGTGGCGTTTTCGATCACATACGGGAAAAACATGTTTTGCAGCGAGGCCTGCAGCACGACGCTGGGCACCAGGCTGGCAGCTTCCACGTCGAGCACGATGGTGCGGCCATCGCGGCCCAGGCTGGCGTGCACGTTCGGGCTGTTCTTGACCGACTGCGGCACGATGCGCACGGCATCCTGGTCGACCGGTTTCAAGCGGGCCGGCGCGCGCGTCAGCACTTTCGACAAACGCCCTTCGGCCTGGATGCGCGTCAGGGCGTCGGCGGCCGGCTGGCCGTAGGCCAGCGCATACACCATCAAGCCCTTGGCGCTGTAGAGCTTGCCTTGCACAGGCATGCGCAAAGGAAACACCAGCGTCTTGGTAATCGACGGCTCCAGGTGCAGCAGGCGATAGAAATCGCGGTTGCGCTCGGCCGTCTGGCTGTCGTTGTTGGGACTGTTCTTGTTATTGGTAAAAATCCACACGATGCCGGACGCCGAACGAAACGGGCCGGTGATGGTTTTCGTCACGGCTTCCTGGAAGTCCGTATCGGCCAGCGCGCCGCCATTGCCCTTGCGGGCCAGGCCCAGCGGCGCCAGCTGTGCGTTGATGGCTGCCGCGCCGCGCCCCTGCCCCAGCAGCGCGGGCGAGACATTGCTGCCGCTGCTCTGGCTGAAGGCCAGCAGAAACAGCTGGTCCTCAGGCGTGCTGGCGGCCTGCGCCACGGCACCCACCAGCGCTTTCAGCTGCGATTGCTGATCGGTATAAAACGGTTCCATCCAGCCCGAGTTCTGCACCAGAAAGGCTTGCTGGATGCCGGCCGCCTGCAGCGGCAGGCTGGTGGCCAGGGTGATCACTGCGGCGACGGCGGCAAACAAGCGCGGAATCAATTTCATGCTTGCAGCTTCCAGCCATCGATACGCGTGAGCAGCGGGTGATATGCCCACAGCGTGCCCTGGTGCGCAAACAGGCGCATGCGCCACGGTTCGGCCACTGAAAAAGCGTGGAACGGCATTTCGCGCACGCCGTCATCCTGCAGCAACTGCGCATACATGCGCTCTTCCGAGCGCAGCACGCTGTCCAAGCTGCTGCGGGTTTCAAAGCGCACGCCCAATACGGTCTCGCCCGCTTCCAGCAGCGGCATCACCGACTTGCTGCTGCCACCGTCATTGCCGCGCTCCAGTTCCAGCCAGGGCGCAGTTTTCAGTTTGGTGGAAAAACGGTAATTGAAGCTGCCCGAGCACAGGCGCGGCTCCATCGCCTCCACGGTTTCATTTGCGGTGCCCAGTTTCAGGTACAGGTAACGGTCGGCGCCCACATCAAAGCACAGCTGCCACAAGTCGCCGTCGCGCGACAGGTAGGGGCAGCCGAAATCGAATTGCGGCTGCAGGCCGGCCGGCCACGGTGTCCAGGATGCCGCCATGCCGCCGTCCTGGCGCTGCTGCAGGCGCAACTGACCGTGCTCGCATGGCCAGATCACGCTGCGGCCATAGGCTACCGGCGCGCTGGCACGGCCCGGCACCACCGCGCCGTCGAGCAGCACTTCGGCGCCCAGGGCATGCTGCATGTCGAGGTTCAGGAAACGGATCACGCCGTCCGGTCCTTGCAGCGGCGCCCACAGCCGGCCCTGGAACCAGCTGGGCGCGGCCGCCGACGGCGCATCGCCGAAATGCTCGACCTGGTAGGTCAGAGATGGAAGGTCGGGCGTGACGCAGGCCAGGCCGTGGCCGCTGGGCACATACAGGCGGCTGTTCCAGCCGGTGGCCAGCTCGGCGCGCCAGGCCGTCTCGCCCAGCAGGCATTCGGACAGCAGGCCGCCTTGCGAGGACTCGAGCGCCAGCCAGTGCTGCGAACCGGGCAGCCAGCCGTACAGGGAACCCTTGCGCGCGTCCAGCGCCAGCAGGGCCGCGCCGGTGGTACCGAAACGGGCCGAGAAAAACGCGTGCTCGCCAGGTGGCGGCGTGGGCAAGGTAGCGTCGGGATCCGCATTGGCCAGCGCGTCGGCAGGCTCGTCGCGCGCCGGGCTGCGTGCCAGCTTCATCGGCACGGCCGTCTGGCGCAGGCCGGTGGCGCCAGGCATGGCGCTGCTGTTGAGCGGGCGCGCGCCAAACGGCGGCACCCAGGCGCTGGCCTGGCCAGCGGTAGGCGGCGCCTGCAGGGTAGCGCCCGTAAACGGACTGAAATGGAATTCGGGCGGAAAATGCACGCTTGCGTCGCCGGGCAGGCGGTGCGTGCGCATCAGCTGGCCGATATCGTCGCTGGTCAGACGCGGTGACACCGCCTTGCCTGAAGCGCTACGTTCAAATTGCAGGCCTGACTGGGCTTCATCGGCAATCCATACGCCCGATTGCAGCAGCCATTCTCCCGTGGTTTTATGATCCATTGATTTCTTCTGTCGCAAACGATGACCGCCATGGGACGTGGCGTAACAGGAAAGGCGGCACTACGCGCTGCGGCTGATTGATCGGCAGCCTTGGCATGTTGATCATATTACCGCCTTTTTATCCATGAGGAAACATTGGCCATGGCCAAGTTCATGCGCGCGGCGCGACACCACACGCCAGCACGATAGTATAAACGCAACAGGCCGCCACACAAGCGGCCGTGTGCGCAATCTGGCGAGCATTATTGCTGACGCACCTTGCTGAGCAGCTTGGTGGTCGAGCGGTCGTGTTCGAAGTCGATCGCCACCGCCTGGCCGCCATAGGCCAGCACGGCTTTGCCTTCGGGAATCGCCGTCATGTCGTAGTCGCCGCCCTTGACATAGATGCCGGGCTCGATTTCCTGCACCACTTCGAGCGCGCTGTCTTCCGAGAACGGCACCACCAGGCTCACCGATTCGAGCGCGGCCAGCACGGCCATGCGGTCTTCGCAGCTGTTGAGCGGACGGTCGTCGCCCTTGCCCAGGCGCTTGACGGAAGCATCGGTATTGATCGCCACCACCAGCGAAGCGCCCAGCGCGCGCGCCTGCGCCAGATAGGTCACATGGCCCCGGTGCAAGATATCGAACACGCCGTTGGTGACGACCACTGGTGTCGGCAGGGCGGCGGCGCGCGCCTGCAGTTCCTCGCGGCTGCATAGTTTGGTTTCAAAGTCGGGCATGGGGTTCCGTTGTTCAGTACAGTAGAGTAAGGGGCTTGCTGCCTCTATTATAGGGGGCGATCCGCTACAATACGCGATCGCCGCGACAGTTTGCCGCGCGCGTCACTTTCATTCATTGCAAGCAGGCACTTCCTGTGTTTCAATCACCCTATGACACTGACTGAACTGAAATATATCGTGGCGGTCGCGCGCGCCAAGCACTTCGGCCATGCCGCCGAAGCCTGCTTTGTTGCCCAGCCAACCCTGTCAGTGGCCATCAAGAAGCTCGAAGACGAACTGGGCGTGGTGCTGTTCGAACGCGGTGGCGCCGAAATCTCGGTCACGCCGCTGGGCGCGCAAATCATTGCCCAGGCCGAACGCGTGCTGGAACAGACGGCCGCCATCAAGGAGCTGGCCAAGCAGAACAAGGATCCGCTGGCCGGGCCTTTGCGCCTGGGCGTGATCTACACCATCGGCCCCTACCTGCTGCCGCCGCTGGTGAAAGCGATGATAGACCAGGTGCCGCAGATGCCTTTGATTTTGCAGGAAAATTTTACCGTGCGCCTGCTCGAACTGCTGCGCCAGGGTGAACTGGACGTGGCCATCATGGCACTGCCCCTGCCCGAGCACGGCATGTCCATGCACGACCTGTATGACGAACCGTTCGTGGTCGCCATGCCGCGCCACCATGCGTGGACGGCGCGCCAGAGCATTGCCGCGCAAGACCTGAAATCGGAGACCATGCTGTTGCTGGGTAACGGCCATTGCTTCCGCGACCAGGTACTGGAAGTGTGCCCGGAAATGGCGCGCTTTTCCTCGCCCGGCAATGGCATGCAGCGCACGTTCGAGGGATCGTCGCTGGAAACCATCCGCCATATGGTGGCCAGCGGCATCGGCCTGACCGTGCTGCCGCGTGCCTCGGTGCCGGACATGCACGCCGTTGACGGCATGCTGGAATACCGCGAATTCGACGCGCCGGCGCCGTCGCGCCGGGTGGTGATGCTTTGGCGCAAGAGCTTCACGCGCAAGGCGGCCATCGACGCCCTGTGCGCGGCCATCGCCAGCTGCAAGCTGCCCGGCATCGACATGCTGTTGACGGAAGAAACCTGAGCAACAATAGTACATAATCATACTATTTGCGATAATCGGCGTTTCTCTCCTACAAGATTGAGTTGCCCATGAACAAGCTGGCGCTGTATTTTCGCCTGATCCGTCTCGACAAGCCGATCGGTACCGTATTGCTGCTGTGGCCTACCCTGTGCGCGCTGTGGCTGGCGCAGCAAGGCGTGCCGGACTGGCGGCTGCTGCTGATCTTCATCCTCGGCACCTTTCTGATGCGCTCGGCAGGCTGCGCCATCAACGACTACGCCGACCAGGATATCGACAAATTCGTCAAGCGCACCGCCGAGCGGCCGATTACGAGCGGGCGCATCAGCGGCAAGGAAGCCCTGGCCGTGGCCGGCGTGCTGACGGTGGCGGCCTTCTGCCTGATCCTGCCGCTGAACGCGCTGACCAAGCAGCTATCCGTGGCGGCCGTGATCATCGCCGCCACCTATCCCTACTTCAAGCGCTTCTTCGCGATTCCGCAAGCGTACCTGGGCATTGCCTTCGGCTTCGGCATTCCGATGGGCTTTGCCGCCATCTCGGACTTTGTGCCCGTTGTCGCCTGGCTGCTGCTGGTAGGCAATGTGTTCTGGGCCGTGGCCTACGATACGGAATACGCCATGGTCGACCGCGATGACGACCTGAAGATCGGCATCAAGACCTCGGCCATTACCTTCGGGCGTTACGACGTGGCCATCATCATGCTGTGCTATGCCGTATTCCTGCTGCTGTGGCTGGCATGCGGCTGGTATTTGGGCCTGCGCTACTGGTACGTGGCGGGCCTGCTGGTGGCGGCCGGCTGCGCGGTTTATCACTACACATTGATCCGCGCACGCGAGCGTATGCCGTGTTTTGCCGCATTCCGGCATAATAACTGGCTAGGAGCAGCGGTATTTGCGGGGGTCGTGCTCGACTTTGCATTTCGCTAGTCATAAGTGTTGCGTCCCAGAAGTCATTGAGGCGCCGCAAGACCAACTGGCCGCTGCTGTCTACACTGGTATTTCACTGTGCTTTCACCCACCGATGAGGTAATACATGAGCTCGATACAAACAGGCAAATCCAGCAGCGACAAGATTATTGACGAGGCCGGCCAGGCACGCGATAAAGTCATCGGCGACCTGAAAGGCGTCATCAGCGAAGCCGAAGGCTGGCTCGACAATGCAGGCGGCCAGACCGGCGAAAACATCCGCGCCGTGAAAGAAAAATTCATCGCCACCCTCGATACGGCCAAAAAAGACCTGATCAAGCTGGAAGAAGATCTGGTCGACCGTACCAAGAAGGCCGCCAAGGCCACCGATGAATACGTGCAGGACAATCCATGGAAGGCGGTCGGTGCCGGCGCCGTCGTGGGCGTGCTGTTCGGCCTGCTGCTGGCCTCCTCGCGCCGCTAGTTTCCTGTTCCATCCGGGCGGCACGGCCGCCTGCATTTCGACACGAAAGACAGTTCATGGCTATCGTTCAACATGCTGCCCGCGTCGCGGCGACCCTGGCCGACATTATCCGCACCCGCTTGAAACTGGCGGCGGTAGAAATGGAAGAAGAGTCGCTGCGCTACCTGACTTACCTGGGCCTGGCCATGCTGGCCCTGCTGCTGCTGTTTGTCGGCCTGGTATTGCTGGTGTTCCTGGTCATCGTCATGTTCTGGGACACGCACCGCATTGCCGCCATCGCCATTTCCTCGACCGTCTTTATCGTTGCCGCCATCGCCACCCTGGTCGGCGTGCGCGCCAGTTTTCTGCGCAAGCCCAAACTGCTGTCATTCACCATGGACGAACTGAGCAAGGACCTCGACGCCTTGCAGCATCTGGCACAGCGCGAATCGGAGCGACCATGAACGACCAACTCCTGCCCCCTCTCAAGATCAAGCTGAGCGCCAGGCAGCGGCGCGACGCACTGCTGGCCGAATGCACGCTGCAGCGCGCGGCGCTGGGCGAGCAGACGCATCTGCTGCTGGAACCCTTGACCGGCGGCAATCTGCGCCATGCCCTCATGGCGCGCCTGAAATTGCCGCTGATGGCGGGCGCCGCCGTGCTGGGCCTGATGTTGCTGCGTCCGCGCCGCACCCTGCCGCTGTTGCTGCGTGCCAGCGCTCTGCTGCGCAACGCCAGTGTCGCCCTGCCCTTGATCCGCAGCGTGCTGGCACGCATGAACCGGCATCATTCGCCACCATAATTATTTTTTTCTTGCTGCATCCAAACGGTTTCCTCGCGGGTAGTACTGGTATCAACCAATCGGTTGAACCCTCACTCAAGGAGACCGCCATGCACGCCATCATCGCCCCACGCCACCTCGCCCTGCCCTTTGCCGCCCTGCTGCTCGCTGCCTGCGCGCCCATGAGCGCGCGCTATACGCAAGATAATTTGCCGGCCCCCGTGAAAGTACCCGATGGCCACCAAGTCGCGATGCAAACTGTGGGCGTCGGCAAGATCGCCTATGAATGCAAGGCAAAAAAAGACATGAGCGGCCACGAATGGGTATTTGGCGGGCCGGACGCAGTGCTCAATGACCGCGGCGGCATGCAGGTCGGCACCTATGTGGGACCACCGGCCACCTGGGCCAGCCGCGATGGTTCGGCCGTGACGGCAACCCAGGTAGCGGTGGCGCCTGCCGGCGCCGGCAATATTCCGTATCAGCTGGTCAAGGCGAATCCCGCCACCGGCAGCGGCGCGATGCAGGGCGTGAGCTATATCCAGCGCGTGGCCACCCAAGGCGGCGTGGCGCCGATGTCCGCCTGCAGCGCCAGCAACTTGGGCGCCAAACAATGGGTGCCTTACCAGGCCGATTATATTTTCTGGAAAGCCGCCTGAAACGGTTGAAACATGTCGGTTGGCAAGATCTTTTCTGGCCTATAATCCATTGAAAACTTGCTAACCAACCGACAGACGCCACCTTGCCTACGCCAGCCGCCACCTACGACTACGACGCCGCCCTGCGCGCCTGCGCGCGCGGCGAGCAGCAAGCCTTGCAGGCCTTGTACCAGCAGGAAAGCCGTTACCTGCTGGGCGTGGCGCTGCGCATCGTGCGCCAGCGGACGCTGGCCGAAGACGTGCTGCACGACGCCTTTCTCAGCATCTGGCGCCGCGCCGGCAGTTTCGACGCCACGCGCGGCACTGGCAAGGGCTGGATCTATGTGGTGGTGCGGCACCAGGCGCTGAACGTGGCGCGTGCGCGCGCCCATGAAATATCGGCCGACGAGGATACCGTGGAAACTCTGCTGCATGAACGCCAGGGCGAGGACGCCGGTGACGCCAGTGACGCGTACGCCCTGCAAGCGAACATGGGCAAGCTGCACGATTGCCTGGGCCACCTGGAAGAATCCAAGCGCAACTGCATCCTGTACGCCTATGTCGACGGTTGTTCGCACAGCGAAATCGCGCAGCGTGTCGCCTCACCCCTGGGCACCGTGAAAGCCTGGGTCAAGCGCGGCCTGGCCAGCTTGCGGGAGTGCATGGGATGAATACGCCATTGAATGATGAAGAACTGCAGCGCCTGGCCAGCGAATATGTGCTGGGCACCTTGACGGCGCCTGAACGCGCCGAGGTCGAGCAGCGCCTGCCGCGCGACACGCTGTTGCGCGACGCCGTCGATGCCTGGGAACGGCGGCTGCTGCCATTGACCAGCCTGGCGCCGCCGGCGGAACCATCGCCACAGCTGTGGCCACGCATCGCCTCGACCCTGTTCACGCCAAAAGCAGTACGCCAGGCCGGCGGCTGGCAAGCCTGGTGGAACAGCCTGGCGTTCTGGAGAATACTGGCCGGCGGCGGTCTGGCAGCCGCCACCGCGCTGGCCGTGACGGTGACCATGCAGCTGCAGGCGCCAGGCGGCCCCGGCTACCTGGTGGTGCTGGTCGCGCCGCAGGACAAGGCGCCCGGCTGGATCGTTCAAGCCGGCAATAAAAACAGCCGCGACCTGAGCCTGATCCCGCTGGGACCGACCACCGTGCCGCAGCAGAAATCGCTGCAGTTCTGGACCAAGGGCAAGGACTGGGGCGCCCCTGTCTCGCTGGGCCTGGTGCGGCCCGGGCAGACACTCAAGCTGAAACTCGACAAACTGCCGCCGATGCAGGCCGAGCAGCTGTTTGAAATCACGCTGGAGCCGGAAACCGGTTCACCGACGGGACGGCCAACGGGACCGATTCTTTACATTGGCCGCGCCGTGAAGGTGATGTAGAAAACGTCTGAACAAACCGGCAGCTTCCTGAGCGATACGAGTGGCTGCTTTCGGGGGTCAGTTCAGAGACGCGGGCCTGAGAAAATGCCGATGGCTGCGTTGCGGCTTCCTTGCCGTACATGCGTACTGTCTGCGTCGCCGCGCCTTGCCCTCGACATTTTTCAGGCCCGCTTGGCCCGGAAAGCCTGGGCTGGCGACTTGGGGCGTGACATAGTTTGCTGGTTTTCTGATTAAGCAGGACAGCTCCATGGCCCGTCGCTGAATGGCAGCTTACGCCCCATTGCAGACATTCGAGCGCTCAGGAAGCGGAGGCACATACCACGTCATTACTGCGTTGGACACCGATTGCGGCAAAGTCGCCGACACAAGCGAGCTACTCCAATTCTTCGCCGTACATCGCCAGCGAACGCTGGCTAATCTGTAACGATTCGAGTTCGATCTCCAGCGCCTCCTTCTCGACTCCAGCTACCGGCCCGCGCAGCGCGCGCTCCGTTGCTTCCACCTGGCCATTGACCAGACGGTTGGCTGTCGCATGCAACTTGCGGGCTTCATCCGTCCGCTGCATGCTAATGAGCACGTAGATCTTTTCGACGTGGCATGCAGCGTTCGCATAGGAAACCTCGATGCAGCGGTCCAGGTATTTCAGCGCACTCGCAGGTCGGCCGAGCTTCATTGCGGCCATGCCCGCTTCCCAGTGGGCAGTAGAAAAGTCTCGTGGTCGGTCAATACCGGCGCACCGCTTGATATAGGCGTTCGCGAACCTCTCCATCGCTTCCCAGTCCCGTGCCTGCATCGCTGCGCTGCGCTCCTGCTTCTGATGCAAGCATGTTTGGAGCCGATCACCGGCCTTCACGGCTGCCGCCGCTGTGTGCGCCACTGCGCTGAAAGACAGACCCACGAGTAAAGCGGCAAACCGGTTCATGAACGATACTTTCTAAACGAGGAGTTAGTGGGGAATCTTGATCGAACCAATTCGTTTGGTCGTTTTGCAATATAGCAATCTGTTTTAGCGCTGGCAATCTTTGTAGGATTGCCGGATGGGCAGCGGTATCTTGGCACCTATCCTTACGCTGCCACTTCATTGCATCTTCAGAATTTATCTGCTGTCCTGCATCCCTAAGGTCCACTTTCGTCCGAGTGCTCCCACATAATTATTTTTTCTGAGCAGGATATGCCGACTCAACTTTCCACCCTCGTTCAGGGGCATCGTCCAAGCATCCATCGAAATCAAATTCGTCGATACTAAAATTATCGGCATAGTCATCTTCGACTCTGCATCTAAAACCTTGATGTTCTGCACTCCATGTACTCGTAATGACTTTTTGAGGTCGTTCAAGTGACCACTGAATTTCAATGCCCGGCTGAGGTGCGAAGGGAAGCATCTCTTCTCTACTTAAAACTGCAAAGCGCGCATTTGGGTCATCACGGTCTGAATCAAACACGTATTTTAGAAAGGCGACTTTAAACATGTTTTCTTTCTTTTTGATTGCATAGTTCGAGTTGTTTCCAACGTCCGTTATTGGCCGAATCCGGCAGTTCGGGCCAGCATAGCAGGTTCTCAGGGTGAAAATCTAGCGGCTGCATCGGCAGGCTGCATTCGACCAATGCAGACATCTAGCCAAGCTTGGCCAAACGTCTGTCAGAGAAAATTGGAAACGAGATCAGGGCTCATTTTTTAAAATAACAGGAGAAAACGGGTAGCGAAATCTATCCCATTTCGGTTCTTGAAAGTCACCGATCCGAATGAACGGAGCTAAAGCAGCGGTTGCTTCTCGCCCGTTACTTGGTTTTGGGTAGAGATTTTCCGGAACCACGACAAGCCCTTCAATCACCTGGCTGGAGGCCTCATGCATGCCCGCGGCCAGCGGCGTGCCGGCGGAGATCGCCGCCCGTGTACTGGCCTGGAGCACGGCGCCAAGACCTTAGGGCACCCAGCCAACACGACGGATGACCAGCGGACGGCGATAATTTCACGGTTCAAAGCCGGCGAGTCGATAAGCGCCTTGGCTCGGGACTACGACGTCTCGCGTGTGTGCGTGATGCGTATCGTGAAACCGGCTTCTACCGGCGCCCCTTAGAACTACTAATCCTGTCCTTCCGGCTGCTCGAAGAGCAGTTTTCCGATACACCAAACCGAGCGGCCGAAGTTGAGAATGAGCCGCTCACCTTGCCTAAAAAACGAATGATCCTCATCAATTCCAGCCAGCTTTAACGCATCTGTTATTTTGGAACTGGTCGGATGTGCATCACCCAATCGCATGTCGTAAGCGCCAGCAATCGGACCAAACACTAGGCGAGCTTTCTCAGGACCTACCCTCTGAGCCAAGACATCTTGAAGCAGCTTGTTCGAACCAAGCTTTTCCTTGTCTGCATGAGTCGAAAGCTTGCGAAGCGCGCGCACATCAAGTCGCTCTGAGAACACGCGGACAATATCTTTCGCTAATCGCAGCAATGACGCTTGATCCTTGCTTACGAAACGGGAAATTTGTTGCATCACTGCCGTATCGTCTATGTCGTGCGTGTACAGGCTAACATTGAACTTCTGCCGGAAGCTATTCTGTAGCAACCGCATGGAAACGAACAGCAATTCTTCAACAGCGTGTGTGGTCGCCGGTTTGACTTTTACTTGCGACGCTAGCAATTCACCACAAACTTTCCCATCGGGGACAACATTATGGGCAGCCCAAATGTGCTGCTCCCATGGGGCAAGGCGAGCAACGTCGTGAGCATAGACCGTAATTAAATCAGAGGAGTTAATCCCAAAGTGCACCACATAACCAGATGTGGAATGGATGCCACCTGTTTCAGCCGTGGCCCAACTCAGGGAAAAGGCGCGATGGTTGAGAAGCTCATTGACAATGGCGGGACGAAACCAGAGCCATCGGCCAATCTCTTCGTGGTTGAGGTCGGCAGATGCGATTCGTGTTCCATCTGTCTCGACGATGAATTGAGGGAGATTCTTTTCTTCATCCCCCCGAACACGTACACTCTGCCCTTGATGTTCGATCCATTCGTTTCGGTAAAATTGGCTCTCTACCCGGACTCCGCTGTAGCCACTGCGATGGCCCTGAGCTTGCTCATAGCCAGTATTGTCATTGTGTTCCGGCCCCATCACCGGGGCGTCTTCATCCTCGTCAACATCCGTTCGCCATACCCGGAAAGAGGACCAACTGCCCCCATAAACATGATCTAAGTCGCGTATCAAAAGCTCAAACTGTCCGCCGTCTCTTTCCTCTTCGTGATCCTTTAAGGTCTCATATGCACTACCCTCCAATGCCGCCACATTCTCAACTCGCTGGCGAAGATACGATAGGCGGAGCGAAAGATTCCTGGCCGCCAAATAATCCATCAGGAATTCACGTTTGATCTCGATTAAGCGATGATTTCCTTGTTCATCAAAGAATTCGCGCGCCACGACAACAAAATCTTCTGCTGGCCTCACCCAATTGTGTCCATCTTTTATCAGGTGCAGAGCAATAACCAAATCGGGATTGAGAATCCAGAGCGCCCCCCCGACCACCGGCTGAGGATGCTCGAAAACGAGTCGAACCCCAATTGGCTCTTTGTCGTTGTATTGGTACTGTTCAACAGAAGCGTAGTAGCCATCCTCGTAAGCGTACGGTGTCCCGCCTCGACCGATGCCAAGATCGCTCCACGTTAGCGTCTCAGCGAATTCCCGCTGCTCCGGCGGGAAGGCAGCGGAGCCACATCCGAAATATTCGTCAACGTAGCCAATCTCCTTCACATTGCCTCTCTCTTCTTCACGGGATTCCCTGAGGGGAATCCAAGTCGCGTTTGAGAACGATCGGCGAATTTCTTTTGTTTGAAGAATCCAGTCTTTATCCATCTCCAACCCCTTGGCGTCTGGTGAATTTTCTATTTTGCTTCAAGAACGACCGCTACTGGCCGGACGCAGTCTATCATTGACCGCCAGCAACCCAGAGCTGACAGATGAAGGCATATCTGCACGAGAGTCTAGTTAAACGAGAAAATATTCGGACTGAACATTACTCACGCAGAACCAAGAGCCTGGCCAAGAGCCTGAAGGCCTACAGCGCAAGCCGCCAAGGCGGCGCCGCATGAATTCCATTTGGATTGAGCAGAAAATGTGGCCGACATGTCCCATCCATCGAGGGAGACACTCCCAAGATTGGGTGTTTCGCCCTTCCGAAGCGCTTCCTTTTTTCGTTGATTAACTGCTTCTTCGCGACTAATTTTTACCGTACTTGCATAGAGCCAAGCAGCCGCCGACATAAATCCGGAAACGACAGATGCAGTGGTAATGGTTACCAAAATCAAATGAGCCATGTTTTTTGCCTTGATTTTATTGACGAATCGTATTTCGACCGATTTAAAAAGTCGCTGTCATCGTGCGTTTTTGGCCGAACTCGGCCGTTGAGTCAGCGTAGCAAATTGTGGAGCTGAAAAATCACCGACAATCTCGACCGGCCGGACCTGACCCGAAGTGGCCATGCATTGAACACATTGCCTCACCATCGGTAATGCGTCCAGAACATTCTCGCTTATCGGCTGTCTTCCCTAGTTTTTTCGTCGAATTCCTCGTACGCGCCGCGACCGCGCCAATATGCCTCTGCCGCTTCAGACCCTTCGCGACTCTCAGCTTCCTCAAGCTCAGCCTGACGGTCCAATTCTTCATGATCATTTTGCCTCTCCTTCACTAATTGAATGAGTTTGGAGCGCGAGTTGTTTTTTGCATGCGCCCCACGAAATATGCTTGGAGAGCGCGCCCCACATACGGAGCAAATAAATTTTGATCTATCTTGAATAGTGAGATAAGGTGAGCGGTTACTAGTGTGTCGGAGCCTTCCGCTAACCTCTTTGAGCCATGTTCCGTTTACTCTATGGTGGTGATAACACGCATCGCAGACGATGCAGTCGCCCGGTGCAATCTGCGGGTGACAAGGGCAAAAGTTAGTGTGTTCGTTCGCGTAGCGCTCCCCATATTTCAATCTCTTTACGCTGGTTGACATCTGGCACTCTGGACATGCCTCTAGGCCGTCCGGCGCTCGCCAAACCATGCTACAGGGCGCACACCCAAGGTATTGCGTTTCTATTTCCATCAATTACTCCGGCGTTGGTAGCCCGCTTTGCTAGTGACCGCTTTTGGCCGATGTCGGCCGTTCCAGAAAGCGTCGCCTCAAACCGCCGTTGTGTCAAACCTGATTAGTTGTAGCCAACTCTATCGTTTTTGTCCAAATTTATTGTTCTTCCACAGCGACCCACGGCCGCTCGCCACGGTGTTGTCAGGTGCTTTTATTTCCCCAGCTCGTCACCCAACTCGCGCCCGCGCGCCGCCGCCGCCTTGATGCCCTTGATAATGGCCGCCTTGACGCCGCTCTCTTCCATGCTGCTCAAGGCCGCGTAGGTGGTGCCGCCTTTCGAGGTCACGCGCTCGCGCAGCACTGAAGCCGGCTCGCTGGAGTTGGCCGCCAGTTGCGCCGCGCCGGTAAAGGTGGCGATCGCCAGCTGCGTGCCCTGTTCCGCCGTCAAGCCCAGCTCGCGCGCGGCTTCCTGCATCGCTTCGATAAAGTAGAACACATAGGCTGGGCCACTGCCCGAAATTGCCGTCACCGGATCGATTTTCTCCTCGTCGTCGAGCCAGACGGTGGCGCCGACGGCGCCAAGGATGGCGTCGGCCTGCGCCCTTTGCGCGGTACTCACGCCGCTGGACGCCACCATGCCGGTAATACCCATGCCGATCAGCGCCGGCGTGTTGGGCATGCAGCGCACGATGGCCGGATAGTCACCGAGCCAGCGTGCCAGGTCGCTGCTGCGGATGCCGGCGGCGATGGTCAGCACCAGCGGCGCCTTGCCTGCGTCCAGGAACGGCAGCAACTGCGCCGCCACTTCGCGCATGCTTTGCGGTTTTACGGCCAGCACGATCACGTCAGCGTTACGCAGGGTCGCATCGGCAGCGGACGCCGTGGTGACGCCATGCTGCGCGCGCAGTTTTTCCAGCGCCGGCACATGCGGGTCGATCACATGGATGTTGCCGCCCGCCGTGAGTTTCCCGGCCAGGCCGGCGATCAGGGCCGCCGCCATATTGCCGCCGCCGACAAATGCTATCTTCAGTTCTGCCATGATCAATGCTCTTTCAAAGGTGGTTCAGGAGTAATCGCGGGCGCCAAAAATCGCGCTGCCAACGCGCACGATGGTCGCGCCTTCCAGCACGGCTGCCTGCAGGTCGGCCGACATGCCCATCGACAGGGTATCGAGCGGCAAGCCTTCGGCGCGCAGTTGCTCATACAGCGCGCGCAGCTGCGCAAACGCGGTACGCTGCAAGGCCGGGTCGGTTTGCGGTTCGGGTATCGCCATCAGGCCGCGCAGGCGCAGCTTGGGCAGTTGCGCCACGGCGCGCGCCAGCGCCGGCAAGTCCGCTGGCGACACGCCGCTCTTGCTCGCTTCGCCGCTGATATTGACCTGCAGACAGATATTCAAGTCAACCATACCCTCGGGGCGCTGCTCGGACAGGCGCGCGGCGATCTTTTCGCGCTCGACCGTATGCACCCAGTCGAAATGCTCGGCAATCGGCCGCGTCTTGTTGCTCTGGATCGGGCCGATAAAGTGCCATTCCAGGGCCGCCTGCGGCAGCGCCAGCTTGACGGCGGCGATCTTGTCGAGCGCTTCCTGCAGATAGTTTTCGCCGAATGCCATCTGACCGGCGGCAGCCGCTGCCAGCACGGCGTCCGCACCAAAGGTTTTCGACACGGCCAGCAGGGCCACGCTGTCAGGCGGACGCCGGGCTTCGGTAGCTGCTTGCGCAATCGCGCGCCGCACGGCTTGCAGTTTCTCTTCGATTGTGGACATAATCATTTTCTAGTGGGCGGGCATCGCCGCAACATGCGCGCGGCGCCCTTTATTGCAGGCACAGGGATTATAAATGGACATTTCCGAACTACTCGCTTTCTCCGTCAAGAACAAGGCTTCCGACTTGCACCTGTCCGCCGGCCTGCCGCCGATGATACGGGTCAACGGCGACGTGCGCCGCCTGAACGTGGCGGCGCTCGAGCACAAGGAAGTGCACAGCATGATCTATGACATCATGAACGACGGCCAGCGCAAGGCGTATGAAGAAGCGCTCGAATGCGATTTTTCGTTTGAAATCCCGGGCCTGGCGCGTTTCAGGGTCAATGCCTACAACCAGGAACGGGGTGCCTCGGCCGTGCTACGCACGATTCCGTCGAAAGTCTTGAGCCTGGAAGAGCTGAACGCGCCGCGCATCTTCGGCGAACTGGCGATGCGCCCGCGCGGCCTGGTGCTGGTAACGGGGCCTACCGGTTCGGGCAAGTCGACCACCCTGGCGGCGATGGTCAATCACGTCAACGAACGGCTGAACCACCATATCCTCACCATCGAAGACCCGATCGAATTCGTGCACGAGCCGAAAAAGTGTTTGATCAACCAGCGCGAAGTGGGCCAGCACACGCATTCGTTCAGCAATGCGCTGCGTTCGGCCTTGCGCGAAGACCCCGACGTGATCCTGGTGGGCGAACTGCGCGACCTGGAAACCATCCGCCTGGCGCTGACGGCGGCCGAGACCGGCCACCTGGTATTTGGCACCCTGCACACCTCGTCGGCGGCAAAAACCATCGACCGCATCATCGATGTGTTCCCGGCCGAAGAAAAAGAAATGGTGCGTACCATGCTGTCCGAATCGCTGCAGGCCGTGATCGCGCAAAACCTGCTGAAAACCAAGGACGGCAGCAGCCGCGTGGCGGCCCATGAAATCATGCTGACCACGCCGGCGATCCGCAACCTGATCCGCGAAGCGAAGGTGGCGCAGATGTATTCGGCGATACAGACCGGCAGCAATGTCGGCATGCAGACCCTGGACCAGTGCCTGACCGACCTGGTGCGGCGCGGCACGATTTCGGCCGAGACGGCGCGTTCGGCCGCCAAGTCGCCTGAAAACTTCCCGGGATAAGCCATGACCATGAGCGACAATACCGGCGCCATCCACGCGCTGCTGGCGCAGATGCGCGCACGCGGCGGCTCGGACCTGTTCATCACGGCCGGTTTTCCGCCGGCCATCAAGCTTGACGGCAAACTGACGCCGCTGTCAGCCACGCCACTCGACGCGGCGCTGGCGGCCGGCTATGTGCGTGCGCTGATGAACGACAAGCAGGTGCAGAGTTTTGAAGCGAGCAACGAAGCGAACTTCGCCATCAGCCCCGAGGGCCTGGGGCGCTTTCGCGTCTCGGCTTTTGTACAGCTGGGCCAGGCGGGCATGGTGCTGCGCACCATCAACACCGCGATACCCGAGCTGGGCAAGCTGGGCCTGCCCGCCATTTTGCAGGACGTGGTGATGAGCAAGCGCGGCCTGGTGATCATGGTGGGCGCCACCGGCTGCGGCAAGTCGACCACCCTGGCAGCGATGGTGGGCCACCGCAACGCCAACAGCCACGGCCATATCATTACCATCGAAGACCCGGTCGAATTCATCCATCCGCACGGCAATTGCATCGTCACCCAGCGCGAAGTGGGCGTCGATACGGAAGACTGGGGCACGGCCCTGAAAAACACCTTGCGCCAGGCGCCCGACGTGATCCAGATCGGCGAAATCCGCGACCGCGAAACCATGGACCACGCGATCGCGTTTGCCGAAACGGGCCATCTGTGCCTGGCCACCCTGCATGCGAATAACGCCAACCAGGCGCTGGACCGCATCATCAATTTCTTCCCCGAAGAACGGCGCCAGCAACTGCTGATGGATCTGTCGCTGAACCTGAAGGGACTGATCTCGCAGCGACTGGTGCCGCGCAAGGACGGCGCCGGACGCAAGGTAGCAATGGAAATCCTGCTCAATTCGCCATTGATGAGCGACCTGATCTTCAAAGGCCAGGTCCATGAGATCAAGGAGCTGATGAAAAAATCGCGCGAACTGGGCATGCAAACGTTTGACCAGGCGCTGTTCGATTTGCACGAAGCAGACCAGATCAGCTATGAAGACGCCTTGCGCAATGCCGATTCGGTCAATGACTTGCGCCTGTCCATCAAGCTCAACGGCAAGGCGGCCCATGCGCGCGATGCCAATACCGGTAGCAGTTCGCTGGGCCTGCTGTAAGAGTAACGGGCCAGGATATTTTCATTGACTTTAGACAACAAACATGCAAATTTCTTATAGTTAATTTTTTTTAAGCTTGGCGGTCTATATCGTGTTCCTGGCGGCACTATTCGGTGATAATGTTTGCTAAATTATTCACGGATATCGATACAAAACGATGCCAGTCTTCGGGAACATTTTATCGTCATGGGCGCGGATGGGGACGTATTCCCGCTGGTTCCTGCCCATTTTCTTGCTGATACTGGCCGTCTCCGCCTTCCGCTACCATCATTTGCTGGCGACGGAAACGGCGCAGGCCGATGCGCGCTACCACGGCGAGGCGCGCCAGCTCAATCTGTATCTGGCCAACACCGTGCTGCCGCTGTCCGTGCGCAGCGATGGCGCCAGCGTGCAGCAGGTGCTGCGCACCGCCCTGCCGCTGAACCGTAACCTGGCCGCCATCGCCTGGCATGGCGGCGGCGCGCGCATCGAAGTGCTGGCCGACAAGCAGCCTGGCGCACTGTCCGGCGAGCAGGCGCCTGCCTGGTTTGCCCGGCTGGCCGGCATGACGGCGATCCACAACCGCCTGCAGGTCTCCTTGCCCGGCGGCAGCGATGGCGTGCTGGAACTGCGCTATACGCCCGAGCTGCCGCTGCTGCATGTCTGGCAAGCGGTGCGCCAGCAAGCGCTGATGAGTGCCTTCAATATCAGCGTGATCGTTGTGCTGCTGGGCTTGCTGCTGGCTTCCCACCGCAAGTTGCTGGCGCGGCTGGCGCAAGCGATCGAGCGCTTGCGCGGCGGCGACTTCACGGTGCGCATGGCGCCCGGCGTCACGCCGGAAGCACAAGACCTGTCGCGCGCCTTCAATGGCATGGTCGGCGACGTGGGCGAGATGCTGACCTCGCTGCAGGCCAGCCGGCAGCAACTGGGCGCGCAGCTGACGGAAACCGTCCACATGCAGCAGGTACTGCAAAAAATGTCCTGGCAAAACTACCATGACGTGCTGACCGGCCTGCCCAACCGCGCCGCGCTGGCGGCCCGCTTCGAGCAGGAACTGTTCCTGGCGCGCGAACGCCAGCGCCTGATGGCCGTATGCCTGTTCGATCTCGACCACTTTCAAAACATCAATGACCGCTACGGCGCCGAAGCGGGCGACGACCTGCTCAAGCAGGTGGCCGGCCGCCTGCACGAGTTCACCGGCAAGTCGCATTACGCGGCGCGCCTGGGCGGCGACGAATTCGTGCTGCTGCTGTGCGGCCAGGCCAGCCTGGACAGCATCGAGCAGCAGTTGCAGCTGCTGATGCGCGAACTGAGCCTGCCCTATCAGTGCGACCAGCAAGCCGTGCACCTGACGGCCAGCGCCGGCATTGCCGTGTATGCGGGCAAGGACATGAACGCGGAAAGCCTGCTGCGCCACGCCGACCATGCCGTCTACCAGGCCAAGCTGACGGGACGCAACCAGTATCACTTCTTCGACAGCCACCTCGACGAGGAAGTACGCACCCACCACAACCAGCGCACCGAAGTGCGCCACGCGCTGCAGAACGGCGAACTGCGCCTGCATTACCAGCCCAAGGTCAACATGCGCAGCGGTGCCGTGATCGGCATGGAAGCGCTGCTGCGCTGGCAGCATGCGCAGCGCGGCCTGCTGGCGCCGTCGCAGTTCCTGCCGCTGGTGGAACAAACCGACCTGATCATCGACATCGGCGAATGGGTGCTGCGCCAGGCGCTGTGGCAGGTGCAGCGCTGGAGCGCGGCTGGCCGCCAGTGGGTAGTGAGCGTGAATATCGCGGCGCGCCACTTCCAGCAGCCCGATTTCGTGCTGCGCCTGAAAACCATCCTCGGCGAATTTCCCGGCGTGCGCGCCAGCATGCTGGAAATCGAGATCCTCGAATCATCGGCGCTGCACGACGTCGAACACGTGCGCCGCATCATCCGCGCCTGCCAGGCGCTGGGCATCACGTTTGCGCTGGACGACTTCGGCACCGGCTATTCCTCGATGTCCTACCTGAAGCGCCTGCCGGCCAACATCATCAAGATCGACCAGAGCTTCGTGCACAATATGCTCAACGACCGCGACGACCTGCACCTGGTGCGCGCCGTGATCGGCCTGGCCCGCTCGTTCCAGCTGACGGTAATCGCAGAAGGGGTGGAAAGCATCGCCCACGGCGAGCGCCTGATCGAGCTGGGTTGCGACCTGGCGCAAGGCTACGGCATCGCCCGCCCGATGCCGGCCGACGCCGTGCTGGACTGGGCCGACAACTTCATCGCGCCGCCGCAATGGCGCGCGGCGCGTTATACCGAAGACCAGATCTAGGGCTTGTTCAGCGCCGCATCGATCAGTTCGATCCAGTGCCGCACGGGTACCTCGGTACCCGACTGCAAATGACTGAGGCAGCCGATATTGGCCGACACGATCACGTCCGGCGCGCACGCTTCCAGGTGCGCCACCTTGTTGTCGCGCAGCTGCTGCGACAGCGCCGGCTGCAAGATGGAATAGGTGCCGGCCGAGCCGCAGCACAGATGGCTGTCGGCGCACAGGCGCACATCGACGCCGACCGCGCGCAGCACCTGTTCCACCCGGCCGCGGATTTGCTGGCCATGCTGCAAGGTGCACGGCGGGTGGTACACCACGCGCCCGGTGATGCGGCCCTGCACCAGCGCCACCAGTTCCACCTCGAATGCCGGCAGGATTTCGCACAGGTCGCGCGCCAGCTCGGAAATGCGCCGCGCCTTGACGGCATAGCGTGCATCGTGCGCCAGCAAGTGGCCATATTCCTTGACTGTGGCGCCGCAGCCAGAGGCCGTCATGACGATCGCCTCAATCGTTTCCACGTACGGCCACCAGGCGTCGATATTGCGGCGCATGTCGTCCAGCGCAGCCTCCTGGTCATTCAGGTGGTGGCGCAGCGCGCCGCAGCAGCCAGCCTTTGCCGCCTTGATCAGTTGCACCCCGAGGCTATCGAGCACGCGCGCCGTCGCCGCATTGATATTCGGCGACATGGCCGGCTGCACGCAGCCGTCCAGTACCAGCATGGTGCGCGCATGCGTGCGCGCCGGCCAGCGGCCCGGTGCAGCGCCGGGCCGCAATTTGTCCTGCAAGCCCTTCGACAGCAGCGGGCGCAGCGCCTGGCCCGCCTTGTAGACCGGCGTAAACAGCCAGCGGCGCGGCAAGGCTTCCTTCAGGGCAAAGCGCAAGGCGCGTTCGCGCAGGGGGCGCTGCACCCGCTGCTCGACAACGTTACGGCCGATATCTGCCAGGCGCCCGTACTGCACCCCCGACGGGCAGGTCGATTCGCAGTTGCGGCAGGTCAGGCAGCGGTCCAGGTGCGTCTGCGTTTTATGCGTGACAGGCGCGCCTTCGAGTACCTGCTTGATCAGGTAGATGCGTCCGCGCGGGCCATCGAGTTCGTCGCCCAGCAACTGGTAAGTGGGGCAGGTGGCGGTGCAAAAGCCGCAGTGCACGCAGGCGCGCAGGATGGCTTCGGCCTCGTCGCCGGCCGGCGTATTTTTGATAAAGTCGGCAAGATTGGTTTGCATGGCGTCTCGATAGATTCAATACATTCAGTACATACGCTGCGGATTGAAAATGCCGGCCGGGTCGAAACTGCGCGCCAGTCGTTCATGGATAGCCGCCACGGCCGGCGCCAGCGGGTGGAACACGCCGACCGCCTTGTCGCCGCCGCGAAACAGGGTCGCGTGGCCGCCAGCTGCCGCCACGCTTTGCCGGATGCGCTGCGCGCCGGCGGCGTCGGCATCGCCATCAGTTTTCAGCCAGCGCTGCGCGCCGCCCCATTCAATCAGCTGGCGCCCTTTCAAAATCACGGCACTGGCATGCGCCGGCAAGGACAAGCGCCACAGGCTGCCCGGGGCGGCAAAAAAATCGTGGGTCTGCTCGCGCAGCGCGGTCCAGAAAGCCGCCGCGTCCTGCGGTGCGACCGCCTCGCCGCCCAGCTGGCGCTGCGCCGCCGTCACGGCCGCCTCTGCCCCCGACAAACGCAAGGTCAGCACGCCGTCATGCCAGCAACTGGCCGAAATCGGCAAGGGCTGGCCGCCCCATTCATTGAGCATGCGCAGCGCGGCGATTTCGGTGCAATCAACACGCAGGCTCGCTTCGCGCAGCGGCAAGGGCAAGACTTTCAACGACACTTCCAGGATCAGCCCCAAGGTACCCAGCGAGCCGGCCAGCAGGCGCGACACATCGTAGCCTGCCACGTTCTTCATCACCTGGCCGCCAAAGGACAGGCGTTCACCCTTGCCATCCATCAGCACCGCGCCCAGCACGAAATCGCGCACGGCGCCGGCGCTGGCGCGACGCGGTCCGGACAATGCACAGGCCACTGTGCCGCCCACCGTGGCGCCAGCGCCGAAATGCGGCGGCTCGAACGCCAGCATCTGGTTGCGCGCCGCCAGCGCGGCCTCGATCTCGGCCAAGGGCGTGCCGCAGCGCGCGGTGATTACCAGTTCGGTCGGCTCGTAGTCGATAATGCCGGCATGGCTGCGCGTGTCGAGGATGTCACCTGCCAGCTGCTGGCCATACCAGTCCTTGCTGCCGCCACCGCGCAGGCGCAGCGGTGTGCCCGCGGCGCTGGCGTCGATGATGCGTTGCCTGAATTGTTCCACGATTGCTTGCAAAGAGGTCTCCGGTGTGACTAAAAACGCGGCAGGTTGGCAAATGGCAGCCGCCCTGCCGTCACATGCATCTTGCCAAATTCGGCGCAGCGGTTCAGGGTGGGAATCGCCTTGTCGGGGTTCAGCAAACCATGCGGATCGAAGGCCCGCTTGACGGCAAAAAAGGCATCGAGCTCGGCGCGCGAGAACTGCACGCACATGGAGTTGATCTTTTCCATGCCCACCCCGTGTTCGCCCGTGATGGTGCCTCCGACCGCCACGCACAGGGCCAGGATATCGGCGCCGAAGGCTTCGGCGCGCGCGAATTCGCCGGGCATGTTGGCGTCAAACAGGATCAAGGGATGCAGATTGCCGTCACCGGCATGGAACACATTGGCGCAGCGCAGGCCATGCGTGGTTTCCATGGCGGCGATGCCGGTCAGCACCTCGGCCAGTTTCTTGCGCGGGATGGTGCCATCCATGCAGTAATAATCGGGCGAGATGCGCCCGGCGGCGGGAAACGCATTCTTGCGCCCGGACCAGAATCTCATGCGCTCGGCTTCGGTCTGCGAGACGGCGATCGCACTGGCACCCGCCCCTTCGAGCACCGCCGTCATGCGCGCGATTTCTTCTGCCACTTCCTCGTACGTGCCATCGGCCTCGCACAGCAAAATGGCGGCGGCATCGATGTCGTAGCCGGCTTTCACGAAGGGCTCGACCATGCGCGACGAAGTGCGGTCCATCATTTCCAGGCCGGCCGGAATGATGCCGGCGGCGATCACATTGGCCACCGCATTGCCACCCGTGACGACGTCGCCGAACGAGGCCATGATGACGCGCGCGGTGGCAGGTTTCGGTATCAGCTTGACCGTCACTTCGGTAACGATGCCGAGCATGCCTTCGGAACCGATGAACACGGCCAGCAGATCCAGGCCCGGCGAGTCGAGCGCTTCGCCACCCAGTTCGATGATCTCGCCATCGATGGTGGCCACGCGCACGCGCAGCACATTGTGCACCGTCAGGCCATATTTCAGGCAATGCACGCCGCCCGAGTTTTCCGCCACGTTGCCGCCGATGCTGCAGGCGATCTGCGAGGACGGATCGGGCGCGTAGTACAGCGCATGCGGCGCCGCCGCCTCCGAGATGGCCAGATTGCGCACGCCCGGCTGCACCACGGCGATGCGCGCATAAGGATCGACGCGCACGATGCGGTTCAGGCGCGCCGTCGACAGCACCACCCCATCGGCAATCGGCAAGGCGCCGCCCGACAGCCCGGTGCCGGCGCCGCGCGGCACGATCGGTACTTTCATTTCGCGGCACACGCGCAGGATGGCCAGTACTTGCTGCTCCGTGTCGGGCAGGGTCACGATCATCGGCAACTGGCGGTAGGCGGCCAGGCCGTCGCATTCGTAGGGGCGCGTGTCTTCGCTATCGGACAGCACGCTGCGCGCCGGCAGCACGGCGCGCAAGGCGGCAGCGACCGCCTGCTGGCGCGTGAGGGTAAATCCTGGTTCGGCGATATCAGTATGCATGGTGGTCCGGGCAGGCATGGCGTTGCCCTGATTGTAAGCACAAAAAACCGCGTACCGCGCATTTTTCGTTGGAATCGATATCAACTTCCAGCCGCTGCGGCGCGCAGTGTCGTATGCTGCCCTTCTTTATCGACACGACAGGATGGCAACATGGGCAAGCGACTTTCGAAAATCGCCACGCGTACGGGCGACAATGGCAGCACGGGCCTGGGCGACGGCAGCCGCACCAGCAAGGACAGCGCGCGCGTGCACGCCATGGGCGACGTCGACGAACTCAATTCCAACCTGGGCTTGCTGCTGTGCGAAGCCATGCCCGACGCCTTGCGCGAGGAACTCGTCGCCATCCAGCATGACCTGTTCGACCTCGGCGGCGAACTGTGCATACCCGGCTACCAGCTGATCAAGGAAGAGCACGTGCTGCGCCTGGACGACCTGCTGGCCAAATACAATGCCGAACTGCCCGCGCTGGCCGAGTTCATCCTGCCGGCCGGCTCGCGCGCCGCCTCGCTGGCCCATGTGTGCCGCACCGTGTGCCGACGCGCCGAGCGCAGCATCGTGGCGCTTGCTTCCAGCGAGACCATCCATGAACATCCGCGCCAGTATGTCAACCGACTGTCCGATTTGCTGTTCGTGCTGTCGCGCGTGCTGAACCGCTTTGCCGGCGGCTCGGACGTGCTGTGGCGGCATGACCGTGCCAGCAGCTGACACGGTCATGCACGATGCTGCTGCGATGGTGTCAGACCTGATCGCAGCGCTCGTAGCAGATGCTGTGGATCTTGGTGCAAGCACCGACAGACGTCGGCCGGTTTGCCACGCACTGATCGAGATTGTCATCGCATTGCGCATAGCATGCCTGCTCGCCGCCGCCAGCCATTGCATACGATGCACTCACGCCCATCGCAAACAGAAAGAAACCCAGTTTTTTAAACATGTGTGCAGCTCCTGATCAAAGTGACAGGCGTAGACCGACCTCCAGGATGGGCCGCCAGGTAGCCATCCTCTTTTTGCTGCCGCTTACTCCGGCATGTCCGGAAAAATCCCGTTGCGGCAGTTTTCAATGCAGAAATTGTAGTTATCGCGGCAGGAGGCGGAACTGCGGCCTTCGTCGAGGCAAATCGCCCGCAATTGGCTACACTGGATGGAACAACCCGGTTCGCTGTGCGCGGCCTTGTTGAACGACAGGCTGGCGCCTGCCACAAACAGGAAAAAAGCGATCTTTTTAAACATGCTGTTCCTTTATAAGCGACGTAAATGAAACGCAACATGCCGCCGTTTCATGTTGCGGGCAAACATAAGAGCGGAACCAGGGAATCAGCCGGCGGCTTTCTTGATTGCCGCCTGGAAGGCATCGGCGTCGTAGCCGGTAATCTTGCGATTACCGATCAATACGACCGGTACGCCACCACCGCCCAACTCGGCATGCGCCTTCAGTGCTTCCGGCGACTTCTCGATATCGAGGTCGACAAAATCGATATGATTTTTCTTGAAATAGGCGCGCGTCTTGGCGCAATAGCCGCACCAGGCGGTGCCGTACAACACCACTTTGCTCTGGGCATTCGGAAAATACGCGGCGTAATTGCCTTCCGTGTAATTCGATTTGAACAGGCCCGGCAACAAGGACAAGCCGTAACCGCTGCCGAGCCCTGCCGCCAGAATCAAGCTATACACGAGCAAGGATTTGAATTTCTTGTGCATCACACTCCCATTCCGGTTAATCGAATATCCATGCTGCAAAACCAAATATAGAACGCACTTATTTTAGAGTCAACGTTTCTCCGAGATAAATTTTACTTTTTGAAAATATAGTGAGCCTGGCTGCAGAAAGTGAAATTTGGAGAGATAGTCAGGCAGCGATGTCGATACAATGTCGCGCCCTACCGGGCTGAATATGGCCGAATATGGCTGAATGCGGCCGCGACTGCGCAGCCTCAACAAACCTGCACCCGGCATGCAAGCTCGGACGCGGCAGGCGTAGCATGGTCGGCACTGCCAAGAGGAAATCCATGGAGTTCACTGACAAAGATTTTGCGCAGGCCAACGCGCGGGGGCGTGGCAACAAAAGCCGCGTTTCCCGCCGCCGTGGCCGTGCACTACGAGGCTTTCTCGGCTCGCAGCGCTGGGTCACCTCCAATAACGGCAAGAAAGGCGGCCAGGCGCGCAGCAGCGCCAAGACGGCGGCAGCACGCGAAAACGGCAAATTGGGCGGGCGTCCGCGCAAGACCCGGCCCGCCGAAGAATCGGTCGACTGATCAGGTTTTATTCGATTCGAACTTGCCCGCTTGGTAATCGCGGATTGCCTGGTTGATTTCCTCGCGCGTGTTCATCACAAACGGGCCATGCGCCACCACCGGTTCGCCGATCGGTTCGGCATGGCCGAACAGCACCACCGCGCCTTCGGGCGCCGCAAACGCCACTCCCTCACCGTCGACATCGAGCTCGACCAGGGTAAATGCGGGCGCGCTGCGGTCGTCCAGCGCCAGCGTACCGCTTACCACATACAAAAACACATTGCGGCCACCCAAGCCATCGAGCGCAAAGCGCGCGCCGGGACGCATCACCAGCCACGACATGAAAACGCCGGTCAGCGAGTCTATCGGCCCGCGATGCCCTGCGTAATCGCCCGATACCAGGTGCAAGGTCGACAAGCCGTCCGGCGTGGCGACCTTGACGATGGCCTCGTCCTGCACGCCCTGGTAGCGCGGTGCCGTCATTTTCAGGCGCGACGGCAGGTTCAGCCACAGCTGCAAAATTTCCAGCGGCCCGCCGTCACGCTTGAAGGCGGGCGGCGACAGTTCGGCATGCACCAGGCCGCTGCCAGCCGTCATCCACTGCACCCCGCCGGCGCCGATGATGCTGTCGTGGCCGGCGCTGTCGCTATGCATCAGTTCGCCTTCGAGGATGAAGGTGACGGTTTCAAAGCCGCGGTGCGGATGCGGGCCGAACGGCAAACCGCCGTTGCCCGGCGCATAGGTCTGCGGACCATGGTGATTGAGAAACAGGAAAGGATCGACCTGTTGCAGGCGAGGCCCCGGCACGGGCCGGCGCGTGGTCAGGTCGGCGATATCGTCGCGGTAAGCCTGGTGCAGGCCCTTGATGGTTTTCATGTTCACGCTGCATCCTGTGGTGATGGGGTATGGCGGCGATTATCGCGCAATTCAGGCAACGGCGTGGTGACGGCACGGGCGCGTGGAAGCCGGCTTGCCTGCACACGTTTTGACGATTGGCAAAATCATTATTGCCAATCTAAATCGAAATGGTTATCATTTACAACTTGCAACCGCCCCACTTTCGTCAGTTCAAGGTTTTCATGTCCTCCACGCTCCCCCTGCGCCAGTCCGTCCTTGCCATCAGCCTGGCCTTTGGCGCCAGCACTCCACTGGCCTTTGCCGCCGAAGCCGATCCGCAAGAACCCGCACCGCAAGTCTTGCCCGAAGTACGCCTGCGGGCCGAGCGCGAGTCGCTGGGCGAACAAAAGCTGGACCGGCGCCAGATCGACGCCATGAATGGCATCGACGGCAATATCACGACCTTGCTGCGCATCCATCCCAGCGTGCAGTTCGCCAACAAACAGCAGGCGTCTGCCACCCAGGGCGAGCTGGCGCCGGCCGACATCAGCATCAACGGCGCCAAGTTCTACGATAACCTGTACCAGATGGATGGCATGTCGCTCAACAACGATATTGGCCCCACCAACAATCCGACCCAGAGTATTTCCAATACCAACAGCGCCACCACGCCACCGTCGGCCAGCCAGGGCTTTGCCATCGATACCAGCCTGCTGTGCGAGGTGACGGTGCTCGATTCGAACGTCGGCGCCGAATATGGCCGCTTCAAGGGCGGCGTGGTCAACGCCAATACGTGCGCGCCGACACGCAAGCTCGGTGGCCAGGTGTCGGTGGAAAGCACGCGTTCAAGCTGGCTGCAATACAAGCTCAACGACAGCCAGCGCGCCAGTGCGGCCAACTCGACCACCGCCGACCTGCAGCCCGCGTTTGAAAAATGGACCTACCGCGCCGCGCTGCAGAGCAAGCTGACAGACAACTTCAGCCTGATCGGCAGCTTCGTGCGCAAGACCTCCGAAATCCCCCTGAATGGCTATGGCAACGGCTTGCAAAGCAGCAGCGACGCCAACCGCAAGGTGCAAAAGCGCGGCAACGACAATGCCTTCGTGCGGGCCTTCTGGAGCATCCGCCCCGGCGTGAAAGCCGACCTGTCGCTGATGCATGCGCCGTCGAGCGGCGACCATTTCATCGCCAACACGAAGAACAGCAGCTTTCACCTGAAAAGCGGCGGCACCGGCGTCAACCTGGGCCTGGTCCATCCGCTCGACTGGCTTGGCGGCGCCGTCATGGACCATCGTTTGAGCTGGAAAAGCATGGACAGTTCGCGCAGCACCGACTCGAGCATCTGGAAAGCCTGGCGCTATTCATCCGAGAAGAATTGGGGCGCCAAGACGGGCACCAACGCCACCGGCTGGTCCAGCAACGAAGGCGGTTTCGGCAATGTCGACCAGGAACAGGAAAACATCGACTACAAAGGCAAGCTGAAGTGGGACCCGGTGACCTTCCTGGGCGCCACGCATGCCTTCCAGGCCGGCCTGGAACTGGGCAAGCAGACCAGCAGCTATGTGCGCCACACGCAATATGAACAGTACCAGGTGTCGCTCAATATCAACAGCTGCGCCATGCTCGGCGGTGGCGTCGACACCGAGTTCTGCTCGATGGCCACGCCGTGGAATGCGGCGTCCAGCGTGCGCGGCCAGTACCTGGCGCAGCGCATCATCTATTACGCGGGCTCTTACGAACTGACCAACAAGACGCGCGCGGTGCACCTGCAGGACGACATCAAGGCCGGCGACGTGCGCCTGCGCCTGGGCGTGCGCTACGACGACGACGACCTGTCGCCGAAAGCCACCATCGCGCCGCGCCTGTCGGCCACCTGGGACGTGGGTGGCCGTGGCACGACCCTGCTCGAAGCGGGCGCCAACCGTTACTATGGCCGCAATTTCTTCGACTTTTATGCGCGCGCCAAGCGCCTGGCCTTGCAGGCCTCGCCGCAGACGCGCCGGCTGTCGGGCGGCGTGCTGACCGACTGGGGCACGCCGGAAATGGCCACCAACTGGACCTGGCTGAAACTCGGTGACATGAAGTCGCCCTACACCGATGAAAAAATGTTCGGCATCAGCCAGCAGTGGGGCGGCATGAAATGGAGCGCCAAGCGCGTGCTGCGCGCTGGACGCGACGAGATGGTGTATCACGTGGTGTCGGCCGCCAATTTCTACTGGGACAATGTCGGCCACACCAACAGCAAGCTGTGGACGCTGTCGGCGGAAACCATGCGGCCGCTGCAATGGGCCGGCACCGCCACCCGCGTACAATTCGGCGTTGACAAGACGCACACCAACAGTTCGCACGCCGACTACGACACCACCGTGCGCAATATCGACAATGGCCTGGACGGCTACGTGTATTACAAGGGCAAGTACCTGGCGGCGACCGACATGCCGGTCAGCAACTACAACCGGCCCTGGACGGCGCGGCTGCTGCTGTCGACCGATGTGCCCGCCTATCGCCTGAAGGTCGACAATTTCCTGCGCGTGCGCGGGCCGGAAAGCGGCCTGGTCAGCACCGGCGAAAGCAAGCTGTTCGACGGCGGCGTGGCCACCGTGTTCGAGGACGCCACGGTCGGCAAGTCCATCAGCTGGGACCTGCGGGTGCAATATGCGCTGCCGAAAACCGGGCCAGGCGAGGGCTATCTCAACCTGGCGGTGGAAAACCTGACGAACCGCACCAATCCCCTGTATGCCTCGGCCGAGATCGTCTATGAAAAAGGCCGCCAGTTCACGCTGGAACTGGGTTACCGTTTCTGATGAACTACCTGAAAAAAGCGGCGGGCGCGTTGCTGATGTGTGGCGCCCTGCTGCCCGGCCTGCAAGGCCATGCGCAGGAGGCGGCGCGCGTGGCCTGCGCTGCGGGCAAGAGCTGGGACCTGGCCTGCTTGCGGCAGGCCTATGCCGGACCCATCGCCAGCTGGCCACGCCCGCAGGTACCCGACGGCGTCCAGCCTGCGGAATTGGCGAGTGTCTCGGCCATCGCCGCAGCGCCGGTGGCGCCCAAAGTGGCGGCGCTGGGACAGCGCCTGTTCAGCGATCCGCGCTTGTCGCGTTCGAACGCGGTTGCCTGCATCAGCTGCCACAATCCGGCCCACGGCTTTGCCGACAGCCAGCGCGTATCAAACGGCCACGACGGCCGGCCGGGCCTGCGCAATACGCCGGGCCTGCTGGGCGTGGGCGACATCAAGTCGCTGTTCTGGGATGGCCGCGCGGCCAGCCTGGAAGTGCAAGCCCTGGGCCCCTTGCAGCACGCCGACGAAATGGCGATGGACGTGCCGGCGCTGCCGGCCAAGCTGGCCGCGCTGGAAGGCTACCGGGCGCAATTCGACAGCGCCTTCGGCCAGGCCGGCGGCGTGACCCTGGCGCGCATCCTGGCCGCGCTGGCCGGCTACCAGCGCACCTTGCTGCCGCCGGCGACGCGTTTTGACGCCTTCATGGAAGGCGAGCGCACGGCGCTGAATGAACGGGAACTGCTGGGCCTGCACCTGTTCCGCACCAAGGCGCGCTGCATGACGTGCCACAGTGGCGCGCTGCTGACGGACCAGCAATTCCACAACCTGGGCCTGGCTTTTTACGGACGGAAGAAATACGAAGACCTAGGCCGCTACCTGCTTACGGGCGACGCGCAGGATGTCGGCAAGTTCCGCACGCCGTCGCTGCGCGGCGTGGCGCAATCGGGTCCGTGGATGCACAACGGCCTGTTCCCGCAGCTGGCAGGCGTGCTGAACATGTATAACGCGGGCATGTCGCGGCCGGTGCCGCGCAATGCCGAGCAGGCGCAAGACCCGAAGTTTCCCATCACCTCGCCTTTGCTGCAGCGGCTGCAACTGACCGCAGCTGAAATCACGGCGCTGAAGAGCTTTCTGGAAGTACTGTAGCGCCCAGTTGCTGGCGCAGCAAAATGCGCAGCATCAGCACCTGCGCCACCGCGTCGGCCTGCAGCGCGGTCAAATCCGTGGCCTGGCAGTCGCCGGGGGTAGCCACCTCGTGTTCGCCGCGCAGCAAGGCGTCGATTTCGCTGCCGACAGCGGCAATCCACTGTTGCAGCACCGGCGTGGCGGGCAGCGAGTCGGGACTGAGACTGATGCGCGCGGTGCTGCCGGCCACCCGGCGCAGCAGCGGCAAGGTACGCAGGGCGGCCAGTCCCACGCCGCTGCTGCGGTCCAGGCGGCGCTCGATGCGCAGGCGCTGCAGCACCTGTTCGGCATTATTGCTGGCTAATCCGGCTTCGCGGCGCTGGTGCGCGATCGACGGATCCCACTTGCCACCGGCCGCCAGCACCGCCAGCAGGTATTTCAGGTTGGCCGACACAGCGCCGGCCAGGCGCGCTTCCAGGTCGTCGGCTTCGCGGTCGGGCCACAGGAAAAACGTCGCCAGCAAGGCCAGCACGCAGCCCAGCACATTGTTGCCCAGGCGGCTGAAGGCATATGCCATTTCGCTGGCCGGCATGGCGTAATCGGCCACCAGCACAAAGGCCGGCGTCATGAACATCACGTGCAGGCTGTAGCTGACGCGGCGCAGCGCCATGGTGGCGACAATCAGCGGAAACACCACCAGCGAAATGGCCAGCGGCGTGTGGATCACCAGGCCGATCAGCACCGCCAGCAGCGCCCCCACGATGCTGCCGGCCACCCGCTCCATACCGCGCGGCCAGGTGGTCGAAACCGATGGCTGCAAGATCAATAGCGTGGCCATGGTGGCCCAGTAACCGAACGGGATCTGCAACAGCTCGACCAGCAGAAAGGCGCTGGTGGTGGTCAGCGCCACGCGCGCCGCATGGCGCCAGCCCAACGACTCAACGCTGGCGTTGACGCGCAAGGTTTGCCAGCCCTGCGCCAGCGATTGCGCTGCCGCTTGCCGCCACGGCAGTCGTGCGGCAAGCGGCAAATCGAGTTCCATGAAGGCCACGTTCAGGCGCAGCGGCAGCAAGGCACCCAGGGCCGCTTCCAGGCGCCGTCCGCAGGCAGTCAGGCGGCGCTGCAGCGGCAACGGCGGTGTTTCCGGATGGCGCCGCAAGGCCAGGCCCAGGCGGCGCAGCAGCAGCGCCATCGCGTCCAGGCTGCGCCGCGCGCGCGGATCGTGGCGCAGGCGCTGGCGTTCACGCTCGCAAGAGTGCGTGACGGCGATCAGGTAGGCGAAAATGCGTTCGGCGTCGCTTAATGCCAGCAGCAGATTGTCATGCAGTGCGCCGTGGCCGGCGCGCGACGGCGGCACGGCGGCCAGCGCCACCCTTGCCGCTTCCAGCGCGGCGCGCGCCTGCGAACGGTAGCTGGCGCCATGCGCACCGCCACCGGCCAGTTCGCCGGCCTGCGCCAGGTAGCGCGCATTGTCGCGCGCGATGCCGGCCAGGCGCAAATACGCGCTGCGGATCGCCTGCCGGCTGGGGCCGTAAGGGTGGATGCGCCAGACGGTAAAACTGAGCAAGGTGGCAAACAGGCAGCCAAACAGGTAAATCGCCAGAAAGGGCAATGCCTGCGAGGCCGAGTGCAAGGGATGGGTGACCATCACCACGCAGGCGGTGGCGGCCAGGATCGCCACCTGGGCCGCAGCCGCGCCCCAGATGCGCGCCAGCGCGCCGGCCCAGGAGAACACCAGCACGGCCAGCGCGGCGGCAGCCACGCCATGGCCTGCTGCCAGCGCGGCGACGCCTCCGGCAAATGTCGACAGCAAGCCAAAGCCCAGCATCGACACGAAACGCATGCGGCGCGTGCCGGCCGCGTCGGCCAGGCAGGTCCAGAAGGCGCCGATGGCGGCCCAGGAAAAATCGGCATGGTTGAACAGCAGGCCGAGAACCAGCATGGCGCTGGCCGCGCAGGCGGCACGCAAGCCTTCAGACAGATTGGTTTCGTCGACGGCCAGGGTGACCATCCATAGCGGACGGCGCTGCGCCAGCCGGTCGCCAACGCCATGCAGCGCCGCGCCCCAGCGCCCTGCCCGGCCGGTCCACCGGCGATGAAGTTGCCTCAATTTCACTGCGCGCCCCTTGCCCTGCCAAAATGATTGTCTGGCAGGTATTGTAAGGGGCGCGCGGCGGGGATGGCAGCGTGATACTACGTACGGGAATTATCCCTTGGTGGCGCCAAAGGTCAATCCTGCCACGAAATGCTTCTGCATCAGGAAGAACATCAGCACCGACGGCAGGGCCGCCAGGATCGAGCCGGCCGAGACCAGGTTCCAGGCCGTGGTCCACTGCCCTTTCAGGCCTGCCACGCCAACCGTGATCGGCGCGGCCGTGTCGCCCTGCGTCAGGCACAGGGCCCAGAAATAGTCATTCCACACAAAGGTAAATACCAGGATGCCGAGCGCGGCCAGCGCCGGCCGTATCAAAGGCAGGATCACTTTGGTAAAAATCGTCCATTCGCCGGCGCCTTCGATGCGCGCCGCTTCGATCAGCTCGAACGGCAGCTGCTTGATGAAGTTACGCAGGAACAAGGTACAAAACCCGGTCTGGAACGCCACATGGAACAGCACCAGGCCCTGCACCGTGTTGAACACGCCAAAGTCCAGCGACATATTGCGCACCGGGATCATCAAAATTTGCACTGGCACGAAGTTGCACGCCACAAAGGTGGCAAACAGAAACGTGTTGCCCTTGAACTTGTAGGTCGACAAGGCAAAACCGGCCATCGCCGCCAGCGCGATCGAACCGATTACCGATGGCACCGTGATCAGCACGCTGTTCCAGAAATAGTGCAGCATCGGCGAGGCCGTCAGCGCTTCGTGGTAGTTGGCCCACAGCGACAGGTCGCGCGGCCAGCCCCAGTAATTGCCTTCCATCAGTTCTTCGGTCGAGCGCAGCGACGTCACCAGTACGGCGATCATCGGCAGCAGCCAGATCACCAGTGCCAGCGGCAGGGACAATTTATACAGGCGCCGGTTCCACGGCTTCCATTTATCGACAGGCATGGGATACATGGTGGCCCTTTACTGTTCAGTGCGCAGCATGCGCTTGAGGTGGTACACGATATACACCAGCATCATGGCAAACAGCACCACGGCAACGGCGGCCGAATAGCCCTGGCGGTAATACTTGATGGCCTGGTCATACGAGTAATAGGCCAGCACGGTCGAGCTTTCAAACGGCCCGCCGCCGCTCATCACGGAAATCAGGTCAAAGCTGCGCAGCGCGCCGATAATGGTGACCACCACCGCCATGAAGGTGCTCGGGCGCAATTGCGGCAGGATCACGTGGATCAGCATCTTCCAACCCTTGGCGCCTTCCATGCGCGCCGCTTCCACCTGCTCCGAGTTGATCGAGGTCAGCCCGGTCAGGAACAGAATCATGCAGTACGCCGTCTGCGGCCACAGTGCGGCAAAGATAATGCCGTAGGTTACATAGCGCGGGTCGCCCAGCACCGGCACGCCATGGCCGAGAATCAGCGCCAGCAGGCCAAAAGTCGGATCGTAGAACCAGCTGAAAATCAGGCCCACCACCACGCCCGACAAGACGAACGGGGCGAAGAACAGCGACTTGACCAGGCGGATGCCGCGCACCTGCTGGTTCAGGTACAGCGCCACGGCCAGGCCGGCAGGCGGCGCGAGCAGGAACAGCACCAGCCACAGGAAGTTGTTTTTCAGGGCGGTGAAAAACGTGTCCGTATGAAACAGTTCCTGGTAATTGGCCAGGCCGACAAACGTCTTCTGCGCCAGGCCATCCCACTCGAAAAAGCTCAGGTAGATGGTGTACAGGATCGGATAGACCACGTACAGCCCGACCAGCAGGCAGGCCGGCGCCAGGAACAGCGCGGCGGCGCGATGCCGTTTGAAGGCGGGCGCGGCCCACCAGCGCACAGGCCGGCGCGGCGCCTGTTCACTGGTGGCGCTGGCGCCGAGAGTAGAAGTATGCATGTCGTCAGCCTGGCCCGGTCATCACGATTTTTTGTAGATGCGCTTGCGGGTGCGCTCGAGCTGCGCCAGGATGTCGTCCAGCGCGTTCGGATCGTTGATGAATTTCTGCATGCCCTTCATGCCTTCGTCAGCCATTTCCTTGGTCATGTCGCGGTCATAGAACTGCGCGATACCGCCCTTGGTGTTGGACAGGATGTCAAAGCCGATACGCGAAATCGGTTCTTCCGGCGGCGCCGACTTGCTGTTGGCCGGCAGGGAGCCCAGGCCTTCGGCCAGCTTGGCGCTGATGGACGGCGTGCCGACAAACGCCAGGAAGCGGCGCGCGTCGACCTTGTTCTTGGCGCGGCTAGGAATATGCAGCGACTCGATCGGGCCTTCCTCGGCGCCGGCAATCGCCGGGTCGATGCTCGGGAACTGGAAGTAGCCCATCACCGCCGCCTGTTTCGGCGGGAAGCCCTTGGCGATAAAGGTACCCATCAGCATCATCGCCGCCTTGCCCTGGAACACGAACGGTTGTGCCGCATCGAGGTCGTACGACAGCGGATTGTCGATGAAGTATTTATTGTCGAGCAACGTCTTCCAGGTGGTGTAGACCTTTTTCACGCGCGCATCGGTGTAGGCAATTTCGCCGTTCATCAGCTGCTGGTGGAAGGCATAGCCGTTGATGCGCAGGTCGAGGTAGTCGAACCAGCCGGCCAGGGTCCAGGCGTCGCGGCCACCGACGGCGATCGGGCTGATGCCGGCCGCCTTGAGCTTCTTGTTCGCTTCCATGAACTCGGCCCAGCTCTTCGGCTCGCCGGCGATGCCCGCTTTCGTGAACAGATCCTTGCGGTAGAACATGCCCCACGAGTAGTAGACGGTCGGCATGGCGTACTGCTTGCCCTTGTACGACGATGCTTCCTTGCTCGACGCGTAGGTTTCGTTCCAGTTGTTCTTGGCCCAGTCGCCGCTCAAGTCTTCAAACAGGCCGCGGCTGGCGTAATACGCCATGCGCTCGCCGTTGTGCCAGGTAACAATGTCGGGCGCCTGGCTCGACAGCCAGTTCGGCAGCTGGATCTTGTAGGCTTCTTCGTCGACGAAGGCGACCTTCAGCTCCACGTCGGGATTGGCCTTCTTGAATTCGTCGAGCGTCGATTGCCAGACGGTGCGCTGGCTGGCGCCCTTGAAAGCGATATTGACGGCCAGCGTACCGGCCTGGGCCGCCATGCTCATGGTGGCGGCCAGTACGGCTGCCGATATCATTCCTGCTTGCATCATGCGTTTCATCTTGTCTCCTGGGTGTTGATCACGGAAAAACTTCACGGTGCGAATCTGTGTTCGCTATTCAAACTGGCCCAACTTGAAATACCGACACGCCCTGCGGTGGCACTTGCGCGCTGCCGATGACAAATGTCGCTTGCGGCGGGTGCGGCGCATCGAGCGGCGCATCGCCATAATTGAACACATACGTCAGGTCGCCGCGACGGCTGATGCGCGTTCCGTCGCCCAAGCGTGCCACCGGCAAGCCCGCCTCTTGCGCCACCGTCGCCAGGTACTCGCGCAGCAGCGGCTCGTCAAAAATGGCCGCCAGGTAATGCAGGCGCTTATTGCGCACGATGGCCGGATGGCCGTCGTCGAAGGTCGCCACCACTTTGGTATCGCCGGCCACCTCGACAAGATCGCGCCAGATGCGCGCTTCGCCCTGATGCTCGCCCCACTGCACCGGCACGCGGGTGGTCGGACGCATGGCGTCGACGCGCCATACGCGCATCGGCAACTGCTGCGCCAGCGGGCCCGGTCCCAAGTTGCTTGGTATGCACAGATCCACCGTTTTCGAGCCGCTGCGCGGCGCAAACACCACGTGGGCGCCGCTGTCCTGCAGGCGCTGCGGCAAGTCGTCCGGCAGCACCGGCAGCGGCGGCACGACGATCAGGCTGTAGCCGTCGAAGTTGCTCGACGTTGGAATCACGTCGACGTCGAAACCGAGCGAGCGCAAGGCTGAATAATATTCGAATACCAGCGGACCGTACTGGAAGTCCTGGGCCTGCGGATGCACTTCGAACAGCCATTTGGCTTCATAGTCGAACACCAGCGCGACCCTGGTCGTCACCTTGGCATCCTGGTTGCCGATCAGTTGCAGCTCCTGCGCCACCTGCGTCGCTTCGGCGCCGCCGATATCGAGCAGATTATCGGGCGTGTTCAGGCCGGCATGCAGCTGTTCCTGGCCGAACGGGCACTGGCGCCAGCGGAAATACGAGACGCAACCGGCGCCGTGAGCAAACGCTTCCCAGCTCCACAGGCGTACCATGCCCGGCAGCGGCGCCGGATTCCACTTGGCCCAGTTGACGGGACCGGGCTGCTGTTCCATCACCCAGAAGGCTTGCTTCGACATGCCGCGGTACAGGTCGTGGTTGAACGAGGCAAAATCGGGGTGGCCGGTACGCAGCCAGCGCGCCTTCAGCTCGGGCGAAAACCAGAATTCTTCCAGTGCGCCCAGCGGATAGCTGTCCCAGGTCGCCGCGTCGAGGTCGGCGGCGACCGGATAATGGTCGAATTCAAAGAAGTTCTGCATGAAGTTATGCGCCATCACGCGGCCTGGCGCATGGCGGCGCAGTATCTCGACCTGCATGCGGTTGTAGCGCGCCACTTCGCTGGAAGCAAAACGGCGGTAGTCCATGCGGTGCGACGGATGAGCTTCGGTAACCGTGCCGACCGGCGCGTCGATCTGCTCGAAACTCGTGTATTCCATGCTCCAGAACACCGTGCCCCAGGCCGCGTTCAGCGCAGCGATGGTGGTATAGCGTGCGCGCAGCCAGTCGCGGAAACGCGCCACCGCGTCGGGCGAATAGCTGACCACCGTCTGGTGGCAGCCATATTCATTGTCGGTCTGCCAGGCGGTAACGGCCGGATGGTTGCCATAGCGCTCGGCCAGCAGGGTAACGATGCGATGCGAGGCCTCGAAATAGGCGTTCGAGGAAAAATCGTAGTGGCGGCGCGAACCGAAGGCGCGCGCGCGGCCGTCGGCACCGACCGGCAGGATATCGGGATGCAGGTCGATCAGCCACTTCGGCGGCGTGGCCGTCGGCGTCGACATCACCACCTCCAGGCCGGCCGCGCCCAGCACGTCGATGGCGCGGTCGAGCCAGTCCCACTGCAGCTTGCCCGCTTCCGGTTCGATGCGGCTCCAGGCGAATTCGCCGATACGTACCTGGGCAATGCCCATCGCTTTCATGCGCCGCGCATCATCTTCCCACATCGATTCCGGCCAATGTTCCGGGTAATAACAGACTCCTAAACGCATGACTTCACTCCTGTGCAAGATGTTGCGGATTGAACGGTGCCGCGACGGCGTTGCCATCGTCGGTAAACAAATGGCAGTGCTGCGCCAGCATGCCCAGGGTCAGCTCGGCGCCAGCCTCGGTGGCCACATTGCCGGGCGCCTTGGCCAGCAGCGGCTCGCCGCCGGCCTGCTCGAAATGCAGATAGGTCTGCTCGCCCAGGCGCTCTACCAGCATCACGCGGCGCACCAGGCAATTGCCCTCCTGCGGCGCCAGCAACAGGTGCTCCGGGCGCACGCCGACGCACATGCTCTGACCGGCGCTCAGCGAGCGGCCATCGGCCTCGATGGTGATGGCCTCGCCGGTATGGTCGAGCGTGACGCGCACGGCACTGCCGTCGCCCGCGACCACCTTGGCAGGCAGGAAATTCATTTGCGGCGAGCCGATAAAGCCGGCCACGAAACGGCTGTTCGGACGGTGATAGAGTTCCAGCGGCGAGCCGACCTGGGCGATGCTGCCCAGGCGCTGCACGTCGGGGCCGGCGCGCAGCAGCACGATCTTGTCGGCCAGGGTCATCGCTTCGACCTGGTCGTGCGTCACGTAGACCACGCTGGCGTCGACGAACTGCTTGTGCAGGCGGGCGATCTCGATACGGGTCTGGCCGCGCAAGGTGGCGTCGAGGTTGGACAGCGGCTCGTCGAACAGGAACACGCCGGGGCGGCGCACGATGGCGCGGCCAATCGCCACGCGCTGGCGCTGGCCGCCCGATAATTGTTTGGGTTTGCGCTCGAGCAGTTCATCGAGCTGCAGCACGCGCGCCGCTTCGCGCACGCGTCGGTCGAGTTCGTCTTTCGGCGTCTTCGCCAGCTTCAGGCCAAAGCCGATATTGTCGTACACCGACATATGGGGAAACAGCGCATAGCTCTGGAACACCATCGCCACGCCGCGCTCGGCCGGCGGCACATCGTTCATCAGTTCGCCGGAAATGCGCAGTTCGCCGCCGGACAAGTCTTCCAGGCCGGCGATCATGCGCAAGAGGGTCGATTTGCCGCAGCCAGAGGGGCCCAGAAAAACGCAGAATTCATGTTCGCCGATGTCGAGGTCGACGTTGCGGATTACCGCAGCGCCATTGCCATACGACTTCTGCACTGCTTTGAGTGTGATGCTTGCCATGCCTGGTCTCCAGTAGGTTAAGCGCTTAACCAATCCACTTTAAAAAAAGTGCCCGGCTAGCCAGGCACGCTCTTTTGCGTGTTTTTTATTATTATGGTTTCGAATATGCTCGTTTGAACCGAATATACCAAAGGATTTTTTTTCAGGCAATCTAATCCTGTGATGCATTGCAGCAATCGCGCCGCCAGGCCAAGCGGAGATTGACAGCGGCCGCCTAACCCTGTTGAATGCAGGCATGCTACCGATGCCCCCACCATGACCACCCTGTCCCAAGTTGCCCAGCGCGCCGGCGTGACCTCGGCCACCGTCTCGAACGTCCTGCGCCAGCGCGGCAAGGTCGGCGAGGAAACGCGCGCGCGCGTGCTGGCCGCCGTCGAAGCGCTGGGGTACCGGCCGCACCTGACGGCGCGCGCGCTGGCCGAAGGCCGCGCCCCCACCCTGGCGCTGATGGTGTCGAGCATCGCCAATCCGTTTTATCCCGAATACGCCCTGGCGGCGGAACAGGCGGCGCGCCAGCATGGCCGCTTCCTGATCGTCTGCAATACCAATGACGATCACGATATTGGCCGCGCCTACCTGGACCAGATCGCCGGTACCCTGGCCGACGGCGTGCTGGTGATGAACGCCGACCCGTCGCTCGATGACCTCAAGGCAACCGAGCGGCGCGGCGCCACGGTGGTGCTGGGCATGTGGGAAAAGCCGCACCAGCCGCCGGGCCTGCCGTGCGTGGCGGTCGATTTTCACCTGGCCGGCGCGCTGGCCGCGCGCCATCTGATCGCGCTGGGCCACCGCAAGCTCGGCGTAATGGTCGGTGGCGGCGTCTGCGGCGTGCACGCCGAGCGTGAACGCGGCTTCAACGATGCGCTGCTTGAACTGGGCCATGGCGACGCCGTGGTGCACAGAATGATGGTGCATGATTCGGTCGAAGGGGGACTGCAGGCGGGCGCCGCAATGCTGGCCGCCACGCCGTCCATCACGGCCGTGTTCGCCACCAATGACTTGCCGGCGCTGGGCCTGATGCATGCGGCAGCCGACCTGGGCATCAAGGTGCCGCAGCAGTTGTCGGTGATCGGGCTGACCGATATCCAGAGCGCACGCCAGTCTCGCCCCGCATTGACCACGGTGGCGCTGCCGACGGCGCAGGCGGCCGCCATGTCGGTGGCGCTGCTGCTCGAACTGATTGCCAGTCCGCAGGCGCAGGCGCCGATGCGCATCGCACCGCCGCCCGAACTGGTGGTGCGGGCCTCGACCGCACCACCGGCATTGATTTTTAGCTGACCACGGCCAGGCGCGGCTGCGTGCCGCCAAAGCGCTGCTCGATCGAAGCGGCGATGCCAGCACCGTCCAGGCCCACACTTTTCAGCAACTGCACCGGGTCGCCATGGTCGATGAACTGGTCGGGCAGGCCCAGCATCAGGATCGGCTTGACGATGCCTGCGGCGGCCAGCGCTTCGGCCACGGCCGAGCCGGCGCCACCCATGATGCAGCCCTCTTCCACCGTCACCAGGTAGTCGTGCTCGGCAGCCAGCTGTTTCACCAGGGCCACGTCGAGCGGCTTCACGAAGCGCATATTGGCCACCGTCGCGTCGAGCTGGCTACCGGCGGCCACGCTCGGCGCCACCATCGAACCAAACGCCAGGATGGCGATCTTCTTGCCCTGGCGTTTGATTTCGCCCTTGCCGATCTCGAGGCTGACCAGTTCCGGCACGATGGCCGCACCGGCGCCGGCGCCGCGCGGATAGCGTATCGCCGCAGGGCCCGGATAGTAGTAGCCGGTGGTGAGCATCTGGCGGCATTCGTTTTCGTCCGACGCGGCCATGATGACCATGTTCGGGATGCAGCGCAAAAACGCCATGTCATAGTTGCCGGCGTGCGTGGCGCCATCGGCGCCGACCAGGCCGGCGCGGTCCAGCGCAAACGTCACGTCCAGGTTTTGCAGCGCCACGTCGTGGATCAGCTGGTCATAGGCGCGCTGCAGGAAAGTGGAATAGATCGCCACCACCGGTTTGAGGCCCTCGCAGGCCAGCCCGCCGGCAAACGTCACCGAATGCTGCTCGGCGATGCCGACGTCGAAATAGCGATTCGGATACTGCTGTTCGAACTTGACCATGCCCGAGCCTTCGCGCATGGCCGGCGTGATGCCCACCAGGCGCTTGTCGTGCGCGGCCATGTCGCACAGCCAGTTGCCGAACACTTCCGTGTAGGTCATCTTGCCCGGCGCGCTGGCCGGCTTGATGCCCTCAAGCGGATTGAACTTGCCGGTACCGTGATACAGAATCGGCTCGGCCTCGGCCAGCTTGTAGCCCTGGCCCTTCTTGGTCACCACGTGCAGGAACTGCGGGCCTTTCAGTTGCTTGATGTTCTGCAAGGTCGGAATCAGCGAATCGAGGTCGTGGCCATCGATCGGGCCGATGTAGTTGAAACCGAATTCCTCGAACATGGTGGCCGGCACCACCATGCCCTTGGCGTGTTCTTCAAAGCGTTTTGCCAGTTCCAGCACCGGGCCCGGCAACACCGACTTGCCGACATTTTTTGCCGCCGCATAGAACTGGCCCGACATCAACCGCGCCAGGTGGCGGTTCAGCGCGCCGACCGGCGGCGAGATCGACATGTCGTTGTCGTTCAGGATTACCAGCAGGTTGACGTCTTCCTGCACGCCGGCATTGTTCATCGCTTCAAACGCCATGCCGGCCGTCATCGAGCCATCGCCGATCACGGCGATCGCATGCAGCGGATCGCCCTTGATCTTGGCCGCCTGCGCCATGCCCAGCGCGGCCGAGATCGAGGTCGACGAGTGAGCCGTGCCGAAAGTATCGTATTCGCTTTCGTCGCGTTTCGGGAAACCCGAAATGCCATCCTTCTGGCGCAGCGTATGCATGCGATCGCGGCGGCCCGTCAGGATCTTGTGGCTATAGGTCTGGTGGCCGACGTCCCACACGATGCGGTCGTGCGGCGTGTTGAATACATAGTGCAGCGCGACGGTCAGCTCGACCGTGCCCAGGTTGGACGACAGATGGCCGCCGGTTTTCGACACCGAGTCGAGCAAAAAGCTGCGCAGTTCCTGTGCCAGCGGCACCAGTTGCGAACGCGCCAGCTGGCGCACTTGCGCCGGTTCATTGATGGTTTCTAACAGTTTCATTTAAGCCTTCCGCTGCACGACCAGGTCTGCCAGCTCGCGCAGGCGGCGTGCCTTGTCCCCGAATGGCGCCAGCGCCGCATGGGCGTCGCACCGCAATTGTTCTGCCAGGGCTCTGGATGGTTCCAGTCCCAGTATCGACACGTAGGTCGGCTTGTTGGCCGCCGCATCCTTGCCTGCCGTCTTGCCCAGGGTGGCCGAATCGGCCGTGGCGTCGAGCACATCGTCGACCACCTGAAACGCCAGCCCCACCGCCTTCGCATAGGCGTCGAGCGCCGTCATGTCGGCAGGCGTCAGGTCCTTGCCGGCCAGCGCGCCCAGCACCACCGCGGCGCGCAGCAGCGCACCGGTCTTCAACTGATGCATCTGTTCCAGCTGCTGCAGGCTCAAGGCCAAGCCCACGCTGTCGAGGTCGATTGCCTGGCCGCCACACATGCCTGCCGAACCGGATGCCTGCGCCAGCAGCCGTATCATCGCCATCTGCCGCCCCGGCTCGATCGCCGCGCCTTCGGCCAGGATGGTGAAGGCCTGCGACTGCAGCGCATCGCCGACCAGCAGGGCGGTCGCTTCATCGTAGGCGACATGCACGGTGGGCTTGCCACGGCGCAATGCGTCGTCATCCATGCAGGGCATGTCGTCATGCACCAGCGAATACACATGTATCATTTCCAGCGCGCACGCGGCGCGCGCCAGGGTCGCCGCATCGGCATCGAACAGCTCGCCGGCGGCCATCACCAGCAGCGGACGCACGCGCTTGCCGCCGCCCAGCAGCGCATAGCGCATGGCCGCGTGCAGCTTGTGCGGCACCACGCCCGCCGCCGGCAGGAACCGGTCGAGCGCGCTTTCGACATCGGCCTGGGTGGCCTGCATCCAGTCGCCGAAGGTAATGCCGGCAGTGACTACCGCGCTCATTGCAAGGCCTCGCCATCGGCAAACGGTTTCAGCATGTCGCCTTCGAGCACCTTGACTTGCGCTTCGACACCGTCGAGCTGGCCGGCACAGTACTTGACCAGTTCCGAGCCGCGCTGATACGCCGCCACCGAAGCTTCCAGCGGCAACTGGCCCGCTTCCATTTGCGTTACCAGCTGGGCAAGCTCGGCCATGGCCTCTTCAAACGAGGCCGGCACGGCTGCAGCGACAGCGGCAGTTAATTTCTTGGACATAAACTCAGATCTTTTTCTTGGCACGAGGGGCTTGCCGGGAGATACCGGGGATACCCGGCCAGCATAGTAGCGTTATTTTAGAACAAACCACTGTATTAAGTGAAAACTAAAGCGCGCGCGGCGTGCTCAAAGCAAGACAGATTACGCGCCTGCCGATGGTTTTTGGCGAAACTGCCCCCATCTGCGCGAAAACGTGCCGCAAAGCGTCGTCTTCTCAGCAATATCGCCGAATAGACCCGTTTTTGGCAGGGCTTTTGGCATGGATGGGACCGATTCACGCTATAATCTCCGGTTCTGTCCGAAATACCGTTTCAACCAATTTGAATTCAGGTCTTTGCGGATTCTTTCTCTCTGTAGCGGTTGCCCGGGGGATGACCCGGGGGCCTGCTGACCGTTGTACATATTATGGGGGGTTGGGATGTCCGATCTGGCTACTCACGCCAAGCTGGCGCGTTCAAACGCGCAACTTCCGGTCCACGTCTATTTTGACGAAGCGCTGTTGCAGCGTGAAATGCAACAATTGTTCCACGCCGGCCCGCGCTATATCGGGCATGAGCTGATGGTGCCCGAAACGGGCGACTTTGCCACCCTGGCGTCCGAAAACGAAGGACGCATGCTGGTGCGCAACGCCAATGGCATCGAAGTATTGTCCAACGTCTGCCGTCACCGCCAGGCGCTGATGTTCAATGGCCGTGGCAATGCGAACAATATTGTCTGCCCGCTGCACCGCTGGACCTACGACCTCAAGGGCGAATTGATCGGTGCGCCGCACTTCCCCGAGACGCCGTGCCTGAACCTGTCGAAAACGCCGCTGCAAAGCTGGAACGGCCTGCTGTTCGAACAAAACGGCTACAACGTGATGGAAAAGTTGAAAGACTTGTCCGTCTCGAAAGACCTCGATTTTTCCGGCTACATGTTCGACCACGTGGAAATCCACGAGTGCGACTACAACTGGAAGACCTTCATCGAAGTCTATCTGGAAGACTATCACGTCGAACCGTTCCATCCCGGCCTGGGCAGCTTTGTCAGCTGTGACGACCTGCGCTGGGAATTCGGCAAGGATTACAGCGTGCAGACGGTCGGCGTGCACCGCGGCCTGCAGCATTCGGGCTCGGCCGCGTACCAGAAATGGCAGGAGCAGGTGCTGCAGTTCCGTGGCGGCGAACCGCCGCCGTATGGCGCCATCTGGCTGACCCTGTATCCGAACATCATGGTCGAATGGTATCCGCACGTGCTGGTGGTCTCGACCTTGTGGCCCGATGGCCCGCAGAAAACGCGCAACGTGGTCGAGTTCTACTACCCCGAAGAAATCGTGCTGTTCGAGCGCGAGTTCATCGAGGCCGAGCGCGCCGCGTATATGGAAACCTGCGTCGAGGACGATGAAATCGCCCTGCGCATGGATGCCGGGCGCAAGGTACTGATGGCGCGCGGCGTGAATGAAGTCGGCCCCTACCAGTCGCCGATGGAAGACGGCATGCAGCACTTCCACGAGTGGTACCGCGACAATATCGCACTGTAGTTTCCAGGGCCGCCGCGTGCGGCCTTTTTTTACCCCCGTTTTCCAGGAATCAGATGCAATCACTTTGGATGCTGTTTGCCAGTTTCATGTTCGCCATCATGGGCGTGTGCGTGAAGATCGCCTCGGACATGTATTCCACCTCCGAAATCGTCATGTATCGCGGCATCATCGGCATCACCGTGATGACCTGCACCATACTGTATCAAGGCGGCAGTTTCAAAACCGGCATGTGGGGCCAGCATCTGTGGCGCGGCGTGGTCGGCGTGATCGCGCTGTGGCTGTGGTTTTATGCGATCGCCATTTTGCCATTGGCCACCGCCATGACGCTGAACTACATGGCGCCGATCTGGATCGCCGTGATCCTGCTGGCCGGCGGCTGGTGGAAGGCAAGCCAGCAAGTCGAGTGGCCGCTGGTGGCGGCGATCGCCATGAGTTTTGTCGGCGTCACCCTGCTGCTGCAGCCGGTGTTTGAAACCGAGCAGGCGGCCGGCGCCATCACGGCGCTGATCTCGGGCATGCTGTCGGCACTGGCCTATTTGCAGGTAAGAAAACTTGGTTTGCTGGGTGAGCCGGAATACCGGGTGGTGTTTTATTTTTCCGTCGTCAACTTCGTTGCCGGCGTGATCGGCCATGTGGCCAGCGCCGGCGGCGGCCCTGTCGTCTGGCATGCGCATACCAGCGCGTATGGTGTGGGCCTCTTGGCCGCCATTGGCCTGTGCGCCACCATGGCGCAGATGGCGATGACGCGTGCGTATCGCTTGGGCAAAACCCTGGTGGTGGCCAACCTGCAATATACGGGCATCGTGTTTTCCAGCTTCTGGGGCGTGGTGATCTTCGGCGACCTGTTCGACTGGCACGGCTGGGCCGGCATCGGCATCATTCTCGCGTCCGGGCTTGCCGCCACCTATTACAATACCCGTAATACCGCCCGTGGCGCGGCGATTGCGCGCACGGATCCGATTGCCAGCGAAGTGTGAAGGAGCGATGCTTGAACTACACGACCTTGATCAGTGCCAGCGAGCTGGCCAGCCATCTGAACGACGGCAACTGGGCGATTTTTGACTGCCGCCACGACCTGATGAACCCGGCGGCCGGCAGCGATGCGTTTGCCGCCGGGCATATCCAGAATGCGCAGTTCGCCAATATCGACACCGACCTGTCCGGCCCCAAGGCCCCGGCCGGCGCGGCCTTCACAGGCCGCCATCCGCTGCCCGACCGCCATACCCTGATCGCCACCCTGCGCGGCTGGGGCATCAATCACGACACGCAAGTGGTGGCCTACGACGGCCAGGGCGGCATGTTCGCCGCGCGCTTGTGGTGGCTGCTGCGCTGGGTCGGCCATGCGAATGTGGCCGTACTGGACGGCGGCCTGGCCGCCTGGCAGGCGCAGGGCTTGCCGGTCGTCACGCCGGTAGCACCGCGCCCGGCCGGCAATATCGCCGAACAAGCCAGCCTGGCGCGTACCGTCAGCGTGCAAGAGGTGGTGGCCAACCTTTCCACGCAGGAACTGCAGGTGCTCGACGCGCGCGCGCCGGACCGTTTCCGTGGCGAAAACGAAACCATCGATCCGGTCGGCGGCCATATCCCGGGCGCCAAAAGCCGCTTCTTCAAGGACAACCTGCAGCCCGACGGCCGCTTCAAACCGGCCCAGGAACTGGAACAGGAATTCGCCGGCCTGATCGACAAACCCGAGGCGGCCATCATGCAATGCGGCTCGGGCGTGACGGCCTGCCACAACCTGCTGGCCCTGGAAGTGGCGGGCCTGCCGGGCGCGGCGCTGTACCCAGGTTCGTGGAGCGAATGGTGCGCCGATCCGGCACGGCCGGTGGCAACCGGTAACACCTAGCGGCGGCAAGCTACACGCTGATCCCCAGTTCGCGGTTCAGGCGGGTGATTTCTTCCTGCCACGCCTGCTGGCTGGCCAGCTTTCGGTGCCGTGGCTTGCGCGCCAGATCCTCAGCCAGCAATTGCTCCAGTTCGCACAGGCGTTCGAGCTGCCGTTCGCTGTCCACCGCCACCGCGGCCACTGACGGCGGGGCCGCATCCGGCAGCCGCTTGCCGGCATTCAATCGCGCATAGGCGCTGGCCGCGTCCGGCCAGGCTTCCAGGCGCCCATCGGCCACCACCCAAAAGCGGTTGCACGCCGCCTCGATCAGGTCGCGGTCATGCGACACCAGCAAACAGCCGCCCTCGAAACCTTGCAGGGCTTGCGCCAGTTCGCGCTTGCCCTGCAGATCCAGGTGATTGCTCGGTTCGTCGAGCAGCAGCAGGTGGTAACTTGCCAGCGACAGGCCCAAAAACAGCAGCCGCGCACGCTCGCCACCACTGAGGCTCGCCACCGTCAGCACATGGCGCGCATAGGCAAAGCCGGCGCTGATCAGCGCCTGCCGCCGTTCGGCTTCCTTCGTCACGGCGAACGCATACAGCGCGTCGGGCAGGCTGGCCTCGTCCGCCAGTTGCCTGAGCGACTGGTCGTAGTAACCGATGCGGGCGGCGTGGTGCCAGCGCAGGTCGACCCTGTCCTCTTGCGCCTGTACCGCCTGCCAGCACAGGCGCAACAATGAAGACTTGCCGCCGCCGTTGGCGCCCAGCAAGGCGACGCGATCACCCGGCTTGAGCCACAGCTGCCCGCTCTGGAACAACTCCGGTGCGCCAGGCGCGGCACGCACGGCCAGGCCATCAAGGGCCAGCAGTTGGTCGGCCGCCAGCGCCTTGCCGTGCAGGCGCAGACGCCAGGGGGCGCCGTCGCTGACAAACGTCTGCGCCTGCTCAAGCTTGCCGATACGCCGCTGCATGGTCTTGGCCTTGCGCGCCATGCTTTCGTTGTCGTAGACCTTGCCCCACAGCGCCAGCCGCGCGCTGCTGACGGCGAGGCGGTCGATCTCCTTCTGTTCAGCCGCATGCCGGGCGCTGGCGGCCACGTCGGCTTCGGCCAGCGCCGCCAGCGCGGCACCGCATGGCAGGTCAAAATCGTGGATGCGCCCATCGCGCAAGATCCAGCTGCGCGTGGCGACATTGTCGAGCAGGCGCTGGTCGTGCGAGACGAGGATGAAGGCGCCGCGCCAGGCCAGCAAAAATTGCTCCAGCCACAGCAGCGACGGCAGGTCCAGGTGGTTGCTCGGTTCATCGAGCAGCAGCACATTAGGCTCCTGCAACAGCGCGCGGCCCAGCAGCAGGCGCGTGTGCTGGCCGCCGGACAGCGAGCGCACCGGCACCTGCGCCGTGGCCGCATCAAAGCCCAGTTCGGCCAGCAGGCCGTCGACGCGCCAATGCAGTTCGGGCTGATCCAGCACGGGCACCAGCAAGGCCTCATGCAGGCTCAGTTCGGCCAGGCCAGACGGCAGATGCTGCTCGACATGCTGCAGCCGGCAGGCGCGCGCCTGAGTGATGGTGCCGGCGCTTGCTTCACGCGTGCCGGCGAGCAATCCCAGCAGGGACGATTTGCCGCAGCCGTTATGGCCGATCAGGCCGATGCGGTCGCCCTGGCGCAAGGTAAAGGCGAGTTCGTGGAACAGGAAACCGTCATGGGCATCCAGCTGTAATGCTTGTGCAGAGATAAGGGTAGTCATGGCTCTTGTCTTTGTTCGGGATGCAAGCATCCGCGTTAACAGGAGCGCCAACGACAACCATGAGCCGAGAAAGACTCTGTAGAGAGGGAAACTTTGCTCTGACCCGGTTATCGCAGCGCGATAGAACGAGGGCAAGAGCGGGCAAATGCACTGGAAGAACGTGCGCGCCACAGGGCGAACACAAATAAACTATCCATCATTTCCTCCTTTCTTTTCAAGTGAATAAGAAAGGCCATGCTACACCGTTATGTGCCGGGTTTCAAGCGTGCCGGTGCCGCGTCAAAAACAGCACGATGCACACGCCCAGCGCGATCAACAGCACCTGCGGTATGGTTTCGCGCAGGGTCGAACGGCGCTGCATCTGCGGCATCAGGTCAGACAGCGCGATATAGATGAAGCCGGACGAGGCGAACACCAGCACGTACGGAATCAAATTGCTGGCGCGGTCCAGCGTGAAGTAGCCCAAGAGGCCGCCGGCCACCGCCATCAGGCTGCACAGCAGGTTGAAAATGTAGGCGCGCAGGCGCGAGAAACCGGCGTTCAGCAGCACGATGAAGTCGCCGATTTCCTGCGGGATTTCATGCGCGATAATCGCCAGGCCGGTCACCAGGCCCAGCTTCGGGTCGGCCAGGAAAGCGGCGGCGATCAGGATGCCGTCGGTGAAATTGTGCATGCCGTCGCCGACCAGGATCATCCAGCCGGCCTTGCCCGCTTCGTGCTTGTCGTGGCCATGCGCATGGTGATGGCCATCGCCTTCGTGGTGGTGGGAATGGCGCAGGATGGCAAACTTTTCCAGCATGAAAAACGCCAGCAGGCCGGCCAGCAAGGTCGCGAACAGGCTGCGCGGATCGGCTTGCGACTCGAACGCTTCCGGCAAGGCATGCAGCAGCGAAGTCGACAGCATGATGCCGACCGACAGGCTGACCATGCGCTCGACCACCTTGGACAAGAATGCAAACGAGAAAATCGCCGCCGCAGTAATGCTGAACAGGCCCGCGATCGTGGTCGCGAGCAAAATGGATATCAGGACGGGATCGATGATTTCTTACCTCAAAAGGGGCGCCAGGATACTGGCGTCCGCTGTGCTGGAACGTGCTCAGTACGGTATTGCTTGTTATTGATTGATGCAACCTTGGCAGCGGCGTGGCGCGAACAAGATGCAATTGTACTGCATTGACAGCCGGACCGGGCATTTGTAGCCCGGCCGGCTTTGCAGGTCAGTGAGGAAAGATGCTGCTTACACCACGCCGTGGGCCTTGAACCAGGCCAGGCAGCGCGCATAGCCATCCCTGGCGTCGGCCGCCACATAGCTGGGCCGGTAGTCGGCATTGAAGGCGTGGCCCGAGTCCGGGTACACAACGAATTCGGATTTGCTCGCGCCCTTGGCCAGCGCCGCCTTCATGGTCGCGATCGATTCCTGGGTGATGCCGGTATCCTTGGCGCCATACAGTCCCAGCACCGGCACGGTGAGCGCGGGCGCGATATCGACCGGGTGCTGCGGCGTGATCGGCGTCGATTCGCCGACCAGGCGGCCATACCAGGCCACGCCCGCCTTCACGGCCGGATTGTGCGCCGCATACAGCCAGGTAACGCGGCCGCCCCAGCAAAAACCGGTAATGCCCAGGCGCGCGGTGTCGCCGCCGTTCTGTTTGGCCCAAGCGACGATGGCGTCAAGGTCGCTCATCACCTGCGCGTCAGGTGTCTTGCCGACGATGTTTTTCATCAGCTCGGGCATGCTGGGCGCCTTGGTGGCGTCTCCCTGGCGCACGAACAGGTCTGGTGCCAGCGCAAGATAACCCTGCTTGGCAAAGCGGCGCGCCATGTCGGCGATATGCTCGTGCACGCCAAAGATTTCGGAAATCACCAGCACCACCGGCAGGCCCGTCTTGCCTTCGGGCTGGGATGCGTAGACGGGCACGTCCTGGCCGTCGACCTTGACCATGACGGTGCCGGAAATGAGGCCCACGCCATCGGTCTTGATGACGTTTTGCGCCACCACCGGCAGTGCGGCCACAGCAAAACCTGTACCGAGCGCCACCTTCAGGAAGCCACGCCGGCCGTCAAGCCCCGTCAGCGTGCTCTGGCCCAGCAGACTTTCCACATCGGTGATCATGTCTTTCATGCGTTTCTCCTGAAGGTATTGCGTTAAGAAAATTAATGCGCCTGGTCCCAGTTTTTGCCGACGCCCACTTCGGCCGTCAGCGGCACTTTCAGCTGGGCCACGCCGGCCATCAATTCAGGCAGCCGGCGCTTGACCAACTCCAGCTCGGCGTCCGGCACTTCCAGCACCAGTTCATCGTGCACCTGCATGATCATTTTCGTTTGCAGGCCGTCCTGCTCCAGCCAGTCCTGCACCGCGATCATGGCCAGCTTGATCAGGTCGGCAGCCGTGCCCTGCATCGGTGCGTTGATTGCCGCCCGTTCGGCGCCCTGGCGGCGTGGACCGTTCGGCGAATTAATTTCCGGCAACCACAGGCGGCGGCCAAACACGGTTTCCACATAGCCACGCGCCTTGGCTTGCTGGCGCGTGTCTTCCATATATTGTTTCACGCCCGAAAAACGCGCGAAATAGCGGTCGATATAGCTTTGCGCGGCCGTGCGGTCGACGCCCAGGTTGCCGGCCAGGCCGAACGCGCTCATGCCGTAGATCAGGCCAAAGTTGATGACTTTCGCGTAGCGGCGCTGCTCGCTTTGCACTTCGCTGGCGGCCACGCCGAAAATCTCGGCTGCGGTGGCGCGGTGAATGTCGATGCCCTCGGCAAAGGCGCGCAGCATCGCTTCGTCGCCCGAAATATGCGCCATGATGCGCAGCTCGATCTGCGAATAGTCGGCCGAGATGATGCTGCTGCCCGGCGGCGCAATGAACGCTTCGCGGATGCGGCGCCCTTCGGCGCTGCGGATGGGAATATTCTGCAAGTTCGGATCGTTCGACGCCAGGCGCCCCGTGACGGCCACGGCTTGCGCATAATTGGTATGCACGCGGCCGGTAGTGACATTGATCATCTTCGGCAACTTGTCGGTATAGGTCGACTTCAGCTTGGCCATGCCTCGGTATTCCAGCAGCACCTTGGGCAGCGGATAATCCTCGGCCAGCTTTTGCAGCACCTCTTCATCGGTGGACGGCGCGCCGGTCGGGGTTTTCTTGATCACCGGCAGCTTCAGCTTTTCAAAGAAGATTTCGCCAATCTGCTTGGGCGAGCCGAGGTTGAACGGCTGCTCGGCCAGCTCATAGGCTTTCTTTTCCAGTTCCAGGATTTTCACGGCTAGTTCGGCCGATTGCACATTGAGCAGCGCATCGTCGATCAGTACGCCATTGCGCTCGATCTTTTGCAGCACCTGCGCCGTCGGCAGCTCGATCTTCTCGTAGATATACGTCAGCTTTTCATCGTTGGCCACATTGCCCCAGATGGCGTTATGCAGGCGCAAGGTCACATCGGCGTCTTCCGCCGCGTACCTGGTTGCCTGGCCGATCTCGACCTGGTTGAAGGTAATCTGCTTGGCGCCCTTGCCGCACACGTCCTCGAACGGGATGGTCGTGTAGTTCAGGTGGCGCAGCGCCATGCCGTCCATGTCGTGTTTCTTGTGCGACTCGAACACATACGATTCAAGCAAGGTGTCGTGCACGATGCCGCGCAATGTCACGCCATGGTTGGCAAAGATATGGCTGTCGTATTTGAGGTTCTGGCCCAGCTTGGGTTTGGCTTCATCTTCAAGCCATGGGCGCAATTTATCGAGCACGTGCTGGCGCGACAGCTGGTCCGGCGCACCCGCGTAATCGTGCGCCAGCGGAATATAGCAGGCCGCATGTTCCGCCACCGACAAGGAAATGCCGACCATCTGCGCCGTCATCGGTTCGAGCGAGGTGGTTTCCGTATCGACGGCGGTCAACGGCGCCGCATCGATCAGGGCGATCCATTTGTCCAGCTGTTCATCGGTCAGCACGGTTTCATACACGGCTTCAGGAGCGGGGACTGCGTCCGCAAACATATCGCCGGTGGTGTTCGCAGCAGCATTGGCAACAGGCGGCGCGCCTACCGGCGACATCGGCGGCGGCGCCCCGCCGAGTTCGCGCAGCAGCGCCTTGAAGCCGTAGCGGTTGAAAAACGCCAGCAGCGCATCGCGGTCTTCTTGTTTCGCCACCAGCGACTCGGCAATCGTCGTCATGTGGCCGGACAGGTCGCAGTCGGTCTTGACGGTGATCAAGGCGCGCGCCTGCGGCAGCCACGGCAGCGCCGTGCGCAGGTTCTCGCCCACGGCGCCGCCTACATTGGCCGCGTTTTCCATCACGCCTTCCAGGCTGTCGTACAGGGTCAGCCATTTGACGGCCGTCTTCGGTCCGCATTTCGACACACCCGGCACATTGTCGACCGTATCGCCGATCAGGGACAGATAATCGATAATGCGGTTCGGCGGCACGCCGAACTTGGCCAGCACCGCCGCTTCGTCGAGCTTTTCATTGCTCATGGTATTGATCAAGGTGACCTGGCGGTTGACCAGCTGCGCCAGGTCCTTGTCGCCGGTCGACACCACCACGTTCATGCCGGCCGCTGCAGCCTGCACCGCCAGGGTGCCGATCACGTCATCGGCTTCGACGCCGTCGACCATCAGGATCGGCCAGCCCATGGCCTTCACGGCTTCATGGATCGGTTCGATCTGCAGGCGCAAATCGTCCGGCATGGAGGCCCGCGTGGCCTTGTATTCAGGATACATATCATCGCGGAAGGTCTTGCCCTTGGCATCGAACACGCAGGCGATATACGCAGCCGGATAATCGGCGCGCAAACGGCGCAGCATGTTGACCATGCCGTGCATGGCGCCGGTGGGGTAGCCGTCCGGGCTGCGCAGGTCGGGCAGCGCATGGAAGGCGCGATAAAGATAACTGGAACCGTCGACTAACAGCAGGGTGTTTTGCATAATGCCAATAAAATAAGGTGAGCCGCGCCGGCTGCAGAGAAACATGGGCGGGCGGGTGGAATATCGCACAATTATGGCAGAGTTTACGGCGCCATCATGGCGGGCGTGCGCGACTGTTTTTGCTGGTACGGACACGTGCGCAGGCGCGCTCAAGTATTTCGCGGCATTTAAAACAGCGCGCTTGGCAGTTTGTTACAATGCCCCATAGATAATGAGGGCTGACTGACAGCCCGGATACCGTAGCTGCACGCTGCGGTCACACTAGGAAGCGACCCGATCATGATGCGTACCTCCACCTTCTGGAAAATCCTGGCCCTGCCCCTGCTGGCAGTATCGGCCCTTGCCGGCGCCCAGACGCCAGCCAAGCCCAGCGATGCTCCGCCGCAGCTGGAAAAAATCGAAGAAATGGGCGAAGCGCCGATTACCGTGACGCCAGCAGCGCCGGCCCAGCAGATCACGGAAAAACGCGAAAATGGCGTGACGTCGGAAGTGAAAGTGACCTCGGGCGGCAGCACCTATTACATGAAGCCATCGGCCGGCGGCGACCAGGCCCATGGCAGCGCCCTGCGCGGCCCGCAATGGAAGGTGATGGAATTTGACCTGGGCAAGAAAAAACAGAAACAGCGTGATGACGAAGCGGCCGACGATGTGCCGGCGCCACCGCCGCCAGCCAAGTAAGCATCCACTCTTTCACCGCCCTGCCCCGGCCAGCACGGGGCAGCCGGCTTTTTTTGACCTTTTTTGATCTCCCCTCTTTCCCATGGCAGTTTTTACCGCGCTAAACCTGGACGATATCGGCCAGTGGATCACGCAATTTCCACTCGGCAAGCCCCTGGCCCTCAAGGGCATCGCTTCCGGCATTGAAAACAGCAATTTTTTCCTCAGCACCGAGCGCGGCGAGCATGTGCTGACGATCTTTGAAAACCTGAGCTTCGAGCAATTGCCGTTTTATCTGCAACTGATGCGCCACCTGGCCGAGCGCGGCGTGCTGGTGCCGGCGCCGATCCCGAACGCCGACGGTGAACTGGTGTCAGCGCTGCAAGGCAAACCGGCCGCCATCGTCAGCAAGCTCGATGGCAGTTCGCAGATGGAACCGCAGCCCGTGCATTGCGCGGCCGTCGGCGCCATGCTGGCAAAAATGCACCTGGCGGCGCAGGATTTCCCGCTGCAGCAACCGAATTTGCGCGGCCTGGACTGGTGGAACGCCACCACGCCACTGGTGTTGCCGCACCTGGACGATGCCAACGCGCATTTGCTGCGCGCCGAAATTCATTTCCAGGATGCCTTTGCCGCCTGCGCTACCTATAAAGCCTTGCCGCGCGGCCCGGTGCATGCCGACCTGTTCCGCAACAACGTGATGTTCGACGGCGAACAGCTGACCGGCTTTTTCGATTTTTACTTTGCCGGCTGCGACACCTGGCTGTTCGACGTGGCCGTCACCGTCAACGACTGGTGCATCGATGTGGCAACCGGCAAGCTCGATGCAGCGCGCGTGCGCGCCCTGCTTGACGCCTACCAGGCCGTGCGCCCGTTGACGGCCGAAGAACACACGGCCTGGCAGCCCATGCTGCGCGCTGCCGCGCTGCGCTTCTGGCTGTCGCGCCTGTACGATTACTACCAGCCGCGCGCAGCCGAAATGCTGACGCCCCACGACCCCGCGCATTTTGAACGCATCTTGCGCGAACGCATCACTACACCTGCACCGGAATTGTTTTAAGAACATGGAAAAATTACCTGCAAGCACGGGCTGGCACTGGGTGAAACAAGGCTTCGGCCTGTTTCGCAAGCAACCTGGCGGCCTGTCGATGCTGTTTCTTGGCTATATGGTGTGCATGCTGTTAGTGAGCATCATCCCGCTGCTGGGGCAATTGCTGCCCGTGATCCTGGTGCCGATTTTCTCGGTCGCCTTCGCGCAAGGCTGTTTGAATATCGACCAGGGCAAGCGCGTCGTGCCCAGCTTGCTACTGTCCGGCTTTCGCAAGCCGGCCCTGCCGGTGCTGTTCGGTTTGGGCGTGCTGTACATCATCATGGCCATCGTGGCCATCGGCGCCTCGTCGCTGGTTGACGGCGGCACCTTGTGGCAACTGGTGACGGGCCAGCTCAATCCGCAAACCTCGCCCGACGTGATCCGCGAATCGAATATCGGCTCGGCCATCCTGCTGACCATCGTCATGTATATTCCCGCCGCGATGGCCTTCTGCTTTGCCGCGCCGCTGATCTACTGGCAGCATGTCAGCCTGGGCAAGGCGCTGTTCTTCAGCTTTTTCGCCGTCTGGCGCTCGCTGTCGGCCTTTATCGTGTTCGCCTCGACCTGGTTCGCCATCAGCATCGTCACCAGCCAGCTGCTGTTCATGATCGTCGGCCGCACGCCAATGGCGATCCAGCTGATGATGCCGCTGTCGATGATACTGACCGTGATCATGCACTGCTCGTTCTATGCGGCGTACCGGCAGATTTTCGGCGTGCCGATGGATGCCAGCAAGACGGTGTCGCTGGACAAGACACAATAAAAAATCTTGCAGCAAGTAAAAAAGGGGCGGTCCATATGGAGCGCCCCTATTGGTGCAACCTTACCGTCCCAGCCGCTCCAGCTTGGCAATTCCCAGGTCGAGCACCTTCATGCCATGCTGGCCGAAGTTGATCTGCGCGCGCGCGTTGCCGCCGCCGCCTTCGATATTGACGATCACGCCTTCGCCGAACTTGGCATGCGCCACCGATTCGCCGATGCGCCAGCCGCCACCGGGGGATTTTTGTGCGATCTTCTGCGCAATCGCGTTATCCGACCCCAGGCTGCCGGCCGTGCGCGGCGCTTCGTCCCAGGCAGACTTGCGGTTGCCGAACCAGTTGGCCTGCACTTTCGGCGACAGCCATTTCAATGACTCTTCCGGCAATTCATCGAAGAAGCGCGACTTCATGTTGTAGCGGGTCTGGCCGTGCAGCATGCGCGTCTGCGAAAAGCTCATGTACAAACGCTTGCGCGCGCGCGTGATGGCCACGTACATCAAACGCCGCTCTTCTTCCACACCATTGTCTTCCTTGGAACTGCTTTCGTGCGGGAACAGGCCCTCTTCCAGGCCGGTGATAAACACGTTGTCGAACTCTAGGCCCTTGGCCGAATGCACCGTCATCATCTGCAGTGCATCCTGGCCCGCCTGCGCCTGGTTGTCGCCGGCTTCCAGCGAAGCGTGCGACAAAAACGCCGACAGCGGCGACATCACGGCCGGCAGCGGCGCGTCGGCGTCGAGGATTTCGATGCCGTTCTGGTTGACCACCGGCGCGCCCGATTGCGCTTGCGCGGCCGGCCCCAGGTGGGCCGGCGCTGCCTGGCCGAACCCTTCTTCGGAAACGAACTGGGTGGCGGCGCTGACCATCTGCTCCAGATTCTCGATGCGATCGGCGCCTTCTTTTTCGTTCTGGTAGTGTTGCAGCAAGGTACTCGCTTCAAGTACCACGCGCACCATTTCCGGCAGGGACAATTGCTGGGTTTCAAAACGCACGCCTTCGATCAGCCTGACGAAACCGCCCAGGCTGGTACCGGCCTTGCCCGTCACATACGGCACGGCCGCATACAGCGAGATGCCATATTGCTCGGAGGCGGCCTGCAACTGCTCGATCGAGCGCATGCCGATGCCGCGCGTGGGGAAGTTCACCACGCGCAAAAAGGCCGAATCGTTGTGCGGATTGTCCATCAGCTGCAAATACGCGATCGCATGCTTGACCTCGGCGCGCTGGAAGTAGCGCTGGCCGCCATACACGTGGTATGGAATCGCCGCCGAGAACAGCGCATGCTCGATCACGCGCGACTGCGCGTTCGAGCGGTACAGAATCGCGATCTCGCTGCGCGAAGCGCCCTCGGCGATCAGGCTTTTCGCCTCCTCGATGATCCACTGCGCTTCCTGCAGGTCGGAACTGGCTTCATACACGCGCACCTGCTCGCCATGGCCCGCATCGGTGCGCAAATTCTTGCCCAGGCGCTTGCTGTTGTTGGCGATCAGCACGTTGGCGCTGTCGAGGATATGGCCGTGCGAGCGGTAATTCTGTTCCAGCTTGATCAGGTTTTTCACCTGGAACTCATGCTCGAAAGCGCTCATGTTGCCGACGTTGGCGCCACGGAAGGCATAGATGCTCTGGTCATCGTCGCCGACTGCAAACAGTGCGCCGCCATCGCGGCTGCCATGGCCGGCCAGCAATTTCAACCAGTTGTATTGCAGGTTATTCGTATCCTGGAACTCGTCGACCAGGATATGGCGGAAACGCGCCTGGTAATGTTCGCGCAGCGGCTGGTTGCGGCTCAGCAGTTCATAGGTGCGCAGCAGCAGTTCGGCAAAATCGACCACGCCTTCGCGCTGGCACTGGTCATCGTACAGCTGGTACAGCTCGACCATCTTGCGCTCGTGCGCGTCATACGCCTCGACGTCGGTGGCGCGCAGGCCCTGGTCCTTGGCGTTATTGATGAAATACATCACCGTCTTCGGCGGGAATTTTTCATCATCGATATTGTTCGCTTTCAACAAGCGCTTGATGACCGACAACTGATCCTGCGAGTCGAGGATCTGAAAAGTCTGCGGCAAGGCCGCATCGCGGTAATGCGTGCGCAGCAAGCGGTTGCACAGGCCGTGGAAAGTGCCGATCCACATGCCGCGCGTGTTGATCGGCAGCATCGCCGACAAACGCGTGAGCATTTCCTTGGCGGCTTTATTGGTAAAGGTCACGGCCAGGATGCCGGGAGGCGACACCTGCTGGGTCTGGATCAGCCAGGCGATGCGGGTGGTCAGCACGCGGGTCTTGCCCGAGCCGGCGCCCGCCAGGATCAAGGCATGCTGGGCTGGCAAAGTCACGGCGGCCAGTTGTTCGGGATTGAGGTTGTGAAGAAGATTTTGCATGCCGTGATTATACCGATACTGCATCGGCGCGCCGCAATCTACTGTGGATTTGTCCAGCAGTATCGCCAGTTTCAGCCAACGGCGCTACAATCGGCGCGATTGCAACACTGACGGGATCGCTCTCATGACACCACCCGACCATATCGACGGCGCCCGCGTACTGGCCTGGGCCTGGTCCGACCTGCCCTTCGGCCACGTCACCGATGAGACCGGCACAGGCGCCATCGCCATCCATGGCTTGGCGCTGTGCCGCTATGCCGACGACGCGCGCGTGTACCGCGTCAGCTGCGATGCGCACTGGCAATGCCGGCAGGACCAGGTGCATGACACGCTGGACAGCGCCAGGGACGGCTTGCCGGCGCAATACCGCGCCAGGCCTGCCCGCTGGCACGCCAGATAACTCTCTTATTGCACCGGCCTGGCCTTGCCTTCGCTGACGGCTTGCGCGATCAGCTGGCGCGTGGTCCTGTCGGCCGCCTTGACGACTTTTTCCTGCTGCCGGCCCAGCTCACCCATCTGTTTGCCCAAGGTATCCATCGGCTTGCCGCGCTGGTCCATCTGGCGCGAGATCGTCTCCATCTTGTCCGCTTCGCGCTCGTGCACGGCGGCAATGCGGTCGTTGACCTCCTCCATCTCATCTTGCGCATCTTCCATCTGCTGCTGCAACTTTTCCACTTCGCGCCCGACCGTGCGGCGCTCGGCCGGTGTCTGGGCCAGCGCCTGGCGGCGCGAGGCATCGCCCAGTTTGCGGCCCAGCTCGCGCTGCTGTTGGCCCAGCGCCTGCAGTTTTGCCGCTTCGCGCGTATCGCCCCTGGCCTGGGAACGGCCATGCTCGCCCATCCTGCTGCCCAGCTCTCCCATCGCCTTGCCATGTTCGCCCATCTGATTGCCCAGCGCGCTCATTTGCGCGCTGATCTGGCGTGACGGCTCCCAAGCGGTACGCACCCTGCCCACCAGCGCGACATCCTGCAGGACATAGGCCTTGCCGGCATCGCGGAACCACAGGAACGGTCCCTTGATCGAGCGCTTCAGGCTATCGAGTTGCCGGTTGTCTATATCGGCACCCGACATCATGATGGTCTCGCCATCGCGGCTGCCATCGACAAGGGCATAGCCCTCGCCACTGTCCAGCGAACGGCTCACTTGGACGCTGGGTGCGGCCGGTGGCTGCGGGGGGTGTGGCGGCTGCGGCGGTTGCACGGCCAGCGCGCTGGCACCGACGAGCATGCCGGCCAGGCCTGGCATCAAACGGTGGAAAATGGACATGGCTGCCTCGCAATCAATGGTTGGATATCGACTGTAGCGTCGCCTCGCGCATGCGATGGACGGATAGCACAGGCAAAAAAAATGCGGGGGGCGGAGTCCCCCCGCAAAAACCGCCGTTGTACGGCGAGATTTGACTATAAGGCGATGCGCGCGGCGCTGCCATCGCAATGCGACAGAGTGCTGGCAGGAGCGATGGAATGGCGAATAGACGGAATGAACGGAGAAAAAAAATGGAGGCCGCAGGCCTCCTTAAACACGCCGGCATGCGGTAATGCCGTTCAGTTAGTGTTCCTGGGCTCCCGGCAAACCTGCAAAACGGATTAAAAATCCAGTCGCCCGCACAGGCCCGCCGGGCCAAGCGAGCCTGAAAAATGTCGAGGGCAAGGCGCAGCGACGAAGACAGTACGCATGGTCGGCGAGGAGCTGCAACGCCGCCATCGGCATTTTCTCGGGCTCGCGTCCCCCCGGCCCGCCATTTTTACGTTTGTACGCCTTACGCATTGACATGCGTTGGACAGCTTAACCAAACGGCATTACCGGCATGCGGCATAGTTCACAGCCGATCAATACAGCACGACGGAGCGGATCGACTCGCCGCTCTTCATCAGATCGAAGCCTTCGTTGATGCGTTCGAGCGGCAAGCGATGCGTGATCAGGTCGTCGATATTGATCTTGCCTTCCATATACCAGTCGACGATCTTCGGCACGTCGGTGCGGCCGCGCGCGCCGCCAAAAGCCGAACCGCGCCATTCGCGGCCCGTCACCAGCTGGAACGGACGGGTCGAAATTTCCTGGCCGGCGGCAGCCACGCCGATAATGAAGGACTTGCCCCAGCCCTTGTGGGTGCACTCGAGCGCCTGGCGCATCAGGGTGGTGTTGCCGACGCACTCGAAGGAATAGTCAGCGCCGCCATCGGTCAGCTGCACGATGGCGTCGACCACGTTTTCCACTTCGTTCGGATTGATGAAATGCGTCATGCCGAACTTGCGCGCGATCGCCTGGCGCGCCGGGTTGATGTCGATGCCGATGATTTTATCGGCGCCGACCATTTTCGCGGCCTGGATCACGTTCAGGCCGATGCCGCCCAGGCCGAACACGGCCACATTGGCGCCCGCCTCGACCTTGGCCGAGAACAGCACCGCGCCCACGCCGGTGGTCACGCCGCAACCGATATAGCAGACCTTGTCGAACGGCGCGTCTTCACGGATTTTTGCCAGCGCGATTTCCGGCACGACGATGTAGTTGGAAAAAGTCGAGGTACCCATGTAGTGGAACAGCGGCTTGCCGTCGAGCGAGAAACGGCTGGTGGCGTCCGGCATCAGGCCACGGCCCTGGGTGCTGCGGATTTTCTGGCACAGATTGGTTTTCTGCGACAGGCAGAATTTGCACTCGCGGCATTCCGGCGTGTACAGCGGAATCACGTGATCGTCTTTTTTCAGCGTTTTCACGCCCGGGCCAACGTCGACCACGATGCCGGCGCCTTCATGGCCCAGGATGGCAGGGAAAATGCCTTCCGGATCGGCGCCCGACAAGGTGTAGTAATCGGTATGGCAGATGCCGGTGGCTTTCAGCTCAATCAGCACTTCGCCTTCGCGCGGGCCGGCCAGGTCGACTGTTTCGATGGTCAAGGGGGCACCGGCCTTCCAGGCCACGGCTGCTTTGGTTTTCATGTTTGTCCTGTAAAAATTTACTTGGGCGTTTTCGCGCGATTCAAAAACGCGCCGTGCAGGCCGTTCAGGGTTTCCTCGGCCAGCAGCAGCTGGCTGGCGATTTCATTGATCTTGCGGCGGCTCGAGCGCGCATGGTCTCGCAGCACTTCAAAGGCGGTATTGCGGTCGGTCTGGAACTTGCCCATCAACAGGCCCACGGCCAGGCTCGTTTCACGGCCGGCGGCCAGCGCCGCGTTCAGATTCAGCTCGGTGCGGCGCAACTGGCGGATATCGTCGGCGCGCGCCAGGCCCGCTTCAAAGGCGGGCATCAGGCGGCCTTCGTCGACCGGCTTGACGACATAGCCGACGGCGCCATAGGCGGCCGCCTGCTTGCCCGATTCGCTGTCGCCGCTGCCGGACAGGAACATGAACGGCACCGCCGTTTCGGCATGCAGGCGCTTGGCCAGTTCCAGGCCGGACATGCCGGGCATATGAATGTCGAGCAGGGCCAGGTCCGGCTCACGCTGGGCGATCAGCTGCAGCGCCACTTCGGCGGAACTGGCCAGCGCCGTTTCATAGCCTGCATGGCGCAGGACTTCGCCGAGAAACTCCAGCAGCAGCTGGTCATCGTCAACGATCAAGATAAGGCGTTTGGCGGCTGGCTGATTCATGGGCAAGGGAACCTCGGTCATATTAATAGGGGATGGCCTTATTATATGCCGATTATTCCGCGAAACCAGACTCGCTCGCGCCATGCGTTTCAGTCGCCAAACAGCTGATTAAATTTCCGTACCGAAATAGTTACATCGTCCGCCAGGTACACGCTGCTGATCGCCGCCACCAGGTCGGCGCCGCGCGCGGCAAGGGGCGCGGCGTTTTCCGGCGTCATGCCGCCGATCACCACGCAGGGCAAGGCGATCTCGCGTTTGGCGAGCAGCACGATATCGGGATCGGTGGTGACCGGGTACTGCTTGACCAGCGAAGGATAAAAGCCGCCAAACGCCATATAACTTGCGCCCTCTGCGTGTGCCTGGCGCGCCAGCTGCAAATCGCCATAGCACGATGCACCCACCAGCTTGTCCTTGCCCAGCCGGCCACGCGCCTGCGCCACCGAGATATCCGTGCCGCCCACATGCACGCCATCGGCGTCCAGTTCCTCGCACAGTTCGATAAAGTCGTTGACGATGAAAGGCACGCCGTACTTGCGCGCCAATGCCAGCAAGGCGCCCGCCTGTTCGCGCCGCAGCGCCGCATCGGCGCTCTTGTGCCGGTATTGCAGCAGGGCTACGCCTTCCTGCAAGGCTTGCTCCGTCACATCGAGCAAGCGGTCGGTGTCATCCCAGTTCGGGGTGACCAGATACAGTCCACGCATGGTGTTTTCCTTATAAAGTGGTGAGCCGCTGCGGCATCAGCTGGCCCGGTGCAACCGCATAGGCCTGCGCCAGCGCCGCATGGCAATACGCTTGCGCCGCCGCCAGTGCCGCTGGCATGGCCTCGCCCAGCGCCAGCCGCGCCGCAAGGCTCGCTGCCAGGGTGCAGCCGCTGCCGTGAAATTCGCCGGGCAGGCGCGGCCATTGCCACGCCCGCCCCTCGCCCGTAGCGCCGAACCAGCGGTTGACGATATCGCTGCCTGTGCCATGACCGCCGGTGAGCAGCACATTGATGCAGCCGCGCGCCTGCAAGGTAGCCGCCTGGCTGGCAGCGTTCCCGGCCCCGGCCAGGCGCCGCGCCTCCGGTCCATTCGGTACTATCACGGTAGTGACTGGCAACAGCGGCGCCAGCGCCTGCAGCGCGTCATCGACGCCGAGCACATCGCCATGGCCGCTGGCCAGCACCGGATCGAGTACCACCGGCAAGCCGGGATACTCACGCCGCAATTGCACGATCACCAGGGCAATTGCGGCCGCATTGGCCGCGCTGCCCGGAATACCGATCTTCACGGCATCGATCGCCATCTTGCCCGTCAACGCCTGCGCCTGGCGCAGCAGCAGCGCCGCATCGACCGGCTGCACCTCGAACACGCGGTCGTTATCTTGCACCGTCAGCGCGGTGACGACGGGCAGCGCATGCGCGCCCTGCGCTGCAATCGCCAGGATATCGGCCGCGATGCCGGCCCCGCCGGACGGATCGAGGCCGGCAAACACCAGCACGGTAGGCCGCATGGTCGCTCTCACGCCAGCCGGCCCGCCATCGGCGACGACGGCGACGCGGCAAATTTGCGCGGCATGCGGCCGGCCAGAAACGCCTCGCGCCCGGCGCGCACGGCCAGCTTCATCGCGTGGGCCATGCGCACCGGGTCGCGCGCGCCGGCAATCGCGGTATTCATCAGCACGCCATCGCAACCGAGCTCCATCGCAATGGCCGCATCCGAGGCCGTGCCGACACCGGCATCGACCAGCACCGGCACCCTGGCCTGGTCGATAATCAGGGACAAGTTCCACGGGTTCAAGATGCCCATGCCCGAGCCGATCAGCGAAGCCAGCGGCATGATGGCCACGCAGCCGATCTCTTCCAGGATGCGCGCCTGGATCGGATCGTCGCTGCAATACACCATCACGTCGAAGCCATCCTTGACCAGGGCTTCGGCGGCGACCAGGGTTTCCGGCATATGCGGGAAAAGGGTCTTTTCGTCGCCCAGCACTTCCAGTTTGACCAGGTTGCGGCCACCGAGCAGCTCGCGCGCCAGCTGCAAGGTGTAGACGGCGTCTTTTGCCGTATAGCAGCCGGCCGTGTTCGGCAAGATCGTGTACTGGTCGGGCGGCAATACGTCGAGCAGGCTGGGCGCGTTCGGGTCCTGGCCGATATTGACCCTGCGGATTGCCACGGTGATGATCTGCGCCTCGGCCGCATCGGTGGCCGCGCGCGTTTGCGGCAAGTCCTTGTATTTGCCGCTGCCCACCAGCAGGCGCGAAGCATAGGTCTTGCCGGCGATGGTCAATACATCATTGTTTGTTTCTGTATGCATGTTCTGTTCTTTCAGTTATTAGCCGCCGCCGATGGCGCGGACTATCTCCACCTGGTCGCCAGCCTGCAACGGGTGCGCCGGCCAGTTCCGGCGCGGCACCACCGAGCGGTTGACAGCCAGCGCCAGCGCCTGGCCTTGCAGCGACAAGCTGGCGATCAGCTGGTCCAGCGTGTGTTGCGGCGGCACCTGGTGCGGTGCGCCGTTGAGCATGATCGGAATCACGGCGCCCTCCTTCAGACCTTGCGGTACAGCTCGGCGCCGTTCTTGATGAATTCGATCGCTTTGACTTCCATGCCCTGCTTGACGGCGCTCTCTTCCGAAATACCGATGCCGGCCGCGTATTCGCGCACTTCCTGGGTGATCTTCATCGAGCAGAAGTGCGGGCCGCACATCGAGCAGAAATGCGCCACCTTGGCCGAATCCTTGGGCAGGGTTTCATCGTGGAATTCGCGCGCCTTGTCCGGGTCCAGGCCGATATTGAACTGGTCGTCCCAGCGGAATTCAAAGCGCGCCTTGGACAGCGCATTGTCGCGGATCTGCGCGCCCGGATGGCCCTTGGCCAGGTCGGCCGCGTGCGCCGCGATTTTATAGGTGATGATGCCGTCCTTGACGTCGGCCTTGTTGGGCAGGCCCAGGTGCTCCTTCGGCGTCACGTAGCACAGCATGGCGGTGCCGTACCAGCCGATCATGGCCGCGCCGATGCCCGAGGTGATATGGTCGTAGCCCGGTGCGATATCGGTGGTCAACGGTCCCAGCGTATAGAACGGCGCTTCGCCGCACTGCTCCAGCTGCAGGTCCATGTTTTCCTTGATCAGCTGCATCGGCACATGGCCGGGGCCTTCGATCATCACCTGCACGTCGTGCTTCCAGGCGACCTGCGTCAGCTCGCCCAGGGTTTTCAATTCGCCCAGTTGCGCTTCGTCGTTGGCGTCGTAGATCGAGCCGGGGCGCAAGCCGTCGCCGAGCGAGAACGACACATCGTATGCCTTCATGATTTCGCAGATCTCTTCGAAATGCGTGTACAGGAACGATTCCTGGTGATGCGCCAGGCACCACTTGGCCATGATCGAACCGCCGCGCGAAACGATGCCAGTCAGCCGCTTGGCCGTCATCGGCACATAGCGCAGCAGTACGCCGGCGTGGATGGTGAAATAGTCGACGCCCTGCTCGGCCTGCTCGATCAGGGTGTCGCGGAAGATTTCCCAAGTTAAATCTTCGGCCTTGCCATTGACCTTTTCCAGCGCCTGGTAGATCGGCACGGTGCCGATCGGCACCGGACTGTTGCGCACTATCCACTCGCGCGTTTCATGGATATGCTTGCCGGTCGACAGATCCATCACATTGTCGCCGCCCCAGCGGATGGCCCAGGTCATCTTTTCCACTTCCTCGCCGATGGAAGACGTGACGGCCGAGTTGCCGATATTGGCGTTGATTTTCACCAGGAAGTTGCGGCCGATAATCATCGGCTCGACTTCAGGGTGATTGATATTGGCGGGGATGATGGCGCGGCCGCGGGCGATTTCCTCGCGCACGAATTCGGCCGTGATCTCGGCAGGAATGCTGGCGCCGAACGACTGGCCCGGGTGCTGGCGTCCCATCATTTCGGCCATGCGCTCGCCCATCGGCCCGGACGCCTTCAGCTCTTCCAGGTACTGCTGGCGGCGCATGTTTTCGCGGATCGCCACGAATTCCATTTCCGGCGTGATGATGCCACGGCGCGCGTAATGCATCTGCGTGACGTTCTTGCCGGCCAGCGCGCGGCGCGGCTTGCGGTGCAGGTTGAAGCGCAGCTCGGCCAGCTTGGGATCCATCAGGCGGGCGATGCCGTAGTCGGAGGTCGGGCCGGGCAGCTCTTCGGTGTCGGCGCGCTCGAGGATCCACGGCAGGCGCGGCGTGTCCAGCCCCGAGCGGATATCGATGGCGACGTCCGGGTCGGTGTACGGGCCCGAGGTATCGTAGACATAGATGGGAGGATTCTTTTCGCCGCCGAACGACGCTTCCGTGTCGGACTGGCTGATGGCGCGCATCGGCACGCGGATGTCGGGACGGCTGCCCTGCACATAGATCTTGCGTGAATTGGGCAGCGGCGCGATCGCGGCCTGGTCGACCGTGGCGGTGGCGGAAAGAAATTTCGGATTGGCGTTCATTTTGGCTCCTTGGCTAGCTTGTGATAAGCCTGGAGCCAGCTAAGGAGATTCGGCTGCGCGCACGCGGGAATGCGAGGTGCGTTCATCCTAAAGCTTCCCTTCGCTGGCATTATCCAGATCAGGTTCGGAGGGTATTTCTCACCCGCATCTCACCGTGTTGCCACGGCGAGGCAGGACCCCTAGCGTTTGCCGCCTTGCGGCAGCGGGCCAATTATACGCGTTTCAGATCGCGCGGCCAGATGATTTTATTTCTTGCCCCAGCGCCAGCTCGGCGGCTCGCCTTTCCACCAGCACACGCCAATCAGCGCTGCCACGACCAACACTTCGTAGACGATATAGGCAACGACCTGCTGCTGCGGCGGGAACAACAAGGCGCCACTGGCCAGCAAGGCCAGCGCGCCAACGAACACCAGCCAACCTTGCCAGGTGATGGGCAAGCCCCAGCCGAAACCATAGGTCTTGGCGGGGAACCAGTAGGAAGGAGATTTGTCGGTCATGATATTCTCTGGACGATAGGAAGCAGCTGCCAGTATAAATCAGCTTTTCTGCTGGCGCGCAGTGATATCGAGCCCGATGCCCCGGTAACCGACAAAGCGGCTGCCGTGGTCGAACATCGGTTCGCCGCTGACCTGCAGGTATTGCATGCTGCCGTCCGCATTCTGGCGGCTGTAGATAAAATCGAGGAACGGTTCGCGGGCGGCGATTTTTTCGTCGAGCAGGGCGCGCTCGGTGGCGTTCCAGCGCTGCGGTTCGTCTTCGCTGCCGATGCCCAGCATCTCGGCCACCGGGCCGGAAAAGCGCGTCAGGTTGCCATCGGCATCCTGTTCCCAGTACCAGTCCGACGACAGTTCGGTAAAGCGCTGGAAGCGCGCTTCGCTCTCGCGCAGTTCCGCTGTGCGTTCCTGCACCGCGAGTTCGAGCGACTTGTTGTAGTCGGCCAGCTTCTGGTACAGCAAGCGCACTTCGAGCATATTGTGGATGCGGGTTTTGACTTCCACCAGGTCGAACGGCTTGGCAACGAAATCCTTGGCGCCGGCCTGCAGCGCGCGCAGCTTGTGGCCCGGCTGGGCGGTGATCACCAGCACTGGCAGGTAGCTGCCGGCCTCGATGTCGCGCAAGCCTTCCATCACTTCAAAGCCATCCATTTCCGGCATCTGCAAGTCGAGCAGGATCAGGTCGTAGCGGTGCTGCTGGTGCAGCGCGCGCACCGCCTGCGGGTCCATGGTGGAAGTGATGCGGGTGTAGCCCGCATTGCGCAGCACCTGTTCCAGCAGCATCACATTGGCTTCCTGGTCGTCGACGATCAGGATGCTGGCGTTCAATATCTCGGTGGCTTGTAACATGGCGGTAGTCCTGGTAAGTGCTTGATTAGCGTACTGCGGTGGTGTCATCGGCCAGGCCATGCTTGGCCGCATGGTGCAGCGCCACGTCGAGCGCATCCATGAATTCGACAACCTTGATCGGTTTGGTCAGATAGCGGAAAAAGCCCGCCTCCAGTCCTTTTTCTATATCGCGCGGCACGGCGTTGGCCGACAGCGCCATTACCGGAATATGGCTGGTCAGCGGATCGTCGTGCAGGATGCGCAGCGCGCCAAAGCCGCTGATGCCGGGCAGGTTGATGTCCATCAGGATCACGTCCGGCTGACAGGTGCGCGCCAGGTCGATGCCCAGGTGGGCGTCGATGGCGGTCAGCAACTTCAAATCGCTGCGGCGCGCGATCAGTTGCTCGACCAGCGCCAGGTTGGCCGGATTGTCTTCCACGTACAGCAAGGTGCGCTGGGTGTCGGAATCTTCCTGTATCACCGGCAATACTTCTCCTTCGCCCAGCACCAGTTGCGGCGCACGCGAGGCCTTGAACTCGACCCAGAAGGTGGTACCGACACCGACCGTGCTGTCGACGCCGATCTTGCCTTTCATGAGTTCGACCAGCTGCTTGGTGACCACCAGGCCGATGCCGGTGCCCTCTTCCTGGCTGTTTTCCTGGCCCAGGCGGTTGAAGGGCTGGAACAGCTGTGACATCTGTTTCGCATCGAGGCCGGCGCCGCTGTCGGTGACGCTGACGCGCACGCGGTCGCCGCGCTGGCTGCACACCACCTGCACGCTGCCGCCGCTCTGGTTGTACTTGATGGCGTTCGACAGCAGGTTGATCATCACCTGCTTCACCCGCGTGCGGTCGGCATGGATATAGAACGCGGCGCCGCAGCGCGGAAAATGCATGCTGATGCCGCGCTTTTGCGCCTGCGGCGCGATCATCGCCTCGCAATCCTGCAGCACGTCGAGCAGCGACATCGCCTCTTCCGACATGGTCACCTTGCCCGACTCGATCATCGCCAGGTCGAGGATTTCGTTAATCAGGCGCAGCAGATACCAGCCGCCCTTGAGGATCTGGTCGAGCGAACGCTGCTGCGGCTGGGTCGGCGGCGGCACGTCGGAGGCCATCAGCTGGGCAAAGCCCAGCACGGCGTTCAGGGGCGTGCGCAATTCATGGCTCATGCTGGACAAGAACTCGGATTTGGCGCGGTTGGCCTTGTCCGCCACCTGGCGCGCTTTTTCCAGCTCGGTATTATTGGTTTCGATCAGCGAGCGCGTATAGGCTTGCTGCTCCTGCAATCGCTTGTCGAGCATGGCCTGCTCGGCTTCGACCCGCTTGCGCGCCGTGTTGTCGGTGCCGATCAGCAGGTAGCCGATGACCTTGTTCTGCGCGTCGCGCAGGGCCGTCACCGAGACGATGGCGGGAAAGCGGCTGCCATCCTTGCGGATATACGTCAGCTCATAGATGTCTTCGATGCCGCGCTTGGCCTTGAACACCAGCGCTTCGACGCCGGGCGTGATCGGCGTGTCGAGCTCGGCGGAGAGGGCCTGCGCGCGGGCGACGATTTCCTGCGCGTCGGAAATACTGGCCGGGGTCAGCTTGTCGACCACTTCGTGCGCCGCATAGCCCAGCATGCGCTCGGCGCCCACATTGAAAATCTGGATCACGCCCTGGGCATCGGTAGCGATGCTGGAAAAATTGGCGCTGTTGAAAATCGCGTCCTGCAGGGCGCCAGCTTTCAGCAACTGGCGCGGCAGGCCGGCAGCCAGGGTGCGCCGGTACAGCGCGGCCAGCAACACCAGCAGCAGCAACACCAGCACGCCGGTCAGGATGGCCGTGTCCGAAGGGCCGCGCCAGGCCAGCGCGGCGATCGCGACCAGCACGATGGCGCTGAAGGCGAACGCCAGCGCGACGGGCCAGCGCGATGGCAGGCCGGTGGAGATTTTTTCAACTGAGTGCATGGGCTAAGCCGGTTGGTATAACAATAGGAGAGCAAAAACAGCCGCCGTTCAAGCCTGGCGCTGGCGTACGTCAGACAACAAGCGGGCGAATTCCTTCTTCACCACGCCATAGCATTCGCAGGTCGTGCTTTCCAGCCCGTGTCGGTCCAGCACCGTGATATGGCCGCGCCGGTAGCTGATATGGCCACGCGCCTGCAGCTTGCCGGCCGCTTCCGTCACGCCTTCGCGGCGCACGCCGAGCATGTTGGCGATCAGTTCCTGGGTCATGGTCAGTTCGCGCCCGGGCAGGCGGTCCAGGGTCAGCAGCAACCAGCGGCACAGTTGCTGCTCGACCGTATGGTGGCGGTTGCAGACGGCTGTTTGCGACATCTGCGTCAGCAGCGCCTGCGTGTAGCGCAGCAGCAGCCGCATCACCGGGCCGGCGCGGTTGAATTCTTCCATCAGCAGATGCGCTTTCAGGCGGTAGCCGACGCCGCCCGTCTGCACCACCGCGCGGCTGGGGGTCGAATCGCCACCCATGAACAGCGATACGCCCACCACGCCTTCATTGCCGACACCGGCAATTTCGGACGAGCCGCCGTTTTCCAGCAGGTAGTGCAGCGAAACGATGGCGGTGGTCGGGAAATACACATGGTGCAGCTTGTCGCCCGAATCGTAGATCACATCCCCGAGGCGCATCGGCACCTGCTCCAGGTGCGGCGCCAGGCGCGCGAAATCGGCGTCCTGCATGGCGGCGAGCAAATGGTTCTGGTTCGGGTTGTGTAATACGGCATGCGGACTCGACATGGGCAGGTTTCCTGGTTTCCAGTCGTCAGCTAGGCGGTAATGGGAGAGGCGTCTGAACGAGAGGCGCCATCGGGCAGAGTAACACAGCGGTGTCTCTGAGCCGCAACTATATTTCCTATCGTAAATGATCTCTGTTCGGTACCGAACCGACTTGCAGGGCTGTCAACACCTACAGTCAGTCATTGCCTCAGAGAACCTGGTCTCCGATCCGCTCCGACGCAATCACAGACCGAAAGCACGTGATGCAAAAAATACTCCGGCGGGTACGCATCTCGGTCTCGGTTTCCATCCTGATCACGATGCTGGCAGGATTGGCGATCACGGCCCTGTGCTATGTGTCGGCGCGCCAGATCGAAGCGGAAAGCGCGCGCCTGCTGTTCCAGCACGATGCCAGCGTGCGCACGGCCGCCCTGATGTCGGGCCTGAATAATGCAGTGGAACAATTGAAAGTGCTGAACCAGCTGTTTCGCAGCATCGATCCGATCAGCCGCGAACAGTTCCGCAGCTTCAGCGCGCCGCTGCTGCAGCGCTATCCGGAAATCCAGGCTTTCAGCTACCGCCGCGTGCTCGACCATGCGGACCGCGCCGGCTATGAACACGCGATGCGCCAGGCTAATCCCGCTTTCATGATCGCCCAGGGCGACGACGACGGCAATAACAGCCAGCCGGCGCCGCCGCGCGCCAGCTACAACGTGATCGACTATATCGAACCGATGCATGGCAACGCGCAGTTGCTGGGGCTGGACACCTCCGAATCGCCAGGCCAGCAGCTGGCGCGCATCGCCTCGCGCGACAGCGGCCAGCCGACCGCCACCGAACTGCTGACGCTGACGCAGTACCCCGGCCGGCAGACCGGCTTCCTGGTGCTGGCGCCCGTGTACCGCGCCGGCATGCCACTCGACACACCCGAGCAGCGCCAGCGCGCCGTCAGTGGCGAGACGGCGGCCACCTTTCGCGTCACCCACCTGATCGCCACCATTCTTGGCAATGCCGAATTGCTCGACAGCGGCAATGTCGGCATGGAAGTATTTGCCGGCACGCGCAGCGAGACCCTGGTCTACCGGCGCGACGCGGTCATCAGGACGCGCATGCTGCCGGCCTGGATGCAGGCAGGCGCCAGCCATGCCACGCAAACGAGCTTCACGATTGCCGGCCAGCCGTGGCGCGTGCGCCTGCAGCCATCGCCGGCACTGTGGAGCGATCATCACGGTTCACTGTACGTGCTGCTGGGCGGGTTGCTGTCGACCATGCTGGCCACCGCCTATATATACCAGCTGGTCACCCGCAACAGCGTCATCAAGCGCATCACCGGCGAGCGCACGGCCGAACTGCAGTTTGCCAACCTGCGCCTGTCGGAAGATATCGCGGCGCGCCTGCAGAGCGAAAAAGCACTGCGCCTGCGCGAGCGCATCATCGAAGTGTCGGCCAACGCCATCGTCATCTGCAGCGCCGAGCCGCCGGGCTACCTGGTGGAATACGTCAATCCGGCGTTTGAGCGCATTACCGGCTACACGGCGCAGGAGGTGATCGGCAAGCCTTTGGCCAGCCTGCAGGGCAATGTCATCGAACAGCCGGACATGGAGCAGTTGCACGCGGCGATCCGCGAACAGCGTGAAGGCAAGGCCATCCTGCGCTATTCGCGCAAGAATGGCGACAGCTACTGGAGCGAGACCTTTATCGCACCGGTGCGCGGCAATGGCGAAGCGGGCGACAATGGCAGCGCGCCGATCAGCCATTTCGTCGTCGCCCAATACGACATCAGTACCGTCATGCACTTCGAGGCCGAACTGGCCTTCCAGGCGCGCCACGATATCCTGACCGGGCTGGCCAATCGCCGCCTGCTGCGCGAACGGCTGGAGCAGGCGATGGCCGTGGCGCAGCGCAACGGCTTGCCGCTGTGGGTGGTGTTCATCGACCTGGACCGCTTCAAGTTCGTCAACGACACGCTGGGCCACGATGCCGGCGACGCCCTGCTCAAGGTGGTTGCCGAACGCCTGCTGGACGCCACGCGTGAAGTCGATACGGTGGCGCGCCTGGGTGGCGATGAATTCGTGCTGCTGCTGCCACAACATGAAAACGGCGCGCCCGGCATGGCCATCCTGCAGCGCGTGCTCGACGCCGTGGCGCAGCCGATGCAATTGGGCGAATACGAGTTCTTCCTCGGCTGCAGCATGGGCGTCTCGGTCTACCCGGACGACGGCACCAGCGCCGAGATGCTGATCAAGCATGCCGACATCGCCATGTACCGCGCCAAGGAACAGGGCCGCGGCAACTGGCAGTTCTATGCCGCGACCATGAATGAAGAGACGCTGGTGCGCCTGAGCCTGGAGAGCGAATTGCGCCATGCGCTCGAACGCAAGCAGTTCCACCTCGAATATCAGCCGCAGGTCGACCTGGCCAGCGGCCTGGTGGTCGGCATGGAAGCGCTGCTGCGCTGGGAGCATCCGCAACTGGGACGCATCGCGCCGGCCAGCTTTATCGGCCTGGCCGAGGAAATGGGCCTGATCATTCCGATCGGTGACTGGGTGCTGCGCACGGCCTGCCAGCAGGCGCACGACTGGCAGCGCGCCGGTCATGGCCTGCTGCGCGTGGCGGTGAACCTGTCGGCGCGCCAGTTCAAGCAGCGCAACTTGCTCCATTCGGTGGCCGCTGCCCTGTCGGACACGGGCCTGGCGGCCACTTACCTGGAACTGGAACTGACCGAGAGCATGGTGATGGACAACGTGGAACAGGCCACGGCCATCATGGGCAATCTGAAAGCGCTGGGCGTGAAGCTGTCGATCGACGACTTCGGCACCGGTTATTCGAGCCTGGCCTACCTGCGCCACTTTCCGATCGACGTGCTGAAAATCGACAAATCGTTCGTCAACGACATCACGCACAGCGACGACGACGCAGCCATCGTGTGCGCCATCATTTCGCTGGCGCACAGCCTGCGCCTGAAGGTGATTGCCGAAGGCGTGGAAACGGTGCAGCAGCTGGAATTCCTGCGCCGGCACGGCTGCGACCAGATGCAGGGCTATCTGTTCAGCCGTCCGCTGCAAGCACCGGCGTTCGAGGCGCTGCTGCGCCAATCGAGAACACTTGCTGTCGAAGCCTACGCTTAAAACGCGTGGCGCAAGCCCAGGTTGAAGGCACGGTTGCCGGTACCGACTTCGGTGGCATTGCCGACCATATAGGCGGCGCCATTGCGGTTGCGGATCTGCGCATACGCCAGATAGATCTTGCTGCGTTTCGACAAGGCATAGGTGGCCCCGAACGCCAGTTGCTGCGCATCGCGGTTGGCCGCATCACGGTCGTCCTTGTGGATGAACGACGCCAGCAAGGTGGCCGCGCCCAGCGGCACCGACACGCCGACAATGGCGTCGCGGCTGTCGTTCGATTGCAGCGGCGCGGTTGCTGCGCCATATGGATTGTCGGCAAAGAACAGCGAACTGCCGTCGCCGGTATTGCTGCCATAGCCGGCAAACGCGGTGGCCACGCCGAAATTGTAGTTGCCGGCCAAAATCGTGTTGTTGACATCCTTCTTGCCGGCGTCACCGCCGCGGCTCTGGCGCGCCAGGCGCAAGGTCAAGGGGCCGTTCACGTAGCCCAGGGCCAGGCCCAGCGAGCGCTGGTCCGCAGCAATGCCGCTGTGTTCGCCCGCGCCATACATCAGCGTGCCGGTCAGGCCACGCAGGGTGGGCGAGGTATAGCGCACGGTATTGTCGATGCGGGTGGCCGAATAGCCGGCCACGTTGGTCGAGGCGCCGGCCATGCCGCCCTCGAACGGATCGGCCACGTCGGTCAGCGCCTGGCTTTGCAGGTTGTACTGGCGGCCGATGGTCAGCATGCCCAGCGGGCTGTTCAAGCCCACGAAAGCCTGGCGACCGAACAGCTGGCCGGCCTGGTCCGAGCGGCCGGTGTCCGTCAGCAAGCCCGCTTCCAGGGTGAACACGGCTTGCCAGCCATTGCCCAGCGTTTCAGCGCCGCGAAAGCCGAGGCGCGAACCGGCCGAGACGCCACTGGCAACTTTGCTGATACCGCGTTCCTGCACCAGTGCGGCATCCATCAGGCCGTACATGTCGACCGAGGACTGGGCGTGCGCCGTCACGGCAGGCAGGATCATGGTCGAGGCAAGCCCGAGGCAGACAGTATTCATTTTCATGCAATTCCTTGATAAGCGCCAGGCCGGTCATGTCGTGCAGGCGGCAACGCGCATGCGTGCCGACGCCGCATCAAAAAGATGACGAACCGGAGATTTCCTGGCCAAGCTGTGAGTGACGCGGCCCGCAAGGCACGCTTCGATAAGTGCCGGCATCGCTGATGCGCTGGCATGGTCGTGAGTTGGATAAAACTGCGACCGCTGTCGCCGTCCGCAAATCATTGCAGGAAGCGACAGGGCCATCAGTATAGCATTGGAGCAATTCCAACCCCGTTCGGTTGCCCGCCGCGGCACGTTGCACGCCGCGCCAGGCAGCCAAAAATACTACTTCACTTTGTCATACCTGATCATCTGCCCATCGCGGTCCCACAGCAGCTTTCCGTCCTCGATGCCGATCACGGCATGGAAGTCGCGCAGGCCGGCGGGCGGCGGATAGACCATAAAGCGCAGCAGGCCACCACGGTGCCTGGCCAGCGCGATCGAGGCGCGGCCCGTTTCCGGATGCGACAGCACCAGGTGGCGCAGCGCTCCGGCAAACGGCACCGGCCACGGCCGCTCGCCGCTGACGCCCCTGGCCAGTTGCGGCGCATCACCGAGCGCCAGCAGGTTGATGCCGGCCACCGCTTCGTCGCGGTATTCGACGATGACGCTGGCCGGGCCATCGACCGCGTCGCCACGGCGTGCAGGCTGCAGCACGAAGGGCGCGGCACGCGAGGCGGCGTCGCCCTGCAGCACCAGTTCACCACCGCGCACCGACCAGCGCCCTTGCACCGCCTCCTCACTGGCGCCATACAGCAACTCGTAGCTGAAGCGGCCATCGGCACGCAACACGATCTGCGACGCCACTTCGATCTTGCGCTTCAAGCCGTAGCGTCCCGGCAAGCGTTTTTGCAGCGCCAGGTCGGCCGCCTTTTCGGCCGGCGTCAGGGCGGTGGCGCCGGAATCGGCAGGAGGCGCTGCGGCGGCCGGTACGCGCCAGCCAGCCGCCTTCAGGATGGCCAGCAGATCGTCGCGTCCGGCGCTGTGCAGTTGTTGCCACGCTGCTGCATCAAGTTGCCCGCGCTTGCCCGCCAGGCGCGTCGTGAAACGCTGGCCCAGCCAGCCCGCCAGCGAGCGCTCGGGTTGGCGCGCAAACGCCGTGATCAGGCGCGGCGCCATTGGCTCGGCGCACTGCGCTGGCGCGGCGGCAAAGCCCTGCTTGAGCAGCAGTTGCCAGTAGGCGTCGCTGGCGTCCATGATGGTGGCGAGTAATTGCTGCGCCTGCGGCAGGCAGACGGTGTCGAGCGACACGGCGCCGTCGCGCGTGACCACGGCCAGCGTGGCAGGATCGAGGCTGGCGACGGCCAGGTCCAGCGGTCCGCCCCAGGCCTGGCCGGCGGCGGCGTCGATGCGCGCGCCGCGCGCCAGCAGCAGGCGCACGGCGGCGGCGTCGCCGTTGCTGATGGCTTGTTCCAGCGCGCTCATCTGCTTGCTGGCGCGCCAGTTCGGATCGAGCCCCAGGTCCAGCAGCGCCGGCAGCAAATCGAGACGGTGCGCGCGCACCGCGTAGCGCAGCACCACGGAGTCGGCGGGCTGGCGCGGCACGCCCTCATCATTGCGCAACAGGCCGTACTCAAGCAGCAGCGGCACCAGCGCGCGCTGCGGGGACTCGATGGCGGCAACGATGGCGCGATTGCCCAGCGCGCTGGCCGGCAGGCCGAGCGACAGCATCAGGCGTACGCGTTCCAGGCCGGCGGCGTCGTTCACCGACACGAGCACCTTTTCCAGCGGCGACGGTTTGATGTCGGCCAGCGGCTGGCGCGCCGCGATGCTGCGCAACAGCATCTCGAGCACCACATTGTTTTCCGGCGTCGCCGGCAGTTCCAGTGCCTGGTTCAGCACGGGAATTTCGCCACCGAGGGGATCGGCGCCCAGGCCGAGCAGCAATGTCACCATGGCCTCGTCGCCATCCTCGACGGCCGCCAGCAGGGGCGGACGATAGCCGCCGCTGGTCACTGGCGCGCCCATCCCGGCCAGCCTGGCCACCCAGTCATGGCGATGACTGCGCACCGCATGCCACAGCAAGTTGCCGGGCTCGAGCTGCAGCGAAGCGAGCGCCGAGGGGTCGGACTGATACGACGCTTCATCCACCGGCCCGTGTTGCGTCCACGGCATGCCGGGTGTAAGCAGTTGCGCCAGCACGGCGTCGGCCGCGGCGGGCGGCAGGTACAGGGCGCGCATCGCGGCGTCAAGCCAGCGGTCGCCCCCCTTCGCATCGTGCCGTGGCACGCGCTGCTTGAGCCAGTCCAGCGCGCCGGCATTGCCGGCCTCTGCCGCATAGGCGTACAGCGACTTGCCCTGCTCCCCGCTATACGGCGTGGTGCCGGTGGCCAGCATTTTGTCGAGCACCCCGGCGCCGCGCGTCAGGCGCAGCAAGGGTCGCCATAACAGGTAATCGGCCGTCGGGCGCTGGTCTTCATCGTCCTCCTTGCCCGCCTTGCCCTCCTTGCTCTCCTTGCCCGTGGGCGGCTTGTCTTTCGCCGCCTGCGCCTGGCGTTCATCGGAGATCAGGTAGGGCCTTCCCGAGCCCGAGTCCAGCAGCGCGATCATCAGCGCCGTGCGCTCGCCGGCATCGATCAGCTCGGGCAAGGTGCCGGCCTCCTTTTGCTCCAGCGCATACTCGAGCGGCGCCACCTGGCGGTTGCCGGCGCCATACTGGCGCACATCGGCGCCATGCGCCAGCAGCAGGCGCACCATCGCGGCATTGCCGTACAGGGCAACCAGGTGCAGCGGCGCGCGGTTGTCGGGATACGTGCCTTCGCCAACGGCCACGCCGCGTGCGAGCAGCGAGGTCATCATGCGCACCCTTGCCGGCAGCAGGGCGGCGTGCCGCGCGCGCAGCTCTTCCCGATGGGCGCGGGCCTGCGCCAGGAAGGCGGGGTCGCGCGCGCGCGGATGCGCGGCGCGCCAGGTTTTCTCGTACGCCAGCAGGCTGGGCGCCGGCAGTATCAGCGCGTGCAGCAAGGTATGGCCGTCCATCACATAATCGCCAGGATTGGGCAGACCCGACAACAGCCTGGCGAACGCGGCTTCATCGCCCTCGCCGGCAGCCTGGAACAGCGGCTCGACGGCCGGCGTGGCCGGCAGCTTGTTACGGGCCGCACGCACATAATTGACTTTGCGCTCCATGCCGTGCACCGACGCCTGCGGCAGCGGCGTGCCGACCTGCCAGGCGCGCGCCAGCTCGGCCGCTTCGGCAATTTGCGCCGGGTTCATGGCCCGCTCCCAGCCGGTCACATCCGCCTTGGCCTTCTGTTCCCCGCCACGCACTGCGAGCTGGCTCAGCATCGACGCCAGCACATAGTCTTGCGGCAAGGTGTCATCCATGCCGTACAACATCGCCAGGTGTGACTGCGCCGGCGCATTGCCCGCTTCGGCCGCCTTGCGCAGCCATTGCACGGCCAGCTTGTCATCATGGCCGCCGATGCCCTTCCAGTACATCACGCCCAGACGGTAGGCCGCTTCCATGTCGCCTGCCTCGGCGGCGCGGCGATACCAGTCCTGCGGCGAGCGCCGGCCCGTTTGCGACGTGTCCGGCAAGCGCGCGCCGGCCTGCCACTGGGCAGCGAGCCGCTCGGCTTCCTCGACCTGGTCAGGCGACATGTTGTTGCGCTGCACCGGCAGGTATTTTTCCACCTCGGCCGCGCCAGTCCATTTTTTATCGCGCAGGGCCAGCAGCTTGTAGGCATGCGACAGCACGCTGTCGGCCGGCACACCCTCGCCCTGTTCATACAGGCGCCCCAGTTGCGCCAGCGGCCCGCCAGCGCCCTCCTTGGCCAGGTCCTGCAGCCAGGGCAGCGCGCGCGCCGGATTTTTCATGGGACCGTAACCGTACAGGTACAGCGAGACAAGTTCATCCTGCGCGGCGCGATCGCCGCCTTTGGCGGCCAGCAGATACCAGCGCTCGGCGCTGGCGTCGTTGCCCGGCAAGTCAGGACAATCGCGCCCCGTCTTGTACAGGTCGCCAAGCAGCTTTTGCGCCTTGGTATTGCCAGCCTGCGCCACCGGGCGCAGCTGCGCCACGGCCTCGACGCAGCGCCCCTGTTCGAAAGCTGCGATGCCTTCCGTCACGCCGGCGCGCGCACCGGTGCCTGCCAGGCCAATACCGATGCCGCAGATGGCCAGTTGCCAGATTTTTTTCATGGATTTCCAGGCCTTGATCGTACGTTGAGCTTGTTTGCCGAGATTGATTGCAAAGATGATAGCGTGAAAGAAATGCAATGTAGCAATATTGCGCAATCGTGCAGGGCTTTTCGGACGCAGCGGCCGGCTATTTGCTGCGCATGCTTTAAGCACCCCTTATAATGATTCCTTTTGCCAAACACACGCCAAATCATGGAATTAGCCAAGTCTTTCGAGCCCGCCGACATTGAACAATTCTGGCGCACCGAGTGGGAACAGCGCGGTTACTTCACCGCCACCCTCGATGCAGGAAAACCTTCCTTCAGCATCCAGTTGCCGCCGCCGAACGTCACCGGCACCCTGCACATGGGTCACGCGTTCAACCAGACCATCATGGATGGCCTGACGCGCTACCACCGCATGCTGGGCCACAACACGGCCTGGATACCCGGCACCGACCACGCCGGCATCGCCACGCAAATCGTGGTGCAGCGCCAGCTGGACGCGCAGAAGATTTCGCGGCATGACCTGGGGCGCGAGAAGTTCGTGGAAAAAGTGTGGGAATGGAAAGAAAAATCAGGTTCCATCATCACCGGCCAGATGCGCCGCCTGGGCGCTTCGGCCGACTGGCAGCGCGAATATTTCACGATGGACGAGCCGCGCTCGAAAGTGGTCACCGACGTCTTCGTGCGCCTGTTCGAGCAAGGCCTGATCTACCGTGGCAAGCGCCTGGTCAACTGGGACCCGGTGCTGGGCACGGCCGTGTCCGACCTGGAAGTGATCTCGGAAGAAGAAGACGGCTCGATGTGGTACATCAAGTACCCGCTGGCTGACGGCAGCGGTTTCTTGACGGTGGCCACCACGCGTCCTGAAACCATGCTCGGCGACGTCGCCGTGGCGGTCGACCCGACCGACGAGCGCTATATGGCGCTGGTCGGCAAGATGCTGAAACTGCCGCTCACCGACCGCGAAATCCCGATCATCGCCGACGAATACGTCGACAAGGAATTTGGCACCGGCTGCGTGAAGATCACGCCAGCGCACGACATGAACGATTACGCCGTCGGCCAGCGCCACAAGCTGGCGCAGATCGTCATCCTGACGCTGGACGCGAAAATCACCGACGATGCACCCGAGGTCTATCGCGGCCTGGACCGCTTTGCCGCGCGCAAGCAGATCGTTGCCGATTTGGACGCCCTGGGCCTGCTGGAACAGGTCAAGCCGCACAAGCTGATGGTGCCGCGCGGCGACCGCACCGGCGTGGTGATCGAGCCGATGCTGACCGACCAGTGGTTTGTCGCGATGAGCAAACCGGCGCCGGAAGGCACTTTCTTCCCGGGTAAATCGATTGCCGAGACGGCACTGGAAAAAGTCGCCAATGGCGAAATCAAGTTCGTGCCGGAAAACTGGAGCACCACCTACAACCAGTGGCTCAACAACATCCAGGACTGGTGCATCTCGCGCCAGCTGTGGTGGGGCCACCAGATCCCGGCCTGGTACGACGAGGCCGGCAATATTTTCGTGGCAAAAACCGAAGCCGAAGCGCAAGCCAAGGCGCAGGCCGCCGGCAGCACGGGACCATTGAAACGCGACGACGACGTGCTCGACACCTGGTTCTCGTCGGCGCTGGTGCCGTTCTCGACCATGGGCTGGCCGGAAGACACGCCGGACATGAAGGCATTCCTGCCATCGTCGGTGCTGGTTACCGGTTTTGACATTATCTTCTTCTGGGTCGCGCGCATGGTCATGATGACGGCGCACTTCACCGGCAAGGTGCCGTTTGAAACCGTCTATGTGCACGGCCTGGTGCGCGACTCGACCGGACAGAAAATGTCCAAGTCGAAAGGCAATACGCTGGACCCGATCGACCTGATCGACGGCATCGACCTCGACGGCCTGATCGCCAAGCGCACCACCGGTCTGATGAACCCGCGCGACGCGGAAAAAATCACCAAGGCCACGCGCAAGGAATTCCCGGAAGGCATTTCAGCCTACGGCACCGACGCCGTGCGCTTTACCATGGCCAGCTATGCGTCCTTGGGCCGCAATATCAATTTCGACCTGGGCCGCTGCGAAGGCTACCGCAACTTCTGCAACAAGATGTGGAACGCCACCCGTTTCGTGATGATGAATACGGAAGGCAAGGACTGCACCCTGAATGAGGCCGACCTGTCGCAGGCGGACAAATGGATCATCTCGCTGCTGCAAAAAGCCGAGCTGGACGTGGCCAAGGGTTTCGAGGACTTCCGCTTCGACAATATCGCCGCCAGCATCTACAAATTCGTCTGGGACGAGTATTGCGACTGGTACCTGGAAGTGGCCAAGGTGCAAGTGCAGCAAGGCACGGAAGGCCAGCAGCGCGCCACCCGCCACACCCTGCTGCGGGTGCTCGAAGTGGTGCTGCGCCTGGCCCATCCGATCATTCCGTTCGTCACCGAAGCCTTGTGGCAGACCGTTGCGCCACTGGCCGGCAAGACCCTTAAGCCTGAGGGTGATTCGATCATGATGCAGCCGTACCCGATCGCCGACACCAGCAAGATCGATGAAGCGGCCGAGGCGTGGATGCAGCAACTGAAAGCACTGACCGACGCGACGCGCAACCTGCGTGGCGAAATGCAGATCTCGCCATCGGTAAGAGTGCCGTTGATCGTCGAAGCGGGCAACGCCACCGACAAGGCGGCACTGGGCACCTATGCGCCGTATATCCAGTCGCTGGGCAAGCTGGCCGAGGTGCAGATCGTCGACGCGCTGCCGGACTCGCCTGCGGCGGTGGCGATTGTCGGCACCACCAAGCTGATGCTGAAAGTGGAGATCGACGTGGCGGCCGAACGCGAGCGCCTGGGCAAGGAAATCGCCCGCATCGAAGCGGAAATTGCCAAGGTCAACAGCAAACTGGGCAATGAAAGCTTTGTTGCCCGTGCGCCAGCCGCAATTGTTGCGCAAGAAAACGAGCGCTTGCTCAGTTTTTCGGCCACAATTGAGAAACTGCGCGAACAGTTTGCTAAACTGGCCGCTGCATAAGGCACACCAGCCGTCCCGTGCGGCGCCTTCCCCCGGCGCCGCGCGCCATCGCTGGTGTTGCCTTGGTAAAAGTTCGCGTAACGTTCAAAAAAACCAATGGAGACTAGCGATGCGTAATTTATTTATAAAAAGCGTGAAAACCAGCATGCTGATGGCTTTGCTTGCCATCGCCGGCGGCGCCAGCGCCGCCAATGACAGCCCGGTGGGTGCCTGGAAAACCATCGACGACGCCACCGGCAAGCCGAAATCCATCGTCCGCATCACGGACAATGGCGGCGTGCTGGAAGGCAAAATCGAAAAACTGTTCCGTGCCCCGGAAGAGAACCAGAATCCCACCTGCGACAAATGCACGGGTGCCAGCAAGGACCAGCCCATCGTCGGCCTGACCATCCTGAAAGGCCTGAAAAAAGACGGCAATGAATGGAACGGCGGTGAAATCACCGATCCGGCCACCGGCAAGGTCTACAAGAGCAAGGCCGAACTGACGGAGGGCGGCAGCAAGCTGCAGGTGCGCGGCTATGTGGGCGTGCCGATGTTTGGCCGTTCGCAGACCTGGGTGCGCGAAGAGTAAGAGTGTTTTTTGCAGAAAAACCGGCTTGCGCCGGTTTTTTTTTCGTCCCGAGTCAGGCCGGCTTGCGGTGATGCTTGCTCAAATGCCGGTCCAGGCTGTTGGCAAAACTCTGCCGGTCGCCCTGGTTGAACGCGGCCGGGCCGCCGGTATCGACGCCGCCGCTGCGCAGCTCTTCCATGAAGGCGCGCATGCTCAGTTGCTGGGCGATATTGTCATTGGTGTAAAACTCGCCGCGCGGATTGAGCGCGTAGCCGCCCTTCTTCAGCACATCGGACGCCAGCGGAATGTCGCCGGTGACCACCAGGTCGCCCGGGTTCAGCAGGCGCACGATCTCCTGGTCGGCCACATCCGCGCCGGAAGGCACTTGCACGGTGCGGATAAAGCGCGACGGCGGCACGCGCAGGCCCTGGTTGGCCACCAGGGTCACGGGCAGTTCCAGCCGGTCGGCCACCCTGTACAAAATATCCTTGATCACCACCGGACAGGCGTCGGCGTCGACCCAGATCTGCATTGCCGGCTGGTCGGTCACAGCGCCCACGCTTCGCCGCTGGGGCTGATGCGCGGCGCGCTGACGCCGAAGTGCAGATAGGCAGCCGGCGTGGCAACCCGTCCACGTGGCGTGCGCTGCAAAAAGCCCTGCTGGATCAGATACGGTTCGAGCACGTCTTCGATGGTATCGGCCGCTTCGCCGATGGCCGCCGCCAGGTTGCCGATGCCGACCGGGCCGCCGCCGAATTTGAACAGTACCGCTTCGAGCAATTTGCGGTCCATCACGTCAAACCCCACCGAATCGACGTCGAGCATGGCCAGCGCGCGGTCGGCCACCACCTTGGTGATCTCTCCATTGCTTTTCACTTCGGCAAAGTCGCGCACGCGGCGCAGCAGCCGGTTGGCGATACGCGGCGTGCCGCGCGCGCGCTGGGCGATCTCGTGTGCGCCTTCCGGGTCGATCGGCGCTTTGAGCAAGGCCGCGCTGCGCGTGACGATCTTGGTCAGCTCGGCGGTGTTATAGAACTCCAGGCGCGCGACGATGCCGAAGCGGTCGCGCAGCGGATTGGTCAGCATGCCGGCGCGGGTGGTGGCGCCAACCAGCGTAAACGGTTGCAGGTCGAGCTTCACGGAACGGGCAGCCGGGCCTTCGCCGATCATGATGTCGATCTGGTAGTCTTCCAGCGCCGGATACAGTATCTCTTCGACTACCGGCGAGAGGCGGTGGATCTCGTCGATGAACAGCACGTCGTTCGCTTCGAGGTTGGTCAGGATCGCCGCCAGGTCGCCCGGGCGTTCCAGCACCGGGCCGGACGTTTGCCGCAGGTTGACGCCCATTTCGCGCGCGATAATGTGCGCCAGGGTAGTCTTGCCCAAGCCCGGCGGGCCGAACAGCAAGGTATGGTCGAGCGCTTCCTTGCGCTGGCGCGCGGCCGTGATGAAAATTTCCAGCTGGTCGCGGATCTTTTCCTGGCCTACATACTCGTCGAGTTGCTTGGGCCGCAAGGCCCGTTCGATCGCCTCTTCATTGTGCGAGATCGGCGCCGCATCGATGATGCGCTGTTCCGTGAAGATATCGGTCTGGATGCTCATGCCGTGTTCCCGTTAGCCTTTCGACAGCGCTTTCAGCGCCAGTTTGATGCCGTCAGACACGCCGCTGCTGGCCGGCACGTTTTTCACGGCCGCCATCGCTTCCTTGTCCGAATAGCCAAGCGCCATCAGCGCGTTGAGGATATCGGACTGCGCATCCGGTGCGGCGTGCGCACCCAGCGGGCCCAGATCCGCGCCGATCTTGCCTTTCAGTTCCAGCAGCAAACGCTCGGCCGTCTTCTTGCCGATGCCGGGCACCCTCACCAGGCGGCCGGAATCCTGCAAGGTAATCGCCTGCGCCAGGTCGGCGATCGTCATGCCCGACAGGATAGCCAAGGCCATGCGCGCGCCGACGCCGGTGATCTTGATCAGCTGGCGGAACACGGCGCGCTCGGCCGCATTGCCGAAGCCGAACAGCAGGTGCGCATCTTCGCGGATCGCCTGGTGCGTAAACAGCACGACTTTTTCGCCCACGTGGGGCAGATTGTAAAACGTGCTCATCGGCACATCGACTTCATAGCCGACGCCCTGGCAATCGACCAGCAATTGTGGCGGATTTTTTTCAAGCAAAATACCGGAGAGACGGCCTATCATTGCGTATTCCTAATATGAGTGAGTGTCATGGCTAGCCTACCAGGCGGCCGCGCTTCATGCGCAAGCCCTGCAATTGTGGCGCCAGCGCGCCGATCATGGCCAGCGCATCGACGCTGTTGGCGTGACAGATCGCCACGCCCAGCGCATCGGCCGCGTCGCTGCCCGGCAAACCAGGCAGGCACAGCAGGCGCGCCACCATCTGCTGCACCTGCTCCTTGGCGGCCTTGCCATGGCCGGTGACGGCCTGCTTCAGCTGCAGCGCCGTATATTCGGCCACCTCAAGGTCGGCGTTGACCAGCGCGCAGATGGCCGCGCCACGCGCCTGGCCCAGCAGCAAGGTCGATTGCGGATTGACGTTGACAAAGACTTTTTCGATGGCCGCGCAGTCGGGCCGGTAGGTAGCGACGATTTCCGACACGCCCTGCAAGATGATCTTCAGGCGTGGCGGCAAGGCCCCTTCCGAGGCGGTCTTGACAGTGCCCGAAGCAATATAGCGCAGCTTGCTGCCGTGTTTTTCAATGACCCCGAAGCCGGTCGTGCGCAAGCCAGGATCGATGCCAAGAATAATCATCGCCAGATTCTATAATGAATACGGCAGGCCCAGTGAAACCGGAGCCTGCCGTTTAAATGTCAACCGCAACCCAAAACAACATCTGGGGTCAGACCCTCAGGGACTCGGCGTCCCCGTCCGACCCCGGCATTTGCCGTTGGGTTTAATTAATGACGGAAATGACGCGTGCCCGTGTACAGCATCACGACGCCGCGCTCATCGGCCGCATCGATCACTTCCTGGTCGCGCATCGAACCACCCGGATGGATCACGCAGGTTGCGCCCGCGTCGACCACCACGTCCAAGCCGTCGCGGAACGGGAAGAAGGCGTCCGACGCCACCACCGAACCGGCCAGCGACAGGCCGGCGTTCTGCGCCTTGATCGAGGCAATGCGGGCCGAGTCGATACGGCTCATCTGGCCGGCGCCCACGCCCAGGGTCATGTTATTGCCGCAGAAGACGATGGCGTTCGACTTGACGAATTTCGCCACTTTCCAGGCGAACATCAGATCGGCCAGCTGCTGTGGCGTCGGCTTGAGCTTGCTGACCACGCGCAGGTCGCCCATGGCGACGTTTTTCGCGTCCGGCGACTGCACCAGCAGGCCGCCGCCGACGCGCTTGAAGTCCATTGCGTTGACACCATTGCCCAGCGGGATTTCCAGCATGCGCACGTTCTGCTTGCTCGACAGGATTTGCTTGGCTTCGGCGGAGAACGACGGCGCGATCAGCACTTCGACGAACAGCTTGGCGATCTCGCCGGCGGTGGCGCCGTCGAGTTCGGTATTGAAGGCAATGATGCCGCCAAACGCCGAGGTCGGATCGGTCTGCAGCGCGCGCGCATAGGCTTCGGCCGCATTCGCGCCCAGGGCCACGCCGCATGGGTTGGCGTGCTTGACGATCACGCAGGCGGCGCTTTGCTCGAAGCCACCGAGGCTCTTCACGCATTCCCAGGCCGCATCGGCGTCGGCGATATTGTTGTACGACAGTTCCTTGCCTTGCAGCTGGCGATAGTTCGCCAGCGCGCCGTCGGCAACCACCAGGTCGCGGTAGAAAGCGGCGCTCTGGTGCGGGTTTTCGCCGTAGCGCATGTCCTGTACTTTTTCAAACGCCACGTTCAGGGTTTGCGGATAGGCGCCGCGCTCGGCGTGCACCTTGGTCGGGCCCAGGCTGGTCAGGTAGTTGGTGATGGCGCCATCGTATTGCGCCGTGTGCGCAAACACTTTTTTCGCCAGCATGAATTTGGTGTCGTAGCTCACTTCGCCCGCCTTGCCGTCAGCCGAACGCATCTCGGCCAGCACCACCTCGTAGTCGCTCGGATCGCAGATGACGATCACGTCCTTGTGGTTCTTGGCCGCCGAACGCAGCATGGTCGGGCCGCCGATGTCGATGTTCTCGATCGCGTCTTCCAGGGTGCAGTCGGCCTTGGCCACGGTGCCCTGGAACGGGTACAGGTTGACCACCACCATGTCGATGGTCGGCATGTCGTGCTCCACCAGCTTGGCCATATGCTCGGGGAAATCACGGCGCGCCAGGATGCCGCCATGCACTTTCGGGTGCAAGGTCTTCACGCGGCCATCGAGCATCTCGGGAAAACCCGTGTAGTCGGCCACTTCCGTGACGGGCACGCCGTTATCGGCCAGCAATTTGGCGGTGCCGCCGGTCGACAGCAGGTTGACGCCGAGGGCAGACAGGGCGCGCGCGAAATCGAGGACGCCGGTCTTGTCGGAAACGGAAAGGAGAGCTTGTTTGATCATGGCTGTGGCTAGGTGGTTAAGTGTTCTTGGCGAACGCCGTTGCCCCGTATCAATACCGGGCTGCGGCGGATTCAAAGCTTGGCGTCACTTGCGAGCCGGCATTACAGCAAACCGTGCTCCTGCAACTTCTTGCGCAAGGTATTGCGGTTGATGCCCAGCATTTGCGCGGCATGCGACTGGTTGCCATCGGCGCGTGTCATCACGACTTCCAGGATGGGCTTTTCGACGGTCAGCACGACCATGTCGTAGATATTCGACGCTTGCTGCTCGCCCAGGTCATTGAAATAATCTTCCAGACTCTTCTGAACGACTTCCTGTATGCTTTCTTTGCTCATTTTTATGCTTCAACCGGCTAATTGATTTATCAAGGCGCTCTGGGGCGTACGGATGACTGTCGCGAAAACGCGGCACACGCACACCGATATCACCCTTGTTCTTTATACTGCTGCGGCCACTATCAAACCGCTGTCGCTAACTTCGGAGAGGCGGTATTGTAACCGTTCGCCAAACTTCCATTGCGACTCAAAAAATTGGTCGACGGCAAGTAATTGCGCGTCCGTCGATTCCAGCAAATTCATTTGCTGGCGAAACTCTTCGCCGCCTTCCAGGTCTTTCACGTACCAGCCAATATGCTTGCGCGCCGTGCGCACGCCCAGGAAGTCGCCATAAAACGCATAATGGGCGCGCAAATGCTCGTCCATCAGGCTGCGCACTTCGTCCACATAAGGCGCCGGCAACAAGGTGCCTGTGCGCAAATAGTGGTCGATCTCGCGGCAGATCCACGGCCGGCCCTGCGCCGCGCGGCCGATCATGACGGCGTCCGCGCCCGTCTGGTCGAGCACGTAGCGCGCCTTTTGCGGACTGGTGATGTCGCCGTTGGCCACCACGGGTATGCCGACCGACGCTTTCACGGCGGCAATCGTTTCATACTCGGCATCACCCTTGTAACCATCGGCGCGCGTGCGCCCGTGCAAGGTCAGCATCTGGATGCCGGCCTGCTCGGCGATGCGGGCGATGCGCAAGGCGTTCTTGTTTTCGCGGTTCCAGCCGGTGCGAAATTTCAACGTCACCGGCACGTCGACAGCATTGACCACCGCGTGCAAAATCTTTTCGACCAGGCTTTCGTTTTGCAGCAGGGCCGAACCGCACCAGCTGTTGCACACCTTTTTCACCGGGCAGCCCATATTGATGTCGATGATCTGCGCGCCGCGGTCCACATTGAACCTGGCGCAATCGGCCAGGTCCTGCGGGTCGGCGCCGGCGATCTGCACGGCTTTCGGCTCCATTTCGCCTTCGTGATCGGTACGGCGCGAACTTTTTTCGGTCGCCCACAATCGCGGATTCGACGCAGCCATTTCCGACACCGCATAGCCGGCGCCCAGCTGCTTGCACAACTGGCGAAATGGCCGGTCCGTCACGCCGGCCATGGGGGCGACGAAAACGTTGTTGCGCAGAATGTGAGGGCCGATTTGCACTGAAGAACCTGAAATGGACGGAGGAACCTGCTATTTTAACCGATTCCCTGCCTAATTAATAAGCACTATTTTTTAACGTCCAGTGCGCAGGGGCGCCGCCGTGATTTATCCCAGCTCGTCCATGGCGGGCGCCGCCAGGTGTTCGATATTTCCCCAGTGCACTAAATGCAACTTGCCGTCCGCACAGGAAAAACGATTCACGCTGGCATTTTTGACCTGGAAATCGCGCGGGCTGTCGAGCGACATGCCGACCGCTGCGCGGTAGGCGCATTCAAGCACCCCGCCGTGGGCGACGATGGCAATCGCCTGGCCGTCATACCGTTCGGCCCAGCGCGCGATGGCCGCATTGGCACGGGCATAAAATTGGCGAAAACTCTCGGCCTGGCGCTCGCCGGACGGCATCACGGCATCAATCTGGCGCGATTGCCACTGCGCATATTCGTGCGGATACCGCGCGGCGATATCGGCATACAGCAAGCCTTCGAAGGCACCGTAGCAGCGCTCGCGCAGCAGCGGGTCGGCCTGTACCGGCAAATCATGCAGGCTGGCCACGGCCTGCGCCGTCTGGCGCGCGCGCTGCAGGTCGCTCGACAATACGGCTGCCAGCGGCTCGCCGGCCAGCGCCTGGCCCAGGGCTGCAGCTTGCTGCAGGCCGGTGTCGTTCAGGGGAATATCGATATGGCCCTGCAAGCGGCGCTCCGCATTCCACGGCGTTTCGCCATGGCGTATCAAGACTATTGTGGTGCTCATGCTTATTTCTCTAATGTAAGTGCCAGCGCGGGATTGAGCGAGTAGGCGACGACCAGCCGGGCTTCGTCGAGGATATGGCCATGGATCGCCTCCAGCGCCTGCTGCCCCGTGAAGCGTTCGGCCAGCGCCAGGCGCGGCACGTCAAGCGCGTACAGGCGGAACAGATAATGGTGCAGCCGCTCGTCGTTCCACGGCGGACATGGCCCATCATAGCCGTAATAGTCGCCCGCCATCTCCGGGTCGCCGGCAAACCAGCCGGTATAGTCATTGACGCCCTGGCGCAGATAGTATGGTCCGCTGCCGTCCATCCAGGGCACGCTGGCGGCCTGCTTGCCGCGCGCCGTCACCGCGCTGGAAAACTGGCCGCCGGCAATACTGCGCATGGCCAGCGGAATGTCGACCAGGCTCCAGTGGAAAAAATCACCGCGCGCACTCATCAGCGGCAGCGTCCGGTCGCTACGGTTGGCCAGGCTGGCGTCCTGTGGCGCGTCGCCATCGATGCAAAACAGCGCCAGCGATTCGGTGCCATTGGGCACCTCATCCCAGGCCAGGCCGGGATTGTGGTTGGCCGCCAGGCGCACGCGGCTGACCGGGTCGATCTCGGCAAACGCGTAGCCGGCCGGCATCAGGCCACCGTCACGAAAAGTCTCGCTCCACAATCTCATCGCTGCTCCTTGTTGCCTCGCTTACTGCGGTTTCGGATGCACTTGCAGCCAGAACGTGACCGGACCATCATTCGTCAGCGTTACCTGCATGTCGGCGCCGAACTGCCCCGTCTGCACGGCAGCATGGCGGCTGCGCGCCTGCTCCACGAAATGGCTGAACAGGCGCAAGCCGTCCTGCGGACTGGCCGCCGGCGTAAACGACGGGCGCGTGCCGGACCGGGTGTCGGCCGCCAGGGTGAACTGCGGCACCAGCAGCAAACCGCCGGCAACATCGGTCACGCTGCGGTTCATCCTGCCGGCCGCGTCGGCAAAGACGCGGTAGCCCAGCAACTTGGCCAGCAAGGCGTCCGCTTCCTTTTCGGTGTCGCCACGCTCGGCGCACACCAGCACCATCAGGCCGGTATCGATGGCGCCGATGGTGCTGCCATCGACGTCAACCTTTGCCCGCGTGACTCTTTGCAGCAGCGCGATCATGCGCCGAGGGTGACGCGCGCAAATTTACGCTTGCCCACCTGCAGCACGCACACACCCGCCTCCACTTTCAAGGCCTTGTCGCTGATCACGGTGCCATCGATGCGCACGCCACCCTGCTCGATCATGCGCGCCGCTTCCGATACCGACGGGCACAGACCAGTCTGCTTTAGCAGTTGCGTGATGCCCAGCGGCGCGCCAGCCAGCGTCACTTCCGGAATATCGTCGGGAATGCCGCCTTTCGAGCGGTTGACGAAATCGGCCAGCGCTTCCTCGGCTGCCTGCTGCGAGTGGAAGCGGGCGACGATCTCTTGCGCCAGCGCCACTTTTGCATCGCGCGGATTGCGGCCACCGTCGACTTCGCTTTTGAGTTGCGCCAGTTCGGCGATCGAGCGCCACGACAGCAGCTCGTAGTAGCGCCACATCATGACGTCGGAAATGCTCATCAGCTTGGCAAACATGGTGTTGGCCGGTTCCGTGATGCCGATATAGTTGTTCTTGGACTTCGACATTTTTTCCACGCCGTCCAAACCTTCGAGCAGCGGCATGGTCAAAATACACTGCTGCTCCTGGCCGTACTGCTTTTGCAGTTCGCGGCCCACCAGCAGGTTGAACTTCTGGTCGGTGCCACCAAGTTCCAGGTCCGACTTCAGTGCCACCGAATCATAGCCTTGCATCAACGGGTACAGGAATTCATGCACGGAAATCGGCACGCCGCCCTGGAAACGTTTTGTAAAGTCGTCGCGCTCGATCATGCGCGCCACCGTGTAGTGGGAAGCGAGCTGGATGATGCCGCGCGCGCCGAGCGGATCGCACCACTCGGAGTTATAGCGAATTTCGGTTTTGCTGGCGTCAAGCACTAAAGATGCTTGCGCGAAATACGTCATCGCGTTAATCTCGATCTGTTCTTTCGTCAAAGGCGGGCGCGTGACGTTGCGGCCCGAAGGGTCGCCGATCATGGAAGTGAAATCGCCGATCAGGAAAATGACCTGATGACCGAGGTTTTGCAACTGGCGCATCTTGTTCAGCACGACGGTATGGCCCAAGTGCAAGTCCGGTGCGGTCGGGTCCAGGCCCAGTTTGATGCGCAGTGGCACACCGGATTGTTCGGAGCGCGCTAATTTTTGCGCAAATTCGCTTTCGATCAAGAGTTCGTCGACGCCACGCTTGGTAATCGCGAGGGCTTCTTGTACTCTGTCCGACAGTACAAGCGGCGTCTGAGTCTGGTTAGCCTTGGCAGGCGATGCGGTGGTGTTGATTTCCATAAATTTTTGCCGTCGATCTCGAAATGGTAGTAGGTTTGCAGAGTTTGGTATAATGCCCGATCCCATCAATCTTGCCGCATGAAAACGAACCAAAATAACAATAAAAAAGAGTAGCAGTTCACGAATCGTTCAAGGGCAAATTTTAACTGATTGCATGAACCCTATACATAAAATCACAAGCTCACGCTTGTACACCCAGCTCGCGACCACTCGCAAAGCACGCATCGTCGGCGCGTCCGCCGTGCTGCTGACCGTGGTCGCTTTTGGCGCTGTGGCGGTCTCGCCGATGGTGCCCGATGCGTCGGACCTGCCGGTCCGTTCGATCGCGGAAAACCTGGAAATGCCTGATCTGTCCTCGCAAATCACCGCGCTGGAACAGGTAGACCAGAACTTTACCCACGAAGAAAAGGTCCGCCCTGGCGATACGCTGTCCGCCTTGCTGATACGCCTCGGCGTCGATGATGCGGCGGCCGCCAATTTCATTCGCACCGACAAGGTCGGGCGCGGCGTGATGATGCTGAAAACGGGCAAGCGCGTGCAAGCGCAAACGTCCGAAAACGGCGAACTGAACTGGCTGCGCGCCACCCTGGTTGACGGCAGCGACAAATCGGCGCGCAACATCCTGATCACCCGCAAGGGCGACAAGTTTGTTGCCACCGAAGTGGCCGCGCAACTGGAACGCCGCGTGGAAATGCATGCACGCAAGATCACCTCGACCCTGTTTGCCGCCACCGATTCCAGCCTGGACGGCACCCGCCTGCCGGACGCGATCTCCAAGCAGATCGTTGAAATGTTCTCGACCAATATCGACTTCCGTTCCGACGTGAAGCGCGGTGATTCGTTCAACGTGGTCTATGAAACCTTCTGGCAAGACGGCGAATTTGTCCGAGCGGGACGCATCCTGGCCGGTGAATTCACCAACCGCGGCAAGACGTTCCAGTCCGTGTGGTTCGAAGACCCGGCCAGCAAGCAAGGCGGCGGTTATTACAGCTTCGACGGCAAGTCCCTCAAAAAAGCCTTCCTCAAATCCCCACTTGAATTCTCCCGCATCTCGTCCGGCTTCTCGATGCGCGTGCACCCGATTTCGGGCAACTGGAAAGCCCATAAAGGGATCGATTTCGCAGCCGCCACCGGCACCCCGATCCGCGCCTCGGGCGACGGCGTGGTCGACACGGTCGGTTCGCAAAACGGCTATGGCAACGTGGTGGTCCTGAAACACTGGGCTAACTACAGCACCGCTTATGCGCACATGAGCCGCTTCGCTTCGGGCCTGAAAAAAGGCCAGAAAGTCAGCCAGGGCGATGTCATCGGCTACGTCGGCACCACCGGCTGGTCGACCGGCGCCCACCTGCACTATGAATTCCGCGTTGGCGGCGTGGCGCAGGACCCGAACAAGCTGAACGTGCAGGCACAGGCGCCGCTGACGGCGGCCGAACTGTCGCGCTTCCGCATGGTGTCGGCCGACATGATGCACCGCTTCACGCTGCTCCGTCCTGCCGACACGGCGCTCGCTTCGCGCTAAATAGCTGAACGCTGCGCGCCCTGCGCGGACGACAAAAGGCACCGCCCATCCCGATGGCCGGTGCTTTTTTTCATCAAAGACAAGGAAACACCATGTTGTATATCGGTCTGATGTCCGGCACCAGCCTTGATGGCGTCGATGGCGCCCTGGTCGACTTTTCGCACGATGGCGTGCGCAGCCTGGGCGACGCCTATGTGGCATTCCCGGACAGCCTGCGCGCCGACCTGATGGCCCTGCAAGCGCCTGGGCACAATGAAATCGAACGCGAGGCGCTGGCCGCCAACGCACTGGTGCGCCACTACGCCGATTGCGTGGGCAGCTTGCTGGCCCGGGCCGGCATCGGCCCGGACGCCGTGGCCGCCATCGGCGCGCATGGCCAGACCATCCGCCACCGCCCCGAACTGGGCTTTACGCGCCAGTTGAACAACCCGGCCCTGCTGGCCGAGCTGACCGGCATCGACGTGATCGCCGACCTGCGCAGCCGCGACGTGGCCGCCGGCGGCCAGGGTGCGCCATTGGTGCCCGCGTTTCACCAGGCCCTGTTCAATGCGCCGGGCCAGACGCGCGTGGTGGCCAATATTGGTGGCATCAGCAATATCAGCGTGCTGCAGGCCGACGGCGCCGTGACCGGCTACGACAGCGGACCGGGCAACGCGCTGATGGATGGCTGGATCCTGCACCACCAGGGCCAGCCCTATGACGCCGACGGCGCCTGGGCCGCCACCGGCAAGGTCATCCCTGCGCTGCTGGCGGCCTTGCTGGACGAACCTTATTTTGCGCTGCCAGCGCCGAAAAGCACGGGCCGCGACCTGTTTCATGCCAGCTGGCTAGCCGGCAAACTGACAGCCTTCCCCGACGCACCGCCAGCCGACGTGCAGGCCACCCTGACCGCACTGACGGCCAGCAGCCTGGCGCAAGCCATTCTGCGCGACGGTGCGCAGGCCGATACGGTGTATGTGTGTGGTGGCGGCGCGTATAACGCCACCCTGATGGCGGCACTGGCAAACGCCTTGCCAGGCATGGCGGTGGCGTCGACGCAGGCGCTGGACGTGGCGCCGAGCCAGGTCGAGGCGCTGGCGTTTGCCTGGCTGGCCTGGCGTTTTACACAGAGAAAGCCGGGCAATTTGCCGGCAGTGACGGGCGCAAGAGGTTTACGGGTACTGGGCGCGCTGTACCCGCATTAGACGATCTGCAAACGCAAATAGCGGATCGAAGATCCGCTATTCATACTCCTGCTCGGTTACCGCTTAAACCGAGAAGGACGAACCGCAACCGCAGGTAGACGTCGCGGTAGGGTTCTTGATCACGAACTGCGCGCCTTCCAGGTCGTCCTTGTAGTCGATTTCTGCGCCAACCAGGTACTGGTAGCTCATGGAATCGATCAACAGCTGGACGCCGTTCTTGACCATGGTGGTGTCATCTTCGTTGACGATTTCGTCGAAGGTGAAGCCATACTGGAAGCCGGAGCAGCCGCCGCCCTGCACGAACACGCGCAATTTCAGGTCGGGATTGCCTTCTTCCTCGATCAGCTGGGCGACTTTTTCGGCGGCGCTATCGGTAAAGACGATAGGCGACGGGATCACATCTTGCATTTCAGCGACAGCATTCATTTCATACTCCTCAGAAAACATGCGTTCATTATAGACTGTTGGCGCAAGTCGCGCTGTGGCCGCCCTTTTTTCAGCGGCCACGGCGTTGTTATTGCCACGCGCGGCAGCGCGCGCAAGACTGCTTATGGCATCAGCGCGATATGCTGCAGGCCGGCCGTTTCCTTCAGGCCAAACATCAGGTTCATGCACTGCACGGCCTGCCCCGAAGCACCCTTGACCAGATTGTCCTGCACCACCAGCACGATCACCGTGTTGCCGCCTTCAGGGCGGTGCAGCGCCAGGCGCAGCACGTTCGAGCCGCGCGTGGAGCGCGTTTCCGGGTGCGAGCCGAACGGCATCACGTCGACAAACACCTCATCCTTGTATTGCTCTTCGAACAAGGCTTGCAGTTCTTCATTGCTGATATCCTTGTTCAGCTGTGCGTACAGGGTCGAATGCATGCCGCGTATCATCGGCACCAGGTGTGGCGTGAAGGTCAGCGCGACCTTGTCGTCGGTGAAACGCTGCAGCTGGGCCGTGGTTTCCGGCAGGTGGCGGTGGCCGGCCACGCCATAGGCCTTGAAGCTATCGCTGCTTTCCGAGAACAGAATGCCGATTTCCGCCTTGCGGCCGGCACCCGACACGCCCGACTTGCAGTCGGCGATCAGCGCGCCTGCATTGACCAGGCCGGCTTTCAGCAGCGGGTAAAAGCCCAGTTGCATGGTGGTCGGGTAGCAACCGGGATTGGCGATCAGCGTGGCATTTTTGATGTCTTCGCGGTTCAGTTCCGGCAAGCCGTAGACAGCCTGCTCGATCAGCTCGGGCGCCGTATGGGGAATCTTGTACCATTGCTCGAACTTGGCCTGGTCTTTCAGGCGGAAGTCGGCCGCCAGGTCGATCACTTTCACGCCGGCAGCGAGCAAGGCCGGCGCCTGCGCCATGGCCACGCCGTGCGGGGTGGCGAAAAACACCACGTCGCATTGCTCAAGGTTGGCCTTGTCGGGCGAAGAAAATGCCAGTTTCACGTGGCCGCGCAAGGAAGGATACATGTCGGCGACCGGCAAGCCATCTTCCTTGCGCGAGGTGATCGCCGTCAACTCGACGTCCGGATGGGTTGCCAGCAGGCGCAGCAATTCCACGCCAGTGTAGCCAGTGCCGCCGACGATGCCAACTTTGATCATGTTTTTTCCTTGTGTAAATAAAATCAGGTGAATCAGGGGAGATACCGCAAGCCTGCGGTGTTTTGCGCGTATTTTACAGCGCAATGGCGCAGCACGCAGAAATGCAAAAAGCCGCCTGCCCGAAGGCCAGCGGCTTTTTGAGACAGCGCCCGAAAGCGCTGCAGCGTAGAAATTAACGCTTCGAGAATTGCTTTGCGCGACGTGCTTTGCGCAGACCAACTTTTTTACGCTCGACTTCACGTGCATCGCGGGTCACGAAGCCGGCTTTTGCCAGCTCCGGTTTCAACGCTGCATCGTAGTCGATCAGAGCGCGGGTGATGCCGTGACGAACTGCACCAGCCTGACCCGACTCGCCGCCGCCATGGACGTTGACTTTGATGTCGAAACGCTCGACATTGCCGGTCAGTTCCAGTGGTTGACGGATAACCATCAGACCGGTTTCGCGCGAGAAGTATTCGTTTGCTGGTTTGCCGTTAACAACGATCAAGCCTGTGCCAACTTTGATAAAAACGCGAGCCACTGCACTCTTGCGACGGCCGGTTCCATAATTGTAATTACCGATCATGTCAGTTCCTTAGAGAACAAGTGCTTTAGGTTGCTGAGCTGCGTGCGGATGGGAACCTTCCGCGTACACTTTCAGCTTCTTGATCATTGCGTAGCCGAGTGGGCCTTTAGGCAGCATGCCTTTGACCGCTTTCTCAAGCGCGCGACCTGGAAAACGCTGTTGCATTTTCTGGAAGTTGGTTTCGTAGATGCCGCCTGGATAGCCAGAGTGACGGTAGTAAATTTTCTCAGTTGCTTTGGTACCGGTCACACGCAGTTTGCCTGCGTTGATGACGACGATAAAGTCGCCGGTATCGACGTGAGGAGTAAATTCTGGTTTGTGTTTGCCGCGCAGTCGGAGTGCCACTTCGCTGGCAACACGTCCGAGGACTTTGTCCGTCGCGTCAACCACGAACCAATCGCGCTGGACTTCATGTCCTTTAGCGGAAAATGTTTTCATGTTGACTTCCTAATAGATTACACGCTCAAATGGTGGTTCCGCCTGGTTACTTGCGCGGACTCTGCCTTATTTACTTTTCCTGAGCGAACGGAAAGCCGACAAGTATAAGCGGCTTTGCCCCGCCCGGTCAAGCCGCAATTGCCGCCGCCATCACGGCCGGTTGCGCCTGGCCGGGCCAAACATGGACAGTCATTCCTCAATTACAATACAAAACGCCTACAATTTTCGGAGAAGCAAGATGGAATGCAAAGTTAGCTGGAATGGCCCGTCGGGCATGAGTTTTCGGGCAGAAACCGGCTCCGGCCACCTGGTGACGATGGATGGCGCGCCGGACGGTGGCGGCCACAACCTGGCGCCGCGGCCGATGGAAATGGTCTTGCTGGGCACCGGCGGCTGTACCGCCTATGACGTGGTGCTGATCCTGAAACGCGGCCGCGAAGCCGTCAGTGGCTGCGAAGTGACGCTCAAGGCCGACCGCGCCGAAACCGATCCGAAGGTGTTTACCAAGATCCACTTCCACTTCACCGTGCGCGGCAAAGCCCTCAAGCCAACGGCCGTGGAACGCGCCGTGGCGCTGTCGCACGACAAATATTGCTCGGCGTCGATCATGCTGGCAAAAACAGCAGAGATCACCCACTCGTTCGAGATTATCGAAGAAAACGCCTGACCAAACCTACTGCGCGTCGGTATAGGCGGTCTGCGATGCTCACCGTACTAAAGTACGGTTGCGCTTCTCAACCACCTCTCCCTTCCGCTCGCTACGGTTTTGTCAGGCGTTTGGCGACTATGGATTGCATCAAAAGGCACTCTTGGACTGGTAATGCCGTGCAGTTAGCGCGCCTACGCTGCCAGGAAACCCGCGAAACGGATTGAGGCCGCGGTCTCCAGCACAGGCCCACCGGGCCAAGCGGGTCCGAAAAATGTCGAGGGCAAGGCGCAGCGACGAAGACAGTACGCATGTACGGCTAGGAGCTGCAACGCAGCCATCGGCATTTTCTCGGGCTCGCGTCTCCGGCCCGCCGTTTCTACGTTTTTAGGCCTTACGCATTCAATGCATCAGACAGCTTAACTGAACGGCATTAATCTTGGACTGGCGCTTTTTATACATAATACGCCGTCTTGGTCATGACTTTTCCCATAAAGCCCATCAACGCCCTGACCGGCGCCGGGGTGTCGATGGCGCCCAGGCGCTGGGCGGCGGCGCCGTGTTCGATCTCGTCGAGCTGCATCTGGCGCACGATGGCGCGCGATTTGGCGTCCTGCGGCGGCAACTCGCCCAGATGGCTTTCCAGGTGCGCCTCGACCTGCTTTTCCGTTTCCACCACAAAGCCCAGGCTGCGGCCGTCGCCCATGCGTGCAGCGATGGTGCCGAGCGCAAACGAGCCGGCGTACCACAAGGGGTTCAACAAGCTCAGGCGCGAACCGAGTTCATTCAGGCGCTGCGCCGTCCAGGCCAGGTGATCTTCCTCTTCGCGCCCGGCCTCATCGAACTGAGCACGAATGGCGGCGCTGTGCGCATAACGCGCCTGCGAGTTGTACAAGGCTTGCGCGCAGACTTCACCGACATGATTGACGCGCATCAAGCCTGCGCTGTGGCGCTGCTCGGCCGCGCTCAAGGTGGCGTCGGGCGACTGCGCGGCCGGCGTCGGGCGCGAAGCGGAGGCTACGCCGGCGATCACGCGCAAGGCCTTGTCGGCATCGACAATCAAGCGATCGAGGGGATTGAAGTAGCGTTGTGCGGTCATCGTCACGGAACTCATGTCTAGGTAAAACATGATTATAGGACGATCGCGCCCAGCCGTCCCGGCACGCCGCGCGGGCGGAGCGGGCTTTACTGACTTGCTTGACCTGTGCGCGCTTTTTCCTTCTCGATCCAGTCCACCACGGGACCGACGGCGTCCAGGCCCGACAGGCTTTTTGCCACGCCCAGATTCAATGAAACCAGGAAAAACATGCTGTCGATGGGAATATCGGGGCAATGCGCGGCAAAAGCGGCCAGGAAGCGCGGCGACTCGAGCACGCGCAGCACTTTTTCACCGCTCATGAATTGCAATACGCTGGCAATACTGTGGCCGCCACCGAGCGTGTGGTAAATGAAACGGTTGTATTTTGCATCGATCTTCTTGAAATCGAGCTCTTCCTGCGTCATCAAGCCGGCCAGATAATACAGTCCAAGGCTGACGCGAAAGAAACCGATGGCTTCCGCGCTGGTCATGCCGGCGCGCGCCACGGCCAGCACTTTCTGCTGCATCGCCTCGTCTATGTTTCTCATTGCACTCCCCCTGCGCCGCCAAGCAGCGCCCCATCGGCGCAGCTTGCATGAAGATGCCGCCTTTTTCAATAGCTGTTCACTATTTCCCTATTGCAAGTTACTTTTTTTACATGCTACCCTGAAGATCCCACCAGATTGGATGCGCCAATGATAGAGGTAAAGCACCTGGCCAAGCGTTTTCGCATGCCGCCACAGAAGGACAAAACCACCTCGACGCCCGACCCGCGCGACCATGACGGCTGGTTTCACGCCGTGCGCGACGTCAGTTTCAGCTGCGCTCCGGGCGAAGTGCTGGGGCTGCTGGGGCCGAACGGCGCCGGCAAGACCACCACCTTGCGCCTGTTGTCGACCGCGCTGCAGGCCGATGCGGGCAGCGCCTTGCTGAACGGCGTCGATGTCTTGCAGCAACCGCTGGTGGCGCGCCAGAGCATCGGCTTTTTGTCCGGCTCGACCGGCTTGTACGGCCGCCTGACGGCGCGCGAGAACGTGGAATATTTCGGCCGCCTGCACGGCATGCCAGCCGACAAGCTCAAACAGCGCTGCGATGAGCTGTTCGCCCTGCTGCAGATGGAGCACTACGGCAACAAGCGCGCCGATCAGCTTTCCACAGGCATGAAGCAGAAATGCGCGATCGCGCGCACCGTCGTGCATGCGCCGCAGGTGGTGATCCTCGACGAGCCGACCACCGGCCTGGACGTGATGTCGGCCAAGATCCTGCTGGACTTTATCGCCAGCTACAAGGCGCTGCGCGTGCCGCTGATCTTTTCCACCCACCATCTGCACGAGGTGGAAAAGCTGTGCGACCGCGTCTGCATCATCAACCATGGCACCACCGCCTTCAACGGCACGGTGGACGAACTGCGCCGGCTCGGTGGCAGCGCAGATTTGTACGACGCTTTTGTCGGCGTCATCAACCGGGGAGCTTGAACGCATGTGGACCATTTACCTGAAGGAATTGCTGGAACTCACGCGTGACCGCAAGACCCTGATCTTTACCATCCTGATTCCGATCTTTGCCATGCCGCTGATCTTTGGCGGCTTCGCTTATGTATCGAGCAATATGTTCAAGAACGCCAAGGCGGCCGAGCTGCGCTATGCCCTGTTCGGCCAGCAGCACGCGCCCGGCTTGAGCGCGCGCTTTGGCCAGCAAACCAATTTGCGCCTGGTGCCGTTGAAGGACGAAGGCGAGATCCGCCAGGCGATTGCGGATGAACGCATCAAGTTCGCGGTAGTGATTCCGCCGCAGTTTGACGCCGCCTTGCAACAGCAGCGCCAGGCCACCATTACCTTGCACTACAACAGCGCCAGCACGGTCGACGTGACGCAGCAGCGCGTGCGCGAGGTGATCGATGGCTACAACGCCAGCTTGCGCCAGGAGGCGCTGTCGGCCCTGAAACTCAATCCCGGCCAGCTGGCGTTTGCGATGGCGCCGGTGCTGCTGGAGAAAAAATCCACCGCCGACCAGCGCGAGCAGATGGGCGCGATCATCGGCGGCATGCTGCCTTACCTGCTGCTGATGGTGTGCCTGACGGCCGCCATGTATCCGGCGATCGACATGGGCGCCGGCGAAAAGGAACGGGGCACCCTGGAAACCTTGCTGCTGGCACCGGTGCCGCGCGGCGCCATCGTGCTGGCCAAGTTCCTGGTCCTGTTTACCGTCGGCATGACTTCGGCGGTGCTGATGGTCGGCAGCATGGCCGTACTGCTGACCCTGTTCGGCAACTCGCTCGAAGGCAACCTGGCCATGATGGTGCGCAGCATTACCCTGACCGACCTGGCGATGATCACCCTGATGCTGGTGCCGACGGCCGCCATCTTCGCCTCGTTGCTGCTGTCGATCTCGATCTATGCCAAGAGCTACAAGGAAGCGGCCGGCATGATCACGCCACTGATGCTGCTGACCATTTTGCCGATCGTGGTGGCCATGCTGCCCGGCGTGGAACTGAACTGGCTGTGGGCGATGGTACCGCTGACCAACGTCTCGCTGGCCATGAAGGAACTGGTCAAGGGCACCATGGACTACAGCATGTTCGGCGTGATCCTGGCCTCGACCACGGTCATCGCCGGCGCCCTGCTGCTGCTGTGCCGCTGGTGGTTCAAGCGCGAAGCGGTGCTGTTTCGCAACTGATCATCGCAGGCGGCGCGCGCTGGCAAGGCCGCGGCGCCGTTCCACCCCGCCAATTGCACTCTGGGCACGCGAAAATACCGTACATCGCAAGCAACTGCCCAGCACGTCTTTTATTCAATACAATGCCATCATGGAAAAGCCCCGGACTGCCTGCCAGGCGCCGGGCGCCGCACGTCTAACAGCATGAGCAAGGAATTGTATGGAATTGCAGATTCGTCATTTGTCGAAGACCTACGCCAACGGTGTCGTGGCGCTGGACGATATTTCGCTGGCGATCCCACCGGGCATGTTCGGCCTGCTCGGGCCCAACGGCGCCGGCAAGTCGACCCTGATGCGTACCCTGGCGACCTTGCAGGAATGCGATTCCGGCTCGGTCTTCTTCGGCGACTACGACGTGCTCGACGACAAGGACGAGATCCGCCGCATGCTGGGCTACCTGCCGCAGGACTTCGGCCTGTATCCGAAGGTGACGGCCTACGAACTGCTCGACCATTTTGCCAATCTGAAAGGCCTGTCGCAGCGCGCGCGCCGGCGCGAAGTGGTCGACGGCCTGCTGCAGCAGACCAATCTGTTCGATGTGCGCCACCAGCGCCTGGGCACGTTTTCGGGCGGCATGCGCCAGCGCTTCGGCATCGCCCAGGCCCTCTTGGGCGACCCGAAACTGATCATCGTCGACGAACCCACGGCCGGTCTCGATCCGCAGGAAAGGGTGCGCTTCCACAACCTGCTGTCGGACATCGGCGAAGACAAGACCGTCATTTTATCGACCCATATCGTCTCCGACGTGGCCGACCTGTGCGCCAACATGGCCATCATCAACAAGGGCCATGTGCTGTTGTGCGGCAAGACGCAGGAATTGATCGATGATGTCAGCTGCAAGATCTGGGCACGCTTTGTCGACAAGAAGGAGCTGGCCAGCTTCCAGCAGCGCCACGCCGTCATTTCCACACGTTTGCTGTCGGGCCGCACCCTGATCCATGTCTACAGCGATACTGACCCGGGCGATGGTTTCGAGGAAGCCATCGGCGACCTGGAAGACCTGTATTTCGCCACCATCGCCGGACGCCACCGCGTCGACCCTGGCTGCGGCGAGGAGTAAGCATGTTTGCGATTGCCTTCTTTGAAGCACGACAGCGTTTCAAGCTGCTGTCCACCTGGGTGTATTTCGCCATGTTCCTGGCGCTGTCCATGCTGTGGATGGCCGCCGCCGGCGGCGCCTTCAAGGAAATTTCCATCAGCATGGGCGGCAGGTTTTTGATCAATGCACCGCGTTCGCTGGCCTTGAGCTGCGCCGTGCTGGGCTGCTTCGGCGCGGTGGTGGTGGCGGCCATGATGGGCCGCTCGGTGCAGCAGGATGTCGAATACGGCATGCAGCACTTCTTCTTCAGCGCGCCGATCCGCAAATACCAGTATGTGTTCGGCCGTTTTCTCGGCGCCACCGTGGTGCTGGCGGTAGTGTTTTCCAGCATTATCCTCGGTGCCTGGCTGGGCAGCTGGCTGCCCGGCATCGACCAGGAACGACTGGGGCCGCAGCGCCTGCTGGCGTATGTGATGCCGTATGCATTTACGCTGCTGCCCAACCTGCTGATCTTCGGCGCCATCTTTTTCGTGATTGCCGCGCTGACCCGGCGCATGCTGCCCGTGTACATCAGCTCGGTGGTGATGCTGATCGGCTACCTGGTGGCGCCGTCGCTGGCGCGCGACCTGGACTTCAAGACGGTGGCCGCGCTGATCGACCCCTTCGGCACCACGGCGCTGATCAGCCTGACCGAATACTGGCCCAATGCCGAGCGCAACACGCGCCTGGTCACGCTCGAAGGCGTGTATTTGATCAACCGCGCCATCTGGTGCGGCCTGGCCCTGCTGGCCTTGCTGCTGGGCTATTGGCGCTTTCATTTCCGCGCCGCGTCCGACAGCGGCCCGGCCGGGCGCCAGGGCGACGCCACGCCGCCGGCGCGCCTGTCGAACAGTGCGCTCGATACGCACGAGCAGCCCGATTTCGCCCGCCGCAGCCTGGCCGCCCTGCTGCTGCAGATGAGCTGGCTGAACCTGCGCGAAACCATCAAGAACATCTATTTTTTCGTCATCGTGCTGGCCGGCGTGCTGGTGATGTATGCGGGCGCGCTGGACATGGGTTCGATGTACGGCACCAATACCTACCCGGTAACGGAAAAAGTGCTGGACATCGTCAGCGCCTCCTTCACCCCGTTCATGCTGGTCATCACCATCTTCTATGCTGGCGAACTGGTGTGGCGTGAACGCGAAAGCGGACTGCAGCTGATGCTCGACGCCCTGCCCGTGCCGAACTGGCTGCCGCTGCTGTCGAAACTGTTTGCGCTGATCGGCCTGCAGGCATTGCTGAGCCTGGTGATCATGCTGTGCGGCATGTCGATCCAGATCGTCAAGGGCTATTACCGGCTCGATCCCGGCCTGTACTTCGAAGCGCTGTTTCTGACGCAACTGCCCGGCTATGCCCTGACGGCCGTGCTGGCGATTTTCCTGCAAGTGCTGATCAACCAGCGCTACCTGGCCTATTTCGCCATGATCCTGTATTACGGCGCGACCCTGACCTTCGGCTCGCTGGACTTGAGCAATCCGCTGCTGCTGTATGGCAGCACGCCCGGCTTCGTCTACTCGGCCATGAACGGCACCGGCCATTATCTGCTGCGCGAACGCTGGTACTTGCTGTACTGGAGCGGCGCGGCCGTGATGCTGAGCGTGCTGGCCCTGCTGTGCTGGCCGCGCGGCGCGCACGACAGCTGGCGCATCCGCTTGCGCCTGGCGCGCCACGCCTTGAGCCAGCCGGTGCTGGCCAGCTTCGGCGCCGGCCTGGCCATCTTCCTGGTGTCGGGCGCCATCCTGTTCTACACCTTCCATATCGCCAACGACTACAAGTCCGGCTATGCACGCGACGCCGAGCGCGCCAGCTTCGAGCGCCAGTACCGCAAGCTGGCGGCCACGCCGCAGCCGCGCATCGCCGACGTCAAGCTCGACGTGGCCATCTACCCTGGCCAGCGCACCCTGAAGGTGAAGGGACGCTACCTGCTGGAAAACCGCAGCGCCGTGCCGATCAGCCAGATTTTCATCCAGCAAGATCCTGCCGCCAGCATGCGGCTGCGCTTCGATACGCGCGTCCACCCTGGCCTGGACGACACGCGCCTGGGCTTTTACAGCTACCGCCTGGCCGCGCCGCTGTTGCCGGGCGCCACCCTGGGCCTTGATTTCGACGTCGATTACGCGCCGCGCGGCGTGCTGGGCCTGGGCCAGGACACGCCGGTGGTAGCCAACGGCACCTTCTTTACCAACGCCGTGCTGCCGCATGTCGGCTACCAGCAGCAGCTGGAACTGGACGACCCGCGCGACCGCAAGCGGCACGGCTTGCCGCCACGCGAACGCACGCCGGCACGCGACGATGCGCGCGGCCTGGCTGACAGCTATGTCGGCAACGACGCCGACCGCATCAACTTTGAAGCGACCGTCAGCACCGTCGACGGCCAGACGGCGATCGCCCCCGGCGTGCTGGACAACGACTGGATAGACAAGGGCCGGCATTACTTCCATTACAAGATGGACCAGCCGATGCTCAACTTCTATGCCGTCCAGTCGGCCCGCTACGCCGTCAGGCACGAGCGCTGGCAGGACGTCGCCATCGATGTGTATTACCAGCCTGGCCACGAAGTCAATCTGGACCGTTTCGTGCGCGCCAGCAAGGAAGCGCTCGAGTACTACACGAAAAACTTCGGCCCTTACCAGCACAAGAGCGTGCGTATCGTCGAGTTTCCCCGCTATGCCAGCCAGGCGCAGTCGTTTCCGGGAACAATAGCGTTTTCCGAAGGCCTGGGCTTTGTCGCCAGGGTCGACGACAAGAACCCGAAGGATCTCGACTACCCGTTCTACGCCACCGCGCACGAAGTGGCGCATCAGTGGTGGGGGCAGCAGCTGGTGGGCGGCAACACCCGCGGCGCGAGCGTGCTGAGCGAAACGCTGGCCGAATATTCGGCGCTGATGGTGATGAAAAAAACCGCCGGCCCGAACAAGATGCGGCGCTTTTTGCGCCATGACCTGAACCGCTACCTGATGGGCCGCGCCGAAGAGCGCAAGCGCGAACTGCCGCTGGCCGACAATGACCGGCAAAACTATATCGACTATCACAAGGGCGCGCTGGCCATGTATCTGCTGCAGGACCTGGTCGGCGAAGACAAGATCAATGGCGTGCTGCGCGAGCTGCTGCAACAGCATCGCAGCCAGTTGCCACCGTACGCCAGCGTGACGGCGCTGATCGATGGCTTGCGCAAGGTCACGCCGCCGGAGCAGGCGTATCTGATCGATGATTTGTTCGAGAAAATCGTGCTGTTCGATAACCGCGCGCTGGCGGCGACGGCCCGCAAGCTGTCGGACGGACGCCATGAAGTGACCATCAAGGTCCAGGCCGGCAAGCTGCATGCGGGCGAGCAGGGAGAAGAGCGGGAAGCGCCACTGCGCGACCTGATCGAGATCGGCGTGGACGACAAGGATGGCAACGCCTTGCTGCGCGAACGCAAGCTGATGACAGGCAAGGAGGCCAGCTACACGGTGGTGGTGGCGGGCCGGCCGGCCAGGGCGGGCATCGACCCGGACAACAAGCTGGTCGACCGCAAGCCGGACGACAACATGATCGCGGTCGATATCAGCGAGCGCTAGGGCTTCAGGCGCGGGTGGCCACGCTCAGGCTGATGCCCATTTCGCTGAAGACGGCCAGGTCGCCCAGCGGCAAGTCCAGCGGGACTGCTGCCGGGGTGCCTGGCGACTCGCCGCCGCGCAATTCAAATTGCAGTTCGGCCACGATGCGCGGCATGCTGAAGGTCACGCCGCGCGAGCGGCATTCGGACAAATAGCTGCGTATGCGCGATGGCAAGACCTGCGCCTGGCTGGCCTGCGCCACCAGCAATTCGAAGCCGGAATCGAGATACACGCGGCCCGCACCTTTCGGCTCGCCCTTGCGCCACTGGCGCTCGGGCTCGGTCGGCAATACTTCCAGGATGGACTTGAGCGTGAGGTCATCCCCATGCACGGTCAACTTTGCCATATTCATCGTCAAACTTTCTAGCCTGCACGCTACCAAAGCGGCGGCGCGATCCTCAGACAGCCTAGTCTACGCATGGTTGGCAACTATGTCCATACGGCAATATTTGATAACAGCTTGACCTTGCGCAATATCAAGCCCGTCCGGTTGTTGCCGGACGGGCCAGCGGCTTACGCCGGCTTGCCGATCGCCTGCAAGGCGGCCCGCACGCCAGCACCGTAGGCCGGATCGGCCTGGTCGAAATGGGCCAGTTGGCGTTGCAGGGTTTCCTCGCGCACCTGGCTCAAAGGACCGGCCAGGTTGTCAAAAAGGTTCTGCTTGCCTTGCGCCGTCAGCAAGCGGAACAGATTGCCGGCCTGCGTGTAGTCGTCCTCCGTGCCACGGCCATCGTAGCGCGCCGCGCCGCCATCGAGGGCCAGGGCCGGCTCGCCATGGCCCAGGCCTTGCGGTGCACTGCCGGCAGCGGCAACATTGGCGTAGTTGCGCGCCGCACCGCCATTGTTGATCGCCATGCCACCGTCGCGCTGCTGGTTATGGAAGGGGCAGCGCGCCGCGTTCACCGGCAGATGCTGGTGATTGGTGCCGACCCGGTACAGCTGGGCGTCGTGGTAGGCAAACAAACGGCCTTGCAGCATCTTGTCGGGCGAATAGCCCATGCCGGGCACCGCGTTGGCTGGCGAAAACGCCGCCTGTTCCACTTCCGCATGGTAATTGTCCGGGTTACGGTTCAGCTCAAAAATGCCGACCGGCAGCAATGGGAAGTCCGCATGCGGCCACACTTTCGTCAGGTCGAACGGATTCCAGCCCGTGCGCTGCTCCCATTGCGCCAGTTGCTCGTCGGTCGCCACTTGCAGCTTGACTTCCCACTGCGGAAACTCACCGCGCTCGATGGCGCCGAACAGGTCGCGCTGGGCGTAATCGGGGTCGCTGCCGGCCAGCCGGCCCGCTTCGGCTGCCGGCAGGTTCCGGATGCCCTGGCGCGTCTTGAAATGCCATTTCACGTAGACGCGCTGGCCGTCGGCATTGATCAGGCTGTACGTATGACTGCCGAAGCCATCCATGTGGCGATAGCCGTCGGGCGTGCCGCGGTCCGAAAACAGCATGGTGACCTGGTGCAGGCTTTCCGGCGCATGGCTCCAGAAGTCGAACATCATCTCGGCCGATTTCAGGTTGCTTTGCGGATCGCGCTTTTGCGTGTGGATAAAGTCGGGGAACTTGATCGGGTCCTTGATGAAGAACATCGGCGTATTGTTGCCGACCAGGTCCCAGTTGCCCTCTTCCGTATAGAAACGCAGGGCGAAGCCGCGCGGATCGCGTTCGGTGTCGGCACTGCCGCGTTCGCCACCGACGGTGGAAAAGCGTGCAAACGTCGCCGTCTGCTTGCCCACTTCACTGAACAGTTTTGCCTTGGTGTAGGCGGAAATATCATGGGTGACGGTAAAGGTGCCGTAGGCGCCGGAACCTTTCGCATGCACCACGCGCTCGGGAATGCGCTCGCGGTTGAAATGCTGGAGTTTTTCCAGCAAGTGAAAATCCTGCAGCAGCAAGGGACCGCGCGCACCGGCGCTGGCTGAATTCTGGTTGTCGGCCAGCGGAATGCCGGAAGAGGTGGACAGGGGAGTATTTGGCGGCGGCGTGCTCATGGTGCTTTCCTTCGTTGTTGACTGATGGATACAGTGTAACGAGCGCAGCACCAAAGGAAAAGATAATTGATTTTATCGGATCAATAGTTATTGCAAATGATTGCCATATGTTTCCAGTTTGTATCAAATCGTCACTAGGGCGTAACAATGGCTTGCTATCTTGTTAGCTTTTAAACCTCGCCGGATCCACGACATGACACGAAAATTTTCCGCCGCTGGCTGCAGCGTCGCCATTACCCTGATGCTGGCCGCCTGCGGCAGCAGCAGCAAGAACGACGACGTGGCCGCAACGCCGCCCAAGAATGTCATCTTCTTCCTCGGCGACGGCATGGGCCTGACCACCATGACGGCCGCACGCATCTATTCCGTGGGCGAAGAAGGTTCGCTGACCATGGATACCCTGCCGGAAACGGCGTTCGTGAAAACCTTCTCGAACGATGCCCAGGTCACCGACAGCGCGCCCTCGATGGCGGCCTACATGACCGGCGTGAAAATGAACAATGAAGTCATTTCCATGTCGACCAACACGGTGGCCAAGGATCCGACCAATGATGCCAACGGCAACAAGCTGGTCAACAATTGCGGCACCGGCAACGGCACGCCGGCCACCACCCTGCTGGAACTGGCCAAGGCCAAGGGCTACGCGGCCGGCGTCGTCAGCACGGCGCGCGTGACGCACGCCACGCCGGCGGCAACTTACGCCCATATCTGCCACCGCGACCTGGAAAACGATATCGCCGCGGCCCTGGTGCCGGGCGGCGCCGGCTACAACAGCGCGCTGGGCACGACAGGCCTGGAAGTGGTGCTGGGCGGCGGCGCGCAGTTCTTCAAGCCGGTCAAGGACGGCGGCAAGCGCGCCGACGGGCGCGACCTGGTGGCCGAGCTGAAAGCGAAAACCTATACCATCGCCAACACCGGCGCCGATTTCAAGGCGGTGGACGCCAGCAAGACCGACCGCCTGTTCGGCGTGTTTACCAGTAGCCACATGGCGTATGAGCTGGACCGCGATGCAGCAAAAGAACCAAGCCTGGCGGAAATGACCACCAAGGCCATGGACGTGCTGGCAAAAAACAAGAAGGGTTATTTCCTGATGGTCGAGGGTGGACGCATCGACCATGCCTTGCATGAAACCACCGCCAAGAAAGCGCTGCAGGACACCGTCGCTTTCGACAGCGCCATCAAGGCCGCCATCGACAAGGCCAGGCTGACCGACCCGACCCTGGCCAATACCCTGATCGTCGTCACGGCCGACCATGACCATACCCTGGTGCTGAACGGCTATGCCAAGCGCACCGGCAAGACGGCCGCCGGCAATCCGGGCGTGCTGGGCGTGGTGAAAAACTACGTGACAGGCGCGGTCGAGAAAGACCTGGACGGCGCGCCATATTCCATCATCGGCTTCGGCAATGGTGAAAAACGCACGCAATCGAGCCGCGCCGCCATGGCCAGCCTCGACGAAACCGTCACCAGCGCCAATGAATATCACCAGGAAGCGGTGATCCGCACGGCGGTCGGCGGCGAAACCCACGGCGGCACCGACGTGTTCCTGGGCGCCATCGGCATGGGCGCAGAGACCTTCCTCGGCACCATCGACAACACCAAAGTATTCGGCCTGGTCAAGAGCGCCGGCGGTCTGTAATTGCCCGGTATTGACCCAAGACACACGAACTGGATAACCATGAAAAACGCATTGAAACCTGTCCTGAAATTATCCCTGCTGGGCGCGCTGGTCGCCGCCAGCGTCGCCAACGTCCAGGCGGCCGACGCCAAGAACGTCATCTTCTTCCTCGGCGACGGCATGGGCCCTTCCGTCGTGACCGCCTCGCGCATTTTCAAATACGGCGAAGACGGCAGCCTGACCATGGACAAGCTGGAACGCACGGCGCGCATCAAGACGTTTTCGAACGACGCGCAAACCACCGACAGCGCACCGTCGATGGCCGCCTACATGACCGGCGTCAAGATGAACAATGAAGTCATCTCGATGGCGCAGGAAACCATCGCCAAAGAACCTGGCCGCGACGCCAACGGCAACCTGGGCGTGGACAACTGCCCGGCCGGCGGCAAGAGCGTGCCGACCATCCTGGAACTGGCGAAAGCCAAGGGCAAGGCGGTCGGCGCCATCACCACCACGGAACTGACGCACGCCACGCCGGCCACCACGTTCTCGCATATCTGCAACCGCAATGCGCAGTACGCCATCGCCGCGCAAAGCGTGCCCGGCGGCGCCGGCTACAACGCCGCCTTGCTCGACGGCGTAGACGTGCTGATGGGTGGCGGGCGCAACCATTACACGCCCTATTCGGCCACCAACAAATTCGGCCGTGCCGATGGCCGCAATCTGCTGACCGAGTTTGCCGCCAAGGGCTATACGGTGGCGGCCAACAAGACAGAAATGGCGGCCGCGCCGAACAACAAGAAGTTCATTGGCCTTTACAGCACCCGCAGCCACCTGGAATATGAACTGGACCGCACCGCCGCCACGCCGCTGGGCGAAGGCGCGACCCAGCCCAGCTTGTCGGAAATGACCTTGAAGGCAATGTCCATGCTGTCGCAGAACAGCAATGGCTATTTCCTGATGGTCGAAGGCGGCCGCATCGATCATGCCCTGCATGGCATCAACGCCAAGCGCGCCTTGAGCGACACCATCGCCTTTGACGACGCCATCAAGGCCGCCATCGACAAGATCAGGGAAACCGATCCGAAGCTGGAAAATACCCTGATCGTCGTCACCGCCGACCATGACCACACGATGGCCTTCAACGGCTATGGCAAGCGCGGCAATCCCATCCTCGACATCAACCGCGGCTACCGCGACAACCTGCCGAGCAAGGATGCCGACGGCAATACCTACACCACCCTGGTGTTCGGCAACGGCCCGAACCGCCCTGCCCTGCGCACCAATGTCGACAGCGCTGCGGCGCTGGCCGATAACTACCTGCAGGAAACCGGCGTGCGCCTGGCCAGCGAAACCCACGGCGGCGGCGACGTCAAGCTGCTGGCCACCGGCGCCGGCGCCAAGACCTTCAAGGGCACCATCGACAACACCAAGGTGTTCGAGTTGCTGAAGACGGCGCTGGGCCTGTAATCACATCGTTGTAGACCAGGGGCGGATGGCACGCGGTGTCGTCCGCCCCCTTGCACATCAAAGGCACACATGAAATCGACCCTGATCGCCGTCCTGCTGGCCGCCGGCTTTGCCGGCACCACCCACGCCGCCGCCCCGGCACCGGCCGACCTGGACCTGTCCATCACCTACTACAGCCGCGTGCTGACGCCCGAGGGCGTGACGCGCGAAAGCCGCTACGAAGAAACCATGCTGCGCCGCCCCGGCCACGTCTGGGTCGAGCGCGTACTGGCGCCAGCCATGGATGCTCACGACGGCCACAACAAGAAAGTGGCGTTGAAAACCGCCCAGCACGAACACAAGCATTTCAACCCGGTCGTGATCCCGCGCCATGTGATGCTGGAGAAAAACACCGTGCGCGTGGAATATATCGACGCGCACGACAAGGTGGTGGTCAGCATCCCGAAGTCGGAATACGACAATGTCAATTTCGACGGCTCCTGGGAAAACAGTTTTTATCTGCTGGACCCGAAACTGGTGGCCGCCATGCCGCTGTCAAAACAGGTGTCGAAGATAGCCGGCGCACGCTGGCGCGAAGCGGAAAAAAATGGCGTGTTCCAGCGCGTCTTGTGGGATGAGCAAAAGCAGATTCCCCTGATTATCGAAAGCGGCGACCGTGCCAACACTTTTTATCGCCGCGTCGACGTCAAACAGCAGGCCAGCCTGTCGAAGGCGCAACCTTGGAGCCGTGTGCAGAACTATGCGCAGCGCGAGTATTCCGACTATCTCGACTGATAGTGTGCTCGCGCCAAACGTCAAAAAGCCAGGGCATGCCCTGGCTTTTTGCTGTCACAACGGCTAGCTTACTCGGCCGCTGCGGCTTTTTTGGCTGGCGCTTTTTTCACCGCCGGCTTTTTCACCGCTGCAGCTTTTTTCGCCGGCGCTTTCTTGACGGCCGCTTTTTTCGCTGGCGCCGTACCTTCTTCGCCTTCGACTTCGGCGGCTGCCGCCTTGCCCTTGGCCGGGGCTTTCGCGCCCGGCTTGGCCTTGCGCTCTTCGAACTCGAAGCTCACCTTGCCATCCTTGCCGCGCACCAGGAAGGCCTTGAACGGACGGCGCGTGCGCTGCGAAACAAAGCCGGGCAGCAGATCGGTCTTGCCTTCGTTGAGCAGTTTCGCCATTTGTTCCGGCAAGATTTCCTGCTGCAAGATGATGCGGCCGCTGCGGAAGTCGCAAGTCTTGGGTTTGGCCACGCTGTGTTCGCACACATAGGCCAGGCCCATTTCATACACGCCGCCATTGCACTTGGGACAAGGTCCCAGCGCCGTCTGGCCCGTGAAGTCGACGCCTTCGCCGTCTTCGCTCTCGTCGTTCTGGCCGAAATCGAATTCCAGCTTGAAATTCTTGATCTCTTCATCGCGCACGATGCGCAAAATCGCGGCAAACGGACGGCCCATTTTCGAGCGGAAACCTTGCAGCGGGCCGATGGTGCGCTCCTTCAGCAATTGCTCCACTTCCGCGATTTCAAACTGGCGCGAACCCGGCGTCTTGCTCATCGAAAATTCGCACTTGGTGCAGGCAAAGCGGCGGTAGTTTTCCTTGACCACGCTCTGGCAGTTCGGGCACGGCGTCGTCAAGGTGGCGTATTCGCCCGGAATCGTGTCGTTATCGTATTCCTTGGCGCGCTTGACGATGATTTGCGTCATCTGCGCGATTTCACGCATGAATTCATCGCGCGAAATCTTGCCTTTTTCCATCTGCGACAGCTTGTATTCCCACTCGCCCGTCAGCTCCGGCGCCGTCAGTTCATTGACGCCCAGGCCTTTCAACAAGGTCATCAGTTGCGATGCCTTGGCGGTCGGCATCAGCTCGCGCCCTTCGCGCAGCAGATAGCGTTCCGTCAGCAAGCCCTCGATGGTGGCCGCGCGCGTCGCCGGCGTGCCCAGGCCCTTGCCGGCCATTGCATCGCGCAGCTCGTCGTCGTCGATCAGCTTGCCCGCGCCTTCCATCGCCGACAGCAACGTCGCCTCGGTATAGCGCGCCGGCGGTTTCGTTACCAGGCCGTTGGCGCTGACGCTTTCGGTGTGCACGGTTTCGCCCTTGGCCACCGGCACCAGGTTGCCGTTGCCATTGTTTTCCTTGTCGGCGTCGGTCGACGCTTCCTTGCCGTAGATCGCCAGCCAGCCCGGATTGGTCATGACCTTGCCTTCAGTCTTGAACTGATGGCCGGATACTTCCGTGTAGCGCGTGGTGACCTGGAACTCGGCAGGCGGGAAGAACACGGCCATGAAGCGGCGTGTGACCAGGTCGTACAGTTTCTGTTCCGGCTCGGACAGGTTCTTCGGCGCGATGGTGGTCGGGATGATCGCGAAGTGATCCGAGATTTTCGTGTTGTCGAAAATGCGCTTGTTCGGCTTGACCCAGCCCTTGTCGATAATCTGCTTGGCGAACTGGTGATAGTTGCTGTTTTCCTTGACCGTTTCCAGCGCCTGCAGCACGGTCGGCATATAGTCTTCCGGCAGGTGGCGCGAATCGGTACGCGGATACGTCAGCACTTTGTGCTTTTCGTACAGCGCCTGGGCCAGGCCCAAGGTGTTCTTGGCGGAAAAACCGAAACGCGAGTTCGCTTCGCGCTGCAAGCTGGTCAGGTCGAACAGGCCCGGCGCCATCGAGGTGGTCGGTTTCGACTCTTCCGTGACGGTGCCCTGGCGGCCGCGGCAGGCGGTGGCGATCGAATCAGCCGCCGTCTTGCTCCACAGGCGCTCGGCGCGTTTTTCCGGATCGTTCTCGTCCTTCTTGAACTTGGTGTCGAGCCAGCGGCCTTCGTAGATACCGGCCGCGCAGACGAACTCGGCGCGAACTTCCCAGAAGTCGCGCGCGACGAATTTCTTGATCTTGTCTTCGCGTTCGACCACGATCGACAGGGTCGGCGTTTGCACGCGGCCGACGGTGGTCAGGTAAAAGCCGCCCTCTTTCGAATTGAAGGCCGTCATGGCGCGGGTGCCGTTGATGCCGATCAGCCAGTCCGCTTCCGAACGGCAACGCGCTGCATCGGCCAGCGGCAGCATCTCTTCATCGGTACGCAGGTGGGCGAAACCGTCGCGGATGGCGCCCGGTGTCATCGACTGCAGCCACAAGCGCTTGACCGGCTGCTTGGCTTTGGCGTTTTGCGCGATCAGGCGGAAAATCAGCTCGCCTTCGCGCCCGGCATCGCAGGCGTTGATGAGGGTGGTCACATCTTTACGCTTGATCAGCTTGTTCAATACTTTGAGGCGCGCTTCCGTCTTGGCGATCGGGTTCAGCGCGAAATACGGCGGTATCATCGGCAGGTGCGCGAAACTCCATTTGCCGCGCTTGACGTCGAATTCTTCCGGTACGGCGATTTCCAGCAAGTGGCCAACCGCCGACGACAGCACGTATTCATCCGATTCAAAGTACTCATCGTGCTTGGTAAAGCCGCCAAGCGTCTTCGCGATATCGTTCGCGACAGAAGGCTTCTCGGCGATGATGAGGGTTTTTGTCATAGTTATTAGTCTCGAAAAATGCTCTAGGATAGTGTCAGCATGCGCATCATACAGTGCATTGCCGGGCGCCGACGCTTTTGTCTGCGCGGGGCCATGTGACTTGCGGTCTTGTCAAGCGGCCAATGATAAGCGCCTGAAGCAGAAAACCGCAAGTTATCTAAAGACAACAATGCGCAGAAGCAAATGCAAGCACGGGGCAGATGGGCAGGCGGGCAAAAAGCGGCTGGCGGCAGCCAAGAGCCAGGCCGCCGTGCTTTATTCAGTGTAGCAGGCGGGGCGATAATTCTTCATCGGAGCCGAACAGGTCATCGAACATCAGCGCGTCCGGTTCCTTGCCCTGGCTCCACAGCAGCATCAGCACGATGACTTTCAGCTTGCCCAGGGTGACGGGCGCTTCATCGAGGGCCAGCGCCCGTTCGATGACGATTTCGCGCTGCAGCGGCGACAATACCTTGGCGCTTTCCAGGAACTGGATAAAGCCGATGGCGGCCGTGCCCAGCACATCGCTTTCTTGCTGAACATAAAAGCGCGTGCCGGTGGAACTCGCGGTGAGCACCTGCTCGGCGCCGGCCATTGCGTTCAGGTCGGTCAGCCAGACCAGCGCTTCGGAAATCTCCACGTCGTCAAAGCCGACGGCCGACAGCTTGCGCGCCAGTGCCGCCGGCTCGGGGCAGGCATCGGGGCGATAATAAGTCTCGTAGAGATAAACCAGGATATCGAACATGACTCTACTCTATCAGCTAAGCTCGCTGCGGCACAAGTGCGCCAGCGGACAAAGCGGCGCCATGCGGCAAGGCCGCCACACAAGTGTCAAGCTGTCATTTGCAGCGTTGAAACAGTCCGCCAGGCAGGCGCTCCACCAGCCCCGCCATTTCCAGCGCCAGCAGTTCTCCCATCACCTCGGCCATCGCCAGGCTGCTGCGCGCGGCGATGGTGTCGGCGTCGCAGGGGTCGTAGCCCAGCGCGCCCAGCAAGGGATGGGCCGGCGGCGCCGGTGCGGACACCGCCGCACCAGCGCCGACCGGCCACTGCAATTCCTGCAGCACATCATCGACCGAATCGACCAGCTTGGCGCCCTGCTTGATGAGGGCGTGGCACCCCTTGGCCAGGGTGGAGTGGATCGAACCGGGCAAGGCGTACACGTCGCGCCCGTATTCGCCGGCCAGGCGCGCCGTGATCAGGGACCCCGACTGGGCTGCCGCCTCGATCACCAGCACGCCACGCGCCAGGCCGCTGATCAGGCGATTGCGGCGTGGAAAATTGCTGGGAATCGCGGGCAAGCCCAGCGCATATTCGCTGACGATGCAGCCTTGCGCGGCAATTTTTTGCGCCAGACCAAGGTTACGCCGTGGATAGACCAGATCGGCACCGGTGCCGATCACCGCCACCGTGCTGCCGTCGCCGCGCAGGCCGCCCTCGTGCGCATGCGTGTCGATGCCCAGCGCCAGCCCGGACACGATCGTCAGCCCTGCCTGGCTCAATGCCTCGGCAAAGGCGGCCGCATTGCGCATGCCCTGCACGCTGGCATTGCGGCTGCCGATCACCGCCACGCAAGGGCGCGACAGCAGTTCAGGGCGGCCGCGTACATATAAGAGCAGCGGTGGATCGGGTATCTCCAGCAGTTGCAAAGGATAGGCGCCATCGGCCAGGGTCAGCACCGCATTGCCGGGCTGGCGCAACCACTGCAAGGTCAGTTCCAGCTGGCTGTTGGCGACCGGCCTGGGCCGCTGCAAAATGGCATGTGCCACGCCTGCCGGAACCACCTCGCGCAACGCTTCGAACGATGCGGAAAATATATCCTGCGGCAAGCCAAAACGCGCCAGCAAGGCGCGCGCGGCCACCGGCCCCACGCCGGGTAGCCATTGCAGGCGCAGCCAGGGCGCCAGTTCGCCGCCGCTGTCGTCACTCACCGTATTTGCATCCATGACACCCTCGCCGTCCCGGTCCACCACGTCCGTCTTGCATGGTAGCGGCGCACCAGGGCGGGCGATATCGAACGGCGCAACAAAGGTGCACACTTCGGTGCACAGTTCCTGGCGGCAAACGACCTGCCTTGCACAGCGATACGGGCGTCTGTGATAAAATTCCCCCTTCAATCAGCGTAAAACCACCGGCGATCCAGCGCCGCGCACAGCCTTCATGTGCCCAGCTAATTCAACCAGCCAAACAGTCCAATTCGTATGTCCATCTTAAATATCCTGCGTTACCCCGATCCGCGCCTGCACACCGTCGCCAAGCCGATCAGCGACTTCGGCGACCAGTTGCAGACCCTGATCGACGACATGGCCGAAACCATGTACGACGCGCCCGGCGTGGGCCTGGCGGCGTCGCAAGTCGACCAGCACATCCAGATGATGGTAATCGACATCACCGAAGAAAAGAACCAGCTGCAAGTGTTCATCAACCCGGAAATCACCTGGGCCAGCGAAGAAAAGCAGGTCTACGACGAAGGCTGTTTGTCGGTGCCGGGCGTGTACGACGGCGTCGAGCGCCCGGCCCGCATCAAGGTGCGCGCGCTGGACCGCCATGGCAAACCGTTCGAACTGGAAGCCGATGGCTTGCTGGGCGTGTGCATCCAGCATGAAATGGATCACTTGCTGGGCAAGGTCTTCGTGGAATACTTGTCGCCCCTGAAACGCAACCGCATCAAGACCAAGATGGTCAAGGAAATCCGTGGCCTGGAGCGCGAAGCGAGCCTGCGCGCGCAAAATCGCCGTTTCTGAGCCACTAACTGGTAAACTGGCGGGCATTGTCCTACCCGCCAGGCTTAGCCTGCACACTTCACGACCAGGAACCAGATGAAAGTGATCTTCGCAGGCACGCCTGAATTTGCCGCTACCGCCCTGAAAGACTTGCACGAAGCGGGTTTCGAGATTCCCCTGGTGCTGACCCAGCCCGACCGCCCGGCCGGACGCGGCATGCAATTGCACGCATCAAGCGTCAAGCAATATGCCCAGCAGCATGGCATCGAGGTGCTGCAGCCGCTGTCCTTGCGCATGGACAGCAAAGATCCGCAGCGCGCGGCCGAGGCAAAGGCCGCCCATGAACGCCTGCTGGCGACGGATTACGACGTGATGGTGGTGGCCGCCTACGGCCTGATTTTGCCGCGCAGCACGCTCGACATCAAACCCTGCATCAATATCCACGGTTCCCTGCTGCCGCGCTGGCGCGGTGCGGCGCCGATCCACCGCGCCATCGAAGCCGGTGACGACGAAACCGGCGTGACCATCATGCAGATGGAAGAAGGCCTGGACACCGGCCCGATGCTGGCCATCGAGCGCGTGACGATCGAGGCTGGCGATTCCACCGCCACCTTGCACGACAAGCTGGCCGCTTTGGGCGGTCGCATGATCGTCGCCACCTTGCGCAAGATGGCGCAGGAACCGCTGGTGGCTGTGACTCAGCCGGAAGCGGGCGTCACCTACGCGGCAAAAATCGCCAAGGAAGAAGCGGCGCTCGATTTTTCCCAGGGCGCGCTGGAACTGGGCCTGAAAATTCGCGCCTTCAATCCATTTCCCGGCGCCTGCGGCCAGGTCGACGGCGTGGCCATCAAGATCTGGTCCGCCGAGGTGCTCGACGCCGACAGCGCCGAGCCCGCCGGCCAGGTGCTGGCGGCCGACGCCCAGCATGGCATCGTGGTGGCCTGCGGCACCGGCGCGCTGCGCCTGACGCAGTTGCAAAAACCGGGCGGCAAGCGCTTGCCGGCAAGCGAATTCATCAAGGGCTTCGCGCTCGAAGGCAAGCGTTTCGTTTAACCGGGCAGGCACGCCATGGATCAGCTCACGGCCTGCGTGCCCTGCGCCGCGTGGTGGAACTGGGCAGCTTCACGGCGGCCGGGGCCGCACTGGGCATTTCCCACTCCATCGTCTCGCGCCAGATCCGCCAGCTGGAAAACCGGCTCGGGGCGCAACTGCTCAACCGCACCACGCGGCGCTTTGCGCTGACGTCCGCCGGCCAGGAATACTATCTGGCCAGCCGCGACATCCTCGACGCGCTCGATGCGGCCGACCGCGCCGTCACCCAGCACCAGGCACAGCCTTCGGGCAGCCTGCGCATCAATGCACCGGTCGCCTTTGGCGCGCTGGAACTGGCCACCTGGCTGCCATCGTTCACGCAGCAATATCCGCTGCTGCAGATCGACCTGGTCTGCAATGACCGCATCGTCGACCTGATCGACGATGGCTTCGATGTGGCCCTGCGCATCACACGCGGCCTGCCCGACTCGACCCTGGTGGCGCGCAAACTGGCCAGCAGCCGCATGGTGGCCGTCGCCTCGCCGGCCTACCTTGCCCGCCACCCTGCACCGGCCACGCCGCAGGACCTCGCCAGGCACGACTGCCTGTTATACAGCTTGAACCTGGCAGAAAAGCCCGCCAGCTGGGTATTCCGCGATGACAGCGGCGCGCCGCATGCGGTGACCGTGCGCGGCAACTTCGCCGCCAACACCGGCATCGCCCTGCGCGCGGCGGCCTTGGGCGGCATGGGCATTGCCAATACGGCCGCCTTTATCGTGCGCGAACAGCTGGCCAGCGGCGCGCTGGTGCAAGTGCTGCCCGGCTACACCCTGGCGCCGCGCACGCTGTACGCGCTGTATCCGCATGGCCGTCATCTGTCGCCCAAGGTACGCGCCCTGATCGACTTCGCGGTGCAATGGTATGCACAGCGCGACTGGGACTGATCACGCCGCTTGCAAGCTCTTCCTCACGGCGCGAAATTGCTGCGTCAGGCCACCATAGCCCCAGGCCGCCTGGCGCGCGTCATGCACATGGATATAACTGACCTCATGCAAGGACCCCAGCGCCTGCGCCATCGCCGCATGGACAGCGGCGATATACGCCGCCTTTTCAACTGCCGTATTGGTTTCGTCGCTGATCAGCACATCGAGGAAAAAGCTCGTTTTTTCCTGCTCTGACAGGGACGGCCCGCCGACAAACCAGTGTACGGGGTCGGTGTGCGTGATGGCCACCGAGGTCAGCTCGGGCGCCTTGTGCAGCAACTCGGCCGTCAAACGGCAGAGGGTGGCAGCAATCGCCGCCCACTGCTGCGCGTCGGGCGCGGTGGACAACTGCAAGTGAAGGATAGGCATGGCGGTATTTCCGGGTGATTGAGGAATCACCATTGTGGGCAAGCATCGGGTAAAACATCAGCCCCCGTCCGGCACAGAATTTGTGCACTTTTCACACAAATAAAAAGAGCTTGCCGCAGCAAGCCCTTTCCATATCACAATCACGAGACGGTTTATTTACGCGCCACCTTCACCATGCGACCGCGCACAGACGATGACAGGCTCACTTCAAAACGGCCGCCGGCCGGCAAGGCGCTGACGTCAACCGAGGCACTGCCACCGGTCAGGGCGCTGGCGACGACAGTCTTGCGGCCATCGGCGGCCACGTACAGCACCGCGGCATACGGCTCGGCCTCGGCATTCCAGCTCAGGGCCAGCTTGCCGGCGCTTTGCGTGGTGTCCAGGCTGGCGGCGGTCGCGCTAGCGGCACGGCGCGCCGAGCGGTCGAGCTTGCTGACCACTTTGCCATTGGCCAGCACATCGATATCGCTGATGTCGCCGGGATTGGCGAAGCTGACACGGAAGTGGCTGACGTCAACCCGGCTGTCGGCCAGCTGCTGCGTATCAAATGGCACGTTAATAGTTTGTCCGGACGCCGTTAAAATCCGCAGGCTGTATTTGGCGCTGCTGTCGGCGGTACCGGTGCGCGCGGTGGCCGAGGCCACGGCCGGGTGCAATTGCACGCCATTGGCAGTGATGCGGCCCGAAATGGTCAGGTAGCCATTGTCGGCGGCCAGCACGCTGGCGCCGGTGGCAACACTGCGGCCGGTGCGGGCGATGCGTGCGGCATAGCTTTCCAGGAATTGCTGGATGCGGGCATAGCTGTAGTCCGAGAACCAGGCGCCGCTGCAATAGCCCATCACATCCTTCATCTGCTTGGTGCTGCCGTTGCTGGTGTAGGTAGCCTGGCTCAACTGGCCAATCGCCGCGCCGTAGTTGCTGTTATACAGTGGCTGGCTGCCCAGGTCGCCGTTCGCATACGGATAGTCGGCGGCGGTGTTGGTCGGCGAACCGCAGGCCACGTGCTGCAGCGCATGGTTGTGGCCGATTTCATGGATCATCGTCGTCAGCCACTCGGGCCAGGCGTTGCCAAAGGCATCGATCGAGGCGGTGCGGGTGGCGCTGGCGTCCAGGCCCAGCGCCGACGGGCTCGAGGCGCCTGTGGTGCGGTCGCTGATATAGGCCAGGCCGGCGGTGCGGCTGGCCGACATCTGCGTGGCAAAACCGTAGTAGAAGGCGCTGCTGTCTTCCTGGCTGCGCGCCGCTTCGATCTTCGGCAGGGTCTCGCTCCACCAGGTGTCGACCGCGCTGCTGCCGCCGACATTGAGCGCCACGCGCTTGGTGATGGTGATGTCTTCCGCGGCGTACGGATACACGCGCACGATGGCGGCACGGATCACCTCCGCATCAGGCAAGACGGAGGTACCGTCGTTGGTAATCAAGGGCACCAGCACCAGGTGCATCTTGGCGGCCGACGACACGGCCGGCGTGGCTTGCTGGCTCACTTGCGTGCCATCGTTGCCGACGGCGGTCACGCGTACCTGCAGGCCAGGCTGGATCCAGCTCGCTGGCAGGGCGGCGCTGAAGTTGCCGTCGAAGCTATAGGCATTCCTGGCTGTTGGCAAGGTGGCCGGGCCGCTCAGCACCAGGCTGCCCAGGTTGGCGCCGGTCGACGAAGTGGCCGCCAGGGTCACCGCCGGGCTGCTGCGGCCGGCCAGCGTGCCCAGCACGGACACGCGCACGGCGGCAGGCTTGCCGCGCGTCAGGCGCAGCGCCGCATCGCTGGCGCTCAGGTTCAATACTTGCGAGAAATCGATGGCGCCCAGGGTAAAGGCGGCCACGGTGCCGGCGTTGACGGCGGCGCGCGACGGCGCCGACAGCATCAGGTTACCGGTGGCCGAGCTTGGTGCCGACACGCGCAGTTCGGTGGCGCTGGCGCTGACGATGGTGGCGGCGGTGGTGCCGATGGTGGCGCCATTGACCTGGTCCAGGTTGCTGCCGGCCACGGTCACGATCACATTCGCGCCGCTGATGGCGGTGCTGATCGAGGTTACGCTGACGGTCGGCAAGACCGTGAACGCGGCGCTGGTCAGCGCTTCGTTGAACGTGCCGCGCACGGTCAGCTGGCCGGTAGCGGCGCCGACCGGCACCACGAAGGTCACGCTGCTGTCAGTATGGCTTTGCACGGCGGCGGCAGTGCCGTTGGCAAACACCACTGCCGTGACATTGGCCATGCCCGTGCCGGTAATGCTCACGCTGCTGCCCACGACGCCAGTAGCGGGCGTCAGTTCGCCGGCCGTCAACGGCAGGTAGACCGTGATAGCCTGGCTGGTGGCAACCGTGCCGCTGGCCGTGACCAGGGTCAGGGCGCCGGTGACGGGCGTGGCCGGCATCGCCAGGGTGGCGCTGCTGGCGCTGACAGCGCTGGCAGCCAGGGTCACGCCGCCGACCTGGAACGCCGATACGCGGTCAAGGTTGCTACCGGTCACCGTCACGCTCGAACCGATGGCGATGGCATTGGCCGAAACAGACGTCACGGCCGACACCACCGCCGGGACCGGCGCCGGACTGGTGGTGGTGGTCGCCACCACAGTGCCGGTACCGCCACCCCCTCCACCGCCGCCGCAAGCGGACAGGCCCAGCATGGCAATCAATGCAATAAGCAAATGGTTTTTCATGGCTGGCATCCGTTTCCGCGCAGCGCGACAGCAGGAGAAGTGGTAGAGGTATGTGACATATCGGTGACTTTTGGAGAGAATGTTTATCTAAGGAACCGACATTATGATTGAATAAAATTCCTAAAGACAACTGTTAATGACTTTGGCTTCCCTATTCGCGGCAGTAATTAACATAACTCACCGACAACCTTTATTTTAGGCATTACCGCTCTCGCTCTGCGTTGCCGCAAATCAAGCTTTGTTTTCATATAGAACATTGGCAGTTGCTTCATAAAAAAATTTTCACCGATTTACAAAAAATGTGGGGATTTTTCCACATAAAGAGTGACTATCAACATGATATCTTTTAAATAATTAACAATTCAGCCGAGATTTTTACAAATGTAATGCAGGAGAGAATGTGAGAGAAAGCGCGATGATACAATTAATTGATTTTTTGGCATGCTAATGTGTTGCGTGGATGGCGCATCGACAGCTGGCGAGGGCTTTTGCCTGAAACCAAAACTGCGCGATGCCGTATAATTTTAGACCCGGTGAAATCAGGCGATTGCCACCCTCCGCCAGCCTATCCGGCCGGCGCACTCCGTCGGCTGATCCTGCTGATGCGCAACGTCTCCTCCACCGCGCCGCCGCCCGTTGCCTATTGAAAGCATGAAATGAACGATACCGTGATCCCCGCCCTGTCCCCGACCGAAGTCTCCTTGCGCGCCATCATGGCGCAGCGGATCATGATCCTCGACGGCGCGATGGGCACGATCATCCAGCAATACAAGCTCGACGAAGTGGCGTATCGCGGCGGGCCGCAAGGCCGCTTCATCGACTTCGCGGCGCCGGCCGGCTCGGGCGCGCGCGAGTTGTTCGTCAAAGGCAATAATGAGTTATTGACACTGACGCAGCCGCACATCATCCAGGAAATCCACGAGCGCTATCTGGCGGCCGGCGCTGACCTGATCGAAACGAACACCTTTGGCGCCACCACGATCGCCCAGGACGACTATCACATGGCCCACCTGGCCTATGAGATGAACGTGGCGGCGGCCAGGCTGGCGCGCGCCGCCTGCGACAAGTATTCCACGCCGGACAAGCCGCGCTTCGTCGCCGGCGCCCTGGGGCCCACGCCGAAAACAGCATCGATCTCGCCGGACGTGAACGATCCGGCCGCGCGCAATGTCACGTTTGACCAGCTGGTGGCGGCCTACCTGCAGCAAACCCAGGGCCTGGTCGAAGGCGGCGCCGACGTGCTGCTGGTGGAAACCATTTTCGATACCCTGAACTGCAAGGCGGCGCTGTTCGCGATCGACCTGTTCTACGAGCAGAACCCGCAAGTGGTGCGCCTGCCGCTGATGATTTCGGGCACCGTCACCGATGCGTCGGGCCGCATCCTGTCGGGCCAGACCGTGCCCGCCTTCTGGAATTCCATCCGCCACGCCAAGCCGCTGACGATCGGCCTGAACTGCGCGCTCGGTGCGGCCCTGATGCGCCCGTACGCGGAAGAACTGTCGAAAATCGCCGACACGTTTGTCTGCATCTACCCGAACGCGGGCTTGCCCAACCCGATGAGCGACACGGGCTTTGACGAGTTGCCAGAAGACACTTCCGCCCTGCTGCGCGAATTTGCCGATGCGGGCTTTTTGAACATGGCCGGCGGCTGCTGCGGCACTACGCCGGAGCACATCAAGGCGATCGGCGAGCTGCTGTCAAACAATACGCCGCGCACCGTCCCGGCCAAGAGCCACGACCTGCGCCTGGCCGGCCTGGAGCCGTTCGTGGTCAATGACGACTCGCTGTTCGTCAACGTGGGCGAGCGCACCAACGTCACGGGCTCGAAGGCGTTTGCGCGCATGATACTCAACGAGCAGTACGACGAAGCCTTGTCGGTGGCGCGCCAGCAGGTGGAAAACGGCGCCCAGGTGATCGACATCAACATGGACGAGGCGATGCTCGATTCGCTGGCCGCCATGACGCGCTTCTTGAACCTGATCGCCTCCGAGCCCGATATTTCGCGCGTGCCCATCATGGTCGACTCGTCGAAATGGTCGGTGATCGAAGCGGGCCTGAAATGCGTGCAGGGCAAGGCCATCGTCAACTCGATTTCCATGAAGGAAGGCGAGGCCGAATTCCTGCGCCAGGCTACCTTGTGCCGCCGCTACGGCGCGGCCGTGATCGTCATGGCCTTCGATGAAAAAGGCCAGGCCGACACGTTCGAGCGCAAGATCGAGATCTGCGCGCGCGCCTATCATTTGCTGGTCGACTCGCTCGACTTCCCGCCCGAAGACATTATTTTCGACCCGAACATCTTTGCGGTGGCCACCGGCATCGAAGAGCACAACAACTACGCGGTCGACTTCATCAACGCCACGCGCTGGATCAAGGACAACCTGCCGCATGCCAAGATCTCGGGTGGCGTGTCGAACGTCTCGTTCAGTTTCCGCGGCAACGACCCGGCCCGCGAAGCGATCCATACCGTGTTCCTGTACCACGCCATCAAGGCCGGCATGACCATGGGCATCGTCAACGCCGGCATGGTCGGCGTGTACGACAACCTCGACCCGGAACTGCGCGAACGGGTGGAAGACGTGGTGCTGAACCGCCGCGAAGACTCGACCGAACGCATGATCGAATTTGCCGGCACCCTGAAAGCGGGCGGCGGCAAGGCCGATGTGCAGAATCTGGCCTGGCGCGAAGGCACGGTGCAGGCGCGCCTGTCGCATGCGCTGGTGCATGGCATCACGCAGTTCATCGTCGAAGACACGGAAGAAGCGCGCCAGGAACTGCTGCACAACGGCGGGCGGCCGATCCATGTGATCGAGGGGCCATTGATGGCCGGCATGGACGTGGTTGGCGACTTGTTCGGCCAGGGCAAGATGTTCCTGCCACAGGTGGTGAAATCGGCGCGCGTGATGAAACAGGCCGTGGCCCACTTGATACCGTTTATCGAAGAAGAAAAGCTGCTGGAAGAAAAGCGCACCGGCATCGTTGCCAAGCCGAAAGGCAAGATTATCATGGCCACCGTGAAGGGCGACGTGCACGATATCGGCAAGAATATCGTCACCGTGGTGCTGCAATGTAATAACTTCGAAGTGGTAAACATGGGCGTGATGGTGCCGTGTTCGGAAATCCTGGCGCGCGCCAAGGTGGAAAACGCCGACATCATCGGCCTGTCGGGCCTGATCACGCCGTCGCTGGAAGAAATGGCCTATGTGGCCAAGGAAATGCAGCGCGACGAACACTTCCGCATGCTGAAGATCCCGCTCTTGATCGGCGGCGCCACCACCAGCCGCGCCCATACGGCCGTGAAGATCGCCCATAACTACGAAGGCCCTGTCATCTATGTGCCGGACGCCTCGCGTTCGGTGTCGGTGGCGCAGTCACTGCTGACGCCCGAGCATCGCGACAAGTATGTGGAAGACATCGAACTCGATTACGCGCGCATCCGCGAACAGCACGCCAACAAGAAGGCACTGCCGATCCTGTCGCTCGCCAAATCGCGCGCCAACAAGATGGTGCTGCCGTTTGACGGCGCCAGCACGCCGGTGAAACCGAAGTTCATCGGCCGGCGCGTGTTCAAGAATGTCGACCTGGCAACCCTGGCCCAATACATCGACTGGGGTCCGTTCTTCCAGACTTGGGACCTGGCCGGCCCCTTCCCCGCCATCCTGACCGATGAGGTGGTGGGCGATGCGGCCACCAAGGTGTATGCAGAAGGCCAGGCGCTGCTGAAAAAACTGATCGACGGACGCTGGCTGACGGCCAATGGCGTGGTGGCGCTGCTGCCGGCCAACAGCGTCAACGACGACGATATCGAGATCTATACCGACGACACGCGCACGACCGTGGCGTTCACCTACTACGGCATGCGCCAGCAGGGCGTGAAACCGGTGATCGACGGCGTGCAGCGGCCGAACCAGTGCCTGGCCGACTTTATTGCGCCAAAAGAATCGGGCGTGAAGGATTACATCGGCATGTTTGCCGTGACGTCAGGGCTGGGCATCGAGAAATACGAAAAGCGTTTCGAGGACGCGCACGACGATTACTCGTCCATCATGCTCAAATCCCTGGCCGACCGCCTGGCCGAGGCGTTTGCCGAATACCTGCACGAGCGCGTGCGCACCGACCTGTGGGGCTATGCCGCAGGCGAAGCATTGAGCAACGACGACATGATCGCCGAAAAATACGTCGGCATCCGCCCGGCGCCCGGCTACCCCGCCTGCCCCGAGCATACGGTCAAACGCGAAATGTTCGACGTACTGCAGGCCGGCGAGATCGGCATGCTGCTGACGGAATCCTGGGCCATGTTCCCCGGCGCGGCCGTCTCCGGCTTTTACTTTGCCCACCCGGAATCGAAATACTTCGTGGTCGGCAAGATCGGTGAAGACCAGGTGGAAGACATGGTCAAGCGCCGCGGCGTGCCGAAGGAAGACATCGAGCGCTGGCTGGCGCCGAATCTGTCGTAAGCGGATAAAAAAATCCCCGCATGGCGCAAGCGATGCGGGGATTTTTTCAGCAGCGTGGCTTACAGTGCATAACGCACTACGTTGTCACTCCACTCATAAGCGGCCATTTCCAGCTCGACCAGGTCGTCCGGCGACATCGCCAGGTCGCGCAGGGTCGGCACGATTTCGCTTTCCATGTCTTCGATGCGCTCGATGCATTCGGCCAGGCGCAGCAAGTCGCCATAGAAACCGCCGCGCGACAGCAGCGCTTCGGCTACTTCGTCGATCACTTCGATCTGTTTCAGGATCTCGTCCATCGGCACGCCGAACAGCGTGTCCATCAGCGACATGATGCCGACCGTAAAGGCGATATCGGCCGAGTGGGCATGGTTCGGGCGCAGCTTGTGTGCCAGCAATTCGAGCAGGCGGCCACGCGTGGTGGCCAGCATCAGCAATGGCGTCATGCTGTGGCCGCGCTTGCTTGGCTCGGCGTACAGCATGATTTGCAGCCAGCGCTGCAGCTGGCGGCGGCCCAGCACGCTGACGGCCTGGCTCAGCGAATCGATGCGCTGGCGCGCGCCGACGGCCGGAGTATTGACCAGGCGCAGCAGGTTCAGCGCCAGCGACACGTCGCGCTTGATGGCGCGCTCGATGTCCATATTGTCGGCGTCCGAGGTCACCAGTGTCATCAGTTCCATCACAGCCAGTTGCGATGGCGACAATTTCTTGCCCGTCATGATGGCGGGCTTGGCAAAGTAATAGCCCTGGAAGTAATCGAATCCCAGGTCAAGCGTGGACTTGAACTCTTCGCGCGTTTCGACTTTTTCGGCCACCAGTTTTTTCTGCTCGCGCTTGAAGCGCGACGCCAGGCTGGCCAGAGTGGCAGGTTCAACCGTGCGCATGTCCATCTTGACGTATTGCACCAGCGGCAGCAGTTCCTGCACTTGCGCCGTATCGGCCACCACGTTTTCCAGCGCAAAGACAAAACCATGGCTGGCCAGTTCGCTGATGCGCGCGCGCAACTCCGGCGTGACCGTCATCGATTCGACGATTTCCAGCACCACTTTTTCGCGCGGCAGGAAACTGAAGATATCGCTCATGATCACATCGGCGTCGACATTGACGAAGCCGAGTGCGTCGCCAACCACCTTTTCCATGCCCAGCTGCGAGGCATGGGCGATCACGCTGGCCGTGGCCGACAGGTCGCTGGTGATGTTTGCAGGCCCGACCGGAGCGTTGCGAAATAGCAACTCATAGCCGAACAAGGCCTGGTTGCGGTCGAGGATGGGCTGTCGCCCCAGATAGAACTCGCGCACGCGCAAGGGTTTCGGGGTGATGTCGTTGCTGGAAATATCGATCATTAAATCTTCATCAATCACGTCGAGTGACACTGGCGGCGCCACGCCTGCGTCAGGGTTCACTATTGACAATACCATGTGCCCGCGCTACTGGCTATTTTGGCAGCATTGCCAGGTATTGTCGTCAACAAATTAAGTCATGGGCGCTTCTTGTACCGCGCCGTCTACAAACAGCTTCAATTCACCGGGCGCGAACGCCGTCCATTGCTCGTTGGTCGTCAATGGCTGCGTGACGATCACGGCTACCCGGTCCTGCGGCGTGGTGACCTGGGAAAAATCCACGCTGAGGTCTTCGTCGGATAGTTTAGCAGTTGGAAACGGATGCTGTCGCACCAGATAGTGCAAGCTGGTCGAGCAATGGGCAAACAGCGCCTCGCCGCTCGACAGCATCATGTTGAAGGTGCCGTGCGCGGCGATGCCCGGCACCAGCTCGGCCAGCGCCGCGTGCAGCTGCGGCAAGCCCGGCGGCGCGTCGCCGAAGCGCGCATGCAGTTCCTGCAGCAGATAGCAGAAGGCCCGCTCGCTGTCGGTGCAGCCGACCGGGCGATAGCTGCCGCTCAGCACGGGATTGAATTCCTTCAGGTCGCCATTGTGGGCGAATACCCAGTAGCGGCCCCACAGTTCGCGCACGAAAGGGTGGCAGTTTTCCAGCGCCACCCGGCCTTGCGTGGCCTTGCGGATATGCGCGATGGCATTGCGCGACTTGATCGGATAGCGTTTGATCAGCTCGGCCACCGGCGAGGCGATGGCCGCCTGGTGATCGACGAAATGGCGCACGCCGGCGCCTTCGAAAAAGGCGATGCCCCAGCCGTCGTGGTGGGTATCGGTATGGCCGCCGCGCATGGCGAAGCCGGTAAAACTAAAGACAATGTCGGTAGGGACATTGCAATTCATTCCGAGAAGTTGGCACATGGTCTGTTTGCAACAAGGTAACCCGGCCACCTTACCATGCCGCCAAGGGAATGGGTATGGTGGCGATCGCCACCATACCGCAGGGCATCAGTGCAACAGCACGGGCTGGCTCATCAGGGAATCGTAGCTGCCTAGAAATTCATCAATTTCTTCCATGGTCGGTTCGCTGGCGATCAGCTCGCTGACATCGCGGCGAAAATTTTGCGCCAGTACGCCGGCGATAAAGGTTTCGCGCTTGCCGCTCTTGTCGACGATTTCATAGCCGCCGAAACGCAAGGCGTCGAGGTTGCGGTCGGCGCCGAATTCCACGACGCTGTATTGCTCGCTGTTATAGATCAGGTTCATTGTGCGTCCTTCGCTCAAGCAGGAGGAACTCCTGCGGTTTCAGAACAGAGGTGGGGACCAGGCCATGTCATTTCAAGCGCGATCCCGCCCTGCAGGGAAAGTAGTTGTAACGAGATGCAAGCTGCGATCGGGACGGCTACGGCAATAACGGTCAGGCGGTAATGCTCAGGTCGGGCTCCAGCGCCAGCCAGGCATCGTAGGGACTGGCGGTAAGCCAGTTGCGCAGTTGTCCGATATGCGTGGCGTCGGCCAGGCTGATGAACAAATGCGCGGGCGGTTGGCGCAAAAGACGATTCAATGTTACACGCAATACCAGATTGCCGCTGCAGCACAGGCAACCGGGCGCGATGCGCAACAATTGCAAGGAGGCGGGAGGGGAAATTTCTTCGGCCAGGTCGGCCAGGATGGAGTTACCGTCAGCCAATCCTTCGAGGATCACGGCAACGGCTTGCTGCGGTGGCAGTGCTTGCGCGATGGCCGCTTCGCGGTCGCTGGCCCTGGCGCCGCTGACCAGGGTCAGCGGCGTCAACGGCCGCACTGCTGCCGTCACAGGTTCTTCTTGGCCAGCTTGCCCGGTTCCACACCCAGTTGCTTGAGCTTGCGGTACAGGTGGGTACGTTCCAGGCCCGTCTTTTCCGCCACGCGGGTCATGCTGCCGCCTTCGCGGCCCAGGTGGTGTTCGAAATACATGCGTTCGAAGGCGTCGCGCGCCTCGCGCAGCGGCAGGTCGAACGACAGATTGTAGCCATGGCCTTCGGCCTGGGCCGGGGCGGCGATGCCGGGGCGCACCATCATCTGCTGCGGCGCGCTGCCACCAAAGCTGGGCGTCGGATGGCTGCTGCTTTCTTCGGCAGGCGCCGGCGCCACCGGGCGCGGCGCGGCGGCCGGCGCACGCACGGTTTCCTGGGCGCGCGTCAGGCCTTGCTGCACCGCTTTCAACAATTTTTGCAGGGCAATCGGCTTTTCCAGGAAGTTGAGCGCACCGATGCGCGTTGCTTCGACCGCCGTATCGATCGTGGCGTGGCCCGACATCATGATCACCGGCATCGTCAGCAAGCCATCGCGCTGCCATTCCTTGAGCAGGGTCACGCCGTCGGTATCGGGCATCCAGATATCCAGCAGCACCAGGTCGGGCGCACCGGCGGCGCGTGCTTCGCGCGCCTGCTGCGCATTTTCGGCCAGCTGGATAGCATGGCCTTCGTCACCCAGTATCTCCGAGAGCAACTCACGGATACCCATTTCATCATCCACTACGAGTATGTTTGCCATTCGTGTCTTGCCTTCCTCATTTCGCCGCCCCGCGCACCCGAACGGCACGCGGCGGACAACTATGATTTTATTGGTGTTTTACATACTAAACCAGACGTGTTCGCCAGCACAATGCTAAGCCACAGCGTCGGGAGCTAACTTTAACAGCAAAATGACAACTGAAGCGCCACTGCTGTCCTCACGATTCTCGATATCGATGCGTCCACCGTGTTCGTCGATGATTTTCTTCACCATCGCCAGACCCAGGCCGGTGCCGCGCGCCTTGGACGTGACATACGGCTCGAACGCACGCGCCAGGATCTTCGGCGCGAAACCAGGGCCGTTATCGGTAATGGCCATGCGCACGGCAACGTTTACGCCACCGTCCGCACTGCGATAATGAATTGCTTCGGTGCGTACGTCAATGCGGGGATGCGGAGTGCCCTCCGGCAAGTCGGCCATGGCGTCCTGCGCGTTCTGCAGCAGGTTGTGTATCACCTGGCGCAACTGGGTCGGATCGCCCATCACCATCGGCAGGTTCGGCGCCAGTTGCGGATGGATGATGTCGCCGTCGTCGCCGCCCAGGTAGAGGTTCAGTATCTCCTCGATCAGCTCATTCAAACGCAGTGGCGCGAGCACCGCCGGCGGCGTGCGCGCATAGTCGCGGAAGTCGTCGACCATGCGTTTCATCGCATCGACCTGCTTGACGATGGTGGTGGTGGCGCGGCCCAGCAAGTCGGCGTCGCTTTGCTCCAGCTTGCCTTCGAGCTTCATCTGCAATCGCTCGGCCGACAGCTGGATCGGCGTCAGCGGGTTCTTGATTTCATGCGCCAGGCGGCGCGCCACTTCGCCCCAGGCGATCGAGCGCTGGGCCGAAATCACATCGGAAATATCATCGAACACGACGATGTAGCCGCTGCCGGACTCGAGCGGCAGGCGCGAGCCGCGCGCCAGCAAGGTGATGTCGTTCTCGTCGGCGCTGCTGCCCAGGCGGCGCGGAATTTCGATCTGGCGCTGCCAGTGCAGGCGCTGCAAGTTGCGGCCCGACGCCGATTGCGCGCTCTGCGCCGAAAAGGCGCTGACGATGGCGGTGCCGAATTCCTCGATCCCGGCAATGCCGGCCAGCGGCTGGCCCACCATGGTCACGCCCGCATGCTGCAAGATGCGCTCGACCGATTCATTGCAGGTGACGAGCTTGAAGTCGCCATCGAGCACCATCACGCCGGCCGACATATTGGCCAGCACCGATTCCAGGTGGGCCTTGGCGTTCTGCAAGGCAGCGCGGTTGCTTTCGACCGCCGTGCGCGCATCAAGCAACTGGCGCGTCATGATATTGAACGACTGCGTCAGGGTACCGAGTTCATCGCGCGAGGCAACAATAGGGCGCGGCGACAGGTCGCCCTCGGCCACCGCGCGCGTGCCTTCGGCCAGCAGCAGCAGCGGCTGGGCCAGGTTGCTGGCGATCAAAAAAGCGCTGCCGATGGCGCCAAAAATGGCCAGCAGCAGGGTCAGGGTGAGAATTTCCATGTACATCTTGCGCAGTCCCTCGCGCGCGACAAAGCGTTCCTTGTATTCGCTGTAGGCGCCACGCAGCATCTCGCCATTGGTGGCCAGCTTGGGCGGCACCGACTTGAGCAGTTGCAAATAGCGTGGCGATACGGACGGGCCCGGTACGGCCACCAGCACGCGCAGGCGCAAACTGGCGGCGGCGTCCAGCGACGACGGTGGCCCGGCGCGCATGCCGCCACCGCCCGACTCGCTGTCGTCATGCAGCTCGGCGCCGCCTTCGGCCGAGGCATAGCCGGCCGGCGTTGCCGCCTGCGCCAGCATGGCCGCCGTCGGCAGGTCGGCGCCGCTGTGCGGGCCGGCGCTGGCCAGCAGCATGCCGTCGCCGCTGACCACCATCACGTTCTGCATGCCCTCTTCGCGCAGCAGGCTGGTCAGCACTGCCGGGCCGGCCACGGGGTCGGCGCGCAATTCATCGACCGCATTCTTGCCGCGATGATCGAGTTCGACCAGCGCCGCGTCCAGGCCGGCGCGGCCCAATTCCAGGCCGGACTCCAGCGCCGCTTCGATCTTGACGTTGAACCACGATTCGATTGAATGGGAGACAAACTGCAAGGAAACCAGAAAAATCACCAGGCCGGGCAGGATGCCGACTGCGGCAAACAGCATCACCAGGCGCATCATCAGCTTCGAGCCGAACTTGCCGCTCTTGTAACGCGCATACAGCCGGCCCAGTGAAATGCCGACCAGCGCCAGCAAGGACACGGCGACGGCCGCGTTCAGGCCCAGCAGCCAGGTGTAATAACGGTCGAAGAAGCCGGAGTTGTCGGAAGCGGACGCCAGCAGGAACAGCAGGATGCTGACGATGCCGCCGCCCACCACCAGCAGATAGCGCAATGCCTGGGTCACTACTCGGCCGTATACAAGAAGGTTTTTTTGTTCGAAGCCAGGCGCCAGTCGCTGTTATTGAAGGCGTTGACCTGGATCGGCTTGGGCAGGTAGTCGCGGTCCATGCCCATGCGCAAGGTGACGTTATAGGTCTGCCCCACTTTCAGCGCGCCGCGCGCCGCCACCAGCCAGCGGCTGGGCCGCCGGATCAAAAACAGCGCGTCGTCCAGGGTAGCGAAGCTTTGCTGCAGGCCGCCCAGCGAGACATGGTATTGCCGCGTCAGCACGTTGTATGACAGGCGGCTGGTCTGGCGCGCCACGATGGCTTTTTCATCGAACCAGTACCAGCGCGGCCGGGTCAGTTCGATTTCCGTCGTGAAAAACAGCGGCACGCCATGCTGCACCGCGTCGTCGAGGTCGTGATTGAGGTCGAATGAATAACTGGCGGCCAGCTTGTAGCCCTCTTCGCCCGACTCGATATAGGCGCGCGTGATCTCGACCACATCGGCGGCATGCGCGCGTGGCGTCAGGCATGCCAGCAGCATCAGCAGGGACAGGAATCGGAAAAATGTCACGTGGTGGCCGGTGGTATCCGTGAAAAAAGGGGCGACGTATCGCTCAAGCCGCATTTTTTTGAAATAGCGCATAGAACAAACCGTCATGGTCCTGCTCCGCGCTGCCGGTCGGCAACAGCTGGCCAGGGGCTGTCAAACGGGTCGCGTTATTGCGCACCGCAAATGCCGCCGCCTGCGCCTCGGACTCCTGTGGCCACAGTGAGCAGGTCACGAACAGCAATTTACCATCGGGGCGCAGCATCTGCCACAGATTGTCCAGAATTTTGGACGAAAGTGTTGCAAGTTGCAATGCATCACCCTTGCGGCGCAGCCAGCGGATGTCCGGGTGGCGGCGCACGATGCCCGAGGCGGTGCACGGCACGTCGGCCAGGATGCGGTCGTACTGCTGGCCGTCCCACCAGGCGCTCGATTGCGCGTCCTGCGCCTTCAGGGTCGCGTCCAGGCCCAGGCGCTCGAGGTTTTCGGCGATGCGCGGCAGGCGCTTGGCGTCGGCGTCGATGGCTGTCACCTGCACGTCGGCCAGTTCCAGGATATGGCAGGTCTTGCCGCCGGGTGCGGCGCAGGCGTCAAGCACGCGCATGCCATCGTGCAAGTCGAGCAGCGGCGCGGCCAGCTGCGCGCCGGCATCCTGCACCGACACCACGCCCTGTTCGAAGCCGGGGATCAGCGCCACGCCGATCGGCTTGTCCAGGCGCACCGCAAACGGCCCGACCTGGCGTGCGGCGATACCGGCTTCCGCCAGCACGGCCAGGTAAGCTTCCACCGTGCTCTTGCGGCGGTTCACGCGCAGGGTCAGCGGCGGCACGGCATTGCCGGCCGTCAGGATCGCCTGCCAATCACGCGGATAGGCCACGCGCAGCGCGTCGATCCACCACTGCGGATAATTCCATTGCGCCAGCGGCTGCTGCAAGGCCGCTTCCAGCAAGGACTTGCGTTCGCGCAGGAAACGGCGCAGCACGGCGTTGACCATGCCCTTGGCGTGCGCCAGGTCCGGGTGCGAGGTGGCCACCGTAACGGCCTGATCGACCACCGTGAATTCCTCGTACGGCTGCTCGCCCGGCTCGGGCGACATCAGCGACAGCGCGCAGCACAGCAGCGCGGCCAGCATCGGCGGCTCGGGCGCCTTGGAAGTCATCAGGCCGACCAGCGTCTCGCTGCGGCCCAGCTGGCGCATGGTACGGTAGGAAATATCCTGGATCGCGCCGCGCGCCTGGGCGCTGGCATTCGACTGCGCAAACACTTTGGCCAGCGCCTGCGGCAGCGCCGTGCCGGTGCGCACCTGGGCCACGGCATTGGCCGCGCCCAGCAGGCAAAAGGCCAGCGAATCGGCGCGCAGGTCAGGCTGGAAGCCTGGCTGCAAGACCGGTTTCAGGTCGGGATGGTAGCTGGGACGCAATTTTGCGGCGGCAGGCGCGGCGGCAGGCGCTGGCCTGGTTTTCAGTTTCAGCGTGGGGCGCTTGTTCATAAATTATCCGGTGTGGCTGCGCGCGGCGGAAAAATCACGATCGCGCGTCATCATAAAGGGACGATTGTAGCGTTTGTCAGGCCCTCTGCACCAATCGATTGCAGCGATCCGGGCATTTCGCTGCAAAAAAGTGCATATATACAAGCGGAACTGGCCAGGTTGATGTTTTCATGCACCAATGGCCGCGTATTGTTCCAGCCGGCAAACCAGTATAATTACCGCAGTCCGGGCGACGGCATCGACCGTCGTCCGTCTTGCATTCTGATCCATTCTATTCAATCTTAACGCGGTTCCGCCGCCATCCTGCTCATGCTCGCCCAACAGAAACAAGAAATCATCGCCCTGTTCCAGGCCGCCCTCGCTCCCGTACTGGCCGGCACCTCGCTCGCGCCTGCCGTGGTGCTGGAGCGACCACGCGACGCATCGCATGGCGACGTCGCCTGCAATATCGCCATGCAACTGGCCAAGCAGTTGAAACAGAATCCACGCGAACTGGCGCAAACCATCGTCGCCGCCGTGCTGGCCAACCCGGCCGGCAAGGGCCTGATCGAGGCAGTGGAAATCGCCGGCCCCGGCTTTATCAACGTGCGCGTGTCGAACGCCGCCAAGCAGGCGGTGGTGGGCACCATCTTGCAAGAAGGCAGCAACTACGGCCGCAGCAACGCTGGCGCCGGCAAGCAGGTGATCCTGGAATTCGTCTCGGCCAATCCGACCGGCCCGCTACACGTGGGCCACGGCCGCCAGGCGGCGCTGGGCGACGCCCTGTCGTCCCTGTTCGACGCGCAAGGCTACAAAGTCACGCGCGAGTTCTATTACAACGACGCCGGCGTGCAGATCCAGACCCTGGCCAATTCGGTGCAGGCGCGCGCGCGCGGCTACAAGCCGGGCGACGCCGAGTGGCCGGAATCGGCCTACAACGGCGACTACATCCAGGAAATCGCCGACGATTTCAAGGCCGGCAAGACGGTCTCGGCCAGCGACGGCCAGCCCGCCACCGCGAATGGCAATATCGAGGACATCGATTCGATCCGCCCGTTTGCCGTCACCTACCTGCGCAACGAGCAGGACATCGACCTGCAGGCCTTCGGCGTGAAGTTCGACAATTACTATCTTGAATCTTCGCTGTACAAGGACGGCAAGGTCAACAGCGCCGTGGAAACCCTGGTCAAGGCCGGCCACACCTACGAACAGGACGGCGCGCTGTGGCTGCGCACCACCGACTATGCGGACGACAAGGACCGCGTGATGCGCAAGACCGACGGCACCTATACGTATTTCGTGCCGGACGTGGCATATCACCTGGTCAAGTGGCAGCGCGGTTTCGTGCAGGCGATCAATATCCAGGGCAGCGACCACCACGGCACCATCGCCCGCGTGCGCGCCGGCCTGCAGGCGCTCGACATGGGCATCGCGCAAGGCTACCCCGACTACGTGCTGCACAAGATGGTCACCGTCATGAAGGATGGCGAAGAGGTGAAAATCTCGAAACGCGCCGGTTCCTACGTTACCGTGCGCGACCTGATCGAATGGTCGGGCGGCGGCGATATCGCCAAGGGCCGTGACGCCGTGCGCTTCTTCCTCATCTCGCGCAAGGCTGACACCGAATTCGTGTTCGACGTCGACGTGGCCTTGAAAACCACCGATGAAAACCCGGTCTATTACGTGCAGTACGCGCATGCGCGCATCTGCCGCATCCTGGAAAACTGGGGCGGCGACGAAAGCGCGATTGCCGGCGCCGACCTGTCGCCGCTGGTGGCGCCAACCGAAGCGACCTTGCTGGCCACTCTGGCAGCCTATCCGGAAATGCTGGCGCGCGCGCAGGCCGAACTGGGACCGCACCAGGTGGCGTTCTACCTGCGCGACCTGGCCGCCAACCTGCACAGCTTCTATTTTGCGGAAAAAGTGCTGGTCGAGGACGAGGCCGTGAAAATGGCCCGTCTGGCGCTGGTACTGGCCGCGCGCCAGGTGCTGCGCAACGGCCTGGCACTGATCGGCGTCTCCGCGCCAAACAAAATGTAAACGCAAAGGTCCAAACCTTCATGAATCAAGCTTCCCGCTTTACTTCCAGCCGCCGCCAGCAGGGCAATACGCTGGTCGGCATCATTATCGGCCTGGTGGTCGGCCTGGGCATCGCCGTGGTGGTGGCGCTGGTCATTTCCAAAGGCAATTCGCCGTTCACCGACAAGTCGGGCAAGGTGGGCAAGTCGGCTGAGCCGACGGCCGGCCAGATCGCCGACCCGAACAAGCCGATGTATGGCAACAAGGAAGCGGCGCGGGAAGCGGCGCGCGATTTCTCGAAGGAGCCACGCGAACTGGCCTTGCCGGGCCAGATCACGGCGCCGGCGGCGCCACCGACCACGCCACGGCCGCCACCGCCGGACGCGCTGCAGGAATTGATCGGCACCCTGAAGGACAAGCCGGCGCCCAAGGCCACGGCTGCGGCGCCGACCGTGCCAGCGGCAGCTCCGGCGCCCGCCGTATCAGCCACACCGCCGGCGCAAGCCAAGGCCGATGCAGCCGGCGACAAATGGATTTATTATCTGCAGGCCGGCGCTTTCCATGAGATGGCGGACGCTGAAAGCACGCGTGGCAAACTGGCCCTGCTGGGCTTTGAGGCAGCCATCAGCGACCGCAGCACCGATGCCGGCGTGCTGCACCGCGTGCGTGTCGGCCCCTTCAACCAGCTCGATGCGATGAACCGCGCGCGCACCAAACTGTCCGAAAACGGTGTCGATGTCGCCGTTGTCAGGAATTCCAAATGAGTCATCAAAACAAGGAAGCAGCATGCGTTTTCTGAATACAGTATTGTTTGCCGTCGCCCTGTGCAGCGCCGCCTTCGCCCATGCGTCGCCAGCCGAGCCGAAGAACGGCGTCGAGTACGAAACCCTGGCCACGACCCAGCCGACCGAAGCGGGCAAGAAGATCGAAGTGACGGAATTTTTCGCCTATTACTGCCCGCATTGCAATGTGCTGGAGCCGCAACTGGCGGCCTGGGTCAAGAAGCAAGGCGACAATATTGTCTTCAAGCGCGTGCACGTGTCGCGCGACGCCAGCGTGGCGCCGCAGCAGCGGCTGTTCTTCACCTTGCAGGCGATGGGCCTGCTGGACCAACTGCATGGCAAGGTCTTCCAGGCCATGCATGTAGAGCATAACCGCCTGAACAGTGACGACGCCGTGTTCGACTTCGTCGCCAAGCAGGGCGTCGATCGCCAGAAGTTCATCGACACCTACCGCTCGATGGGCACTGCGGCCCGCGTGCGCAAGGCTGACGCCATGATGCAAGGCTATAACGTCACTTTCTGGCCGATGATCGCCATCGATGGCCGCTACATCACCTCGCCATCGCAGGCCGACCAGGGCAGCAAATCGGCGAAGAACGAAGAACAGCTGAACGCCCAGGCCCTGACGGTGATGGACGTGCTGGTGGCCAAGGCCAAAGCGGAAAAGAAATAAGCATGGGCATCACCTGATGCAACGGGTCTTTATCACCGGCGCGTCCAGCGGCCTGGGCGCCGCGCTGGCGCGCCAGTACGCCAGCGAAGGCGCGCAACTTGGCCTGCTGGCCCGCCGCGGCGAGGCGCTCGGTCAGCTGATCGCTTCCCTGCCCCGGCCCGAACTGCACCGCGCCTACGCCGTCGATGTCTGCGACCATGGCGCGCTGAAGCAGGCCGCCGACGATTTCCTGGCCCATGCCGGACGCATCGACGTGGTCATCGCCAGCGCCGGCGTCTCGGTGGGCACCCTGACCGAACACGCGGAAGATTTATCCGTCTTTGCCAGTGTGATGGCCATCAACGTCAACGCCACCGTGGCCACCTTTGCGCCATTCATCACCGCCATGAAAGCGCAAGGCAGCGGGCGCCTGGTCGGCATCGCCAGCGTGGCCGGCATCCGCGGCCTGCCCGGCGCCGAAGCCTACAGCGCCTCCAAGGCGGCCGTGATCAGCTACTGCGAATCGCTGCGCCTGGAATTGAAACCTGCCGGCATCCGCGTCGTCACCATCACGCCCGGCTATATCGATACGCCGATGACGCGCCACAACGCCTACCGCATGCCGTTCCTGATGCCAGCCGACGCCTTTGCGCGCCGCGCCGCGCGCGCGATTGGCGACGGCGACAGCTACCGCGTGATTCCCTGGCAAATGGGCGTGGTGGCCAAGCTGCTGCGCCTGCTGCCCAATGCCGTCTACGACCTGGCCTTTGCCAGCGCTCCCCATAAAGCCCGCCAGCCTGCGGCTGGCACGCAGCCGCTCCCATGACCCTCCATTCTGATTTGAACAGCGCGGCCATCGCCGCCCTTTGCGCCACCGGCGCCTCCCATGTCGCCATCGAAGTGGTCGACGAAACCGGCTCGACCAATGCCGACCTGCTGGCGCGCTGCGCGCAGCTCAGAGGCCCCACCCTGCGCATCGCCGGCCAGCAGACGGCCGGCCGCGGACGCGCCGGCCGGCCGTGGCTGTCGCAGGCGGACGCCAGCCTGATGTTCTCGCTGGCCTGGCGTTTCAAGGGACCGCTGCATGCGCTGGTGGGATTGCCGCTGGCTGTCGGCGTGGCGCTGGCCGAGACCATGGGTACGCTGGGCGTGCCGGTGCAACTGAAATGGCCGAATGACCTGATCAAGGACGGCAGCAAACTGGCCGGCATTCTGGTCGAAACCCGGCAGGCTCAAGATGCCGGCGTGTGGGCGGTGATCGGCTGCGGCATCAACCTGACCATGCCCGACGCGCTGGAACAGCAAATCGGCCGCAGCGTATCGGCCGTGCCCTGGCTGGCGCAGATGGAGCGCAACGCCCTGGTCGCCGCCTTGCTTGGCCGGCTGGCCGGCATACTGGCCGAATTCGACGATACCGGTTTTGCGCCGTTTACCGAGCGCTGGAACCAGCTCCACGCGTGGCAGGGCCAGCAGGTAAACATCCTCGACAACGGCCAGCTGCTGCAGCAAGGCATTGCCGCTGGCGTCGACCAGCAAGGCCGGCTGCTACTGGCAACTGAAGCGGGCCTGGTGGAAATCATGTCCGGCGACGTCTCCTTGCGCCTGGCGCAGGAGTGAGCACATGCTACTGCTGATCGACGCGGGCAATACGCGCATCAAATGGGCGCTGGTGGCACACGACAGCAGCTTGGGCGGCTGGCTGGCCAGCGGCGCGGTGGCGCATGCGCAGCTCGATACCCTGGGCGCGCAGTGGGCGCCACTGGCCGTCACGGAGGCGCTGCTGTCGAATGTGGCCGGTGCATCGATCAGTTCGCGCCTGCGCGCCATGCTGCCGGTCGCCGCCGATGATTTTATATCGCTGCCGCAGCTGGCCGGCGTACGCAACGGTTATCGCAATCCAGCCCAGCTCGGCTGCGACCGCTTTGCCGCCGCCATCGGCGCGCATGCGCTGGCGCCAGGCCAGGCCGTGATTGTCGCCAATTGCGGCACCGCCACCACCATCGACGCCATCACGGCCGACGGCGTGTTTTTGGGCGGCATGATCCTGCCCGGGCTGGGCCTGATGGCCAGCTCGCTGGCGCGCAATACGGCGCAGCTGCCGCAGATCGCCAGTACTTCCCCGCTGCCGGCCGGCTTTGCCGACAATACCGACGACGCGATTCTTTCCGGCTGCCTGGCTGCGCAAACCGGCGCCATCGAGCGCGCCGTGCGCATGCATGGCGCGCAAAGCTGCCTGCTGTCGGGCGGCGCCGCGCCGCGCATCGCCCAAACGCTGGCATTGCCGTTTCAACTGGTGGACAATATCGTCATGCTCGGCCTGCAGACGGCGGCCAGGGCAAACCGCGCGCAAGGAACACAACCATGCTGAAATTCGTCTTCTGGCTGCTGGCCGCCATCAACCTGCTGGTGCTGGCCATCGGCCAGGGCTACCTGGGCAGCTTTCGCACCGAAACGCGCGAACCGGCGCGCCTGAAAAACCAGCTGCACGCCGACAAAATCACCTTGCTGACACCAGCCCAGGCGACGGCGCCGGCAGCGCCGCCAACCGCAGCTGGGCCCGCACCCGCGCCAGCCGCTGCAGCGCCACAGCTATATGCCTGCACCGAAGTGGGCAACTTCGTGCTGGCCGACGCGCGCAAGTTTGAAGCCAGGCTGGAACCACTGGCGCTGGGCGAGCGCCAGTCGCGCCGCAACGTGGCCAGCCAGGATATTTCCAGCTATATGGTGTATATCCCGCCGCAAGGCAGCAAGGAAGGCGCCGACCGCAAGGCCGGCGAACTGAAGCAGCTGGGCGTGACGAATTACTTTATCATGGGCGAAGGCAGCCCGCAGCGCTGGGGCATTTCACTGGGCGTGTTCAAGTCCGAAACAAGCGCGCAAAGCCATCTGGCGTCGCTCAACAAACAGGGCGTGCACAGCGCCCGCGTGGCGCCGCGCTACAGTTCCAGCAAGCAGCTCGCTTACCAGTTCCGCGACCTCGATACAGCCACGCGCACGCGGCTGGCCGAGATCACGAAGCAGTTCGAGGAACAGGAACTGCGCAGCTGCAAATAACTAGCGTTCGATCACTATCGGCTTGACGCCGGCCGATGCCGGCAGGCTGGCCGCCGCGCGCGCCGCATCGGCGCGGCTGCCAAACGGCCCGCCGTACAAACGGAACAGCGGGCCGGCCGGCACCACGTCCAGCGTGCCCAGTGTTTGCGCATACGGCGCCAGCTGCGTGCGGCCCTCTTCGGCATTATCAAGACGCGAGTAGGCGCCCAGCTGCAGATAAAAACCGGTGGCCAGCGCCGTTGGCGCGGGCGCCGCGACGGTCGCGTCGAGCATGGCGGTGATTTCCGGCTGCACTACGGCGCGCATTTCCGGCTCGCTGTCAGCCGGCGTGTCGATCGACCTGGCGACAACTGACGGCACCGGTTTCGGCGCTGCGCGCGAGGCCAGGATGGCGTCGATATCGGCCGGCAGCAGCCGCTCGACGATTACCTGGTGGCTGCCCTTGCCGAGGAAGCCCAGTTTCAGCGCCGCCGTGTACGACACGTCGATCACGCGCGTGGCGTGGAACGGTCCGCGGTCGTTGATGCGCACGATGACCTGCTCGCCGCTGTCGATGCTGGTCACGCGTGCATACGACGGTATCGGCAGGGTCGGGTGGGCCGCCGTCATCTTGTACATATCGTAGATTTCGCCCGACGAGGTACGCTGTCCATGGAATTTCTTGCCATACCAGGTGCCCGTGCCGCGCTGGGTAAACGGCTCGTTGCCGGTGATCGGCGTATAGGTTTTGCCGAACACCACATAGGGGCGGTTCGAGCGCGTGGAATATGGCTCGTTGCGCACTTCCGCGTCGGGCACGTCGCGCAGGTTGGCCGGCGGATTGTCGCCCGGGCCGTCATCCTTGTAGTAGCCGCCACGGCCCGAACTGGCGGCCGGCAAGGCCGGCAGGGTCGGGTCCTGGCGCACCGGAATCTTGACCTTGCCGCCATGCGGCATCTTGACGTTATCGGGCTTTTGCGGCGCCGTGCCACAGGCGGCCAGGGTCAGCAGGACGGCCAGGCCAACCCCACGCGCATACAGGCGATCGAAGGGCGCGCGCATCAGGTCTGCACCAGCTTGCGGTGGCGCTGTATGCTCATCAGGATGCCGGTGGCCACGCCCAGCGTGATCAGGGCGGTGCCGCCATAGCTGAGGAAAGGCAAAGGCACGCCGACCACCGGCAGGATGCCGCTGACCATGCCCATGTTGACGAAGGCGTAAGTAAAGAAAATCATGGTAATCGCTCCTGCCAGCAGGCGAGTGAAAAAACTGGGGGCGTTGGCGGCAATCATCAGGCCGCGGCCCACCAGCAGCAAATACATCAGCATCAGGATCAGATTGCCGGCCAGGCCGAACTCTTCGGAATACACGGCGAAAATGAAGTCGGTGGTGCGTTCCGGCACGAACTCCAGGTGGGCCTGGGTGCCATGGGTCCAGCCCTTGCCCGTCATGCCGCCCGAACCGATGGCGATGATGGACTGGATGATGTGAAAGCCCTTGCCCAGCGGGTCCTTGGTGGGGTCGATCAGCATCATCACGCGGTCGCGCTGGTAGTCATGCATGTGCGACCAGGCAATCGGCAGATAGCAGCTGACGACAATCACCAGCCCCAGCATGATACGCCACGGCAGGCCTGCCAGGAAAATCACCGTAAAACCGGCCGCCACCACCAGCAGCGACGTACCCAGGTCGGGCTGGCGCGCGATCAGGTACACGGGCGCGAGCAGCAGCACGGCGGCAATCGCGAAAGACTTCCAGCGCAGCGCACCGGCATTGTGCTGGAAGAACCACGCCAGCATCAGCGGCGCGGCGATCTTCAAAAATTCGGAAGGCTGGATATCGATCACGCCGATATGCAGCCAGCGCCGCGCGCCCAGCTTGATGGTGCCGAACAGCGCCACGGCAATCAACAGCAGCACCGAGATCGTGTACGCCGGCACGGCGATGCGCATCATCATCTGCGGCGTGACATTGGCCGTCAGCCACATCACGAAGAAGCACAGCACGATATTGCGCAGGTGGTCTTCGATCTTGCCCGGAATGCCCAGGCTGGCCGACGCCAGCGTCAGCAAACTGGTTGCCAGCAGCATCAGGATGATCAGCATCAGCGGCGGATCGAATACCGCCAGATAGGGCTTGGCGCGCCGCCACAGCGAGCGCCTTTCGTTAATCGACATGCAGTTCCTTATTGCCTGGCAGGCGGCGTGCCAGCCTGTTCATCGGTGATTTCTTCGAGCGTGCGCACCTCGTCGACATCTTCCTTCGGCACCTTGGTGGTGTCCCTCTCCTTTTCGCCCGGGCGCTTGCCCAGCAGGTAATAGTCGAGCGCCTTGCGCGCGATCGGCGCGGCCACGCCGGCGCCAAAACCGGCGTTTTCCACCACGATCGCCATCGCGATGCGCGGCTTGTCGGCCGGCGCAAAGGCGGTAAACAAGGCATTGTCGCGCAGCCGTTCGGCCAGCAGCTTGGCATTGTACTTCTCGTTTTTCTTGATGCCCACCACCTGCGCGGTCCCGGTCTTGCCGCCCACCGTGTACTGCACGCCGGTAAAGATTTTCGCTGCCGTGCCGCCCGCTTCGCTGGTCACGCCGACCATGGCGCGCTTGATGGTGTCGATGTTTTCCTGTTTCAAAGGAATCCGGTAGCTTTCCTTGGGCACCGTCAGGGTGCGCGCGCGGGTAGCGGGGTCTTCGATGATCTTCACCAGGTGCGGCTTCATCACCACGCCGTTATTGGCCAGCGTCGCCGTGGCGTGGGCGATCTGCAGCGGGGTATAGGAATTGTAGCCCGAGCCGTTGCTGACCGAAATCGTGTCGCCGCCCACCCATTTCTTTTGCTGCGCCGTCTTGAAGCGGTTGCGCTTCCATTCGGTCGACGGCAGCACGCCGGTCTTCTCGTTATTGAGGTCGATGCCCGTCAGTTGGCCGAAACCGAACGGCTTCATGAAGTCGTGAATGGCGTCGATACCCATGTCGCGGCCCAGCTGGTAATAATAGGTATTGCACGACACAACGATGGACTTGTGCATGTCGACGGTGCCGTGGCCGCCGACCTTGTCGTCGCGGAACATATGCCCGCCCAGCATGAAAAAGCCCGGGTCGGAGATAGCCTGACTCGGCGTGCGCTTGCCCAGTTCCAGCGCGGCCAGCGCCATGAAGGGCTTGAAGGTGGAACCGGGTGCATAAGTGCCCGACAAGGGCCGGTTGACCATCGGCCGGTCCAGCGAGGTATTGAGTTCGTTCCAGCTTTGCTGGTCGATGCCGTCGACGAACAGGTTCGGATCGTAGCCGGGCTTGGAGACATAGGCCAGGATGTCGCCGGTGGCCGGGTCGATCGCCACGGCCGCGCCGCGCCATTCGCCGAACGCCTCTTCCATCACTTTCTGCAGCTCGATGTCGATCGACAGGATCAGGTTATTGCCTGGCACGGCGGCCGTGCGCGACAGGGTGCGCATGGCGCGCCCGCCGGCCGACACTTCCACCTCTTCGTAGCCGGTGGTGCCGTGCAGCTGCTTTTCGTAGCTTTTTTCCAGGCCTTCCTTGCCGATATGGTCGGTGCCGTTGTAATTGGCGGCGTCGTCGCCCTCTTCCAGCGCCTTCGACTCATTGCGATTGATGCGGCCGATAAAGCCCACCACGTGCGAGGCCACTTCGCCCATCGGATACTGGCGGAACAGGCGCGCCTGCACCTCGACGCCGGGAAAGCGGAAGCGCTGGGCCGAGAAGCGCGCCACTTCCTCGTCGGTCAGGCGCGTGCGCAGCGGCACGCTGACGAAGTTTTTCGACTCTTCCAGCAGTTTCTTGAAGCGGCGGCGGTCCTTGACGTCGATCTGTATCAGGGTGCCCAGTTCGTCGATCACCGAGTCGAGGCTGGCGCTCAGCTTGGACGGCGTGATTTCCAGGGTAAACGCCGAATAATTGCGCGCCAGGACCACGCCGTTACGGTCCAGAATCAGGCCGCGCGTGGGCACGATGGGCACCAGCGCGATGCGGTTGTCCTCGGCCTTGGTGGCGTAGTCTTCATGCTTGATCACCTGCAGCCAGATGAAGCGCGCCAGCAGCAGCGAAAAGCAGACGAAGACCAGCGCGCCCAGTATTGTCAGGCGCAGCCGGAAGAAATGCAGTTCGCGCTCGGTGTTTTTAAGTTCGGTCATGACAGGTCAGGCTCAGATCGGCCGGTTATGGTCGCGGTCCACGGCGCGGCGCTGCGGCGCCAGCAGCATCCAGGTGATGATCGGCCACAGGATCACGGCGATAAAGCTTTCGATGAAATTGAGCCAGCCCGGAAAACGGCCCGACACGATCAGCCGCGTCACCAGTTGCAGCGCCTGTATCAGCAGCAGCAGCGGCAGCACGTGCAGCGCCTGCGTCATGACCGGGAACCACAGCACGCGGCGGTGCATCATGATGGCGAAATACGACAGCAAGGTATAGGCCAGCGCATTTTCACCCAGCAGTGTCGAATCGTGCACGTCCATCATCAGGCCCATGAAAAACGCCACGCCAATGCCGACCTTGCGCGGCTGGTGGATGCCCCAGAAGACCAGCACCAGCGCGACGAAATCGGGCACGCCGACGAAATGGCCCCAGGGCAGCAGGTTCAGCAGGAACGCGCACAGCAGCGAAAAGCCGATGAACAGGGGGCTGACCGGCAACAGGATGTAATGCGGGCGGTTCATCGCGTGGTCTCCGTCGGCGCGGTGGCGGGCTTGGCGGCCGGCGCCGTGGTTGCCGGTGCCGGTGCGGTGGCTGCCGGTGTGGTGCCTGGCGCGGCGGGCGTGGTGGCGGGGGTGGCGGCCGGCTTGGGCGTATCCTTGATCGGCGCCATCTTGCCTGCGATCTTGCGGCCGACCTTGATTTCTTCGACCGGTGGGCGCGGTGGAATGTCGGGCGAACTGGTCAATATCAGCAACTGGGTATTGCGCTCGATACCGGCCAGCGGCTGGCACACCACGCGGCCGAACGGCCCGTGCGCATTGCGCTCGACCAGGGTCACGCGCGCCACGGCCAGGCCGGCCGGGTACAGGCCGTCGAGGCCGGAAGTAATCACGATATCGCCGATCTGGATGTCGGCCGTCGGTTCGGTAAAGCGCAGCTCCATGGTGCCGGACTTGCCGCGGCCATAGGCCACGCTGCGCACGCCCGTGCGCAGCAGCTGCACCGGAATCGCCTGCTCTTCATCGGTCAGCAGGGTCACTTCCGAAGTAAAGGGAAACACGCGCGTGACCTGGCCGACCACGCCCAGGTTGTCGATCACGGGCCGGCCCAGCTCGACGCCGTGCTGGATGCCGCGGTCGAGCACGATCTTGCGGGTCGCCGAATCGCGCGTGTCGTACAGGATTTCGGCCAGCATGGATTTGACCGGCACGCGCTCGCGCGCTTCCATCAATTTGCGCAGATGGTTGTTTTCCACGATATTGAGCTGCGCCTGCTGCAGGATCTGCGCCGAGGCGATCTGTTCGTGCTTGAGGTCGCGCACCTGTTTTTCCAGCGCCGACAACGACGAAAAATACGTGCCGACGCCAAGCGCCACGTCGCGCGGCACCAGCGCCGCCATCTGCACCGGATAGAGCACGGTGCCGACCGCCTGGCGCACGGCGGTCAGCGCGTGCATGCGCGAATCGACCAGCAGCAAGGCGATCGAAATGCCGGCGAACACCATCATCTTGACGCGGGCGGAGGCGCCCTGTTTGAAAAGTGGCGGAGGACTGTATTCCATGACTTCCAATAATCAGGCCAGGCGCAGAGCGCCAACGTGCGGGCCCCGGCCACATGCCGGCGCCTAAACCAACGCCGGAAACCCGCTTTCCGGCCGTTGATCCGATTACTCGTAGGAGAAGATCGAGCCGAGCTTGTCCATGCGCTCCAGCGCCATGCCGGAACCGCGCACCACGCAGGTCAGCGGGTCTTCGGCCACCAGCACCGGCAGGCCGGTCTCTTCCATCAGCAGGCGGTCCAGGTCGCGCAGCAGCGCGCCGCCACCTGTCAGCATCATGCCTTTTTCAGCAATGTCGGCGCCCAGTTCCGGCGGCGTCTGTTCCAGCGCGTTCTTCACGGCCGAGACGATATTGTTCAGTGGGTCGGTCAGCGCTTCGAGGATCTCGTTCGACGAAATGGTAAACGAGCGCGGAATGCCTTCGGACAGGTTGCGGCCCTTGACTTCCATCTCTTTCACTTCCGAACCCGGGAAGGCCGAACCGATGGCCTTCTTGATCGCTTCGGCCGTCTGTTCGCCGATCAGCATGCCGTAGTTGCGGCGGATGTAATTGACGATGGCTTCATCGAACTTGTCGCCGCCGACGCGCACCGAACCTTTGTAGACCATGCCGCCCAGCGAAATGATGCCCACTTCCGTGGTGCCACCGCCGATGTCGACCACCATCGAGCCGGTCGCTTCCGACACCGGCAGGCCGGCGCCGATGGCCGCGGCCATCGGTTCTTCGATCAGGTAGACCTGCGAAGCACCGGCGCCAAGCGCCGATTCGCGGATCGCGCGGCGTTCCACCTGGGTCGAGCCGCACGGCACGCAGATGATGATGCGCGGCGACGGACGGAAGAATTTCGAATCGTGCACCATGCGGATGAACTGTTTGAGCATCTGTTCGGTGACGGTGAAGTCGGCGATCACGCCATCTTTCATCGGACGGATCGCTTCGATATTGCCCGGTACCTTGCCCAGCATCTGCTTGGCTTCCTTGCCGACTGCCTGGATGGTCTTCTTGCCGTTCGGGCCGCCTTCCTGGCGGATCGCGACGACCGACGGTTCGTCAAGGACGATGCCCAGGCCGCGTACATAGATCAGAGTGTTGGCCGTGCCCAAGTCAATGGCCAGATCGGTGGAGATATACCTGCGTAAAAAACCAAACATGAGTGTCCTGTAGCGCATCGAGCTGCGCAAAAGCTGTTTATGGGGAGTTTCAAAGCGGGCGCTTTCAGGCTCCTTCGAAAACCCATGCAGGCGTTTTTCGGCGGTTCGCTTGGCGCTTGCGCAATCGTTTCTATGCTGCGGCAGCAGTCCATCGGCGCCGGCAACGCATTAACCCGCCATTCTACCTTATAATTTGAATGCGATTTGCCCAAAAACCATGGAAAAGTGCGACCCCGGCCGCCGCGAATTAGGCGGCATTCCCGAGTTTTTGTGAGCAAAAGAGCAGTAAATACCCGCGTTTTATCAAAGCGCCAACTTAATACTTATTGCGTGCCCCGCGCACCTTTCGCCATGTCCCTGACACTCTCCGATGTAAAACGCATTGCCCATTTGGCACAACTTGACATGGCCGACGACCAGGCCGCCACGTCCCTGGAACAATTGAATAAAATTTTTGCGCTGGCAGAACAAATGCAGGCCGTCAATACCGATGGCGTGGCGCCCCTGAGCCATCCGCTGGCCGCCCATATGGACAATATCGCGCTGCGCCTGCGCGAAGACCGGGCCACGGAAAGCAACCACCGCGAGGACTACCAGGCGGTGGCGCCGAAAGTCCAGGATGGGCTTTATCTGGTCCCCAAAGTGATCGAATAAAGCAGCGCCAGCTCACTCGCCCATTTGCCGAATACACCACACTAGAAACGCCATGCATACAAAATCCATCAAACAGCTGTCCGCGCTCTTGCAGAACAAGGAAATTTCCGCCGTGGCACTGGCGACGCATTTCCTCGACCGCATCGCCGCCGACGGCTCGAACGCCTTTTTGCACGTCGACCGTGCGCTGACCCTGGCGCAGGCCGAACAAGCCGATGCGCGCATCGCCAACGGCACCGCGACCGCCCTGACCGGCGTGCCGATCGCCCACAAGGATCTGTTTGTCACCAAAGGCTGGCGCACCACGGCCGGCTCGAAGATGCTGGCCGACTATGTCAGCCCGTTTGACGCCACGGTGGTGGAAAAATGCCTGGCCGCCGGCATGGTCAGCCTGGGCAAGGTCAATTGCGACGAATTCGCCATGGGGTCGGGTAACGAAAACTCGGCCTTCGGCGCCGTGAAAAACCCGTGGGACACGACCGCCGTACCGGGCGGCTCGTCCGGCGGCTCGGCCGCCGCCGTTGCCGCGCGCCTGACGCCGGCGGCCACCGGCACCGATACGGGCGGCTCGATCCGCCAGCCGGCCGCGTTTTGCGGCATCACCGGCATCAAGCCAACCTATGGCCGCGTGTCGCGCTTCGGCATGATCGCGTTTGCCTCCTCGCTGGACCAGGGCGGCCCGATGGCGCAAACCGCCGAAGACTGCGCGCTGCTGCTGAACGTGATCGCCGGCTTCGACGAGCGCGATTCAACCAGCCTGACGCCGGAACAGGGCGGCGTGGCCGAAGACTTTACGCGCCAGCTCGAACAACCATTGAGCGGCCTGCGCATCGGCGTGCCGCGCGAGTATTTTGGCGACGGCCTGGCCGGCGACGTGGAAGCGGCCGTGCGCGGCGCGCTGGCGCAATACGAAAAACTGGGCGCAATCCTGGTCGATATCTCGCTGCCGAACACCGCACTGTCGATACCGGCATACTATATGATCGCGCCGGCCGAAGCGTCGTCCAACCTGTCGCGCTATGACGGCGTGCGCTACGGCCACCGCGCCAGCGCCTACAAGGACCTGCAGGACATGTACAAGAAAAGCCGCGCCGAAGGCTTTGGCGCCGAGGTCAAGCGCCGCATCATGGTCGGCACCTATGTGCTGTGCCACGGCTATTACGACGCCTACTACCTGAAGGCGCAAAAGATCCGCCGCCTGATCGCGCAGGACTTCGAGGCGGTGCTGAACGGCCCGAATGCGGTCTGTGACGTGATCATGGGACCGGTCGCGCCGACTGTGGCCTGGGACCTGGGCGACAAGACCGACGACCCGGTGGCGAACTACCTGGCCGACATCTACACCCTGTCGACCAGCCTGGCCGGCCTGCCAGGCATGTCGATCCCGTGCGGCTTCGGCGCGGGCGACAAGAACGGCAAGCGCCCGGTCGGCCTGCAAATCATCGGCAATTACTTTGGCGAAGCCAAGCTGCTGAACGTGGCCCACCAGTACCAGCTGGTAACGGACTGGCACACGCGCGCGCCTGCCGGCGTTTAACTAAAAAAGAAACGAGAACACTATGCAATGGGAAGTCGTCATCGGTCTTGAGAACCACGTGCAGCTCACGACCGACTCCAAAATTTTCAGCGGTTCGCCGATCAAATACGGCGCCGAGGCCAACACCCAGGCCAGCCCGGTCGACCTGGCGCTGCCGGGCGTGCTGCCGGTGATGAACAAGCAGGCGGTCGACCGCGCCATCCGTTTCGGCCTGGCCGTCGGCGCCACTGTTGCGCCGCATTCGGTCTTCGCGCGCAAGAACTATTTTTACCCGGATTCGCCCAAGGGCTACCAGATCAGCCAGTTCGAAGACCCGGTGGTGATCGGCGGCGCTTTGACCTTCGGCTACGAAAAGGATGGCGAATTCGTCACCAAGACCGTCAACCTGACGCGCGCCCACCTGGAAGAGGACGCCGGCAAGTCGCTGCATGAAGACTACGCCGGCATGAGCGGCATCGATTTGAACCGCGCCGGCACGCCGCTGCTGGAAATCGTCTCGGAACCGGAAATTCGCAGCGCCGCCGAAGCCGTGGCCTATGCCAAGGCACTGCATTCGCTGGTGATGTGGCTGGGCGTCTGCGATGGCAACATGCAGGAAGGCTCGTTCCGCTGCGACGTCAACGTGTCGGTGCGCCCGGTGGGCCAGAAGGAATTCGGCACCCGCTGCGAAATCAAGAACCTGAACTCGTTTCGCTTTATCGAAGAAGCCGTGCACGTCGAAGTGCGGCGCCAGATCGAACTGATCGAAGACGGCGGCAAGGTGGTGCAGGCAACGCGCTTGTACGACCCGGACCGCAAGGAAACGCGCGAAATGCGCAGCAAGGAAGACGCGCAGGATTACCGCTACTTCCCCGACCCGGACCTGCCGCCGCTGGTCATTTCACCGGAATGGATCGCCCGCGTCAAAGCGGCCATGCCGGAACTGCCGGCCGCCATGCGCGCCCGCTTCATCAGCGAATACGCGCTACCCGACTACGACGCGCTGGTGCTGACGCAGTCGAAAGCGATGGCCACCTATTTCGTCGCCGTGGTCGACAAGGCCGGCAAGGACAACGCCAAGGCCGCCGCCAACTGGCTGATGGGCGATGTGGCCTCGACCGTCAACCGCGAAGGCGTCGACCTCGACGCGGCGCCAGTCTCGCCAGCCCAGCTGGCCGCCATGTTGAAACGCATCGCCGACGGCACGATTTCCAACAAGGCGGCAAAAGAGGTCTTTGCCGGCATGTGGGAAGCCAAATCGACTGACGAGAACCTGGTCGACACCATCATCGACGCCAAGGGCCTGAAACAGATCTCGGACTCGGGCGCTCTGGAAGCCATCGTCGACGAAGTCCTGGCGGCCAACGCCAAGTCGGTCGAGCAATACCGCGCCGGCAAGGAAGCGGCCATCAATGCGCTGATCGGCCAGGCCATGAAAGCATCGAAAGGCAAGGCCAACCCGGCCCAGCTGACGGAATTGCTGAAGGCCAAGCTGGCAGCTTGATCAGCTTGCATCATCACAAAAGGACGCCTCGGCGTCCTTTTTTTCGTCTCACAGACAGCTTTGTCTGGTGGCTTCACCTTCATGCGAGGGCATTTCAGCACCATTGAAAATTAAAGTATACATTTTTGTCTACAACGTTTAATCTTGCCTTATTGAATATCAGGCAAGAGGAAAACAGCATGGCCAAGACTCCCGCTATCCCGAAACCGACGGCAGCCGAACTCGATCTGCTGCAAGCGCTGTGGCCACTGGGCGCGGCCACCGCCAAGCGGGTGCACGAGGCGATGGCGGTGGACAAGCCGGCGATCAACTACGGCACCGTGCTGCGCCTGATGCAGATCATGCATGGCAAGGGCCTGCTGATCCGCGACGAAAGCGCGCGCTCGCACGTGTATGCACCGGCCCAGGCGCAGGACAGCCTGCGCACCAATCTGCTGAAAGACCTGATGCAGAAGGCGTTTGCCGGCTCGGCCAAGGCGCTGGTGCTGGCGGCGCTGCGCACCGGCGTATCGCGCGCCGAGCGCGAAGAGATTGAAAAAATGCTCAAGGACGAGCAGTCATGAACGCCCTGGTGCAGGCGCTGGGCTGGACCTTGCTGCACTTCCTGTGGCAAGGCCTGTTGATCGCCGGCGCCACCGCGCTGGCCCTGGCCGCCTTGCGCAATGCACGCCCCGAAGCGCGCTACGCGGTGGGCTGCGGCGCCCTGCTGGCGTGCCTGTGCTGGCCAGCCCTCGGTCTGTATCTGCGCCTGGCGGGCAACGCCAGCGCGGTGGACATATATGCGGGCGGGCTGCTGCCGGCCGCGCTGCTGGCGCCCGACAGCCTGCCCGACCTGCCGCTGCTGCTGCGCGCCGTGGTCGGCGTCTGGGCCCTGTGCGCCGCCCTGCTGGCCCTGCGCATGGCGCTGGGCATGCTGTGGATAGAGCGCAGCGCCAGCCAGTCGGCTGGCCGGAATGCGCAGTGGCAGGCGCGCCTGAGCGGCATGGCGCTGGAGGCCGGCATCACGCGTGCCATCCGGCTGCGCGTGATTGACGGTATCGCCAGTCCGCTGGCGGCCGGCATCTGGCGCCCGGTGGTGCTGGTGCCGGCCTCGCTCATTACCGGCATGCCGCCAGATTTGCTGTCGGCGCTGCTGGCGCATGAACTGGCGCATGTGCGCCGCCATGATTATCTGTTCAACCTGCTGCAAAACGTGATCGAGGCGCTGCTGTTCTTCCACCCTGCCGTCTGGTGGATTTCACGCGGCGTGCGCATCGAGCGCGAACATATTGCAGACGATTTCGCGGCAAGACAACTGGGCGAACCGCGGCGCCTGGCTCTTGCACTTTCCGAACTGGAGCGTCTCCAGTTCTCCACCCACCACCTGGCCGTCGCGGCCAACGGAGGAGATCTTATGTCACGTATCACACGATTGCTGCGCCCTGCACCACAAGCACTGAACTGGAAGGCGGCCGTGCCGCTGCTGGCCCTGGCGGGCGCCTGCCTGGGCATTTATGGCCAGGCGGTGGCCGCCGACAAGCCTACCCAGGCAGATCGCCCTCCAGTGCTCGACTTCAGCACCTGTGCCAAGCCGACCTGGCCCGCCGCCGCACTGCAGGCGAAGCAAACCGGCACCGTCAACTTGTCATTCCAGGTCACTGCAGCCGGCAAGGTCGAGAATTCGAGCGTGGCAAGCAGCAGTGGCTACCCGGCGCTGGACGAGGCCGCGCGCAGCGGGATTGCCAAATGCACGTTCAAACCGGCGCTCGCCGCCGGCAAGCAGATCAGCTCGCCGGTACGGATCCAGTATGTCTGGTCACTTGAATAATCGGGACCAGTTTGAGATGACCGGCGACACTTGAAGGTATGATCATGGCATCTCCACTACAGTGAATTTGCCATGAAAAAAATCAAAACCGGCCTGGTCGGCTACGGCTTTGCCGGCTCCACCTTCCACGCTCCTGTCCTGTCCACCATCGCCGCCTTGGAACTGGCGGCGGTCGCTTCCAGCAAGCCCGAACTGGTGCACAAGGACTGGCCAGACGCCACCGTGTATGCCGATCCGGCGCAGCTGTTTGCCGACGAGTCCATCGAACTGGTGGTGATCGCCGCCCCCAACGAAGCGCATTTCAGCCTGGCGCAAGCGGCCCTGCAGGCAGGCAAGCACGTGGTGGTCGACAAGCCGTTCACGATTACCAGCGTGGAAGCCCAGACGCTGATAGCCCTGGCGCGAGAGCGCAAGCTGGTGCTGAGCGTGTACCACAACCGCCGCTGGGATGGCGATTTCCTCACATTGAAATCACTGCTGGAACAGGGCACCCTGGGCCGCGTGACCAGCTTTGAATCGCATTTCGACCGTTTCCGCCCCGAGATCCGCCAGCGCTGGCGCGAGTCCGCCGCGCCCGGTGGCGGCCTGCTGTACGACCTGGGTCCGCATATGCTGGACCAGGCGGTTCAGCTGTTCGGCGTGCCGGAAAAACTGTATGCCGATATCGCCTTGCAGCGCGATGGCGCCGAGGCGGTCGACTACATGCATATCGTGTTGTACTACGACCGGCTGCGCGTGGTGCTGCAGGCAGGTTGCCTGGTCAAGGCGCCGACGGCGCGTTTTGCCGTGCATGGCGACGCCGGCAGTTTCGTGAAATTCGGCCTCGATCCGCAGGAAGATGCGTTAAAGGCTGGCGGCAGGCCGGGCCAGCCGGGCTGGGGCGAGGATGGCGTGCGCGGCGCGCTGCACCTGGGCACGCAGCCGGACGGCCAGTTCGAGCATCTGCAGCTGCAGCCGGGCCGCTACCAGGACTTCTACCAGGGCATGGCCGACGCCATCCGCAACGGCAAGCCGGCGCCGGTGGCCGCCGAGGATGCGCTGCTGACGATCAGGCTGATCGAACTGGCGCTGCAAAGCTCAAGTGAAGGCCGCGTGCTGAAGGTATCGGCGGCAGCGTAGTGCTAGGAAGCGCTCTGGTTGGTGCCGGCCGGCCAGACCAGCTCCACACGGGCCGAAGCACCCTGTTTCACCTGCACCTTGCGCGTCAGAGTTTTGCCCGATAGCGTGGCGCGCAGGGTGTAGCTGCCGGGCGCCAGCCGCGCCAGCAGGTACGGGCCGGTGGCGGTGACGTCCAGCGCCAGCGCGCCTTTCGCGTCGTGGATTTCCAGCTTCACGTCCGAGGCAAACTGCGCGCGCGCGTCGGCCTGCACGGAAAACACCAGGCTCAAAGGCCACTGGCCGCTGGCGCTCTTGAAGGCCGTCGATTCGTCGAGGCCCACGCCGCCACTCACATACTCGACCGCACCGCTTTTCTGCACGGCCGGCAGCGCGCCTTCGGCCTGCGCATGGGCCGGCACGTGCAGCATGACGGCAGACAATACAATCGCGTTCAGTACCGCGGTGGCGCCAAGGGCGAGTCGATGGCTTTGCATGGGAGTCTCCTCAGGTCAGGTTGGTTTAATACCGGCGCGTGGCTTCGGCAATCTTCTGGTCGGTCTTGAACTGGCTCAGTGCATACACGGCCCAGATGGTGGCCGGCAGCCAGCCGATCAGGGTGATTTGCAGGATCAGGCAAATGATGCCGGCGATCGGGCGACCGATGGTAAAAAAGGTCAGCCATGGAAAAATCAGGGCAATCAATAAACGCATGGTCTTTTCCTTGGTTGTGCATTAGTGAATTCATTATAGGTCCGCTTGCAGGCCGTGTCCGCGCGCCATCGCACACTACTTGGCCTTCAGATGCTCGATCAGCTGGCGCGCGTACAGCGGCAGTTCGCTGAACTGGCGTACGCAGATCGTCAGGTTGCGCACCGACCAGGGGTCAAGCAATGCCATGCAGCGCAGCGCCATCGTCTGCTGGCAGCGGCGCGCCGCCGCCTGCGGCACTACGCCGACGCCCACGCCGCTGGCGACCATGCGGCAGACGGCGTCGAAACTGCGCAGGCGCACGCGCACCTTGAGCGGCCGGCCGATACGCGCCGCGTGCAGGCCCAGGTATTGCTGCAGCGCGCTGTCGTCGGCCAGGCCGATGAAGTCGTGTTCCAGCAGGCTGGCAAAATCGACCGCGCCATCCTGGCCAAGGGCGCGGTGGTGCACGCCGTCGGCCGCCGCAATCGCCACCAGGCGGTCGGGCCGGAACAAAAACGTCTGCAAGCCGCGCATGTCGACCGAATCGGAGACGATGCCCATGTCGGCCAGCCCTTCCGAGACGCCCTTGACAATATCGTAGCTGAGGCGCTCTTCCAGGTCGATGGTAAGGTTGGGATGGCGGTCCAGGAAAGTGCCCAGCGCTTCGGGCAAAAACTCGCTGAGCGCCGAGGTATTGCACAGCAGGCGCAGCTGCCCTTTCAGGCCACGCGCAAATTCACCGAGATCGCCGCGCAGCTTTTCCATTTGCTGCAACACCAGCCGCGCGTGGTGCAGCAGGGTCTGGCCGGCCGGCGTGGCTTGTACGCCGCGCCGCCCGCGCAGCAGCAGCGGCATGCCGAGAGCATCCTCCATGCCGCGCACGCGCGCACTGGCGGACGCCAGCGCCAAGTGGCTGCGCGCGGCGCCCGCCGTCAGGCTGCCAGCTTCCACCACGTGCACGAACAGCTGCAAATCGACCAGATCAAAACGCATGATGCTACCTCCTGCACAGATCATAGCAGCCTTCGTTTTTGCCTCAGGCTGGCGCTGCCAAATCCCGCTTTGCACGGCCGCTGGCTGCGCGCAAAATCGTCCCATATTTACTCTTGAAACAGATCATGCAGACTTCGTTCCTGCTGGCCGTAGGCGCCAGCTTTATCCTCGCTGGCTTCGTCAAGGGCATAGTGGGCCTGGGCCTGCCGACGGTGGCCATGGGCCTGCTCAGCCTGGTCATGCCGCCGGTGCAGGCAGCGGCCCTCTTGATCGTGCCGTCGATGGTCACCAACGTGTGGCAGCTGGCGGCAGGTCCCGGCGTGATGCCGCTGCTGCGGCGGCTATGGCCCCTGCTGGCCTGGACTATGGCCGGCACGCTGCTTGGGGGTGCACTGCTGCCGCGTGACAGCGCGACCTGGACAGTGGTGGCGCTGGGCGTGGCGCTGATGGCCTATGCGCTGGCGGGACTGTGTTCGTTGCGGCTGGTGGTGGCGGTGCGCCATGAGCGCCTGCTGGCGCCACTGGTCGGTGCGGCAACCGGACTGGTGACAGCCGCCACCGGCGTGTTCGTGATACCGGCCGTGCCGTATCTGCAAGGATTGGGGCTGAAACGCGATGAACTGGTGCAGGCGCTGGGCCTGGCGTTTACCGCGTCGACTCTGGCGCTGGCGGCCAGCCTGGCGCTGCATGGAGACTTTCACCTGGGTGACGCCAAAGCTTCGGGCCTGGCCCTGCTGCCGGCCTTGGGCGGCATGCTGGCCGGCCAGTGGCTGCGCGGGCGCATCGCGCCGGAGCTGTTCAGGAAATGCTTTTTTGTCGGCCTGTTTGCGCTGGGCCTGCATTCGGCGGTGAAGCCATGGCTGGGGTGATCCACATCGCATGGCAGGGTGTATGCACACTGTGCGCCTGGGTCGACGGCGAGCAGGTGGGCATGCTCGATCTGAGCGTCGTGGGATGTGCAGTCACGGTCAACATGGTGTTCGTCAAGCCACCGTTTCGCCGCCGTGGCATCGGCGGCGCGCTGCTGCAGGCGCTGCGACAGCGCCATCCGCAGGCGCTTATTCCAGGCCGAGTATCGAGGCTACCGACGATTCAAGCTGCTCGACCAGTTCCGGCTGCATGAACTTGTAATCGTCGGGAATATCGAGCACGTGGATGGTTTTGCCCTCGAGCAGGCGGCCGAACTGCGCGCGCAGGCGCGACTGGTGCTTTTCTTCCATCACGAAGATGATCTCGCACCAGCCCACATCGTGTTCGCTGACAGGGTGGCGCGCATTCGAACTGGTGCCGCCCGAGCGCACCGACAGCGCCGGATGGCGGCGCCATACCCGCTCCGCCGTCGGGCTGCGCCACTGGTTGCGGCTGCAGACAAAAAGAACGTTCAAGCGCGCACTCAGATACCGTAGCGGGCGCGGTAGGCGGAAACGGCTTCCTTGTGCTTCAGCAGTTCCGGATCGGCGCCGGCGCCGTTCAGGTAGCCGAACAAATCATCGAGGTTGCCGATCGAGATGACGGGAATGCCATACTGTTTCGTCACTTCCTGCACTGCCGAACTTGGCGACAGCTGGCCGTCCGGACCCGAGCGTTCCATGCGGTCCAGCGCGATCAGCACGGCGCACGGTTCGGCGCCGGCGGCGCGTATCATGTCCACCGATTCGCGCACCGAAGTACCGGCCGAGATCACGTCGTCGATGATGACGACCTTGCCCTGGAGCTTGGCGCCGACGATGGTGCCGCCTTCGCCATGGTCTTTCGCTTCCTTGCGGTTGAAGGCGAACGAGGTGTTGCGGCCCTTGCCGGCCAGCGCCACGGCGGTGGCCGAGGCCAGCGTGATGCCCTTGTAGGCGGGGCCGAACAGCATGTCGAATTCAACACCCGAGTCGAGCAGGGTCTGGGCGTAGAACTGGGCCAGTTCGGCCAGGGTGGCGCCGTCATGGAACAGGCCCGCGTTGAAGAAGTACGGCGACTGGCGGCCGGCCTTGGTGGTGAACTCGCCGAACCGCAAGACTCCCTTGGATACCGAAAACGCGATAAACTGCTGGCGTAAATTATTCACATGAGCCTCATTTTTTAAAAGTGCCTGTATTTTAATCCGCGCGCTACGGCGAGACAATCGCTGCGTTTGCCGCCCACCTGCATTCTGACCATGCCAAAAATTATCTCCGCCAACCTGAACGGCATCCGTTCCGCCGCCAAAAAAGGCTTTTTCAACTGGATGGGCACGCAAACGGCCGACTTCATCTGCGTCCAGGAACTCAAGGCGCAACTGCCCGACATGACGCCGGAATTCCTCAATCCGCACGGCTACCATGGCCATTTCCACTACGCCGAAAAGAAGGGCTACTCCGGCACCGGCGTGTACAGCAAGGTGGAACCGGATGCCGTGCATATCGGTTTCGGCTGCCCTGAATTCGACGCCGAAGGCCGCTATGTGCGCTGCGATTTCGGCAACCTGTCGGTGATTTCCGTCTACTGCCCGTCCGGCTCGTCCGGCCCTGAACGCCAGGAAGCCAAGTTCCGCTTCATGGAGGTGTTTTTGCCGCACCTGCTGACATTGAAGGCGCTGGGACGCGAAGTGGTGATCTGCGGCGACTGGAATATCGCCCACCACGAGATCGACCTGAAGAACTGGAAGGGCAACAAGAAAAATTCGGGCTTCCTGCCCGAAGAGCGCGCATGGCTCACGCGCGTATTCGATGAAGTCGGCTTTGTCGACGTGCACCGTGGCCTCGACAAGCGCGAAGACCAGTACACCTGGTGGAGCAACCGTGGCCAGGCCTACGCGAAAAACGTCGGCTGGCGCATCGATTACCATGTGGCGACGCCCGGCATTGCGGCCCAGGCGCATACCGTCAGCGTGTACAAGGACGAGAAGTTTTCCGATCACGCGCCGTTGATCATCGATTACACGATCCGCGCGTAAGTTCTACAGGCTGCGCCGGCTTTCAAAACGGCGCAGCTCGCCCGTCAAGGGATCGGCAAAGGAAATCGCGCGCGCCAGCAGCTGCAACGGCTGCGACATGTCGTCTTCCTTGCATGGCAGCGCCAGCGGATAAAACGCATCGTTGACGATGGGGATGCCCAGCGCGGCCAGGTGCACGCGCAGCTGGTGCTTGCGGCCCGTGTGCGGCTGCAGGCGGTACAGGGCCAGCTCGCCACGTTCTTCGATGATGTCGATGATGGTTTCCGAATTCGGCTCGCCCGCTTCCTCGCGCATGATGAAAAACTTGTCGCCGTCGACCATGCGGCTGCGGTAGGTGAACGGAAAATCGCGGCCGTGCAGGCGCGGCGCCAGCGCTTCATACACCTTGCTGATTTCACGGCGCTGGAACAGCGTTTGATACGCGCCGCGGCTGGCCTGCCGGCGTGAAAAAATCACCACCCCGGCCGTCTCGCGGTCAAGGCGGTGAATTGGCGTCAGCTCGGCGCAATCGAGTTTTTTCTTCAGCCGCGTCAGCAAGGTCTCCTGCACGAAGCGCCCGCCTGGCGTCATCGGCAAAAAATGCGGCTTGTCGACCACCACCAGGTTTTCGTCTTCGAACAGGATCTGCTCCTGGAACGGTATCGGCGTTTCGCGTTCGAGTTCGCGGTAATAAAAAATGCGCATGCCGCGCCGGAACGGGCTGGCAGGCAGCAAGCGCTCGCCGTCGCCGTTGACCACCTCGCCGCGCGCCATGCGGTCTTGCCACTGCGCCGCGCTGATCTGCGGATAGCGCTCAAGCAGAAACGCCAGCATGTCCGGCCACTGCCCCTCGGGCAGCCACAGATAGCTGGCGGCCACGCCATCGCGCATTGGCAGTGGTGGTGCCGTCATGTCTTAGCGCGAGGCGACGGCGTTGCTGCGGTAGGCCGGCAAGTCGTTGACGGAGACACCCTTGCTGCGCGCATACAGCGGCAGCACCTGCGCCATATGGCTGTTCATCTGTGAAATACGGTCCTTGCCCGACGGGTGGGTCGACAGGAATTCCGGCGGCGCACCCTTGTTCAGCGCGGCCATTTTTTGCCACAGGATGACGCCGGCGCGCGGGTCGAAACCGGCGCGTGCGGCCAGGTCCATGCCGATCAGGTCCGCTTCGCGCTCGTCGTCGCGCGAGAACTTCAGCATCACGCCCTGCGCCGCCATATTGGTGGCGGTACCGGTGATGTTCGGGTCCACGCCCAGCCAGGCCGACAGGCCGGCGCCGACCAGCTTCGAGCCGACGGCGGCCAGGTTGCCCTTGCCGGCCTGCGCCTGCGAGTGCTCGCGCAGCGCATGTGAAATTTCATGGCCCATGACGATGGCCACTTCGTCGTCGGTCAGGTTCAGCTTGGTGATAATGCCGCTGTAGAAAGCGATCTGGCCACCCGGCATGCAGAAGGCGTTGACCTGGTCGGAATTGAGCAGGTTGATCTGCCAGTTCCAGTTGGCCGAAGCTTCGTTCCAGCGCGTGGCGAACGGGATGATGCGCTGGGCGATCGCGCGCAGGCGCTTGACCTGCGGGTCGCTGTCGGGCACCAGCGCGTTTTTTTCCTTGGCTTCGTTGACCAGCTGCGTATATTGCTGCTTCGATTGTTCATTGAAATCGACACCGCCGGCGAACATCCGCGTGCTCGACAGCGGACGTACCTTGATGCCGTCCTGGACCACGGCCTGCGCCAGCGCCGGCAGCGGCGCGAACGCAGTGGCCGCGCACAGGCTGGCGGCCATGGCAAGACGTTTGAAAGTAGTGGTGGTTGGCGTCATTTGATCAGGCTCCATGAAACAGGGTTAACAGTGCCCGCGATGGCGGGCCAATCTTGCACATTAGCATACAGTTTGGCCACCACCTTGCACTAAACCAACATGCAAGCATGGTCTCAGTGCACGGCCTTCTTGCGCAGGCGGAACACCGCCAGGTCACCGCGCAGGTTCGGCAGCACGGACACCATCTTGCCTTCGGCCAGGGCCACGCAATCGATCACTTCCAGGCCGCATTCCTCGGCCAGTTCGCGGAAGTCGTTGATGGTTGCGCAACGTACGTTGGGCGTATCGTACCACTGGTAGGGCAGCGATTTGGACACCGGCATGCGGCCCTTGAGCAAGGACACGCGGTGCGGCCAGTAGGCGAAATTCGGAAACGAGACGATGGCCTCGGTACCGACGCGCACGATGTCGCGCAGCAGCGGCTCGACCTGCTTCATCATCTGCAGTGACGACAGGCACAGCACCGTGTCGAAACTGTTGTCGCCGAAGATCGCCAGGCCCTTTTCCATGTCCTGCTGGATCACCTGCACGCCGCGGCGGGTGCTGGCCAGCACCTTGTCGTCGGCGATCTCCAGGCCGTAGCCGCTGCAGCCCTTGCCGCTGCTCTGCAGGTATTCGAGCATCACGCCGTCGCCACAGCCGACGTCAAGCACATGGGCCTGGTCCGGCACCCAGTGGGCGATAAAGGCCAGGTCGGGGCGCAGCGCGCTCAGTTCTTCGAAATTCATGCGGTCTCCTTCGTGCCCTGGCGCACGGCAGTGTTCTGTACGGCGGCCGGGACGCCAGCCTCGATCTCGTTCCACACCTGGCCGTAATAGGCGCGCACCATGTTCATGTAGCGCGCGTCTTCTAGCAAGAAGGCGTCGTGGCCGTGCGGCGCATCGATCTCGGCATACGTCACCTGGCGCCGGTTGCACACCAGTGCCTCGACGATTTCGCGGCTGCGCTCGGGCGAAAAACGCCAGTCGGTGGAAAACGAGGCCAGGAAGAACTTGGCTTTGGTACCTGCCAATGCCTTGGCCAGGTTGCCGCCGTGGGCGCGCGCCGGGTCGAAATAATCGAGCGCCTTGGTAATCAGCAGATAGGTATTGGCGTCGAAATACTCGGAGAATTTGTCGCCCTGGTAGCGCAGATACGATTCGATCTCGAAGTCGATGCCGAAACCGAATTTATAGTCGCCCGTCTGCGCCGCGTCGCGCAGCTTGCGGCCGAATTTCTCTGCCATGTCGTCATTCGACAGATAGGTAATATGGCCGACCATGCGCGCCACGCGCAAGCCGTTCTTCGGCACCACGCCGTAGGCATAAAAATCGCCGCCACGGTAGTCGGGGTCCGACAAAATGGCCTGCCGGGCGACGTCGTTGAAGGCGATATTCTGCGCCGACAGCTTGGCCGTCGAGGCGATCACCACGCAGTGGCGCAAGCGTTCCGGGTACATGATGCTCCAGGCCAGCGCCTGCATGCCGCCCAGCGAGCCGCCCATCACGGCGGCAAACTGTGTGATGCCCAATTCATCGGCCAGGCGCGCCTGCGCGCTGACCCAGTCTTCCACCGTCACGACAGGAAAAGTCGCGCCATACGGCTTGCCGGTGGCCGGATTGACATGCATCGGGCCGGTCGAGCCGAAGCAGGAGCCCAGATTATTGACGCCGATGACGAAGAAGCGGTCGGTGTCGAGCGGCTTGCCGGGACCGACCATATTGTCCCACCAGCCGGTGCTTTTCGGGTCGCCGGCATAGGTGCCAGCCACGTGGTGCGAGGCGTTGAGCGCATGGCAAACCAGCACTGCGTTCGATTTGTCGGCGTTCAGGGTGCCGTAGGTTTCATACATCAACATATAGTCCAGCAGCGATGCTCCGCTTTGCAGCTGCAGGGGTTGCGCAAAATACATGGTTTGCGGCGATACGATTCCAATGGATGACATGGTGTGTCGGTTTATCTAGGGGGCGGCCCCGCGGGCCATGGTTGATGCGGAGTCGCGATGAAAGGCTCCGCAGCTTCAGCAGGACGCATCTTGCCGCGCGCAATGCGTCCTGCTGGTGTTGAAACGACAGTTTACATCAGCTGCAGTTGTTCGACAGCTTCGGCGATCACATTTGGCTCCATCGACCGCATGATTTTGCGCATTTGTGGCGCAATCAGCGCCAGATCGCTATTGAGGATCTCCTGCTTGACGGCCAGCAGCTGGGCCGGATGCATGGAAAACTCGCGCAGGCCCAGGCCCAGCAGCAGCCGCGTGAGCTTGACATCGCCCGCCATCTCGCCGCACACGGCGACGTCGATGCCCGCCTTGTGGCCGGCGGCAATCGTCATCGAGATCAGTTGCAGCACCGCCGGATGCAGCGGGTTGTACAGGTGCGCCACTTCGTAGTCGACGCGGTCGATCGCCAGGGTGTACTGGATCAGGTCATTGGTGCCGATCGACAGGAAATCGAGCCGCTTGACGAACATCGGCAGTGCCAGCGCCGCGGCCGGGATCTCGATCATGGCGCCCACTTCAACCGCATCGTCGAACTTGATGCCTTCTTCGCGCAAGGCGGCCTTGGCCTGCGCGATCATGGCCAGCGACTGATCGATCTCGAAGGCATGCGCCAGCATCGGGATCAAAATGCGCACCTTGCCGTAGGCCGAAGCGCGCAAAATTGCGCGCAGCTGGGTCAGAAACAGCTGCGGCTCGGCCAGGCAATAGCGGATCGCACGCAGGCCCAGCGCCGGGTTCAGCGCCGTATGGTCGGACTGGTCGAGCGGCTTGTCGGCGCCGATGTCGAGCGTGCGGATGGTCACCACCTTGCCCTTCATCGACTGCACGGTCTGGCGGTAGGCCTCGAACTGCTCGTCCTCCGATGGAATCTTGTGGGCGCGGCCCATGAACAGAAATTCGGAGCGGAACAGGCCCACGCCGACCGCGCCGGACTCCAGCGCGAACGGGCAGTCGTCGGGCAATTCGATATTGGCCAGCAGGGTGATGGCGGTGCCGCATTTGGTGACGGCCGGGGTTTTTTTCAGCTTGCCCAGCTTTTTGCGCGCACGCTGCATCGCCACCTGGCGCTCGCGGTACTGCTCCAGCACCAGCGGGCTGGGGTTGGCGATCACCACGCCGGCATCGCCGTCGATGATCAGCCAGTCGTCCTGCTCGATCAGGGTCGAGGCCTGCGACATGCCGACCGCCGCCGGAATGTCGAGGCTGCGCGCAACGATCGCCGTGTGCGAGTTCTGCCCGCCGACGTCGGTAATGAAACCGACAAACGAGCGGTCGCGGAACTGCAGCATGTCGGCCGGCGAGATATCATGCGCGACCACGATCATCTGTGCCGTGAATTCATCTTCGGCGGCCGCCTTGGGCAGCAGCTGCTCGGTGCCGAGCAGTACTTTCAGCACCCGCTCGGCCACTTGCTGGATGTCGGCCTTGCGCTCGCGCAGATAGGGATCTTCGATTTCGTCGAACTGGGCCGACAATTCATCGATCTGCGTCAGCAGCGCCCATTCGGCGTTGTAGTGGCGCGAACGGATGATGTCGAGTGGCGCTTCGGAAATCATCGGGTCGGACAGGATCAGCGCATGCACGTCGATAAAGGCGCCCAGCTCGGTAGGGGCGTCTTTCGGCAGCTCGTTCCACAGGGTTTGCAATTCCTTGTGGACCGCGGCGATCGCATTTTGCAGGCGCAGCACTTCGGCTTCGATCTGCTCCTGGGCGACCAGGTAGTGCTTGACGTCAAGCGCTGCTGGCGCCAGCAGGTGCGCGCGGCCGATGGCGATGCCGCGCGAAACCGGAATGCCGTGGAGCGTGAAAGAAGCCATGGGGTGACCTGTGGGAAGACGGCTGCGGCTGCGTTCGGCGGACATTACTCGCCTTCGCCAAACCTGTCGTTGATCAGGGCGGTCAAGGCATCGACACACGCCTGTTCATCGGCGCCCTCTGCTTCCAGGGTCACTTTCGCGCCCTTGCCGGCGGCCAGCATCATCACGCCCATGATGGACTTGGCGTTGATGCGGCGCGCGTTGCGAGTCAGCCAGACATCGCTCTTGTAGCGGGCGGCCATCTGGGTGAATTTGGCCGAGGCGCGCGCGTGCAGGCCCAGCTTGTTGATGATTTCGAGTTCTTTTTGAATCATTTTTGTCTAGTCTCTATCCCTGAAAAAAAACTCCCACCGCCGTCAGGGCGGCGGCCATGGCACTTTTATTCGCCCACGCGAATGCGGTTGTCGACGCGCACGGCGCCGCTTTGCGCACCGGCCAGCGCCATCTCGACCACCACATCAAGCGTATCGCGGCGGTAGGTGATGGCGCGCAGCAGCATCGGCAGGCTGATGCCGGCGATCACTTCCACACGGCCCGCATCGGCCAGCTTGTTGCAGCAGTTCGACGGCGTGCCGCCTTTCACGTCGGTCATCACCAGCACGCCGGCGCCGTCGTCGAGGCGGCAGATGGCGGCCGAAGCCAGCTTCTGCACTTCGGCCAGGTCCTGATCGGCCAGCACGTCGATCGCTTCAAAACGCTCGGTCGGTCCGCGAAACACGTGCGCGCAGGCGGCAATGAAAGCCTGGCCCAGCGGCGCGTGTGTCATGAGCAAAATCCCTACCATATTGATTCCTTATGCCGTGTGCGCAGAAGACTGCGCCACGCCCTGCTCGACCGCATCGATAAACATGGCGGCCACGTCAAAACCGGTCTGCTGCGCAATTTCCTGGAAGCAGGTCGGGCTGGTGACGTTGACTTCCGTCAGGTAGTCGCCGATCACGTCCAATCCTACCAGCATCAGGCCCCTCGCGGCCAGGATGGGGCCCAGCTTTTCGGCGATTTCCAGGTCGCGCGCCGTCAATGGCTGGGCCACGCCCTTGCCGCCGGCCGCCAGGTTGCCGCGCACTTCGCCGTTTTGCGGAATGCGCGCCAGGCAATACGGCACCGGCTTGCCGCCGATCACCAGGATCCGCTTGTCGCCCTTGTCGATATCGGCGATGAAACGCTGCGCCATGATGGTCTGCGCGCCGTTCTCGCTCAACGTTTCGATGATGGCGCCCAGGTTCAGCGCGTCGGCCTTGACGCGGAAGATGCCGGTGCCGCCCATGCCGTCGAGCGGCTTGAAGATCACGTCCTGGTGCTTGGCATGGAAGGCGCGCAGGCGCGCTTCGTTCGAGGTGACCAGGGTTGGCGAGGTGAATTCCGAAAACTGCGCGATGGCCAGCTTTTCATTGTTGTCGCGGATTGCCGACGGCTTGTTGAATACTTTCGCACCCTGCTTTTCGGCCAGTTCCAGCAAATACGTGCCGTACACATACTCCATGTCGAACGGCGGATCCTTGCGCTCGATGATGGCGTCAAAAGTGGACAGCAGCACTTCCTCGCGTGACTCGACCTTGTACCAGTCGTGCTCGTCGCCGGTCAGGGTGATGTGCTGCACTTGCACCGTGACGATGCCTTCTTCCAGCGCCATGTCCTTCTGTTCGAAGGCGTAAATGGCGTGGCCGCGGCGGGCCGCTTCGCGCATCATGGCGAAAGTGGAATCTTTGTAAGTCTTGAAGCCTGCCAGCGGATCGGCAAGGAATGCAATTTTCATGAGGCGGTCCAGTCGGAATGCGGGAAGAAGAAGGCTTGATTCTAGCCGAGATCGCCAGGCGGGGTTCTGACCCCGCCTGGCCGGCCATGCGTCAGCGGTTCAATACACTTCGGGGTTCGGGTCCGTGCGTTCCATTTCCAGCGACGCGGCCAGCAAGGCCAGGCGCGCCACCACGCCGTACACATAGAAGCGGTTCGGCGCGGCCGTGCCCGGCTTGGCCTTCAGATCCGGTACCGCATGCTGCTGGGCAAACGCCAGCGGCACGTATTGCGAGCCGGGCGCGTTCAGGTTCTGGTCCACGCCCTTTTCAGCGTGCACGCGGTAAAAGCCTCCCACCACATAGCGGTCGATCATGTAGACCACCGGCTCGGCCACCGCATCCTTGATGCTTTCAAAGGTCGGCACGCCTTCCTGGATGATCACGTCGGTGACCAGCTGGCCATCCTTGACGATGGACATTTTTTCGCGCTGCTTGCGCGACAGGTCGCGCACTTCGCTGGCGTCGCGCACCGTCATGATGCCGGTGCCATAGGTGCCCGCGTCAGGCTTGACGATGACGAACGGCTTTTCCTTGATGCCGTATTCCTTGTACTTCTTGCGGATCTTGGCCAGCAGCACGTCGACGCTGGCGGCCAGCGCATCTTCGCCCTCGCCTTCCTGGAAGTTCACGCCGCTGCACTTGGCGTGGAAAGGGTTCAGCATCCAGGGATCGACGTCGATCATCTTGCCGAATTTTTTCACCACTTCATCGTAGGCCGTGTAGTGGTTGCTCTTGCGGCGCAAGGCCCAGCCCGCATGCAAGGGCGGCAGCAGGCTTTGTTCATGGATGTTTTGCAGGATGTCGGGAATGCCGTCGGACAGATCGTTGTTCAGCAAGATCGTGCAAGGATCGAAATCTTTCAAGCCCAGGCGGCGGCCATTGTTCAGGCGCACCAGCGGCTCGATCACCAGCATATTGCCGTCCGGCAGGGCCAGCGGCGTGGGCTGGGTAATCTCGGGCGACCAGGAACCGAAACGCACGTGCAGTCCCGTCTGGCGGAAGATCTGCATCAGGCGTGCCACGTTCTGCAGATACTGCGGCGTGGTGTTGTGCAATTCCGGCACGATCAAGAGGTTGCGGGCGTCCGGGCAATATTTGTCGATCGCGGCCATCGCCGCCTGCACCGACAGCGGCAGCATTTCGGTAGCCAGGTTGTGAAAACCGCCAGGGAACAGATTGGTGTCGACCGGGGCCAGCTTGTAGCCGGCGTTGCGCAAGTCGACCGAGCAATAGAATGGCGGCGTATGTTCTTGCCATTCCATGCGGAACCAGCGCTCAATGGCCGGCGTGGCGGCGAGGATCTTTTTTTCGAGGTCGAGCAGCGGTCCGGTCAGGGCCGTGACGAGATGGGGAACCATAGTTACATCCTTAAATTATGTGCAGTATTCAAAAAAGCACACAGAACTGCCGACTATATTACCGTGTAAGTAGCCCAAATCGGGGCAAAAGCCTTGTTTTAAAGACCTTCGCCGTTCCCCAGACGAAAAAAAGGCGCCTCAACGAGGCGCCTTTCCGGCAAAACAACTCACAACATCAATAATTAACCGTGGTAAGCCTGCTCGCCGTGGCTGCTGATGTCCAAACCTTCGCGTTCTTCTTCTTCCGGTACGCGCAGACCGATGACGATATCGACCAGCTTGTAGGCGATCACGGAAACCACGGCCGACCAGATGACCGTGGTGCCGACCGCTTGCGCCTGTACCCACACTTGATGGCCGATCGAATACGGATCGGTCGAGATTTTATTGGTGACATAGTCGAAAATGCCCTGGCCACCCAATTGTGGCGCAGCAAACACGCCGGTCAGGATGGCACCCAGGATACCGCCGACGCCGTGCACGCCGAACACGTCGAGCGAATCATCGGCACCGATCAGGCGTTTCAGGCCAGTCACGCCCCACAGGCAGACGATACCGGCCAGCAGGCCGATCACCAGGCCGCCCATCGGGCCGACAAAACCGGCCGCAGGCGTGATCGCCACCAGGCCGGCAACCGCGCCGGAAGCGCCACCGAGCATCGAAGGCTTGCCTTTGGTGATCCATTCACCGAATACCCACGACAGCGTTGCAGCAGCGGTCGCCAGCATGGTGTTGACGAAGGCCAAGGCAGCCAGGTCGCCTGCTTCCATCGAGGAACCGGCATTGAAACCGAACCAGCCCACCCACAGCAGGGAAGCGCCGATCATGGTCATCGTCAGCGAGTGTGGCGCCATCGATTCACGGCCGTAGCCGACGCGTTTGCCGATCATGATCGCGCCAACCAGGCCAGCGACAGCGGCGTTGATGTGCACCACGGTGCCGCCGGCGAAGTCCAGCGCGCCTTTTTGATAGATCCAGCCAGCCTTGGCGGCTTCAACCGCGACCGAAGCGGCGTCGGTGATCATGTCAGGACCGGTCCAGAACCACACCATGTGGGCCGCTGGCAGGTAGGCAAACGTGAACCACAGTACAACGAAAGCCAGTACGGCCGAGAACTTGGCGCGCTCGGCAAAGGCGCCGACGATCAGTGCGCAGGTAATCGCCGCAAACGTGCCCTGGAAGGCCACGAAGACGAACTCGGGAATGACCACGCCCTTGCTGAAGGTAGCGGCAACGGCAAAGGTGCCAGTGGCCGGATCCCAGATACCGTTCAGGAAGGCGCGGGCAAAGGTGCCGAAGAACGCATTGCCTTCAGTGAACGCCAGCGAGTAGCCATAGATGCACCACAACACGACCACCAGGGAGAACACCATGAACACCTGCATCAGCACCGACAGCATGTTCTTGGAACGCACCAGGCCGCCGTAGAACAGGGCCAGGCCAGGAATTGTCATCAGAATGACCAGGATGGCGCAGACCATCATGAAACCGGTGTCGCCCTTGTTGGGTACCGGTGCGGGCGCCGCCGCAGGTGCAGCAGCAGGAGCGGCGGCCACTGCGGCAGGCGCAGGAGCGGCGGCTGGCACGGCAAGCGGTGCGACTTCCGGCGTGGCGACAGCGGCCGTGGTGGCCGCGGCAGCTTCCGGTTTCGCAGGTGCATCGGCAAAACTTGGCGCGGAGACGCCAAATGCAAACAGACAGGCTACCCCAGCTAGCAATTTTGTTATATTTTTACGCATCAATATTCCCCTTAGAGCGCTTCGTTGCCGGTTTCGCCGGTGCGGATGCGGATGACTTGTTCCAGAGTGGTGACGAAAATCTTGCCATCGCCGATTTTACCGGTACGCGCGGCGCCTTCGATCGCTTCGATGGCCTGGTCGACGATGGCGTCATCGACGGCTGCTTCAATCTTGGTTTTTGGCAGGAAATCGACCACGTACTCGGCGCCACGGTACAGTTCCGTGTGGCCTTTCTGGCGGCCGAAACCCTTCACTTCCGTGACGGTAATGCCTTGCACATTAATAGCTGACAAGGCTTCGCGCACTTCGTCCAGCTTGAAGGGCTTGATGATCGCGGTAATCATTTTCATGGCAATCTCGCTTAAAAAGTTTTGGAAACAGTCAGTACTGCACCGGTTTTGGCCAGGTTCTTGCCGTTCGGCGCGAAGGAATCGATATTCGCCTTGACCGCCGCCAGCGACACGGTCACCACGCCGTAGTCTTTGGTCACGCCGATCTTGTAATCGTTGTAGCTGAGGGAACCGTTATGGGCGACCTTCTGGTGGCCGGCGTGCAGGTTCAGCATATAGCCGTCGGTGATTTCGACATTGGCGCCGACGTCGAGATAGCCGCTGTTCTTGCTGTCGGCCACGCCGAACAAATTAGTGGTCGAGTGGGAATACTTGATATAGGCAGGACCGAAACCGAGCTGGCCATACAGTTCAAAGGTATTGGCGTTGGTGCTCAGGCCATTCGACGGGTAGAAGTAGTACAAGCCGCCCACGTCGTAGCTGATGCCCTCGCTGATCTCGCCGCGCTTGCCGCCGTAGACATCCCATTCGATATTCGTGTCGCCACCACCGTCCTTGATCCATTTGATGCTCGACAGCCAGGTGCCCAGGTACAGGCCGGTCGGATTGTGCGTGTAATCGGCGCCGCCGCTGATGGCCGGTTTCAAACGCGTTTGCGACACGCCGCGATAACGGTAGTCGCTGGTCAGGGCCACGTTGTACGCCACCACATTGTCAGGCACTGCTTCGGCCGCGGCTGGCGCTGCGGCAACTTCCTGCGCCATGGCAGCACCGCACATCGCGGACATGGCAAATGCCAGCGTAGCTGCTACAGTCATGCTCTTGGACAGATTCTTCATGGCGATTCCCTTTTATTGAACTTTTAAAGCGGTTGAGGTTTAAAATCTGGTCTGGCGATCACAAAGCGTTCATTAACTCTTTAGCAGAATGCGTGCCAGCTTCATTGCCACCTTGACAGCTGAATTTCCGTCCATACATAGCCTGCAAGCCCTAGGAAATACGGAAGATGGCCGAGCAATCTTGTTGAACCTTTCACTTTCGCACCACATTAAAGCTGATGTGCACCGCAATGGTGCGATGCACTTGCAGCACCACTAAGGACATACCATGGACATGAATACTTTCTTTAACGATTTGCAGGGCAAGATCCACCAGGCCATCGAAAATTCGCCGGCCAAGGATATCGAAAAGAACGTGAAGTCGATGATGACCCAGGGCTTCGCCCGCCTGGACCTGGTCACGCGCGAGGAGTTCGATATCCAGGCACAGGTACTGGCCAAGACGCGTGCCAAACTCGATGCGCTCGAACTGCGCGTGATCGAACTCGAAGCACGCCTGAATGACTCCAAAACAGTCAATGTCAGCAAGCCCCTGTAAAGCAGTCAGTACTGGCGAACCTCAAGCGTCATGCCCAAGCAAGCACTAGACTGATCCTGCCCGCGCACCGCGGTGCAGGGAGATGTCATGAGCCTGGCAGTCTTGAAAAGCCGCGCCCTGGCCGGCATGGAAGCACCCGAGGTCAATGTCGAAGTGCATCTCGCCAATGGCCTGCCCTCGTTTACCATCGTTGGCCTGCCTGACACCGAAGTCAAGGAGTCACGCGACAGGGTGCGTGCCGCGCTGCAAAACTGCGGCTTCGACATGCCGGCCAGGCGCATCACGGCCAACCTGGCGCCAGCCGACCTGCCGAAGGAATCGGGACGCTTCGACCTGCCGATCGCGCTGGGCATCCTGGCCGCCTCTGGCCAACTTCCCGCCGAACGACTGCATGAATATGAATTTGCCGGCGAGCTGTCGCTGTCGGGACAGTTGCGGCCCATCCGTGGCGCGCTGGCGATGACGTTTGCCATGCAACGCAGCAAAAGTGGCGCGCCGCGCGCCTTCATTTTGCCGCACGCTAATGCTGATGAGGCAGCGCTGGTGCCGAACGCCAGCATCTATCCGGCCCACAGCCTGCTCGAAGTGTGCGCCCATTTTGCAGCGCGCGATCAGCGCACCGCCCTGCAGCGGCACCAGCCAGCCTTGCTGGCGCCGCATTTTTCCTATCCCGACTTTGCCGACGTACAAGGACAGCACCATGCGCGGCGGGCGCTGGAGGTGGCTGCCGCCGGTGGCCACAGCCTGCTGATGGTGGGGCCGCCCGGCGCCGGCAAGACCATGCTGGCCAGCCGCTTTCCCGGCATCTTGCCGCCGATGAGCGATGAAGAGGCACTGGAAGCGGCGGCCGTACATTCGCTGGGCGGCAACTTCAAGGTGGAAAACTGGAAACGCCGGCCGTATCGCGCGCCGCACCAGACGGCCTCTGGCGTGGCCCTGGTCGGTGGCGGCAATGTGCCGCGTCCCGGAGAAATTTCACTGGCCCATTGCGGCGTACTGTTTCTCGACGAAATCGCCGAATTCGAGCGCAGGGTATTGGACGTGTTGCGCCAGCCGATGGAGTCCGGCGTGATCACCATTTCGCGCGCGGCGCGCCAGGCCGAGTTCCCGGCACGTTTTCAACTGATCGCCGCCATGAATCCCTGCCCCTGCGGTTATCTGGGCCATGCGTCCGGCCGCTGCCGATGCACCCCGGACGCCGTGCTGCGCTACCATGGCCGGCTGTCGGGTCCGCTGCTCGACCGCATCGATTTGCAAATCGAAGTGCCGGCCATGGCGCCGGCAATGCTGGGCGCGAAGGCGGTTGCCGGTGAAAGCACGGCGGCGATCGCCGCGCGCGTGGCGGCAGCGTTTGCCTTGCAGCTGGCGCGCCAGGGAAAAGCCAACCATCAACTGGACAATCAGGAAATCGCGCTATATTGCCAGCTCGACGCACCTGGCGAACAGCTGCTGCACGGCGCCATGCTGCGTCTGCACTGGTCGGCACGCACCTATCACCGCGTATTGCGTGTGGCGCGCAGCATTGCCGACCTGGCCGGCAGCAGCACCATCACCAGAGTGCATGTTGCCGAAGCCATACAGTACCGGCGCGTATTGCATGTTGCCTGAGCCGTGCGCGTGCGCGATTGCATGCAACAGGCAGCACTGCTACCATCGCCTGATGAAAAAAACATCATTCACCGCCATCGCCAGCGTGCTGGCCACCGCCACCATCCTGGCCGCTTGCAGCCCCAAATTCGACTGGCGCGAATATCGCAGCCCGGATGCGCACTTCACAGCGCTGTTTCCCGGCAAGCCCGCCGTGCTGACGCGCGAGATAGATCTCGATGGCAAGAAGGTCAGCCTGACCATGACGGCCAGCGAAGTCGATGGCAATACCTTTGCCATCGGCAGCGCCGAGCTGGGCAGCGCGGAACAGGCACAGGCCGCCTTGCCGGCCATGAAGCAGGCCTTGCTCAACAATATCAAGGGCACAGTGCGCAGCGAAAAGTCGGCCACGGCGGCCAGCAGCAACGCCGCTGGCACGCACCAGAAAAGCAGCGTCAGCATCGAAGCCACGGGCACCCAGAATGGCCAGCCAGCCTTGCTGGTCGGACGCTTCGTGGCGCAGGACAAGCGCATCTTCCAAGTCGTTATTCTCGGGCAGGAAAGCAAGCTGTCGCGCGAGAATATCGACACCTTTATGGACTCGGTCAAGATTGAGTGAGAAATTTCTGCTTAGCCCAAACTTAAAATCACGGCCTTGGCACTTGTAAATAAGTGTCCCGTCCAACACATGTTGCTGTCCGGCTTGCAGACGCCCTGTGCAAAAATCCAAGTCGTGATATGGTTTCATGACTAACAACAAGAATTCAGAAAGCCTATTATGTTGATCTCATTCAAATCCAAATCCTCCCCTGCAGTCCTGATGTACCAGGAACACGCGCAACGTATCCTCGACATCCTGCACAAGAGCCCGACGCGCGGCGTGATCACGCCTGCGGAAGCAGGCCACGCGCTGGAGCTGCTGGAAAAAGAAGTGGCTGAAACCAAAGCCCACCCGGAAAACGACATCGAACACGATGCGCATACGCCAGAAACCCTGGAAGATGGCGAGTCGGGTGAACACGCACGTGCGCAAAAAGTCCATTTTTCTCAGCGCGCCTTCCCGCTGATGGAAATGCTGCGCTCGGCCAAGGCCGAAGGCGAGAGCATTATCTGGGGTATTTGATACCGTACCAGAAAGTAATGGACGAAAAAAAAACCCCGCTCATCACTGAGCGGGGTTTTTCTTTACTACGAATAACAAGCCTGACGATAACCTACTTTCACACTGGTTGCAGCACTATCATCGGCGCAGAGTTGTTTCACGGTCCTGTTCGGGATGGGAAGGGGTGGTACCAACTTGCTATGGTCATCAGGCATAACTTTTTCAACAACCTGCTCCCAACGGGGCAGCAGGCCATCTGATCTGAGGAGGAGAATTATATAGCAATCCGCGTCGACAAGGTGGCCAATATATCGATTTCTGACACAATAAAACAGCAGACGAAAAAAAACCCCGCTCATCACTGATCGGGGTTTTTCTCTACTACGAATAACAAGCCTGACGATAACCTACTTTCACACTGGTTGCAGCACTATCATCGGCGCAAAGTTGTTTCACGGTCC